>NZ_BDAG01000028.1 GCF_002091715.1 Pseudomonas migulae NBRC 103157 | reverse complement strand
GACGGGTTATGCGCTGACAGGCTCTACTGCCAGGTCAACAACCCGCATACACCACCGCCGTCAGCGGACGTCATCGCGGGCAAGCCCGCTGCCACAGGATCAGAGTCGTCCACAATTTTGGTGATCGCCACAACCTTGTAGGAGCCGGCTTGCTGGCGATGACGATTTCAAAAACGCCATCGCCAGCAAGCCGGCTCCTACAATGACGGGTTATGCGCTGACGGGCTCTACTGCCAGGTCAACAACCTCCGGCCGCTTGACCACCGCATACACCACCGCCGTCAGCAAACTCCCGGCCACAATCGCCAGCAAATAAAGCAGCGCATGGTTGATCGCATTCGGGATCGCCAACACAAACAATCCACCGTGCGGCGCCATCAGCTTGCAGCCGAAATACATCGACAACGCACCGGTCAGCGCGCCGCCGGCGATGCTCGCCGGAATCACCCGCAGCGGGTCCTTGGCGGCAAACGGGATCGCGCCTTCGGAGATAAAGCACAGCCCCAACACCAACGCCGCTTTCCCGGCTTCACGTTCGGCCTGGGCAAACTTGCGTCGGGCGATGAACGTGGCGATGCCCAGACCAATCGGCGGCACCATCCCGGCAGCCATCGTCGCGGCCATCGGTGCATAACTCTGCGACGCCAGCAGCCCCACCGAGAACGCATAGGCCGCCTTGTTGATCGGCCCACCAAGGTCGACGCACATCATCCCGCCCAACAATACGCCCAGCAGAATCGCGTTGGTGGTGCCCATGCTGTCGAGGAAATGCGTGAGCCCCGCAAGCATCCCGGCCACCGGTTTGCCGACCACATAGATCATCACCAATCCCGTAAACAGGCTCGCCAGCAACGGGATGATCAGGATCGGTTTCAACGCCTCAAGGCTTTGCGGCAAACGCGCATACCGATTGATCGCCTGCGCCGCGTAACCGGCGATGAAACCGGCAATGATCCCGCCAATGAAACCGGCGCCCAACGTGCTTGCCAGCAGACCACCGATCATTCCCGGCGCAAGCCCCGGGCGGTCGGCGATCGAGTAGGCGATGTAACCCGCCAGCAGCGGCACCATCAGTTTGAACGCGGTCTCGCCGCCGATCTGCATCAGGGCGGCGGCGAGTGTGCCTTCCTCCTTGAACGCGGTGATGCCGAACACGAACGACAACGCGATCATCAGACCGCCTGCCACCACCATCGGCAGCATGAACGAGACGCCCGTCAGCAGGTGTTTGTAGACGCCGGTCTTCTCTTGTTTGGCCGGGCCTTTGGCACCGGTCGCGGCGCTTTCCTGTTTGCCTTCGGCCAGCGCTTTGTTCAGCGTTGCCTCGGCTTGCTTCAACGCGATGCCCGTGCCGCAACGGTAGATTTTCTTGCCGGCAAAACGCTCGGTCGCGACTTCGATATCGCACGCCAACAGCACCACGTCAGCATCGGCAATCGCCGTCGCGCTCAACGGATTGCGCGCGCCAACCGAACCCTGGGTTTCGATCTGCAGGTCATACCCCAAACGTTTCGCCGCTTGCTGCAAGGCTTCGGCAGCCATGAAGGTGTGAGCAACACCGGTCGGGCACGCCGTGATTGCGACCAGGCGCGGGGCGTTTTTCGTGACGGCCACAGGTTCGGCGACGACTTCGTCTGCGACGTAGACCTGAGCCTCTTCAGCACCGCGTCGCAGTACCGCTTCAACATCTTGCAGAGCATGTGCCGGGGTGCTTTGGAACACGCGCTTGCCGACGAATCGTGACATGTCCACCGGTACGCTGGTCACCACCAACACCCACTCGGCAGCCTCGATCGTGGCCGCCGACAATTGGCGTTCCGGGTGCGCCGCGTCCACCACTTCGACGCTGGTGCTCCAGCCCTGCCGCTGCGCCGCGGCATCGAGCAAACGGGCGCACAGCACACTGGTGACCATGCCGTTCGGACAGGCCGTAACAATGGCTAATTTCATGACAAACCCTCTTATTGTTCTGTCAGGGGGCGCACGCGCACACCCTGTTCGAGCCGCGCCAACTGGGTCGCATCGCCGATCCCGAAACCGATCTGGGTCACCGCCATCGCGGCAATCGCCGTGGCGGTGCGCAGGGTCTGTTCCGGCGTGTCGGCACTGAGCAGACCATGAAGCATGCCGGCCAGCAACGAATCACCAGCGCCCACCGTACTGGCGACGCTGACCCTGGGTGGCGTGGCATGCATCGCCGCGCCGACACTGAACCAGTTCACGCCATCGGCACCGTGGGAAATCACCACGTGCTCGATGCCTTGCGCGTGCAAGCGGCTCGCCGCTTCGGCTTGAGCCGCGACCGAAATCACTTCGCAACCGAGCACTTCGGCCAGTTCTTCGGTGTTCGGTTTGATCAACCACGGACCGGCCTTGAGTGCTTCTCGCAACGCTTCGCCACTGGTGTCCAGTGCAACGTTCAAGCCAAGGTTTTTCAAGCGAAAAATCAGCGCCTGCAACCACTCGGGACTGATGCCTTGAGGCAGGCTGCCGGCAACGACAACCGCATCGTGCCCCGGCGCAATCTGATCCAGTCGATCCAGCAACGCCTGCTGCGCGGACTCACTGACCATTGGCCCCGGGCCGTTGATGTCAGTGATGCGCCCATCTCGTTCAGCCAGTTTGATATTGCTGCGGGTTTCGCCGGGGACCCGGATAAACGCATCGACGAAACCGCGCTTGGCAAACAGGGTTTCGAACGCTTGAAGATTGTCTTCGCCGAGAAAACCGCTGACGGTGAGCTGATGCCCAAGGTCCGCCAGCACCTGCGCCACGTTCACGCCTTTACCGGCGGCGTGGGTGTGCATCTCGTCGCTGCGATTGACTTGACCGGGCTCAAGGCGCGGCAACTGCACCGTCAGGTCCAGCGCCGGGTTGAGGGTCAGGGTCAGGATCTTGGCCATTACAGGGCCTCCACTAATGCGCGCACTTCATTTGCGCTGCCCACGGCAAGCGCCTGTTGAGCAAGGGTTTGGGTCTGGGCCAGGCTGAGTTCGCGAATGCGCGCCTTGACCTCGGCAATGCTGCGGCCCGACACGCTCAATTCGTCCACACCAAGACCGACCAGCACCGGCACCGCCAGCGGATCGGCCGCCAGCTCGCCGCACACGCCGACCCACTTGCCATGGGCATGGGCTGCGCGCACGGTGATGTCGATCAGTTGCAGCACCGCCGGGTGCAAGCCGTCAGCCTGGGCCGACAGGGTCGGGTGACCACGGTCGATGGCCAGGGTGTATTGAGTCAGGTCGTTGGTGCCGACACTGAAGAAGTCGACCTCTTTGGCCAGCACCGGCGCCAGCAACGCAGCCGACGGCACCTCGATCATGATCCCCAGTTGCAGGTCCGCCACCGGGATTTCCAGACGCAGCCGTTCGGTCATGTCCCGCGCCTGCCGCCACTCGTCGACGCTGCCGACCATCGGGAACATGATGCGCAGCGGGCGGTTATCAGCGGCACGCAGCAGGGCACGCAATTGCGCTTCCATGATGTGCGGACGCTGCAAGGTCAGACGAATGCCGCGCACGCCGAGGAAGGGGTTTTCTTCCTTGGCGATTGGCCAATACGGCAGCGGTTTGTCGCCGCCGACGTCGAGGGTGCGCACCACCAGCGGCCGACCGGCGAGGCCATCGAGCACGCGGCGGTATTCGACTTCCTGAGTCGCTTCGTCCGGCACCTGCGAGTGGGCCATGAAAATCAGTTCGGTACGCAGCAGGCCGATGCCTTCAGCGCCCTGCTCCACTGCGCTGGTGACACCAGCGCTTTCACCGATGTTGGCGAACACCTCCACCGCGTGCCCGTCGGTAGTCAGTGCCGGTTGATGACGTTGTTCGGCAGCCGCCTTCAAGCGTTGCTCGCGGGTGTCACGCTCTTCGGTGGCGCGCTGCAAGGTCGCCGTGTCAGCGTCCACATGCAAGCGACCGCGCTGGCCATCGAGCAGCAACGGCGTACCCGGCGCCAGCAGCAACACCGCCGCACCCGCGCCGACCAATGCCGGAATGCCGAGCGCGCGGGCGACGATGGCGCTGTGCGCGGTGGCGCCGCCACGGGCGGTGAGAATGCCGGCGACGCGGGTTGGATCGAGACGCGCCACGTCGGAAGGACCGACTTCGTCCATCACCAGAATGTACGGTTGATCGGGTTCACTCGGGGTTTCGACGCCGCTCAGTTGCGCCAGCACGCGTCTGCCGATATCACGCAAATCTGCCGCGCGTTCGGCGAGCAAGGCGTCCTGCAGCGACTCCTGTTGCTTCGCCGCCGCTTCGATCACCGCCATCCACGCCGCTTCGGCACTTTCGCCCTGTTTGAGGCGAGTTTCGACTTCATCGGTCAATTCCGGGTCGTCGAGCATTTCCTGGTGGGTAATGAAGATTTCGCGAATGGCTTTGGATTTGCTGCGTTCGATCAAGCCTTCGATGTCGCGGCGCACGTCTGCCAGCGCTTGCTTGAGACGCTCGCGCTCAATGGCGGCGGACTCACCGCGCAGCGGGTAATCGATGGTTTGCAGCACCTGAATATGCGCCGGGCCGATGGCGATGCCCGGCGCTGCGGCGATGGCCTGGACCAGACTGCCGGACGCCGGAGCGAGCAGCACTTCAGCCACATCCGCAACGACTTCGCGCTGCTGGCTCACGGCGGGCAATGGCTCGACTTCTTCACCCAGGCCTTCTTCGATCGCGGCCAGCAAGGCTGGCAAGGCGTCGGCGGCAATGCTCGGCTCGGCGACAAATTCGAGCACTTGACCGCGACGGGCGCCGAGGCTGAGCAACTTGCTCAAGCTCTTCACCGACACGGCGCTGTCCTGTCCGTCGACGATGCGCACACGAATCTCGCCTTCAAAACTCTTCGCCAGTTGCGCGAGGATTTTCGCCGGGCGCGCGTGCAAACCGTGGGCGTTTGCCAGCGCAATGCGCGCGCTCGGCCAGTCTACCGGCAGTTCACCGCCGAGCACTTCGAGCACTTTGCGGCTGCTGGTGGCGCGCCCCAGTTCATGGCCACGGCCTTCGATCAGCAGCGCGCAAAGGCGTTCGAGCAGGGCCTGATGCGCCTCGCCGAGGCTGGCCAGACAGAACAGGCCGCTGAGCGGCTGACCGAGATAACGCATCGGTTTATCCGGGGTGACGAAGGCCAGGCCCGGACGCTTGACCGTTTGTTCGCTGTGCAACCACCACAAGCCATCGCCGAGTGGCAGCGCCTCGACCTGTTGCAGCACCGCGGAGAAACCATTGCTCACACAATCTGCCTGTCGCAGCAAACGGGCACCGCGCCAGACCAGTTCTTCGAAGTCATCGGCCGACACGCCCAGGCCGATCATCTGTGCATCCAGCGCCAGTTCCTGCGGCGCGCCTTGCAGCAGTTTCAACAAGGCTTCGGCAGAAGCGGCGCGACGCAGGGCCTGGCCCAGATCGGTCTCGCCGAGGGCGCGGGTCAGCAGCTGCAGGAGCCGCAAGTGTTCATCGGATTTTGCGGCGATGCCGATCGCCAGGTAGACAATCTGACCGTCGCCCCAATCCACGCCTTCGGGAAACTGCATCAGCCGCACGCCGGTGGAAAACACCTGGTCGCGGGTTTCCGGCGTACCGTGGGGGATGGCAATACCTTGACCGAGAAAGGTCGAGCCCTGGGCTTCGCGTGCTTGCAAACCGGCGAGATAACCCTCCGCCACCAGGCCATCGGCGACCAGATGGTGTGCCAGCAGATGCAACGCTGCGGACTTGTCCACGGCCGATTGGCCCATGGAAATCTGCTCTATCGTGAGCTCGAGCATGCTTTCTCCTTTTTGGCACCTTGAGGTGCCAGGTATTGTTTTGAATGAGTCAGCTTAGGCGCTTAATCATCACTTTTGGCGGTTTCACGGCAGAACCGGCCAAAATGCACCTGAACGTAGAAAATACGCTTGCTGAAACGTTTAATCTAGAATGATTGGCACGTTACTCGATAATGTCCCATCCTTGAAGTCCAACTTGTCGGATTGGCTGCGACAATAGTTGCCTGCCTGAATCGGGTAGGATTGGCGAAAATGTCGGCCGACAAACAAGGAAACCCGAGTTGAAACTCAGTGATATCGCCCAACTGGCCGGTGTGTCCGTGACCACCGCCAGTTATGTCATCAATGGCAAGGCCGAACAGCAACGCATCAGCAGCGCCACCGTCGAGCGCGTGCGCGCGGTCGTCGAGCAGCATGGCTTCACGCCCAACCCCCAGGCGGCCGGGCTGCGCAGTCGGCACACCCGCACGCTGGGCTTCATTCTGCCGGACCTGGAAAACCCCAGTTACGCACGAATCGCCAAACTGCTGGAGCAAGGTGCCCGGGCGCGCGGCTATCAGTTGCTGATCGCCAGTTCCGACGACGCGCCGGACAGCGAACGCCAATTGCTGCAACTGTTCCGCGCCCGTCGTTGCGACGCGTTGATCGTCGCCAGTTGCCTGCCGACCGGTGACGACAGTTACCGTCAGTTGCAAGCCAAGGGTATCCCGATCATCGCCATCGACCGGGTCATGGAGCCTGAGCATTTCTGCTCGGTGATCAGCGATGATCGCGAAGCCAGCCTGCAACTGACGCGCAGCCTGCTCGACCCGCTGCCCAAGCAGATCGCCCTGATTGGCGCACGCCCTGAACTGAGCATCAGCCAGGAGCGGGCGGCAGGGTTCAAGGAAGCTCTGGCCGGGTTCAAAGGCGAAATCCTCATCGAACACGGCGAATCGTTCAGCCGCGAGTGCGGCAAGCAGTTGATGGAAGAAATGCTCCAGCGCCTGGGTCATTTGCCGGATGCGTTGGTGACCACTTCCTACGTGTTGCTTCAGGGCGTATTCGACGCCTTGCACGACTTCCCGCTGAAAACCCGCCCGCTGCGCCTCGGCACATTCGGTGATACGCAGTTGCTGGACTTCCTGCCACTGCCGGTCAACGCCATGGCCCAGCAGCACCAGTTGATCGCCGACAAAGCGCTGCAATTGGCCCTCGCGGCCATTGAGCAGTCCGATTACCAGCCCGGCGTGCAGGCCATCGCGCGGACCTTCAAGCAGCGTATTCGCCAGGACTGAACCGTGGAGCTGATCGACACCCACACTCATCTGGATTTTCCGGACTTCAACGAGGATCGTCAGGCGCTGCTCAGTGAGAGCCGCGCCCTCGGTGTGCGGCGGATGGTGGTGCTGGGGGTTTATCAGGCCAATTGGCAGCGAGTCTGGGAGTTGGTGCTGAGCGATCCCGATCTGCACGCGGCATTCGGTTTGCACCCGGTGTATCTGGATGATCATCGCCCTGAAGATTTACGCGAACTGGGTGACTGGCTGACCCGCCTGGCCGATCACCGCCAGCTGTGTGCGGTGGGCGAGATCGGCCTGGATTACTTCATCGAAACCCTCGATCGTGAACGCCAGCAGACGTTGTTCGACGCACAACTGCAACTGGCAGCGGACTTCAATCTGCCGGCGTTGATCCATGTGCGGCGCAGCCATGCGGCGGTGATTGCCACGCTCAAGCGCTTCAAGTTGAAACGCGCGGGCATCATTCACGCCTTCGCCGGCAGCAAGGAAGAGGCCCGCGAGTACATCAGGCTCGGCTTCAAACTGGGCCTCGGCGGCGCGGCGACCTGGCCGCAGGCGTTGCGCATGCACCGCGTGCTGGCCGAGCTGCCGCTGGAATCGGTGGTGCTGGAAACCGACTCACCGGACATGGCGCCGGCCATGTTTCCCGGTCAACGCAACAGCCCGGCGCATCTGCCGGCGATCTGCGAGGCGCTGGCGAAAATCATGGCGATCAGCCCTGAGCAACTGGCCGCCGCGAGCACGGCCAATGCCTGTGAGCTGTTCAACTGGTAGTCAATCGGCGTGAGCCTTTGCTGCATCGAGAATCAACGTGATGTGCTGCCGATGCCTCGCGTACTGAACAACGCCGCAGTAGATCAGAATTGCCACCAGCGAGAAATTCAATTGCTCGACCACGCTGAGCAACCCGACCCACTCCATCACCAACGCCACCAGCAGCGCGGTGCAAACCATCACCAACGTACTCGCCCGCAACATCGCGAGTGAGTCGAGGGACTTGATGCGCCGGATCTGCGTTGGGTCGCTCAGTTGCAAGGCTTTGTGGCAGTGGGAACAAGAGAATGCTTCGTTGATTGCGATGGCGTTGAGTTGCCAGGGTTCGAGTAGCCGCGTGCTCCCGCAATGGGCACAGTGCCCCTGGATTCCAGTTGTAGCAAAGGACATAACCGAGCCTCCTCAGGGTAGGTCAGGGTTGTGGATCATCCTTCATTGAAGACCAAATGCCAGAGCCTGGGGGAAAACCGGATATTGCCGACGCGGGGAGGTAATAATTACTACAGACAGTGCACAAAAAACTGTGGGAGCGGCGTGACAGTCGACATTTCTGTTGAATGTTACGCCGCTTTCGCGAGCAAGCCCGCACACATTGGTTTCTGTGTGCTCTCTAGACCCGAAACGCGCTGATCAGCTGTTTCAATTCCACCACCTGAGCCGACAACGCCCGACTGGCGTTTTCGGTCTGGTGCGCACCTTCGGCAGTGCGCTCGCCGGCACGGTTGATCTCGACGATGTTCTGGTCGATGTCGTGCGCCACGGCAGTCTGTTGTTCCACGGCAGCAGCGATCTGCTGGTTCTGGTCGACGATCATTCCTACCGCGCCGAGGATATTTTCCAGCGCCTGCTGGACCTTTTCCGACTGTCCCACCGTGCCACTGGCCATTTGATGGCTGGTGCCCATGGCCTTCACCGCCGCACCGACACCGCTGTGTAGTTTGGTGATCATCTGTTCGATTTCTTCAGTGGATTGCTGGGTGCGTTTGGCCAAAGTCCGGACCTCGTCCGCCACCACTGCGAAACCTCGACCCTGCTCGCCCGCCCTCGCCGCTTCGATGGCCGCGTTGAGCGCCAGCAGGTTGGTCTGCTCGGCGATGCTCTTGATCACCTCCAGCACGCGGCTGATGGACTGGCTGTCACTGGCCAGTTGATTGATCACCCCCACCGATTGGTCGATCTCGCTGGCCAATGCGGCAATGCTGCCCTGTTGCGATTCCACCAGACCGCGCCCGCTGATGGTCTCGTCGTTGACACTGTGGGCGCTGCTGACCGCCGCCGCAGCACTGCGAGCCACTTCCAGTGACGTGGCCGACATCTGATTCATGGCCGTGGCGACCTGTTCGATCTGTGTGCGCTGACCCGCGACGGCCTGGTTACTCTGGGCCGACACGTTCTCGACCTGACCGGCCTGACGCTCGACTTCACCGACGGTGTGGCCGACACGCTCGATCAGGTCATGGATTTTCTTCACGGTGCCGTTGAACACCTCGCCCAACTCGCCCAGTTCATCACGGCTGTTGGCGTTGAAAGTCACGGTCATGTCACCGGCCGCCACCTTGTCCATCATCGCGCCAAGACGCTTGAGGGTGGTGCGGGTCGAGGCGTAGAAGCCGCCGTAGAGGTAGAAGATCAGCACAAATACCACCGACAACGCGACGGCCTGCAGGACCATGTGCGTGCGGTTCTGGGCCAGTCGCTGTTGCAATTGGGTGTCGAGAAATTTCAGGGTGGCTTCGTTGAGTTGGTAAGTCTGGTCCATCAGGCCGGTGACCTGATCGTAGAAGTCCTGCCACGGCGCATCGAGGGTGTCGGCCATCACCACTTGTTCTTCGAACAGTTCACTGGCTTTTTTCAGCGTCGCCTTACTGCTTTCGGCCTGCGCGGCCAAGGTTTCACGCGCCGCTTTGCTTGAGCCCAGCGCGTCCTGCAACTTCAGTCCGTACTCGGCCTGCAGCTTTTCGATCTGCGCCAGCAACTCTTCGAAACGGGTGCTCGACGACGAATTGAGGAACCCTTGCCCCAGCGAGTAGGCGCCCATCGCGCGGCCATCGCCCAACGTCTGGGTGACGGGCGGTGTGACGTTGGTAATGAGTTCAGTGAGCTGACGCATGTCGCTCTGGCTGTCCCGGCTCAAACCGGCCTGACTGGCGATGATCTGGCTGAAAATCTGTGCGTTGCCGAGCAATTTGCCGATCAGCGCACTTTTGCTTTGCAGGGAGTTTTCTGCTTGCTGGGCCTTGAACGCAGTGATCATTTCATCGCGTTTACCATCGAAAACCGCTATCTGCTCCGGATCAGTGGTCATTGCAGCAAGCCCTTCCAGACGGGCCAGGACGCTTTGTTCCAGGGCGCTGATTTTGGTCTCGACATTGCCAGCCTTGCCGGACTGGCCAAGGTAAACGTTGATCTGCACCAGGTTGTTCAGGGTTTCCAGGCCACGTCGCAAGGTCAGGCTGCTGCCCAGCAGGTCGAGGCTCTGCAGTTCGACCTGAGTGCCCTGGAATTCACGATAGGAATCGCGCACCAGGTAAAAGTTGGTCACCAGCATCGGCACCAGGAACAGAACGCTGATCAGGCTGAACTTCATGCCGAAGCTCAGGCGATTCATTAGCGCGACGGCGGGATAGAGCAAGCTCTTCACTGGAAGTCTCCCTTTGCATTCTTATTTTTATTGGCAGGCACAGGCAGGCAGCAGATAGCCACTATTCAGTGCTATCTCTGTATAGCTTAAATCGGCGGGAGGTTTTGTAACTTAAGGTTAACGGCATTCGCAGCGGACCTGCCGGTCACAAGGCGCCTTGCCAACACTGCCCCTGTGGGAGCCGGCTTGCTGGCGATAGCATCAACGCGGTGTTGCTCAAACACCGAGGCGCATCCATCGCCAGCAAGCCGGCGCCTACACGGGACTCGGTGTTCAGGGAAGGACGGTCCACAGCGCAAAACCGGCGTACCAGAGCACCGCCGCTCGCAGCAGCAATTCCCAGATCCGGTCGAGACTGTTGATGCCGTCCGGCCCGACCACCGGTGCAGGAATTTCACCGGCCACCAGCCCGACCTTCTCGATCAACTGGGCGGCGCTGATGTTCCAGTTCAGCAGTTCGTGCAGCATCACCCGGCTGACCGCGACAAAGTTGCCGACCAACGCAAAACTGGCCGCCAGCAGACGCACCGGGACCCAATCGAACGCGTGACGCAATTGTGCGGCGCGCTCGACAACAGCCAGGCTCTGCCCATGCTCTTCGGCAAGTGCCAGCAGTCGATAGCTCAACGCCGCCACCGGACCCAACAGGAAGTACCAGAAAATCACCGCAAAAAAGCTCTGGTAAGCCTCCCAGAGCAGATGCCCTTCCACCCGTTCCAGCAATTGTTCGCCACTGTCGGCGCAAATATCCAGGTCGCGCTTTGCCACGTGAGCGGCGGCCTGCAAGTCTTCCCGGCGCCAGGCATCGCGAAACGGCCCGAGACCGGCCAGCAGATCGCCGCGCCCCAGGCTGTAGATGACCACCAGTAAATGCACCGGCAACGCCAACAGTCCGTAAGCCACCGGTTCCAGAACCACCAGTAGCAAGCCCAGCAGCGCCACCGGCAGCAACACCAGAATCACCAATATCAACCACGGACGGTCGGCCAGACGCGGGTTGACTTCAAGCTTGTGCAGCTCGCGCACCCAGCCGCCGTCACGTTGAATCCGATGGCGCAACGCCGAGAATTTCTCGATCCACACCGCCAACAGCAACACCAGAAAACTCATTCTTGTTCCTCTTTAGCCAGGGCGGCGCGATAGCGCGCCCAATCGAACGCCGGCCCCGGATCGGTCTTGCGCCCCGGCGCGATATCGCTATGTCCACAGATGCGCTGTGCGGTGATGGCCGTGAAAGTGCTTTGCAGCTGCAAGGTCAGGGCCGTCAACGCCTCATATTGAGCGTCGGTGAACGGCAGATCATCCGTGCCCTCGAGCTCGATGCCCACGGAAAAATCGTTACAGGTTTCCCGGCCGTCGAAACACGACACGCCGGCATGCCAGGCACGCTCAAGACAGGAGACAAACTGAGTGACAGTGCCGTCACGCTCAATCAGAAAGTGCGCGGACACCCGCAGGTCGGCGATCCCTTCAAAGTAGGGATGCTCTGTGACATCCAGCCGGTTCTGGAAAAATTCCTGCACCTTGCCGGTGGCGAACTGCGCCGGCGGCAGACTGATGTTGTGGATCACCAGCAGGGAAATTTCGCCCGTGGGGCGCGCATTGAAGTTGGGTGAAGGGCAGACATTCACGCCCTGACACCAACCGCTCGCGGGGTCCAACTGCATACAGGTTCCTTCAACGTCGACTGTGTTGGCGCCCAGTATGCCGCGATAGCCCCCCGCCGCGCGATCACTTGCCGCGATTGAGACGCTGCAGGTTGCCAATCACCGACTCCAGCGCCCGGTCGAAGAGCAAGGTATCGTCCAGGATTCGCACCACGCCACCGCGAAAATCCAGGGCCAGGCCGGTACGGCTGCGCTCCAGGACTTTCATCCCGGTGCGGTCGACGAAAATGTAGTTGCCCGTGGCCTCGATGATCGCCGTCAGTTTGCAGCGCAGGGTGTGATCCTCGTCCTCCTGAAACTCGACCCAGCAGCCCGGGTGCAGTTGATCAACCTGAACAAGGCTCGCATCATCCGTCGGCAAGCGTACCGAGGTCGGCGCCACCACCCCTTCGTCGGCGGTGCGCAGAACGACTTCTTCCTGCACTTGCACCATCACCGGCGCATCGGCTTCGCGGGTGGATGCCGGTGTCTGATCCGGACGTTCGAACAGCTGAACGTGCAGGCTTTCCAGTTCACTGAAAAACTCGCCGGTGGCAAACGGATCGAATGCCGCGCTGCTCAACCCGTCACGCAAGGACTTGAGCAACCCCGGCACCAACGCCAACAGGCGCAGGCTCGCGTCAGGTTCGGCATGGCGCTGGACGCTCCAGACCAGTTGTTCCATGGTTTGCACATCGGTATGCCATTCGGCCGACTGATCGCCGTGCTTGAGACAGGTCAGCAACAACACCTGGCTCCAGGCCTCCTGGACAAACGCCACTACCCGCTGCGGCAGAACCTTGCCCATCAGCACTTGGTTCAGCGCCTGTTCGACGCGCTGACGGGCCATTTCGGTTTTGGCGCGGCCTTCCTCGGCATCGCGGGTGCGTTGTTCCAGCAGCTCGCTGCGACGACGCTCGTCGCTGGTGAACGCGAGAAAATCCGCCAGCAGTTCGGAAAAGATGGCCGGATCATCGACAAAATCGTTCAACAAGCGCTGTACGACTTGCTCGATACGCAGGTACAGACTGTCGCGCTGATGGTCATCACATTCGCCCCACCCCATGGCCGCTGCGGCGATTTCGTTGAGCAGACGGCGGGCCGGATGACTGCTGCGACTGAAGAAACTTTTGTCGAGCACGGCCACTTTGAGCATCGGGATCTGCAAGCGGCCGATCAACGCCTTGAGAGAATCCGGCAGATTGCGGTCATCCAGAATGCATTCGAACAGCATGGCGATCAGGTTGATCACGTCCTCATCGGCCACACCCACCACGCGTGACTTGCCGCTTTTGACGCTGACCCGGGTCAGCAGTTGTTCAAGCTGGTTGCGCAGGTCGAAATCGTCCTGGGCGGCCGGCGCCGGCACGTATTGTTGCAAATGCGAGAGCAGGCGCAGCAGGTCGCGAGTGGAAATCGGCTGGGCCGTGCCACTGACTTCCAGCGTCGGCGCGACACTGCCGCGTACGTGGAACAGCAGCTCCTGCAGCGCCGCGAAAACCTCTTGCACGCCGTCGTCGACCGGCATGCTACCGGGATCGATACCGGCTTCGAGGGGCTCGGCACGGACACTGGCCTCCGCCCGATCGGTCGCACGCCGCGTCGGCGCGGGCTTGAGTTCGGGCAATATGCCGGTGGCGATCAGCAGTTGATTGGCTTCGGTATAGAGTTCGTCGGTGTTGCTGAGCACATAGCGTTCGAAGAGCTTCAGGATGATCAGCTTGACCTTGATCTCCACCCCCAGATTACGCCCGGCCTGCATGAAATAGTCACACAGCATCGCCGGGCCCAGCGGGTTGTGCTGAGCCACCAGCTTCTTGCCCAGCAGCATGCTGAGCCGAGCGGTCAGTTGATCGAGACCGAAACCGTCCCGGCTCAGCACCTTGTTGACCATGGCTTCCACCGCCACGCTGCGCTCCAGGTCATCGCCGAACTGCGCAGTCGAGGTGTCGAAGGTCAGTGTCCGGGGCAAGGCAGACCTGGCCGTGTCGTTTCGGGCGAGCCCGACAAACGCCTCGAGGAATTGTTCGAGAAACACCCGCTCGATACTTTTGCGCTTGAGGCGCAAGTCGCGCATGGCCTGGAAAAAGAGGTTCTGCTCGACATCGTTTCGGGCGCGGTCAGCCATTTCGAACAGCGTGTCGTCGGCGTTATCGAACAGCTCCTGCAAACCATGCCTGAGCTGCAGCGCAGCCTTGTCGCGAACCTGAAGCAGAATCACAGGCACACGGGCGAGCGGCGAAGGTGTCGCCTGATCGGTAGGCGCCTTGTGCAAAGGCACTACATTCCCGTCGTTGTGCATCCTGGTCTCCTGAAACGGTGATGCGTCGGTAGATTCGGTGCGCCGGCCTCACAACCGCGCTCAACAGTGGACACTGCCCATCCGCTGTCATTCAAAAATTCGGGATACATATTTACGTCAAAGCTATGACGTCAAATGAAAGGCGCATTATCTTGCAAAAGACGTCCCGTCTGCCAGCGGACTCTTTACTTCGTATTGAAACAGACGTTCCGGATTGACCGCCGCTTAGCGCCAATTGCTCGGGCAAATCGACCAAATACAGGTTTCAGAGCGACCGGAAGGTCTCTCACGCCTTGGGTTGCCCTGCGCCATGGCCCTATAATCGGGCCACTTTGTTTGTGGAGCCCGTTATGCCGAATCTACGTCTCGCCGATCTGACCGCCGAAATCGAAGCCAACGTGCGCCGTGCGTTGCGTGAAGACATCGGCAGCGGCGACATCACTGCGCAGCTGATCCCGGCCGAACGCCTGGCCAAAGCCACCATCATCACCCGCGACGCCGCTGTCATCGCCGGCACCGCCTGGGTCGATGCCGTGTTCCGGCAACTGGACCCGCGAGTGGCCGTGCATTGGCAGGTGCGCGATGGCGAACGGGTGAAGCCCAATCAGGCCCTGTTCCACCTCGAAGGCCCCGCGCGCTCACTGCTGACAGGCGAACGCTGTGCACTGAATTTCCTGCAATTGCTGTCCGGCGTGGCCACGCGCGCGCAATACCTGGCGGATTTCGTTGGCGAAACGCAGGTGAAGCTGCTCGATACCCGTAAAACCCTGCCGGGACTGCGTCTGGCACAGAAATATGCCGTGACCTGCGGCGGTTGCCACAACCACCGCATCGGCTTGTACGACGCCTTCCTGATCAAGGAAAACCACATCGCCGCCTGCGGTGGCATCCCTGAAGCGATCAACGCCGCGCACAAGATTGCCCCGGGCAAGCCGGTGGAGATCGAAGTGGAAAGCCTGGCGGAGCTGAAGGAGGCCCTGGCGGCCGGTGCAGACATCATCATGCTCGACGAGTTGAGCCTGGATGACATGCGCGAAGCCGTGCGCCTGAACGGCGGCAAGGCAAAACTGGAAGCCAGCGGCGGCATCAACGAGAGCACGTTGCTACCGATCGCCGAAACCGGGGTGGATTACATTTCGATTGGTGCAATGACCAAGGATGTGAAGGCTGTCGATCTGTCGATGCGTTTAAGCCTCTGAAATTTCCTGAACGGCATGAAACTGTAGGAGCCGGCTTGCTGGCGATCCAGGCGACGCGGTTTACCCGTTACGCCGCCTTCGCCAGCAAGCCGGCTCCTACAAGGGTCAGACCACCAGATTGTTCATCTCGCAGTACTCTTCCCACTCGACGCCCAATACCTCGGCCGCCTCCTTGTGCAGCGCGAGGCGCGCCGCCTCGAATTCTTCCGGGCTCGAGGTGTACTTGAGCGTCAGTTCCCACGGCTGCAATCCCTGGGCTTCCGCTTCATCCTCGAACGCCCACTGAATCTGGTCTTTCTGATCGTCGGCGGGCAGGTCTTTGATCTCTTCGGCTAGCTGGGGCGATTCAAGCAAGTACTTCTTCAGCGCTTCTTCGTGCCTGGCTTCCTGGGTCAATTCTTTAACGGTCATGTCGTTCTCGCTGATCGGGGGAATGGAAGATGGATCTGGATCATCAAGGATCTCTCTGACGCAGAGAAACCGTGTGAAGCCCGGTTTGTCTGGCCTTCAGAACCATTCGTGGATCATTTGAAAACTGCAAAGTGGTACGTGTTCAACGTCCGAATATAGGACGTTTGGTCGACGATTTATATGGACTTTTACATCAAATCTACAAAAAAACCGCTGATCGGGCTTTCTGCAAATTTTCCTTCGCTACCCCGGAACAACATTCAAAAGGTAAAGTCATAGCGATGTGCCATCTAGGCACTTCACAAGGAACCCGGTGATGCGCAATTTTTCCAAGCTTTCGTCCATCCTGCCTGCAACTGGCATGACCGCCCTTCTTCTCGGCACCCTGGCAATGCCCGATTCGGTTCAAGCAGGTCTGGAGTACAAATCCGACAGCGCAAACTCTTCCGATAAATTCCTCGTTTTCCACAACTATTACGGCACAGACGTGATGGTCAGATCCGGTATCAGTATCGAGGACGTGGAAAGATTACAAAGAGTAGTTAAAACCGATACGGCAGATCTGGAAGAGCTGAAGAAAACCGTCAGTGCACAGGCGCGGCTCATCGAAGAGTTGAAAAAGAACACGCTGTCCGGTTCGAGCTCGACTGCCAGCGAAGTGGACAAACTCAAGCGCACCGTCAGTGAACAGGAAACGGCGCTGAAAAACCTCGCCAAGGCCATGGACGAGTTAAAACGCAACAGCGGCTCAAGCTCCAGCTCCAGCGCTGGCGAAGTTAACGACCTCAAACGCACGGTCAGCGAACAGAACACCGGCCTGGTAAACCTCGCCAAGGCCGTGGATGAACTCAAACGCAATAGCACGTCGAGTTCCAGCTCCAGTTCCAGTTCCAGTGAAGTCAGCGAACTCAAGCGTACGGCCAGCGAACAGGACAACCACCTGAAAAAACTTGCCAGTCAGATGGACGATCTCAAACGCAGCAGCGGCTCGAGCGCAAGTTCGAACTCCAGCTCCAGCGAAGTGAGTGATCTCAAGCGCACCGTCAACGAACAGGAAAACGACCTGAAAAGGCTTGCCAGCCAGGTGGAAGATCTAAAGCGCAGCGCCGGATCGAATTCCAGCTCGAGCGCCAGCGACCTGTCCAGCCTCAAGCGGGAAGTCAGCGATCAGGACAATCAACTGGATCAGCTCAAACGCAGCGTTGAAGATTTGAGCAGAAAGGTGAAATAAACGGAGGGGATGGTGCCCGAGACAGGAATCGAACCTGCGACCTTCGCGTTACGAGTGCGCTGCTCTACCGGCTGAGCTACACGGGCGGTGGGCTAAACCTAGCACCGGGTTCGAAAGCCAGCAACTTCATGCCCTGTTTCACAGACAAAAAAATGCCCCGCAGTTTTCACTGCGGGGCATTTTTACAACGTTGAAGCGGTCAGGCGTGGGGGTGATTAAACGCCCGAAGCCTTGGCTGCTGCGACGTCTTTGATGGACAGCTTGATACGGCCGCGGTTGTCCACGTCCAGTACCAGCACTTCCACTTCCTGGCCTTCTTTCAGGATGTCGGTCACTTTCTCAACGCGAGCGTCGCTCAGCATCGAGATGTGAACCAGACCATCCTTGCCTGGCAGGATGTTGACGAATGCGCCGAAGTCGACGATGCGCTCAACCTTACCGACGTAGATCTTGCCGATTTCAGCTTCTGCGGTGATGCCCAGAACGCGTTGACGTGCTGCTTCAGCCGCTTCCTTGGTTTCGCCGAAGATCTTGATCGAACCGTCGTCTTCGATGTCGATCGAAGCCTTGGTCTCTTCACAGATCGCACGAATGGTCGCGCCGCCTTTACCGATGACATCGCGGATTTTGTCGGTGTCGATTTTCATCGCGATCATGGTCGGAGCGTTTTCCGACAGTTCGGTACGCGACTGGCCAATGATCTGGTTCATCTGACCGAGGATATTCAGGCGCGCTTCCAGGGCTTGGCCCAGAGCGATCTCCATGATTTCTTCGGTGATGCCTTTGATCTTGATGTCCATCTGCAGCGCGGTCACGCCTTTGGCGGTACCGGCTACTTTGAAGTCCATGTCGCCGAGGTGGTCTTCGTCACCCAGGATGTCGGTCAGGACGGCGAATTTCTCGCCTTCTTTAACCAGACCCATCGCGATACCGGCAACCGGTGCCTTCATCGGAACGCCGGCGTCCATCAAGGCCAGGGAAGCGCCGCAGACCGAAGCCATGGAGCTCGAACCGTTGGACTCGGTGATTTCCGACACAACACGGATGGTGTACGGGAACACGTCGGCGGCAGGCAGCATGGCCTGAACGGAACGACGGGCCAGACGGCCGTGACCGATTTCGCGACGACCAGCGCCACCCATGCGACCACATTCACCTACCGAGAACGGAGGGAAGTTGTAGTGCAGCATGAACGGGTCTTTTTTCTCGCCTTCCAGGGTGTCCAGCAGCTGTGCGTCACGGGCGGTGCCCAGTGTTGCAACAACCAGAGCCTGGGTTTCACCACGGGTGAACAGTGCCGAACCGTGGGTCTTTGGCAGAACACCGACTTCGATGTTCAAAGGACGTACGGTCTTGGTGTCGCGGCCGTCGATACGTGGCTTGCCGTTAACGATGTTTTCGCGAACGGTGCGGTATTCGATTTCGCCGAAAGCAGCTTTGACTTCAGCGGAAGTCGGCTGGCCTTCTTCACCGGACAGCTTGGCAACCACCTGGTCTTTCAGCTCGCCCAGACGTGCATAACGGTCGGCTTTGACGGTGATGGTGTAAGCCTGGGAGATCGCTTCGCCGAACTCGGCACGGATAGCGCCCAGCAGAGCAGTGGCTTCTGGCTGTGGAGCCCAGGTCCAGGTCGGCTTGGCAGCTTCGGCGGCCAGTTCTTTGACAGCGTTGATCACAACCTGGAACTCGTCGTGAGCAAACAGTACTGCGCCCAGCATCTGGTCTTCGGTCAGCTCTTTGGCTTCCGATTCAACCATCAGAACGGCTTCCGAAGTACCGGCAACGACCATGTCCAGGCTCGACGCTTTCAGTTGTTCGTAAGTCGGGTTCAGCAGGTAGCCGGTGCTTTCGTGGAACGCAACGCGGGCAGCGCCGATCGGGCCATCGAAAGGAATGCCGGAGATGGCCAGAGCAGCCGAGGTACCGATCATCGCAGCGATGTCCGGATCGGTCTTCTTGCTGGTGGAAACGACGGTGCAGACAACCTGCACTTCGTTCATGAAGCCTTCAGGGAACAGCGGACGGATCGGACGGTCGATCAGTCGGGAAGTCAGGGTTTCTTTCTCGGAAGGACGGCCTTCACGCTTGAAGAAACCGCCAGGGATCTTACCGGCAGCGTAAGTCTTTTCCTGGTAGTGAACGGACAGAGGGAAGAAGCCCTTGCCTGGATCGGCTTGCTTGGCACCGACTACGGTCACCAATACGCTGACGTCGTCGTCAACGGTGACCAATACTGCGCCGGAGGCCTGACGGGCGATGCGGCCAGTCTCGAGGGTAACGGTCGACTGACCGAACTGGAATTTTTTGATTACCGGGTTCACGGTGTCCTACCTTCTTTTGTGGCTCTTGGGGAACTTGTCTTCTTGCGAAATTCTTGGGCAATGTCGGGAATCGGCCCAACGCCTGTCCAGGGTAAAACGTGTATCCAGATAAAACTTGAGGCTGGGAGCCTGCCATACGCCAGCGGAAAACCCACTGACGTACGACAGACAACCAACCTCTAGCGCAATCGCTTGTTAGCGACGCAGACCCAGGCGACCGATCAGAGCCTGGTAACGGCCCAGATCCTTGCCTTTCAGGTAGTCCAGCAGCTTACGGCGCTGGTTTACCATGCGGATCAGACCACGACGGGAGTGGTGATCTTTACCGTTGGCCTTGAAGTGACCTTGCAGTTTGTTGATGTTGTGGGTCAGCAGTGCAACTTGCACTTCTGGCGAACCAGTGTCACCAACAGCTTGCTGGTAGTCAGCTACGATTTGAGCTTTTTCTTGAACGTCGAGAGCCATGAGGCAATCCTTTTATCAGGAAACTGTTTCAGAAAAACAGCTTCAACAGGCCAGGGACAAATCCCTGTATCTAAAAATGAGGAAGTGACCGTGCCTGTTAACAGCCACCCTCGTCCGGTCATTCTGACCGAATCAGTCGACGCGGCGCGATGCGCCCGTCTTCGCTCACTTCACCGATACCGATGAAGCGACCGTTGTGATCCTGTACCCGTACCATGCCGAACTTCGGTGCATCCGGGGCTCGTACCGGTTGGCCGTTGAGCCAGTAGAACGAGCTGTGCTCCGAGAATTGCAACAGTGGCCAATCCAGCAGGCCGCTGTCCGATGGCATCAGGAAGCGATCGACCGCTTCGTTGCCGCCTTCGGCATGTACCGCTTCCAGCTCTTCAAGCGTGACCGTCTGCGCCAGCGTGAAAGGCCCGGCCTGGGTACGTCGCAACTCTGCAACGTAAGCACCACAACCGAGTTGCTCACCGATATCCTCCACCAGGGTGCGGATATAGGTACCTTTGCTGCAATCCACCGCAAGTCGCGCAGTATCACCTTCAAAGGCCAGCAATTCCAAGCGCGCAATAGTAACAGAACGCGGTTCGCGCTCCACTACTTCGCCTGCACGTGCCAGCTTGTACAGCGGCTGGCCATCACGCTTGAGCGCCGAGTACATCGGCGGTATCTGACTGATTTGCCCACGAAATTTCGGCAGTACCGCTTCGACATCGGATCGACCAACGGTCACCGGGCGTTCCTGCAAAACTTCACCTTCGGCATCCGCCGTGGTGGTGGTTTTGCCCAGTTGCGCCAGGGTTTCGTAACCCTTGTCGGAGTCGAGCAGGTATTGCGAGAACTTGGTGGCCTCACCGAAGCACAACGGCAAAACGCCGGTGGCCAGCGGATCGAGACTGCCGGTGTGCCCGGCCTTCTCGGCATTCAGCAACCAGCGGACCTTCTGCAACGCCGCGTTGGAGGTGAACCCCAGCGGTTTGTCGAGCAGGATTATGCCGCTGACGTTACGACGGATACGTTTGACCTGAGCCACCGATTACTCCTTGGTGTCTTCGGCTTCTGCCGCAACCGGGTGCTGATTGTCTTCAGCCACCGCACGCTCGATCAGGGCCGACAGGTGCGCACCACGCACGACGCTTTCGTCGTAGTGGAAGTGCAACTGCGGAACGCTGCGCAACTTCATTTCGCGGGCCAACTGCATGCGCAGGAAACCGGCGGCGGAGTTGAGCACCTTGATGCTCTGCGCGATGTCTTCGGCGTTGTCCTGACCCATCACGGTGATGAAGATCTTGGCGTGACCGACGTCACGGCTGACTTCAACAGCGGTAATGGTGACCAGGCCAACGCGCGGGTCTTTGACTTCACGACGGATCAGCTGTGCCAGCTCACGCTGCATCTGATCGCCGATACGTTGGGTACGGCTGTATTCTTTTGCCATGTCTTGTTACCTGTTACTGCCCCACGGTGAAACCCGAAGGGTCTGAAAGCGGCAAACGCCCGGCCTGACAAAAGCCAGACCGGGCGTTGCGTTTAGAGTCCTGACGCCGTGCCGCGCATTTGCATGCGGCGGCTTGGCGTGGCCCTTGAAGTGCGCGAGTTAGAGGCTGCGAGCAACCTGAACCTTCTCGAAGACTTCGATCTTGTCACCGACTTTGACGTCGTTGTAGCTCTTCACGCCGATACCGCATTCCATGCCGGCACGTACTTCGGAAGCGTCATCCTTGAAGCGGCGCAGGGATTCCAGCTCGCCTTCGAAGATAACGATGTCTTCACGCAGTACACGGATTGGACGGTTACGGTGAACAACACCTTCGATCACCATGCAACCGGCGATCGCGCCAAACTTCGGCGAACGGAACACGTCACGCACTTCAGCGATACCCAGGATGTTCTCGCGAACATCGCTGCCCAGCATACCGGTGAGGGCTTTCTTGACGTCTTCGATGATGTCGTAGATCACGTTGTAGTAACGCATATCCAGACCTTCCTGCTCGACGATCTTGCGAGCGCCGGCATCGGCACGCACGTTGAAGCCGAACAGTACAGCGTTGGAGGCCAGTGCCAGGTTGGCGTCGGACTCGGTGATACCACCGACACCGCCACCGACAACACGCACTTGCACTTCGTCGTTACCCAGGCCGTTCAAGGCACCGTTCAACGCTTCCAGCGAACCACGGACGTCGGATTTGAGGACGATGTTGAGCGTCTTCTTCTCTTCCTGACCCATGTTCTCGAAGATGTTTTCAAGCTTGCCGGCGTGAGCACGGGCCAGCTTGACTTCGCGGAACTTGCCTTGACGGAACAGAGCCACTTCACGGGCTTTCTTCTCGTCAGCAACTACGCTCATCTCGTCGCCAGCATCCGGAGTACCGTCCAGGCCGAGGATCTCGACAGGGATGGAAGGACCGGCTTCTTTGATTGGCTTGCCGTTCTCGTCGAGCATGGCACGTACACGGCCATAGTTCGAACCGACCAGCACCATGTCGCCTTGGCGCAGGGTACCGTCTTGAACCAGAACGGTTGCAACCGGGCCACGACCTTTGTCGAGACGCGATTCAACCACAACGCCACGACCTGGAGCCGATGGAGTTGCTTTCAGTTCCAGAACTTCGGCTTGCAGCAGAACAGCTTCGAGCAACTCGTCCACGCCAGTACCGACTTTCGCCGAAACCGATACGAACGGGGTGTCGCCGCCCCACTCTTCCGAAGTCACGCCGTGAACCGACAGCTCGCTACGGATGCGATCGAGATCGGCGCCCGGCTTGTCGATTTTGTTCACAGCTACAACCAGCGGAACACCGGCAGCCTTCGCGTGCTGAACAGCTTCAACGGTCTGCGGCATAACGCCGTCGTCCGCTGCAACCACCAGGATCACGATGTCGGTCGCCTTGGCACCACGAGCACGCATTGCGGTAAACGCGGCGTGACCCGGGGTGTCGAGGAAGGTAACCATGCCGCGTTCGGTTTCAACGTGGTACGCGCCGATGTGCTGGGTGATACCGCCGGCTTCGCCTGCAGCTACCTTGGCACGACGGATGTAGTCGAGCAGCGAGGTCTTACCGTGGTCAACGTGGCCCATTACGGTCACGACCGGAGCTCGGGAGAACGCTTCGCCTTCAAACTTCAGGGACTCGGCCAGGGAATCTTCCAGGGCGGTGTCGCTGACCAGGGTCACTTTGTGGCCCAGCTCTTCAGCAACCAGTTGGGCAGTTTCCTGGTCCAGTACCTGGTTGATGGTCGCTGGAGTACCCAGTTTGAACATGAACTTGATGATTTCAGCAGCCTTGACCGACATCTGCTGGGCGAGATCGCCAACAGTGATGGTCTCGCCGATCTTCACTTCGCGCACTACAGGGCCGGTTGGGCTCTGGAAACCGTGAGCGTTGCGTTTCTTCAGCTTGGCCTTGCCGCGACCACCACGACGGAAGCCATCGCTTTCTTCGTCGGTAGTACGTGGCGCAACACGTGGAGCAGGCGCTTTCTCTTTGACCGAAGCACGATGTGGAGCGTTTTTGCGCTCGCCATCGCCACTGCCACGACGATTGTTATCGTCGGCACGTGGTTTGTCCGGACGGCGCTGTTCGTTCTGCTTGTTGCGAACGTCAGCAGACGGAGCAGGGGCAGCTGCAACAACCGGTGCGCTTTCACGTACGGGTTCGGCAACTGCAACCGGCGCTGCAACGGCGTCGTTGGAAGCGGTTTGCGCAGCAGCAGGCTGGCGACGCGCTTCTTCTTCGGCGCGACGCTTGGCTTCTTCTTCAGCCTTCTGACGGGCAGCATTTTCTACTGCGCGACGTTCTTCCAGTTCGCGTTTGCGCTCGGCTTCGATTTCTTCCGGGCTGCGCTGTACGAAAACTTTCTTTTTACGGACTTCAACACTGATGCTTTTGCTGCCAGCAACACGCAAGGTGCTGGTGGTTTTACGCTGCAGTGTAATCTTGCGTGGTTCTTCCACTTTCGCCTTGTGGCTGCTTTTCAAGTGAGTCAGCAAAGATTGCTTCTCACTGTCAGTCACATGTTCTTCGGCGGCGGTGTGCGGCAGACCTGCCTCACGCATCTGCTGCAACAGGCGCTCTACCGGTGTTTTGACCTCATCGGCCAGTTGTTTCACCGTGACTTGCGTCATGCACTTCTCTCCTCAGGCCGCGCCTAATTACTCGAACCAGTGGGCTCGGGCGGCCATGATCAACTTGCCGGCACGATCATCGTCAATGCCGTCGATGTCGAGCAGGTCGTCAATAGACTGCTCGGCCAGGTCTTCGCGGGTAATTACGCCGCGCACCGCCAGTTCCATCGCCAAATCCTTGTCCATACCCTCAAGCGAGAGCAGGTCTTCGGCCGGATGGGCGTCTGCCAGCTTTTCCTCAGTAGCGATGGCTTTGGTCAACAAACGATCCTTGGCACGAGCGCGAAGCTCGTTGACGGTTTCTTCGTCAAAGCCGTCGATGTTGAGCATTTCTTCCAACGGTACGTAGGCAATCTCTTCCAGGCTGGTGAAGCCTTCATCTACCAGCACCTGTGCCAGGTCTTCGTCGACTTCCAGCTCGTCGATGAAGTTGCGCAGGATGTCGCCGGTTTCTGCTTGCTGCTTAGCCTGGATGTCCGATTCGGTCATCACGTTCAGGGTCCAGCCAGTCAATTGGCTAGCCAGACGCACGTTCTGACCACCACGACCGATGGCCTGAGCCAGATTGTCTGCGCCAACGGCGATGTCCATTGCATGGGCATCTTCGTCAACGATAATTGCCGCCACTTCAGCCGGCGACATTGCATTGATCACGAACTGAGCCGGGTTGTCGTCCCACAGGACGATGTCCACACGCTCACCGCCCAACTCACCCGACACTGCCTGGACGCGCGAGCCGCGCATACCAATGCAAGCGCCTTGCGGGTCGATGCGTTTGTCCTTGGAGCGGACCGCGATCTTGGCGCGCGAACCCGGGTCACGGGAGGCAGCCATTACTTCGATCAGGCCTTCAGCGATTTCCGGCACTTCGATGCGGAACAACTCGATCAGCATTTCCGGCGCGGTACGCGACAGGATCAGCTGCGGGCCGCGATTCTCGGTGCGGATTTCCTTGAGCAGTGCACGCAGGCGCACACCAACCCGGAAGGTTTCGCGAGAGATGATGTCTTCACGAGCCAGCAACGCTTCGGCGTTGTTGCCCAGATCGACGATCACGTTGTCGCGGGTCACTTTCTTCACAGTGCCGGAGATGATTTCCCCCAGGCGCTCGCGATAGGCGTCAACGACTTGAGCACGCTCGGCTTCGCGAACTTTCTGCACAATGACTTGCTTGGCAGTCTGTGCAGCGATACGGCCGAACTCGATGGATTCGATTTTTTCTTCGACTACATCGCCAACCTTGGCGCCAGGATGCGTTTCGGCAACCTTGCTCGGCCAGGTTTCGATGGCCGGATCGTCCAGGTCTGCTTCTTCGACAACCGTCCAGCGACGGAAGGTCTCGTAAGCACCGGTGTGGCGATTGATTTCCACACGCAGATCGACTTCGTCCTCAAACCGCTTTTTGGTAGCGGTGGCCAGAGCCAGCTCCAGCGCTTCAAAAATTACGTTTGCCGGTACGCCCTTTTCATTGGATACCGACTCAACAACCAGCAGTACTTCTTTGCTCATCGTACGCCTCGCCTTTCGCAAGCCATTGGATCCGCGGGATCCGCGTCTCAGTCAAAACTGGGAATAATGTTGGCCTTGTCGATCATATCGATCGGCAACAGGAATTCATGGTCTTCTACCTGCACCACGACGTCCTGCTCTTCTACACCGCGCAGAAGGCCCTGAAAGTTGCGTCGTCCTTCAAAAGGCGAGCGCAGCTTGATCTTCACTTGTTCACCGGCAAATTTTGCAAACTGCTCAATAGTGAACAGCGGGCGTTCCATGCCAGGCGAGGAAACTTCAAGGGTGTATTCAACGGCGATTGGATCTTCAACATCCAGAACACCGCTGATCTGACGGCTGACGATGGCGCAATCGTCCACCAGCACGCCGCCTTCTTTATCAATATAAACGCGCAACATTGAGTGGCGACCTTGAGCCGAGAACTCAATACCCCAGCATTCATAGCCTAGGGCCACGACCACCGGGGCCAACAAGGCCTGCAACTCTTCTAGCTTGCTCGACACCTGAACCCCCTCGTGCATGTATGTGCATGCTATGCAAAATAAAAAAATGGGCGAAACGCCCATCCTTGAAACGCCGTCGAACAGCGGCGTAGAAAGTGTCCAGCTAACAAAAAGCCCCTTAAAAGGGGCTCCTTAAACTGGTTGCGGGGGCCGGATTTGAACCGACGACCTTCGGGTTATGAGCCCGACGAGCTACCAGACTGCTCCACCCCGCGACAAAGCTGGGGCGGAAGTATACGACCGATCCCTTACAGGGTCAATGTAACCTTCCACCTACAAGAAAGCCCGCAACAGCGGGCTCTCCTGATAATTGGTACCGAGAAGGGGACTCGAACCCCTACACCCTATGGGCACAACCACCTCAAGGTTGCGTGTCTACCAATTCCACCACCTCGGCAATACAAAGTTTGAAACCCTTCTTACTTCTGCTCTTGAGCTGGAGGTACGTCAGTCGCTGGAGTAGCCGACTTTTGCTCTTGAAGCACCGGAACATCATCAGAAGCCGGTTGTTGCTTTGGAACTTCCAACACTGCCGGGCTTGGCAAACCTACTTGAGTCAGCTGGTGAGCCTTCTCTTTAGCAAAGTAACCTAACCCCAAGCTGGTTATGAAGAAACCGGCGGCAAGTATAGCAGTAAACTTACTAAGAAAGGTAGAGGAACCTTGGCTTCCGAACACAGTATTTGAAGCACCTGCTCCGAAAGACGCGCCAGCATCCGCACCTTTACCCTGCTGCAGCAATACCAGAGCAACTACGCCCAATGCACCCAGCAGATGAAAAACGACTACGACTGTTTCCAGCATTTTTTCAGTTTCCCGCGGCGCGAATAATCGCACCGAACTCATCTGCATTCAGGGAAGCTCCACCAATGAGCCCCCCATCGATATCCGGCATGCCGAACAGTTCGACCGCATTGGCCGCCTTCACGCTGCCGCCGTATAGAAGTCGCACACCTTGTGCAACTTCAGAATTCTCTGCCGCCAACTGAGCGCGAATGGCTGCATGCACATCCTGCGCCTGTTGCGGCGAAGCAGTCAGCCCGGTGCCAATGGCCCAGACCGGCTCGTAAGCGATTACTGCCTTTGCAAAAACACCGACACCCAGCTTCTCGATGACGCTGCCAAGCTGATGCCCGACAACTTCAAGAGTTTTACCGGCTTCACGCTGCTCGAGGGTTTCCCCTATGCACAACACGGGAATCAAGCCACATTCCTGTGCCGCTGCGAACTTGCGAATCAGTGTTTCATCATTCTCGCCGATGATCTGGCGGCGTTCGGAATGCCCGACAAGCACCAGGGAACAACCTTCATCAGCCAACTGACTCGGCGCAACTTCACCAGTCAATGCACCTTGCTTGGATTCCACCGCAGCGTTCTGCGCGCCGACCTTGATCGACCTCCCTTCCAGACCATCAATCACTTGATTGACATGCAAGAAAGACGGGAATACCGCTACATCAACACCGCTCGGCAAGGCCAAATCACGCAAGCCTTTGATCAGCTCAGCGACGCTGGCGCGGGTACCGTGCATCTTCCAGTTACCAGCTACCATAGGGCGACGCATGCTGTACCTCGTCGGTCAAAGTGGGCGCAGATGTTACCCAACACAATCATGGCTGGCAAGCCGAATTCAGGCAGAAACTTCAGTAACCAGTTTTGCCAGCTCTTCGGCGTAGCCGCGAACCTGTGTTTCGTCCTCGCCTTCGACCATAACTCGTACCAACGGCTCCGTACCGGACTTGCGCAACAGCACGCGCCCACGGCCCGCCATGGCTTTGGTCACGCGCTCGCTGGCCTCTTTGACCGACGGATGATCCAGCGGGCTCGCACCACCACCGAAACGCACATTGATCAACACCTGAGGACACTTGCGCAAGGACTGACGGGCTTGAGCCAGCCCCTCGGAGCGCGTCTTCAACGCCATCAGCACCTGCAGCGCTGCAATGATCGCATCACCGGTGGTGGTGTGATTGAAGCAAACGATATGGCCCGAGTTCTCACCACCCACCAGCCAGTTGCGTTCCAGCAGATCCGCGATCACGTAACGGTCACCGACGTTCGCACGTACAAAGGGAATCGACAGATCCGCGAGGGCCAGTTCCAGCCCGAGGTTACTCATCAATGTCCCGACCACGCCGCCTTTCAACAGGTCACGCTCATGCAGGTCGCGAGCAATGATGAACAAAAGTTCGTCACCATCGACGACGGCGCCTGTGTGATCGACCATCAGAACCCGATCGCCATCACCGTCGAAAGCAATCCCCAGGTCGGCGTGCTCAGCCAGCACGGCAGCCTGCAACTGCCCCATATGGGTGGAACCGCAGTTGTCATTGATATTGAGGCCGTTCGGCTGTGCAGAAAGCACGACAACGTCGGCCCCCAGCTCGCGGAACACGCTCGGCGCTACCTTGTAGGTCGCACCGTGAGCGCAATCGATCACGATCTTCAGACCCGAAAAGCTGGTACCGGTCGGCACGCTACTCTTGCAAAACTCGATATAACGGCCCGAAGCATCATTGATTCGCGACACTTTGCCGATCTTGCTCGACTCAACAACGGTCATCGGAGTGTCGAGCAATTCTTCGATCATGTGCTCGACTTCATCAGGCAGCTTGGTACCCTTTCCGGAGAAAAACTTGATGCCATTGTCATCATGAGGATTGTGCGAAGCGCTGATCACGATTCCGGCTTCGGCATGGAAAGTACGCGTCAGATAAGCGATGGCAGGGGTCGGCATCGGGCCCAGGAGCATCACGTCGGCACCCGCCGAAGTCAGCCCGGCCTCGAGCGCCGATTCGAACATATACCCGGAGATCCGGGTGTCCTTACCCACCAGCACCTTGCAGGCGCCCATTTTGCGGAACGCCATACCTGCAGCCCAGCCTAGCTTGAGCATGAATTCAGGAGTAATCGGATATTCGCCGACCCGACCACGAATCCCGTCGGTACCAAAGTATTTCTTAGTCATAAGTACTCCATCATTCTTATTCGGCTGATTCCACTGCAGCGATCATTCGCACCACATCGACGGTTTCGGCCACATCATGGACGCGCAATATACGCGCACCCTTGAATGAAGCCAGCGCCGCGAGTGCCAAGCTGCCATGCAGTCGCTCTCCGACCGGGCGATTCAAGGCCTGACCTATCATGCTCTTGCGCGAAACCCCGACCAACAGAGGGCGCCCGAAGACATGCAGGGCTTCCATATGTTTGAACAAACTTAGATTGTGCTGCAAGTTTTTGGCGAAGCCGAAACCCGGGTCCAGAATGATCCGCTCAGCCGGAATTCCGACCAATGCACACTGCGCCATTCGCTCGGCGAGAAACTCGCCCACCTCTTTGGTCACGTCCTGATAATGCGGATCGTCCTGCATGTCGCCCGGCTCACCAAGCATATGCATCAGACAGACCGGTAAACCGGTGTCCGCCGCCGCGTCCAGTGCGCCTTCTCGGCGCAACGCGCGGACGTCATTGATCAAACCCGCCCCCAGCCGCGCGGTTTCGCGCATGACGGCTGGCGTAGAGGTATCGACCGAGATGATCACATCCAGCTCGCGATTGATGCGCTCAACGATCGGCGCTACACGCTCCAGCTCTTCGAGGGGCGAAACCGCCCTGGCACCGGGCCGGGTCGATTCGCCGCCGACATCAATCAGCGTCGCGCCAGCCAACACCATTGCCTCAGCGTGGCGCAAGGCCGCATCGAGCTGGCTGTATTGGCCGCCGTCGGAAAAGGAATCAGGAGTGACATTGAGAATGCCCATGACATGCGTCTGGGCCAAATCAAGAACCCGGTTGCCGCAAGGCAACCGGGTCGAGGACTGAACAAAAGTCATTTCAAACCTTAAACGTCAGCAGCCGGACCGCCGATCGGTGTTTCTGGACGCGGATCCTGCACTGCCGGAGGTGTTCCGGAAGAACCGGTGCCGCCCGACCAGTCGCGAGGTTCGCGAGGCGTACGACCCGCCATGATGTCGTCGATCTGATCAGCATCGATCGTTTCATACTTCATCAGGGCATCGGCCATGGCGTCGAGCTTGTCACGGTTATCCGTGAGGATCTGTTTGGCCGTGCCGTAGCACTGATCAATGATGCTGCGTACTTCGGAGTCGATCAGCTTGGCTGTCTCACCGGAGAAACTTGCACTCTGACCACCGCCGCCGCGACCGAGGAACACTTCGCCCTCTTCTTCGGCATACATCAACGGACCGAGTTTTTCCGAAAGACCCCACTTGGTCACCATGTTCCGCGCAATCTGGCTGGCACGCATGATGTCGTTGGAGGCACCAGTGGTCACACCGTCGAAGCCCAGGGTCATTTCTTCTGCGATACGGCCGCCGTACAGCGAGCAGATCTGGCTGATCAATGCACGCTTGGACAGGCTGTAACGATCTTCTTCCGGCAGGAACATGGTCACACCCAGCGCACGACCGCGCGGGATGATCGACACCTTGTAGACCGGATCATGCTCTGGCACGACGCGACCAACAATGGCATGGCCTGCTTCGTGATAAGCGGTGTTCTGCTTCTCTTTCTCGGACATGACCATGGATTTGCGCTCTGCGCCCATCATGATCTTGTCTTTGGCCAGCTCGAACTCTTTCATTTCAACGATGCGCTTGCCGGTACGGGCAGCGAACAACGACGCCTCGTTCACGAGGTTGGCCAGGTCAGCACCGGAGAAGCCAGGCGTACCACGAGCAATCACCGCCGGAGCAACGTCGTCGCCCATTGGCACTTTGCGCATGTGGACCTTGAGAATTTGCTCACGACCGCGGATATCCGGCAGACCGACCACGACCTGACGGTCGAAACGGCCCGGACGCAGCAACGCAGGGTCAAGTACGTCCGGACGGTTGGTTGCGGCAATGACGATGATGCCGTCATTCATTTCGAAGCCGTCCATCTCTACCAGCAACTGGTTGAGGGTCTGCTCACGCTCGTCATGACCACCGCCCATGCCGGCACCACGATGGCGACCGACGGCGTCGATTTCATCGATGAAAATGATGCATGGCGCGTGCTTCTTGGCCTGCTCGAACATGTCGCGAACACGACTGGCACCGACGCCGACGAACATTTCGACGAAATCGGAACCGGAAATGGTGAAGAACGGCACTTTGGCTTCGCCGGCAATCGCCTTGGCCAGCAAGGTTTTACCGGTACCCGGAGGACCGACCATCAGCACGCCACGGGGAATGCGACCACCCAGACGCTGGAACTTGCCCGGATCACGAAGGAATTCGACCAGTTCGCCGACTTCTTCCTTCGCTTCGTCGCAACCGGCAACGTCAGCCAGAGTGGTTTTCACCTGATCTTCGGAGAGCAGGCGCGCCTTGCTCTTGCCGAAGCTCATCGGCCCGCCCTTGCCTCCGGCGCCGCCCTGCATCTGGCGCATGAAGAACATGAACACGGCAATGATCACCAGGATCGGGAAGCTCGCGACCAGGAGTTGAGTCCAGATGCTTTGCTGCTCAGGCTGCTTGCCTTCGACTACCACGTGGTTGTCCACGAGGTCGCCGATCAGACCGTTGTCCTGGATAGCGGGACGGATGGTCTTGAAGCTGTCGCCATCGTTGCGCTTACCGGTAATCACATAGCCATCAACGGCTACGCGCTCGACCTTGCCATCCTTGACCTGCTGGATGAAGTCGGAATAGTTGAGGGTCTGCGGCTCGTTAGGGCTGGAGAAGTTGTTCATCACCGTCACCAGGACAGCCGCGATGATCAACCACAGGATCAGATTCTTTGCCATATCGTTCAATTAACTACCCTCTGAAGCAAGCTCCGCTAATGGCGCGCGCTTCGCATGATATTCACCGGCCTAACTTACTACATTACCTACGGCTCTGGCAGGCGCCGTCTGTAACCCTTTGTGAAACACTTTCTACACAATATTCGCTAATGCTCACGGGACGAAATACGAAAATCCTATCGACCCGCAAAAAAACCTCGATTTACTCACTACGGCCGCGGTAGCCCCAAGCCAGCATGTATTGCTCGCGGGAACTGCCACGGGACGAGTCCGGCTTGATCATCTGGACCTTGTCGAATTTCTGACGAGCGTCCTTCACATAAGCATCAAACCCTTCGCCCTGAAACACCTTGATCACGAAATTACCACCCGGCTTGAGTATCCGAGCCGCCAGATCAAGCGCCAGCTCACATAGAAACATGGCTTTTGGCATATCCACCTCAGGCGTACCACTCATATTGGGGGCCATATCGGAAATCACAAGGTCCACCTGCGAATTACCCACGGCTTCAAGGATCTGAGCGAGCACTTCGTCCTGGGTGAAGTCACCCTGGATGAAAGTCACGTCCGGAATGCTGTCCATTTCCAGGATGTCCGAGGCGATCAGACGACCCTGACCGCCGATCAGCCGACTAGTGACCTGCGACCAGCCGCCAGGCGCCGCCCCCAGGTCGACAACGCTCATACCCGGACGGATCAGTTTGTATTTCTCCTGGACCTCCAGAAGCTTGTAACTCGCACGCGAGCGGTAACCATCCTTCTGCGCCTGCTTCACATAGGGATCATTGACATGTCTTTTCAGCCAACCAAGGCTTGTCTTGGAACGCGCCATTGGGCACCTCGATGATAAGGGTCGTGATTAATTGGGCGGATCCACGAACCCTCGGGTAAAATGGCCGCCATTTTACAGAATCCAGACTAAAGGGTCAGATTATGCCGCTCACTCAAGAGCAGAAGAAACAGTACAAATCCATTGGCCACCATCTGAAACCAGTGTTGATTGTGGCTGACAACGGTTTGACTGAAGGTGTGTTAGCCGAACTTGAACGCGCTTTGGCGGATCACGAGCTGATCAAAATCAAGCTCAACATCCTCGATCGCGAATCGCGCCTGGCGTCCATTGCAGAGCTCTGCAAGGCCGGCAAAGCGGATCTGGTTCAGGTCATCGGCAAGATGGCACTGATTTACCGCAAGAACTTCAGCGTCAACAAGCAGCTGTCGAACGTCCATCGCTTCAAATGATGGCAAGGGTCAAGGGTGTGCTTCGCGCACCCTGCCACTCCATCCCGGCACGGGCTGCAACACCAGCACCAACCCGGAAAAACCCAGAACCAGATAACTGAACACCTGCCAACGCACCGCATCCGGCCAACCGACACGCACCGCGACATACATCGCGCACGCATACAGCACCATCATCAGCAGTTGCCCACGAATATCGCGCCATAGACTGGCAAGGCCCTCGGCCTGAACCAGCACCAAAGCCTGAAAAATCACGCACGCTGCGGCGAACCCCACCATCAGCGAGTTCAGCATGCCTGCAATTTCGTCGATCAGCAGCGGCGCCAGGCCAATTCGGCCCAGCACCGGCAGCAGACCGATATGCAACAGCCACAGGCCACCGACCCACAACATCTGAGTCAGCTTCCAAAGCATCGCGCCCGCACGAAGCGGGCGCCTGCGGTTAGATGTGGCGAACTTCGACAATCTCGTACTCGATAACGCCACCTGGCGTTTTCACGGCGACCACATCCCCCTCTTCCTTGGCAATCAAGGCGCGGGCCAATGGCGAACCTACCGAAATCTTGCCGAGTTTGAAGTCAGCCTCATCCTCACCCACGATGTGGTAAGTGACGCGCTCATCCGTTTCGACGTTGGCGATTTCAACGGTGGTGCCGAAGATCACTTTGCCGGTGTGAGGAATGGTCGTGACGTCGATGATGACCTGATTCTGAATCCGGCCTTCGATGTCACGAATCCGCGCCTCGACCATACCTTGCTGCTCGCGGGCAGCGTGGTACTCGGCGTTTTCCTTCAAGTCACCCAACTCGCGGGCCGTACCGATGTCCTGACTGAGTTTCGGACGAACGACCTTGGTCAGATGAGCGTGTTCTTCTTCCAGGGCTTTAGCGCCCTTGACGGTCATTGGGTATTTGATCATGCCTTCAATCCTGCGTGTAGATCCTGCAAGCGGCGCACGGTCTTCTCGGGACCGAACTTCAGCGCTTCGCAGATAGCTTCGCCAGCAGCAATGGTGGTGGTGCAGTAGATCTTGTGCTGCAAGGCATTACGACGAATGGAGTAGGAATCAGCGATCGACTGACGACCTTCGGTGGTGTTGATGATCAGAGTGACTTCGTCATTCTTGATCATGTCGACCACGTGCGGACGCCCCTCGGTCACCTTGTTCACACGACGCACTTTCAGGCCTGCGGCTTCGATCAGCTTGGCAGTACCGGCAGTGGCGACCACTTCGAAGCCCAAGTTGATCAGATCACGGGCCACACCTGCAACCAGTGGCTTGTCGTCGTCACGCACGCTGATGAACGCGGTACCGCCGGTCGGCAGCACTTCGCTGGCACCCATTTGAGCTTTGGCAAATGCTTCGCCGAAGGTGTCGCCCACGCCCATCACTTCACCGGTGGACTTCATCTCTGGACCGAGGATCGGGTCCACGCCAGGGAATTTGGCGAATGGGAACACCGCCTCTTTCACGCTGTAGAAGTTCGGAATGATTTCCTTGGTGAAGCCGATTTCCTTCAGGGTTTTACCGGCCATGACGCGTGCTGCGATCATCGCCAGGGAAACACCGATGCACTTGGACACGAACGGCACGGTACGAGAAGCGCGCGGGTTGACTTCGATGACGTAGATGTCTTCGCCTTGCAGCGCCAACTGAACGTTCATCAGGCCGACCACGCCCAGTTCCAGGGCCATCTTCTTGACCTGTTCGCGCATCTCGTCCTGGATGTGGGCAGGCAGCGAGTACGGCGGCAGGGAGCACGCGGAGTCACCGGAGTGAACGCCAGCCTGCTCGATGTGCTGCATGATCGCGCCGATCACCACATCGGTGCCGTCGCAGACCGCATCCACGTCCATTTCGATGGCGCAGTTGAGGAAGTGGTCGAGCAGCACCGGGCTGTCGTTGGACACTTTCACTGCGTCACGCAGGTAGCGCTTGAGCTCTTCTTCTTCGTAGACGATTTCCATCGCACGGCCGCCCAGTACGTAGGACGGGCGCACCACCAGCGGGTAACCGATCTTGGCAGCGGCACGAATCGCTTCGTCTTCGCTGCGCACGGTGGCGTTTGGCGGCTGACGCAGGTTCAGACGCTCAACCATCTGCTGGAAGCGCTCACGGTCTTCGGCACGGTCGATGGCGTCGGGGCTGGTGCCGATGATCGGCACGCCGGCTTCTTCCAGGGCGCGAGCCAGTTTTAACGGGGTCTGGCCGCCGTACTGGACGATCACGCCTTTCGGCTTCTCGACCCGGCAGATTTCCAGCACGTCTTCCAGAGTCACTGGCTCGAAGTACAGGCGATCGGAGGTGTCGTAGTCGGTGGAAACGGTTTCCGGGTTGCAGTTGACCATGATGGTCTCGTAACCGTCTTCGCGCAGGGCCAGTGCCGCGTGTACGCAGCAGTAGTCGAACTCGATGCCCTGGCCGATACGGTTTGGACCGCCGCCAAGGATAATGATCTTGTCGCGGCCCGACGGCGCTGCTTCGCACTCTTCCTCGTAAGTCGAGTACATGTAGGCGGTGTCGGTGGCGAACTCGGCCGCGCAGGTGTCAACGCGCTTGTAGACCGGGAAGATCTCCAGCTTGTGACGGTGGCGACGCAAAGCTTTTTCGGTCACGCCCAGCAGCTTGGCCAGACGCATGTCCGAGAAGCCTTTGCGCTTGAGCTTGAACATCAGGTCGCGGTCTATGCTGGCCAGACCCAGGGTCTTGACCTTCTCTTCTTCCTTGATCAGATCTTCGATCTGTACCAGGAACCACGGGTCGATCATGTTCATGCCGAAGATGTCTTCGACCGACAGTCCGGCGCGGAATGCGTCAGCCACGTACCAGATGCGCTCGGCGCCCGGCACGGTCAGTTCGCGCTTGAGGATGCTCATGCTTTCCGGATTGCTCAGGTCGAGCTTCTCGTCGAGGCCGCAAACGCCAACTTCCAGGCCGCGCAGGGCTTTCTGCAGGGATTCCTGGAAGGTCCGGCCGATGGCCATGACTTCACCGACCGACTTCATTTGAGTGGTCAGGCGTGCGTCGGCTTTCGGGAATTTCTCGAAGGCGAAACGCGGCAGCTTGGTGACGACGTAGTCGATCGACGGCTCGAACGACGCCGGAGTAGCGCCCCCGGTGATTTCGTTCTGCAGCTCGTCCAAGGTATAGCCGATCGCCAGCTTTGCAGCGATCCGTGCAATCGGGAAACCGGTGGCTTTCGAAGCCAGGGCCGAGGAACGGGATACCCGCGGGTTCATCTCGATGACCACCATGCGACCAGTGTCCGGGCAGATGCCGAACTGGACGTTGGAACCACCGGTTTCCACGCCGATCTCGCGCAGTACCGCCAGGGAGGCGTTACGCATGATCTGGTATTCCTTGTCCGTCAGGGTCTGTGCCGGCGCAACAGTGATCGAGTCACCGGTGTGCACGCCCATCGGGTCAAAGTTTTCAATGGAGCAGACGATGATGCAGTTGTCCTTCTTATCGCGGACAACCTCCATCTCGTACTCTTTCCAGCCAATCAGGGATTCGTCGATCAGCAGTTCTTTGGTTGGCGAAAGATCCAGACCACGGGCGCAGATTTCTTCGAACTCTTCACGGTTGTAAGCGATACCGCCACCTGTACCACCCATGGTGAAGGACGGACGGATGATGCACGGGAAGCCCAGCTTCTCGAGCACTGCGTTGGCTTCTTCCATGCTGTGGGCGATACCCGAACGCGGGCAATCCAGGCCGATGGACTTCATGGCCTTGTCGAAGCGCGAACGGTCTTCAGCCTTGTCGATGGTGTCGGCGTTGGCACCGATCATTTCTACGCCGAACTTCTCCAAGACGCCTTCGCGCTCCAGATCCAGGGCGCAGTTCAGGGCGGTCTGGCCACCCATGGTTGGCAGCAGCGCGTCCGGACGCTCTTTCTCGATGATCTTGGCAACGGTCTGCCATTTGATCGGTTCGATGTAGGTGGCGTCGGCCATGTCCGGGTCGGTCATGATGGTCGCTGGGTTGGAGTTCACCAGGATGACGCGGTAACCCTCTTCGCGCAGGGCTTTGCAGGCCTGGGCGCCGGAGTAGTCGAATTCGCAGGCCTGGCCGATAACGATCGGGCCAGCGCCGAGAATCAGGATGCTTTTAATGTCTGTACGTTTTGGCATGGGTTTGTCACTCAAATCCGCAGGTCAGTCGGCAAGCCGTCTTGTTCAATCTGTGAAGCCTGAGGGGTCGCCGGTGTCGGGACCACCCTCAGGCTTTGCTGCATCAAAGCGAGCGATCAGCGTCGCTTGGCCATTTCGTTGATGAAGCGATCGAACAGTGGTGCTACGTCGTTCGGGCCAGGGCTGGCTTCAGGGTGACCCTGGAAGCTGAAGGCGCTCTTGTCGGTACGCTCGATACCTTGCAGGGTGCCGTCGAACAGCGATTTGTGAATCGCGCGAACGTTGGCTGGCAGGGTCGCTTCGTCTACCGCAAAACCGTGGTTCTGGCTGGTGATCATCACCACACCGCTGTCCAGATCCTGGACCGGGTGGTTGGCACCGTGGTGGCCGTGCCCCATTTTCAGGGTCTTGGCGCCGGAGGCCAGGGCCAGCAGTTGGTGACCGAGGCAGATACCGAAGACCGGAATCTCGGTTTCCAGCACATCCTTGATCGCCTGGATCGCGTAGTCGCAAGGCTCCGGATCGCCAGGGCCGTTGGACAGGAACACGCCGTCCGGTTTCATCGCCAGCACGTCAGCAGCAGGCGTTTGAGCCGGCACCACGGTCACGCGGCAACCGCGCTCGACCAGCATGCGCAGGATGTTCAGCTTGACGCCGTAGTCATAGGCAACCACGTGGTACGGCAGCTCGGAGGCTTCGATAGTCGCGTGACTGTCGGTTTTCAAATCCCACACAGTCGAACGCCACTCATACTTCTCCGTGGTGCTGACGACTTTCGCCAGGTCCATGCCTTTGAGGCCAGGGAAACCCTGAGCGGCGGCGATGGCGGCTTCTTCGGAAATGTTGTCACCGGCCATGATGCAGCCGTTCTGCGCGCCTTTTTCACGCAGGATGCGCGTCAGGCGGCGGGTGTCGATACCGGCGATGGCCACAACGTTGTTGGCTTGCAGGTAGTCGGACAGGGACATCGTGTTACGCCAGTTGCTCGCAACCAGCGGCAGGTCGCGGATAACCAAGCCAGCGGACCAGACGCGGTCGGACTCGGCGTCTTCCGGCGTGGTGCCGGTGTTGCCGATGTGCGGGTAAGTCAGGGTAACTATCTGTTGGGCGTAGGAAGGATCGGTAAGGATTTCCTGATAGCCGGTCATTGCGGTGTTAAACACCACCTCACCAACGGTTTGACCGTCGGCTCCAATGGCTTCGCCGCGAAAAATGCTGCCATCAGCAAGGGCGAGTATGGCTGGCTTAGTCAAGAAGACCTCCCGTAAATAAAGCCTGAAAGGGCGATCGCAGGTTGTAAAAAAGCGGAGTGACGTATGGACACGTCACCCCGCTTCTTCACTGAATTATTCTGCGCGCTTTTAGTGGACACACTAAAGCTGTAGCTTACAGAAAAAGGCATTTTTGGTCTACCGCCAATGAGCCTTAAAGGCCGGAGAATGCGACAGGACGTCGCTTGGCGTAATAAAACCGGGTCCAACGCTGGGCTGGAACCCGGTTTCGGGTGCATCTTAACGCAGGTCAAGCACGTCTTGCATGTCGTAAAGACCAGGCTCGCGACCGTCCAGCCACAACGCCGCACGCACCGCGCCCTTGGCGAATGTCATGCGACTCGACGCCTTGTGCGTGATTTCGAGGCGTTCCCCCTCACAGGCGAACAGCACTGTGTGATCACCCACCACATCCCCGCCGCGCACAGTCGCAAAACCGATCGTTTCACGCTCACGCGCACCGGTGTGACCTTCACGCCCGTAGACCGCCACCTTCTGCAAATCACGATCCAGCGCACTGGCAATCACTTCACCCATGCGCAGGGCCGTGCCTGAAGGTGCATCGATCTTGTGCCGATGGTGAGCCTCGATGATTTCGATATCCGCATCATCGCCCAACACACGAGCAGCCATGTCGAGCAGCTTCAGCGACAGGTTCACCCCGACACTGAAGTTGGCCGCGAACACGATAGGAATGTCCTTGCCCGCCTCAACCAGCAACTGCTTCTGCGCAGCGTCCAGACCGGTCGTGCCGATCACCATGGCCTTGCCTGCCTTACGGCAGAACGCCAGGTTTTTCAGCATGACTTCCGGGAGCGTGAAGTCGATCAACACATCGAACTCTTCAGCCACCGCTTCCACATGACTGGACAGCGGTACGCCGATACGCCCCAACGAAGCCAGCTCACCGGCATCCACACCAATCAGCGTGCTGCCGGGGCGCACGATGGCAGCGGTCAGGCCGGTCAGCGGCGCGCGCTGCTGCACGGCTTCGACCAGGATTTTGCCCATGCGGCCAGCAGCGCCCATCACAGCTATACGTCGCATGCTCACTCCTTACAGGTCGCCAAAGAAGCGCTTCACGCCTTCGAACCAACCGGTGGTTTTCGGCGAATGGCTGTTATCGTCCGCCAGAGAACTGCGGAACTCTTCCAGCAATTCGCGCTGACGACGCCCCAGGTTGACCGGGGTTTCGACCGCCACACGACACATCAGGTCGCCGGCACCGCCACCACGCACGGGCGCAACACCTTTGCCGCGCACACGGAATTGTTTGCCGGTCTGAGTCCCTTCTGGGATTTTCAGTTTGACCCGCCCATCGAGGGTCGGAATCTCCAGCTCGCCACCCAGCGCCGCATCGACGAAGCTGATCGGCACTTCGCAGAACAGGTGCTTGCCATCGCGCTGGAAGATCGCGTGCTCGCGCACATTGATCACCACGTACAGGTCGCCAGTCGGACCGCCCTGAGCACCCGCCTCGCCTTCGCCGGACAGACGAATGCGATCACCCGTGTCGACACCGGCCGGCACTTTCACGGAAAGTGTTTTGTACTCTTCAACGCGACCGTCACCGTTGCAGGAAGTGCACGGATCGGAAATGATCTTGCCCTGACCATGGCAGCGCGGACAGGTCTGCTGCACCGAGAAGAAACCTTGCTGCATGCGGACCTGACCGATACCGCCGCACGTCGGGCAGGTGACCGGCGAGGAGCCTTTCTTGGCACCCGAGCCATCGCATGGCTTGCAGTTGACCAGTGTCGGAACGCGGATGTTAACGGTGGTACCGCGCACCGCTTCTTCCAGATTCAGCTCCAGGGTGTAACGCAGGTCGCTGCCGCGCTGGGCGCCGCCACGAGCACCGCCGCGACCGCCACCGAAGAAATCACTGAAGACATCGCCAAAGATGTCGGAGAAATTCTGACCGCCAAACCCGGCACCGCCGCCACCCATGCTTGGGTCGACACCGGCATGACCATACTGGTCGTACGCCGCGCGCTTGCTGGAATCGGACAACACTTCGTAGGCCTCATTGGCCTCTTTGAACATCTCTTCCGACGCTTTGTCATCGGGATTACGGTCCGGGTGGTGCTTCATCGCCAAGCGACGGTAGGCCTTCTTCAGGTCCGCTTCGCTCGAGCCACGCTCAACACCCAATACTTCGTAATAGTCACGCTTTGCCATAAGTCTTTGCACTCTTAAGGACGTTCGACAAACCTCTCCTGAGCCTCGTCAAACTCGTTGAGCCCCAATACAGGCCCGGACCCAACTCACGTCAATTCAACGATCCTGGTCTTTGATTCATTGCAGTACTGTCGGCTCGAAAAGCAGGAGCATCTTCGGCCATACCGCCAACACACGAACGCTGTCGCATGCTGTAAAAATTCGTGTACTCCAGACACGCCAACGCGGGAGCAAGCTCCCGCGCGGCGACATCCTACCAGTCACCGCCTTAAGGCAGTCAACCGGGCGACCACTAACTTACTTGTGGTCTTTGACTTCTTCGAACTCGGCATCGACAACATCGTCGGCCTTCTCAGCCGATTCGCCTTGCGGTGCAGCGCCTTCAGCAGGCTGGGCCTGTTCGGCGTACATCTTCTGCGCCACTGGAGCGGAGACTTTCGACAGCTCTTCAACCTTGGCTTCGATGGCAGCCTTGTCGTCGCCTTTGACGGCGGCTTCCAGGGCAACCACGGCAGCTTCGATTGCAGTCTTCTCTTCAGCAGTCACTTTATCGCCAGCGTCTGCGACCATTTTGCGAGTCGAGTGAACCAGTGCATCGCCCTGGTTGCGGGCTGCTGCCAGCGCTTCGAACTTGCTGTCTTCCTCGGCATTGGCTTCAGCATCGCGAATCATCTGCTGAATCTCTTCCTCGGACAGACCGGAGTTGGCCTTGATCACGATCGACTGAGTCTTGCCGGTAGCCTTGTCTTTCGCGCCGACGTGCAGGATGCCGTTGGCGTCGATGTCGAAGGTCACTTCGATTTGTGGCACGCCACGTGGTGCTGGTGGAATCTCGGCCAGGTCGAACTTGCCCAGGGACTTGTTCTGAGCGGCTTGCTTACGCTCGCCTTGCAGCACGTGAATGGTCACGGCGCCCTGGTTGTCGTCGGCAGTCGAGAACACTTGCGATTTCTTGGTAGGAATCGTGGTGTTTTTCTCGATCAGCGCGGTCATCACGCCACCCATGGTTTCGATACCCAGGGTCAGCGGGCTGACGTCGAGCAGCAGAACGTCTTTCACGTCACCGGCCAATACGGCGCCCTGGATGGCAGCACCCATGGCAACGGCTTCGTCCGGGTTCACGTCTTTACGTGCTTCTTTGCCGAAGAACTCGGTCACCAGCTTCTGAACCAATGGCATACGGGTCTGACCGCCGACCAGGATCACGTCGTTGATGGCGCCAACGTCGATGCCGGAGTCTTTCAGAGCGATGCGGCAAGGTTCGATGGTGCGTTGAACCAGGTCTTCTACCAGCGCTTCGAGCTTGGCGCGGGAGATTTTCACGTTCAAGTGCTTAGGACCGGTAGCGTCTGCAGTGATGTACGGCAGGTTCACGTCGGTCGACATGCTCGAGGACAGTTCGATCTTGGCTTTTTCAGCGGCTTCTTTCAGGCGCTGCATGGCCAGCGGATCACCCTTGAGGTTCATGCCGCTTTCTTTCTTGAATTCGTCGACGAGGTAGTCGATCAGACGAATGTCAAAGTCTTCACCGCCCAGGAACGTGTCACCGTTGGTGGCCAATACTTCGAACTGGTGCTCGCCATCGACTTCAGCGATTTCGATCACGGAAACGTCGAAAGTACCGCCGCCCAAGTCGTAAACGATCACGGTGTGATCGCCTTTCGCCTTGTCCATACCGTAAGCCAGAGCGGCTGCGGTCGGTTCGTTGATGATACGTTTAACGTCCAGGCCCGCGATGCGGCCGGCGTCTTTGGTCGCCTGACGCTGGCTATCGTTGAAGTAGGCCGGAACGGTGATCACCGCTTCGGTCACTGGCTCGCCGAGGTAGTCTTCGGCGGTCTTCTTCATTTTCTTCAGAATTTCAGCCGAGATTTGTGGCGGCGACATTTTCTGGCCGTTGACTTCTACCCACGCGTCGCCGTTGTCAGCCTTGGCGATTTTGTAAGGGACCATCTTGATGTCTTTCTGTACGACTTCTTCGTCGAACTTACGACCGATCAGACGCTTCACCGCATACAGGGTGTTGTGCGGATTGGTCACAGCCTGACGCTTGGCCGACTGGCCAACGAGAATTTCGCCATCGTTCGCGTAAGCGATGATCGACGGCGTGGTACGCGCGCCTTCAGCGTTTTCGATTACTTTGGCTACGCCGTTTTCAAGCACGGAGACGCAGGAGTTGGTAGTCCCCAGGTCGATACCGATAATTTTGCCCATGTTCACTCTCCCGAAACTTTGGATTTGGTTGCCGCAGCAGTGGTGGCTAACTGCGGTAGCACTTAAACGCTTGACTTCTAAATGGGGGCCTTGCGGCTAATTTCAAGCCTGCTCGTCAATAGAAGGCGAAACTGGCGCAGGGGCCTTGCTGACCACGACCATGGCCGGGCGCAGCAGACGACCGTTGAGCTGATAGCCCTTCTGGAACACCTTGAGCACGCTGTTCGGCTCGACGTCGGCGCTTTCCTGCATGGCCATTGCCTGATGTTGAACGGCGTTGAACGGTTCTCCATGCGGATCGATCGCCTCCAGCTGATAACGCTTCAGGGTGTCCTGGAACATTTTCAGGGTCAGCTCGATGCCTTCGCGCATTGGACGGATGCTTTCGTCGTCCGGGCTGGACAACTCCAGGCCACGCTCCAGGCTGTCGATGATCGGCAGCAAATCGCCTGCGAATTTTTCCAGGGCGAATTTGTGCGCTTTTTCTACATCCTGCTCGGCGCGGCGGCGGACGTTCTGCAGATCAGCTGCTACACGCAAAGCCTGATCCTGGGCGCCAGCCAGTTGCTCTTCGAGCACTTGTACACGGGCCGCCAGATCACCACCCGAGTCCTGGGCAGCCTGATCGGCGTCTAGATTTTGCGTATCCACTGTCTGTTCGTCAGCCATAGATTTCTCCTTTCAATTTCGTCCGCGAGCTCAACTCGCGCTTCTGTCCCGGTATATGGGGCCGCAAAAATCAGCTTCAAGGGGCTCGTTATGATTAACCCTACAAAAAACAGCTGCATTGTCATTCCTCAATGGGCTAACGATTTCGTCGGATCAAGCAAATCGAGCTAAGCGAGGGCATTGTCAGGCGCAAATAAAACACTGTATAAATAACCAGACCTAAAGCCTGGGAGCGGCCTTTATGCTGGTGCACCTGTCCGTACACAACTATGCCATCGTCGAACATCTCGATCTCGAACTCGATCGCGGGATGAGCGTGATCACGGGTGAAACCGGCGCCGGGAAGTCGATCATGCTCGACGCCCTGGGCCTGACTCTGGGCGATCGCGCCGACAGTGGCGTCGTCCGCCCCGGTGCCGACAAGGCCGACATCCTGGCCACCTTCGACCTGGTCGACATTCCTGAAGCCAGTGCCTGGCTGGCCGAGCGCGACCTCGAAAGCGATGGCCCATGCATCCTTCGCCGGGTGATCACTGCCGAAGGACGTTCGCGCGGCTATATCAACGGCACGCCCTGCCCGCTCGGTGATCTCAAGTCCCTGGGCGAACTACTGATTGATATCCACAGCCAGCACGAACACCAATCCCTGCTCAAGACCGACACTCACCGACGCCTGCTCGACGAGTATGCCGGTGCCACCGACCTTGCCCGTCAGGTTCAGCTTGCCGCCCAGCGCTGGCGCCAGACCCGTCAGGAGCTGGAGCGCCTGTCCAACTCCGGCGATGAGCAGCGCGCACGCCATCAATTGCTGAGCTATCAACTCGAAGAGCTGGAAAACCTCGGCCTCGGCGAAAACGAACTGGAGCAGTTGGAGCAGGAACACAAGAACCTGACCAACGCCGAAACCCTGCTGGGAATCTGCCGACAAGTGGTCGAGCAGTGCAGCGAAAGTGATTCCGGCAATGTCCTGAATGCCCTGACCGCCAGCCTGAATCGGCTGTCGAGCGTGAACAACTCGATTGGCGCGCTGGGCGAAGCCAGCAGTTTGCTGACCAGTGCACAGATCCAGGTTGAAGAAGCCGTGGGCGAGCTGAATCGCTTTCTCGACAACTTCGATGCGGACCCGGCGCGTCTTCAATACCTGGAAGAACGCCTCGATGCGATCTACACCATGGCGCGCAAACACCGCATCCAGCCCACCGAAGTGGCCGAAATGCAGCAGCGGTTGCTGGATGAAATCGAAACGTTGAATGCGAACGACGAATCCATCGAACGACTGAGCGATGAGCTGGCGTCCTATGCTCGCCATTACCAGGAGAAGGCTCGAGAACTCAGCGACCTGCGCCATCAAGCCTCCAGCAGTCTGGCCAGCGCCGTGGAGCAGGAAATTCAGCGACTGGGCATGCCCGGAGGTCGCTTCACCATCGAACTGCGCCCCAACAGCAGCGATGAGTTGCTACCCAACGGGCTCGAACAGGTAGAGCTGCTGGTGAGCGCCAACCCCGGCCAGCCCTTGAAAGCCTTGGCAAAAGTAGCCTCGGGCGGCGAGCTCTCGCGGATCAGCCTCGCGATTCAGGTGATCACCGCGCAGACCTCACGCGTACCGACACTGGTATTTGACGAAGTGGACGTGGGTATCGGCGGACCGACTGCGGAGATTGTCGGCCAGCTGCTGCGTCGCCTTGGCGAGCGCGGGCAGGTGTTGACGGTGACTCACTTGCCACAAGTGGCGGCGCAGGGTCATCAGCATCTATTTGTGCACAAGGTGCGTGGCGAGGATGCGACCCACACGGCCGTCTCCAAGCTCAGCAAGAATGATCGCGTCGAAGAAGTCGCACGGATGCTGGGCGGCATCGACTTGACCAAGGAATCCCTGGCCCACGCGAAAAAAATGGTCGTTACCGCAAAAATCTAAGCTTCGCACGCGAGACATGCAGGAGCCGGCTTGCTGGCGATGGATGCGCCGCGTTTAATCAGATCCTACGCGTTATCGTCAACGACCATCGCCAGCAAGCCGGCGCCTACAGGAGGCCGAGTGCCAACCAGCGAAGGCCGCAAAACATCTAAGGCCGGCAGAAAGCACGAAGGCGACCCTGGGGTCGCCTTCGCTCGTTTCGCGAACCTGAAGTTCGCGCGACATGCTTACTTTTTCTTGCGCACGTACAGCACAAGATTGTGATCAACCATCTCGAAGCCATACTTGTCGACGATCGCTTTCTGCAGGCGCTCGATTTCTTCGTCGAAGAATTCGATCACTTCACTGGTCTCGACGTTGACCATATGGTCGTGATGCTTGCCGTCGTCCAGCTCGAAGACCGCATGGCCTCCGTCGAAGTTGTGCCGCACCACAAGGCCAGCTGCCTCGAACTGGGTCAGTACACGGTAAACCGTGGCCAGACCGACGTCCTCACCAGCCTCCATCAGCGCCTTGTAAACATCCTCGGCACTCATGTGGCGTTGCTCGGCGGAATCGAGCATTTGCAGAATCTTGACCCGTGGAAGGGTCACTTTGAGGCCGGCTTTGCGTAGTTCGCTATTTTCAACCATGGTCAGCTTTCTCGCGATGCTGCTTCGCAGCTTCTCTTAATGCGGGTATGATCGGCGTTTACGTTGTCCCAGCCAAGATAGTGGAAGTCGCCCACCGATGCAAAACACCAAGCTCTTGCTAACCAGTTTCACCTTTGTGGGACTGCTCGCACTCGCCGGTTGTTCATTCCCCGGGGTTTACAAAATCGACATCCAGCAGGGCAATGTCGTCACGCAGGACATGATAGACCAGTTACGCCCGGGAATGACCCGTCGGCAAGTACGGTTTATCATGGGCAACCCTCTGCTGACCGACACGTTCCATGCCGATCGCTGGGATTATCTGTATAGCCTGCAACCGGGTGGCGGTGAACGCCAACAGGAACGCATTAGCGTTATCTTCAACCCAAATGACCAACTTGTCAGCCTCTCCGGTGATTTCATGCCAGGCGTGAGCCGGGACGAAGCCATTCTCGGCAAGGACAGCGGCACTACCGTGACCGCACCTGCAGAAAACGCCGAGAAGCCGAAACCGGAAAAACCGGTCAAGCCGGGTTCGTTGCTGGATCAGATCCAGAAGGACGTAGACGGCGTAGAAACCGTACCGGTCCCGACGCCAGAACCGCTGGAAACCTCGCCGCAATAATTTGCGACGCAATAAAAAACCCGGAATGTCCGGGTTTTTTATTGTCTGCCGTTTGGCACATCACTGATTCCGCGCTTTGGCCTCGGCAGCCTTGGCGGCACGAAGCCGGCGAACCTCTTTCGGATCGGCCAGCAGCGGTCGATAAATCTCGATGCGATCCCCCGCCTGTAGCTGACGAGTATCAGGATCGATGACCACCTTGCCGAATATCCCCACAGGGCATTCAGCCAGGTCCAGCTCAGGAAACTCGCGATCTACCCCCGACGCCAGCAAAGCCGCCCGCACTGTCGTCCCCGCTGGCACGGTCACACTTAGAAGCACCTGACGATCAACGGCGGCATACACCACCTCGACTTCGATCACGACCTCAACCATGCATCTGCTTGGCGCGCTGGCAGAATGCATCCACCAGCGTATTGGCCGCCTGATTGAACAATGGCCCCAACGTTGCGCGGACAATCGGCCCTGCATAGTCGAACGAAAGGTCCAGGCTGATCTTGCAGGCCTTGTCGGTCAACGCCTTGAACACCCAGATGCCGTGCAACTGAGTGAACGGACCTTCCTCGAGATTCATTTCGATCGATTGCCCGGGCACCAGCGTGTTGCGCGTTACGAAATGCTGGCTGAGGCCACCTTTGGCCACACCAACGCTTGCACGCATGTGCTCGATAGAGCTTTCCAGGACTTCGGCCGACGAGCACCACGGCAGAAACTCCGGGTAACGCGCCACGTCATTGACCAAGTCATACAGCGCTTGCGCCGGATACGGCAGCAGGGCCGAACGTTGAATGTGTGTCGTCATGTCAGCGTCACTTCCACAGCTGGGCGGCAAACACTACGAGAATGCCGATGGGCGCTACATAGCGCATCAAAAACAGGGACAGATTGAACAGCATGGGGCTGCGGATCGACAACTCGTCGCGCACCGCTTCACGCCCCATCACCCAGCCCGCAAACACCACGAAACACAAACCACCGAGAGGCAGCATGATCCGCGAGGTGAAGAAATCGATCACGCCAAAGAAATCCAGGCCGCCGGCCGCACCCCATTGATAGAGATGGAACATCCCGCCTTCGTTCACGAAAAACTTGGCTTCCTTCCAGATATTGAAGGAAAACACAGTCCCAAGACCGACGAACCAGCATGTGAATGCCAGCCAGAACGTCACCCAGGCGCGACTGACTTTAGTACGCTCAACCAGGTAAGCCACCATCGGCTCCAGCAACGAAATCGCCGAACTCCAGGCCGCAATCGCTACAAGCACGAAGAACACTACGCCCATCAACTGGCCAAACGCTACGTTGCCAAAGGCAAATGGCAGGCTGACGAACATCAGGCCAGGGCCTTCACTCGGATTCAGGCCGGCAGCAAACACTATGGGAAACAACGCCAGGCCGGCCACGAGAGAAACAAAGGTATCGAGCAGCGCTACTCCGACGACGGTGCCTGAAATCGACGAGTCTTTCGGCATGTAAGCGCCGTAGATCATGATCGAACCCACGCCTACGCTGAGGGAGAAGAACGCATGCCCCATGGCGGGCAACAAACCGTCGAGGACTTTTTCCGGGTGGAAGTCGAACATGAAATGCACGCCCTCCATGAAATGGCCGGTGGTCATGCTGTAACCCAGCAGCACCAGGATCATCACAAAGAGCAACGGCATCATGATCCGCAGGCTGCGTTCAAGCCCGGCAACGACGCCTTTGGCGATCACAATGGCGGACAGCAGCATAAAAATCGTGTGCCAAAGTGTCAGGCGCCATGGATCGGCGATCACCTTGCCAAAGTACGCGCCGACCTGATCAGGCGTTACACCCTGGAAATCACCGCGCCCCATGTCGATGATGTAATCCAGCGACCAGCCGCCGACAACGCTATAGAAAGACAGGATCAGCAGCGCTGTGATCATCCCGGCGAACGCACCCCAGGACCACTTGCCCGAATGCCCCGCCTCCAGCGCCAGCACCTTCAACGCGTTGGCGGGACTTTGCCGGGCACGCCGGCCGATCAGGGTTTCCGCCAGCATGACCGGCACGCCGATCAGTGCGATACAGGCCAGGAACATCAGCACAAACGCACCGCCGCCGTAGACCCCGACCATGTACGGGAACTTCCAGATGCTACCCAGGCCCACGGCCGAACCGGTCGCGGCGAGTATGAAGACCCAGCGGCTAGCCCAACTGCCGTGGACAGAAACCTTGTCTGTCGACATCGTTACCACGTCCCAGCATTGAAAAAAGAGGGCGCATTGTCCGGGATTCAATCAACCTGCTCAAGCACGCTGCGTCACCGTAGCCGACTCGCTTGCAACTCCCTATAATGCCGCCCCTATGGCTAAACAGAAGAAACACCCAACAGGGACCATCGCGCAAAATAAAAAGGCGCGACACGATTACTTCATCGAACATCGGTTCGAGGCTGGTCTGGTCCTGGCCGGCTGGGAAGTAAAAAGTCTGCGGGCGAGCAAGCTACAGCTGGTTGACAGTTATGTACTGCTCAAGGATGGCGAAGCCTGGCTGCTTGGCAGCCACATTACGCCACTGACGACCGCCAGCACCCACGTCATTGCTGACCCGACGCGCACCCGAAAATTGCTGCTCAACCGCCGCGAGCTGGAAAAGCTGGCCGCCGCCGTGCAGCAAAAAGGTTACGCCTGCGTGTGCCTGTCCTGGTACTGGAGCAAGCACATGGTCAAGTGCGAGATCGCACTGGGCAAGGGCAAGAAGGAATATGACAAGCGTGACACCGAACGCGAACGCGACGCCGGTCGCGAGCTGCAACGTGCGGTGCGCAACAAGGGCAAGGAAGAGTAATCTTTCTGCCTGAACGTTGCGGCGCTAGCGAAAAGATCGCAGCCTTCGGCAACGCCTACACCGGGATCCGCATTTCCCTGTAGGCGCTGCCGAAGGCTGCGATCTTTTGTTTTTTTTAAATTACATCCCCTTGCGCCGCTCCGCCCGGGCCATGCGTTGCACTTCCTGACGCACTTCTTCCAGCACTTCCTGCACATACAAAATGTGTCGGCTTGAGACTTCTCGCGCCTGCTCCGCCCTTCCTTCGATAATCGCCATGTACAACTCCCGGTGCTGCGTGATCAGCATGTCGCGGGTTTCAGTGCGCTGTTTGTACATACCGCCGATGTTGGTCACCACGTTGCGCTTGAGCAGATCGAACAGCCCGCGAATGGTGTGCAGCAACACCGCGTTGTGACTGGCCTCGGCGATGGCCAGGTGAAATTTTGCATCCGCCGCGCCCTCCTCCGCCCGACTCACCTCATCGTGACGCGTGTAGCAATCCTGCAGTTCATTAAAGGCTGCGGTCAGCCGCTCGCGATCGACATCCGTGGCACGCAGCGCAGCGTAATAGGCGCAGGACGCTTCCAGGGTGTGGCGAAACTCCAGCAGATCACGCTGGGCCTCGGGATTGCTTTCCAGCAGATGAAGAAGTGGATCACTGAAGGTCGTACCCAGTGATTCCACTACGTAGTTTCCGCCGCCCTGGCGACTGACCAGCAAGCCCTTGGCCGCCAGTTTCTGAATCGCTTCGCGTAACGAAGGGCGTGACACGCCGAACTGCTCGGCCAGCGCGCGCTCTGCCGGCAAGCGCTCACCTGCTTTCAGCGTGCCCTCGAGAATCATCCCCTCGAGCCGCTCGACAATATCGTCAGACAAACGGCGCTGACGAATTTGATCAAACCCCATAACTCAAATCTCCACGATCCCGACGGCTCGCCGGGCTCTCTATTCTGGCCTATCGGCGCTGTGCCAGCACCTACCCGACAGCATTTGTTCGAGCGCATCACTCGGGAGCCAGAGCGCTTGTTCGACAAAAGTTTTAGGGCGGCAAATTGACACACCGCCTACAAGGCTTTTACCCTAGCGAACAGCGATTGTAAATTGGTATTACCAATTACCCAAGAACGCTGACAGTGCATGACCAACAACAATTAGGGGCCACCCCATATGCAAACCTGGCAACAGCTCTATACCCCGCTCGGCAGCCTTGGCTTTTCCGCGCTCGCGGCCGTCATTCCCATCGTGTTTTTCTTTCTGGCATTGGCCGTGTTCCGGCTCAAAGGACACGTGGCCGGCAGCATCACGCTGGCTTTGTCCATTGCAGTCGCGATTTTCGCTTTCCAGATGCCGGTCGACATGGCATTCGCCGCCGCCGGGTATGGCTTCGCCTACGGTTTGTGGCCGATTGCGTGGATCATCGTGGCAGCAGTTTTCCTCTACAAACTGACGGTCAAGAGCGGTCAGTTCGAGGTGATTCGCAGCTCGGTCCTGTCGATCACGGACGACCAGCGCTTGCAGGTGCTGCTGATCGGTTTCTGCTTCGGTGCATTCCTTGAAGGTGCAGCCGGTTTCGGCGCACCGGTAGCGATTACCGCCGCACTGCTTGTGGGACTGGGCTTCAACCCGCTGTACGCCGCAGGCCTGTGCCTGATCGCCAACACTGCGCCGGTAGCCTTTGGTGCCTTGGGGATTCCAATCATCGTGGCCGGGCAAGTGACCGGCATCGATGCGTTCAAGATCGGCGCCATGACCGGCCGCCAACTGCCGTTGCTGTCGCTGTTCGTGCCGTTCTGGCTGGTGTTCATGATGGACGGCCTGCGCGGTGTGCGGGAAACCTGGCCGGCAGCACTGGTCGCTGGCTTGAGCTTTGCCATCACCCAGTACTTCACGTCGAACTTCATCGGCCCTGAGCTGCCGGACATCACCTCGGCCCTGGCCAGCCTGATTTCCCTGACGCTGTTCCTGAAAGTCTGGCAGCCAAAACGCGCTGCGGGCCAACACATCGCTGGCGCGGTCTCGGCCTCCGTTGTGACTGCCAGCGCCGGTGGTTTCGGCCAGCCGCGCACAACCGTGGCCTCGCCTTACAGCTTCGGTGAAATCTTCAAAGCGTGGTCGCCGTTCCTGATCCTCACCGTGCTGGTCACCATCTGGACCCTGAAACCGTTCAAGGCAATGTTTGCCGCTGGCGGCTCGATGTACAGCTGGGTGTTCAACTTCGCGATCCCGCACCTGGATCAAATGGTGATCAAGGTTGCACCGATCGTGACTGCGCCAACCGCCATTCCAGCCGTGTTCAAACTCGATCCGATTTCCGCGACCGGCACGGCGATTTTCTTCTCCGCGCTGATCTCGATGCTGGTACTGAAGATCAACCTCAAAACTGGTCTTACCACTTTAAAAGAAACCTTCTACGAGCTGCGCTGGCCAATTCTGTCCATCGGCATGGTGCTGGCGTTTGCCTTCGTCACCAATTACTCGGGCATGTCGTCGACCATGGCCCTGGTACTGGCGGGCACTGGCGCGGCGTTCCCGTTCTTCTCGCCGTTCCTCGGCTGGCTGGGCGTGTTCCTGACCGGTTCCGATACTTCGTCCAACGCGCTGTTCAGTTCGTTGCAAGCGACCACCGCACACCAGATCGGCGTCAGCGACACCTTGCTGGTCGCGGCGAACACCAGCGGCGGCGTAACCGGCAAGATGATCTCGCCACAATCGATCGCCGTGGCCTGCGCCGCGACCGGACTGGTGGGCAAGGAGTCGGATCTGTTCCGCTTCACCCTCAAGCACAGCCTGTTCTTTGCAACGATCGTCGGCTTGATCACCCTGGCTCAGGCCTACTGGTTCACCGGCATGCTGGTGCACTAAGTCCTACAAGATAAACAGCAAAAACCGACGCCGGACCACGATTCCGGCGTCAGCTATCCACAACCCGGTCTGTAAGGCTGCTGAAAGAATCACTCTCTATATTCGGCAGCCTCAGCGGACGGATAACCGGGCCCACCCGGAGACACGCCTGATGAGCGAGCTTTTTTACAACGCAGTGCCGAACGCGACCCGCGTCGCCCCGCCCCTGCCCGAGCCTCGGCAATATCCCAGCGAAAAACCGTCACGGGTCTACCTGTTCGGGACCTGCGTGGTGGATTTGTTCTACCCGGAAGCCGGGATGGATGCGATTCACCTGTTGGAACGCGAAGGCATTCGTGTCGAGTACCCGCAAGGACAAAGCTGCTGCGGGCAACCGGCCTACACCTCCGGTTACACCGACCAGGCCCGGACCGTGGCGCGCGCGCAACTGGCGCTGTTCGCTGGCGACTATCCAGTGGTGGTGCCGTCGGGATCGTGTGCCGGCATGTTGCGCGAACACTACGCCGACTTGTTCAAGGACGAGCCGCAAACACTGAAACAGGTTCAGGCGCTGGCCGCCCGGACTTATGAGTTGGCCGAGTTTCTGTTGTTTGTCTGCAAGGTGCAGCTCAAGGACAGCGGCGAGCCGGTAAAAGTGGCGTTACACACCTCGTGCTCGGCACGTCGTGAGATGAACACCCACCTGCACGGCCGCGAGTTGTTGGCGCAGCTGGACAACGTGGAACGCGTCGACCATGGCCATGAAAGTGAATGCTGTGGCTTTGGTGGGACATTCAGCGTCCGTATGCCAGACATTTCCGGGGCGATGGTGGCTGACAAGACTCGGTCGTTGAAGGAATCCGGTGCGCACAAGGTACTCAGTGCCGACTGCGGTTGCCTGATGAACATCAACGGCTCGCTGGAGAAACAGAAGGAAGCGTTGCGCGGTCAGCATCTGGCCAGTTTCCTCTGGCAGCGAACCGGAGGCGGCCAATGAACGCTTCCGCGATTATTCCTACGGTTGCCGTAGAAGAAGATTTCCGCACCCGCGCTCACACGGCATTGGGTGACAAGCAGTTGCGAAACAACTTTCGCACTGCGATGGATTCACTGATGACAAAACGGGCAACGTCCTTCAGCGATGCCCATGAAAGAGAACATTTGCGCGCGCTGGGCAATGGTGTCCGCGCCCGTGCGTTATCGAAGCTGCCCGACCTGCTCGAGCAGCTTGAACAGAACCTGATCCGCAACGGTGTGACAGTGCACTGGGCGGAAACGGTGGACGAAGCCAATGGCATCGTCCTCTCGATCATCCGCGCTCACGAGGGGCGGCAAGTGATCAAGGGCAAATCGATGGTCAGCGAAGAGATGGAGATGAATCATTTCCTCGCTGAACAGGGCATTGAATGCCTGGAGTCGGACATGGGCGAGTACATCGTCCAGCTCGACCACGAGAAGCCTTCACACATTATTATGCCGGCAATCCACAAGAACGCCGGTCAGGTCGCGTCCTTGTTCCACGACAAACTTGGCGTGGAATACACCAAGGACGTTGACCAACTCATTCAGATCGGTCGCAAAGTCTTGCGGCAGAAATTCTTCGAAGCGGACATCGGCGTCTCCGGCGTCAACTTCGCCGTGGCCGAAACCGGCACCCTGCTGCTGGTGGAAAACGAAGGCAACGGCCGCATGACCACCACCGTGCCGCCGGTGCACATCGCCGTCACCGGCATCGAAAAAGTCGTGGAAAACCTGCGTGACGTGGTGCCGCTGTTGTCGCTGCTGACCCGCTCGGCCCTTGGCCAGCCGATCACCACTTACGTCAACATGATCTCCGGCCCACGCAAGGACGATGAACGCGATGGCCCACATGAAGTGCACCTTGTGCTGCTGGACAACGGTCGCAGCCAAGCCTTTGCCGACAGCGAATTGCGCCAGACCCTGAACTGCATCCGCTGCGGCGCCTGTATGAATCATTGCCCGGTCTACACTCGAATTGGCGGCCACGCCTATGGGGAGGTTTACCCTGGGCCTATCGGAAAAATCATCACCCCGCACATGGTCGGCCTGGCGAAAGTGCCGGATCATCCGAGTGCGTCCTCGCTGTGCGGTGCTTGCGGAGAAGTCTGCCCGGTAAAAATTCCTATCCCTGCGTTGCTGCGCCGCCTACGGGAAGAGAACGTCAAAGCCCCGGACAGTCCGCATCAAGTCATGCGCGGCCAAGGCAGCAAGTATTCGCGCAAGGAGCGTTTTATCTGGAATGCCTGGGCGAAACTCAACAGCTCGCCGACGCTGTATCGCCTGTTCGGCTTTGTCGCCACGCGCCTGCGCAGCCTCGCCCCGAGTAACGTCGGCCCGTGGACGCAAAACCACAGTGCCCCGAAACCCGCTGCCCGCTCACTGCACGACATGGCCCGCGAGCATCTGGCCAAACAGGGAGACCGCTGATGAGCGCCAAACGAAATATCCTCGCCAAGTTACGCAACAGCCTGACTGGCACCACGCCCGTGCCTGACGAATTCAATGTCGAACTGGTGACCGCGCCCTACACCTATGCACCCGAGCAACGGATCCCGCAGTTGCGCAAACTGATGGAAGCGGTGCACACCGAAATCCATCTGACATCAGGCGACGGTTGGCCAGCGCTGCTGGCGCAATTGCTGCGCGATCGCCAATTGCCAAGCCTGTTGATCGCGCCGACTACGCCTCATGGTCAACGTATCGCTCAGCACTGGGCGAACAATTCTGGCCTGCCCGCGCTTAAATCCTACGACCGTCCGGTTGAAGAATGGAAAGCCGAACTGTTCAACGACACACCTGCCAGTCTGACCGCGACCCTCGGAGCAATCGCCGCCACAGGCAGTCTGATTCTCTGGCCGACGCGGGAAGAACCGCGCTTGATGAGCCTGGTGCCGCCGGTGCATTTCGCCCTGCTCAAGGCCAGTGAAATCCGCGACAACTTCTATCAGGTGCAACAGGAGTTCAAGTGGGCGCAAGGCATGCCGACCAACGCGTTGCTGGTCTCCGGCCCGTCGAAGACCGCCGACATCGAGCAAGTCCTGGCTTACGGCGCCCACGGCCCGAAAGACCTGGTGGTTTTGATCCTGGAGGACCAATGAATCTACCGGCGGCTTTCCTGCGAGATGCGCAGAAACTGATCCCCCAAGAGCGACGTTTCGATGATCCGCTGTCGACATTGGCCTTCGGTACCGACGCCAGTTTCTACCGGTTGATTCCGAAACTGGTGATTCGTGTCGAATCCGAAGACGAAGTGGTGGCACTGCTCGGACTGGCGCAACGGGATCAAGTCCCGGTGACCTTCCGCGCCGCCGGCACCAGCCTGTCCGGCCAGGCCATCAGCGATTCGGTGCTGATCGTGCTTGGGGATAACTGGAACGGTCGAGAAATCCGCGGTCAGGGTACGCAAATTCGCCTGCAACCGGGCGTGATCGGCGCGCAGGCCAATGCGTGGCTGGCACCGTTCGGGCGCAAGATCGGTCCCGACCCGGCGTCGATCAACGCCTGCAAAATCGGTGGCATTGTCGCCAACAATGCCAGCGGCATGTGCTGCGGTACGGCGCAAAACACCTATCACACGCTGGCCGGTATTCGCCTGGTGCTCGCCGACGGCAGCCGCCTCGATACCGAAGATGCAGCGAGTGTCGCGGCGTTTCGCGAGAGCCATGCAACGCTGCTTGATCGTCTGGCGGCACTGGGCCGCGAGACCCGCGCCAATTCCGAACTGGCCGCAAAAATTCGCCACAAATATCGTCTGAAAAATACCACTGGCCTGTCACTCAACGCCCTGGTGGATTTCGATGAGCCTGTGGATATCTTGAGCCACTTGCTGGTGGGTTCCGAAGGCACGCTCGGGTTCATCAGCGCCGTGACTTACGACACCGTGATCGACCACCCGAACAAGGCCTCGGCGCTGATCGTGTTCCCGGATGTGGAAACCTGCTGCAACGCCGTCACCGTGCTGAAAAGCCAACCGGTGTCGGCCGTGGAACTGTTGGACCGCCGCAGTCTGCGCTCGGTGCAGAACAAACCCGGCATGCCGGCTTTCGTACAGCATCTGTCGAACAATGCCTGCGCCCTGCTGATCGAATCTCGCGCCGCGTCATCCACTTTGCTGCACGAGCAACTGGCGCAAATCATGGCGTCGCTGGCCTCATTCCCGGTGGAAAAACAGGTCGATTTCACCGAAGACCCCGTGGAAAACGCTCGTCTCTGGGCGATTCGCAAGGACACCTTCCCCGCCGTCGGCGCGGTGCGCAAAACCGGCACCACGGTGATCATCGAAGACGTGACGTTCCCGGTGGAACAACTGGCCATCGGCGTAAACCGTCTGATCGAGCTGTTCGACAAACATCACTACGACGAAGCGATTCTTTTCGGACACGCCCTGGAAGGCAATCTGCACTTTGTCTTCACCCAGGGCTTCAACAACCCGGAAGAAGTCGCACGCTATCAGGCGTTCATGGATGACGTCGCGCAATTGGTCGCCGTGGAATTCGGCGGTTCGCTGAAGGCCGAGCACGGCACCGGCCGCAATATGGCGCCCTTCGTCGAACTGGAATGGGGCAGCGATGCCTACCAGTTGATGTGGCAGCTCAAACGCCTGCTCGACCCTAATGGCATTCTCAATCCCGACGTGGTGCTCAGCGACGATCCGCAGATCCACCTGAAACATCTGAAACCGCTGCCGGCCGCCGACGAGATTGTGGACAAGTGCATCGAGTGCGGTTTCTGCGAGCCGGTTTGCCCCTCGAAAGGCCTGACCCTGAGCCCGCGCCAGCGCATCGTGATCTGGCGGGATATTCAGGCGAAGAAACGTTCAGGCGTGGACACCACTGAACTCGAAGCCGCTTACGAATACCAAGGCATCGACACCTGCGCCGCCACCGGCTTGTGCGCACAACGTTGCCCTGTAGGAATCAACACTGGCGAGCTGGTGAAAAAGCTTCGCGGCCGTAAGGCGACGCATACGAAAACCGCCAACTGGCTTGAAGGCAATTTCGCCACCGCACTGCAAGGTGCACGTTTCACCCTGCATGTGGCCAATGGCGCGCGCATGCTGCTGGGTGCGCCACGCCTGGCGAAACTTTCGGCGACGCTGACGAAGCTGTCCAAAGGTCACGTCCCGCAATGGACCAATGCCATGCCGCAGCCGGAAAAGGCCATTCGCTTCAGCCCGACCGTGACGGATGCGCGTCCGCGAGTGGTGTACCTGGCGGCCTGCGTCTCGCGGGTGATGGGACCTGCGGCGGGTGATAAAGAACAAATGTCGCTGTACGACAAAACCCGTGGCCTGCTGGAAAAAGCCGGTTACCAGGTCGTTTTTCCGGACAATCAGGACAGCCTCTGCTGCGGTCAGCCGTTCGCCTCCAAGGGCTACGCCGAGCAAGCCGAACACAAACGCCAGGAGCTGATTGGCGCGTTGCTGCACGCCAGCCGTGGCGGGCTCGACCCGATCTACTGCGACACCAGCCCTTGCACGCTGCGCCTGGTTCAGGACCTGGGTGATGTTCGACTGGACTTGTACGATCCGGTGCGTTTCATCCGTACGCATTTGATGGACAGGCTCGAATTCACACCGCAGGACACGCCAATCGCGGTGCACGTTACGTGCAGCACTCAGCACCTGGGGGAAAGTCAGGCACTGATCGATCTGGCGCGCAAGTGCAGCAAATCCGTGGTCATTCCCGAAGGTATTCACTGCTGTGGATTTGCCGGCGACAAAGGCTTTACCACACCGGAGCTGAACGCCCATTCGCTGCGCACGCTCAAGGATGCGGTGCAGCAGTGCAGCGAAGGGATTTCCACCAGTCGCACCTGTGAGATCGGTCTGACACAACACGGTGGAATTGACTACCACGGGCTGGTCTATCTGGTGGACCGAGTCACCCGGGCGAGGACCCTCTGAAGAAAAATAGAACCCTGATGCACAGCCGCAGTCCACTGATTAAGCCCGGACATTGCCGGGCCTTACCCAAACTCGGCAGCCCGTTCTGATGGCCGGCAAATGCCTGGACCGTCAGTTCAAGGAGATACTCATGAAACGTTCTGTACTGTTAGGTCTGTTCGTTACTGTCTCGCTGATGGCGTCCCCCTCGTTTGCCGCAGAAGACCTCTGTGCGGTCAACTTGAAAACCATCGAAAATGCCAAGGCCCAGACTCCTCCGGAGATGGCTGATCAGGTTATGGCGAGCGTCAAGAAAGCCCAAGCCGATCAGGCAAAGGGCACCAAGGAAGGGACAAATGATTGCATCGCCGAGACCGAACAAACTATCCAGCAAATCAAGAACGCGAACAAAGGCGATAAATAACCCGGCACAATGCCACCCTTCGGGCGGGCTTTCTTGGAGTTCAACTCGCAGGCTTGTTGCTCATTAAGATTCACAGAGCAACAGGCCAGAGAGCGCTCAGGATGGCTCCACCCCATGCGAAACAAGCCAAAACCCGCCAACTGCGGGTTTTGTTGCTTCTGGGGTTTGGGCATGCATCGACCTTTTTTCCATAGCCTTTGGGTGAAAAGCGAATTCCTGCACCGCGTCGTAGTCTTTTAAGTAGGGCCGATCAATCGTCGCTTGTTTTTCGACTTCGGCCGAGCCCCTCCCTAAGGCAGCACCGAGACTACCCGGACAAGGAAATATCCATGAAACGTACCGCGATCGCTGGTTTGCTCATTTCTGCTGCACTGTTGTCCTCTCCCGTATTTGCAGCGGACAACGACCTGTGTACGAGCAAGCTGCAACAGCTCAGAGCCAAAGTGAATGCACTGCCGGCGAGCCCTGACAACACCACGATGGAGATCAAAAGACTGCTGGCCAGCGCCGAAGCTTCAAAAGCTACCGGGGACGACAAAAAATGCGTCACCGAGGCCACCCAGGCATTGTCACTGGCAAACTGAGCAAAGATCCCAACCCATGATCACTCGCGCCAAGCATCGGGTGGCCTTCTGAGCCACGTTGGCGTACACTACGCATGCTTGTTGCTCACTTCGATTCACAGAGCAACAGGCTCGGGGCCGTTTAGGATTCGACGCCGGTTGCGAAACTTTAGGTGCATGCCGAGTTGGTAACAGAACTCGTAAATCCACTGTTGCAACTTTCTATAGTTGCCAATGACGAAACCTACGGGGAATACGCTCTCGCTGCGTAAGCAGCCTTAGCCCTTCCCTTCTGGTACCTTCGGGTCCAGCAATCATCAGGGGATGTCTGTAAACCCAAAGTGATTGTCATATAGAACAGAATCGCCGTGCAGTACGTTGTGGACGAAGCGGCTAAAACTTACACAACTCGCCCAAAGCACCCTGCCCGTCGGGTCGCTGAGGGTTAACTTAATAGACACGGCTACGCATGTAGTACCGACAGCGGAGTACTGGCGGACGGGGGTTCAAATCCCCCCGGCTCCACCACTTCAACAAAAAAGACGTCCACGGACGTCTTTTTTTGTGCCTGAAATCCAGTGATTACAGGGGGGGGCAGGGCTGCGCGGGGCTTTCCTGGTTTTTGAGTTCCAGGCGGTTTGGAATTCCCGGTTATCAAAACCTCGTAAATAATCGGACGCCGAGAGTGATGTGCTACAGGCCTACCTGCACCGCATATCCAGTCGACTATCGGTTCCTGCTGCGCTCATAGGCTGCCAAGACAGTTCGTTCCGATTGGACCAGGTAGGCATCCAGCATAATAGTCGCCTCGTCTGAGCGGCCTTCCTCAACGCATCGAAGTATCGAAGCATTCATATCGAGAAACGGCAAATGCAGGAATTGGGGATCGTTGAGCAGACCAAAGGCCAACCGCAATTCAGCCGATATCTGCCCATAAAAAACGAGCAGGCGCGGACTGTCAGCCAGTTCGACGATTGATTTGTGGAACATCATGTTAGCAGTGCCGACCGCTACCCAGTCTTTCGCTTCGCGCGCGCGGACGCCTAATTCGACGGCCTCTTGCATGTGCAGGGTGCCTGGGTGTTGGGGGTAACCTTGGGCGATTGCCTTGCATTCGATGAAACGGCGCACCCTGTAGATGTCGATAATCGACGCCATGTCAGGCTCCGCAACTGTTACTCCACGGTTGGGTTCGTGTTTGAGCAACCCTTCACGCGTCAGGACTCTGAATGCCTCTCTCAAGGTGTTCCGCGAAATGTCCAGGTTTTCGGCCAGTGCGGCTTCTGAAAGGCGTTGGCCGGGCACGAGTTCACCCTCGACCAGCATTCTGCGTATTTCTTGGGTGATGGATTCTCCCAGTGTTCGAGGAAGAGCGGGAGAGGCGTCATTCATAAAAAATCCAAGGTGAGAAAAACCGCTCCATTATTCCATCAGAGCTCAGTGCATGGCACAAGGACGAAACGTGTGGTGCGCTTCATTAAGTAGCACTTTTATAGGCTGAGGTAACAATTTGGTGCGGTTAGCTCAACCATGAGAATTGGATTGTTCAACAAAGAAGCATTGATACACCTACATTTCGCGGTGTTTGCTTGACTCTTGGCATGCTCATTGCTCTGTCAAGGTATCTCTCACCCTAGGAATGATGCCGTGGATGCCGTGACACAGACCACTCAAGAGTTTACAAAAGCGCGGCGCGCTTCTTTGATCGCCGCGATTTTCATGATGGCGACTTCTGCCATCGGCCCTGGATTCATCACCCAGACCGCCACGTTCACAGCCAAGATGGGGGCGGCATTTGCGTTCGGTATCCTGGCGTCGATTCTGATCGACTTCGTGGTTCAACTTAACGTATGGCGTATCGTCTCCCTGACCCGAATGCGTGCCGCAGATGTGGCCAACAAAGCGATTCCAGGCAGTGGTTACCTGCTAGCGGTGCTGGTGATCTTCGGCGGGCTGGTATTCAACGTCGGCAACATCGCCGGTGCCGGGCTGGGTCTGAACGCGCTGATGGGGCTTGATGCAAAATGGGGCGGCAGTCTGAGCGCCCTGCTGGCCATCGGCATCTTCCTCTCCCACCGCGCCGGATTGGCGGTCGACCGGCTGATCGTCGTGCTGGGCCTGGTGATGATTGGCCTGACGCTGTTCGTAGCCTTTGCCTCTAACCCGCCACTGGGTGAAGCCCTCTACCAGACCGTACTTCCGGACCAGATCAACTTCGCCACCATTACCACCATTGTCGGAGGCACGGTGGGTGGTTACATCACCTATGCGGGGGCTCACAAACTGCTGGACCGCGGTACTACCGGGGTAGAAAACCTCCAGGCAGTGACCAAAGCAGCCCTGAGCGGCATCCTGGTCACCGGCCTCATGCGCTACATCCTGTTTCTCGCCATCCTCGGCGTTGTTGCCAGCGGCGTAGTCATCGACACCTCGGGTCAGGGCGCCAATCCGGCCGCACAAGCCTTCCAGGCAGCGGCCGGGCAGATCGGCCTGCGCATCTTCGGTCTCATCCTCTGGGCTGCCAGTATCACCAGCGTGATCGGCGCCGCTTACACCTCCATCTCCTTTATCACCGTGTTCAAGCCGAACATCACTGAGCAGGGGCGCAACCGCGCCACCACAGTCTTCATCGCCCTATCGCTGCTGATCTTTGTTCTGATGGGTACTGCTCCTGCCGCACTGCTGCTCTTCGCAGGCGGTTTCAACGGCCTGATATTGCCAATCGGCCTGAGCATCTTCATCTACGTCGGCTGGCGCCGATCCGACCTCATGGGCGGTTACCATTACCCACGCTGGCTCCTGGTGCTGGGTGTCCTGACCTGCATGCTGACCTGGTACATGGCATTCAAATCCGTTGGGCCGATCTTTGCCTTCCTCAACGTCGTCTGAGCCTGATAACGAAAAAGGAGTCACGTGAATGCCAACGATAGATATCAATAGCGACCTGGGCGAAAGCTTCGGCGCCTGGAGCATGGGCGACGATGGCGCGATGCTCGATATCGTGACCAGCGCCAATGTCGCCTGCGGTTTTCATGCCGGAGACCCGGCGGGCATCCTGCGGACACTGAAAGCCGCAGCAGCCAAAAACGTCACCATCGGCGCCCATGTCGCGTACCCGGACAAAGTGGGCTTTGGCCGACGAAACATGGACCTGGCCAGCGATGAGTTGACTGCCGACGTGATCTACCAGATCGGCGCGCTGCAAAGCCTGGCCAAGGCCGCGGGCACCTCGGTGCGCTATGTGAAGCCCCACGGCGCCCTGTACAACACCATCGCCCACGACCGCCGCCAGGCGCTGGCGGTGATCGCCGCTATCCGCGCCATCGACCCCACGCTGATACTGGTGGCTTTGGCCGGCTCCGAGCTGATTGAGTTGGCGCGTAACGAGGGCTTGCAGTGTGTCGCGGAGGCCTTCGCCGACCGTGCCTATACACCGCAAGGCACCCTGGTTTCACGACGCGAGCCGGGGGCCGTGCTGCACGATCCCCAGATAGTGGCCCAACGCATGCTCCGCCTGGTCGAAGACGGCACCATCGAGGCCATTGATGGCAGTCGAACCCGAATCCAGGCTGACTCAATCTGTGTTCATGGCGACAGTCCCGCTGCCGTGGAAATGGCTCGCGAACTGCGCCGAGTCCTGGAGCACGCCAACCTGTCCCTGCGGCCTTTTGCTGGAGATCGTCCATGAATGCTTTCGCCCGCGCCCGCCAGTCGGCCATTGCCGCCGCCCAGGAAGCACGCAAAACCTATCGTGGCGGACTGGTAACCCCCACAGCCGGTATCGCCCCGGGCATGACCCAGGCCAACCTGATCGCCTTGCCGCGCGAATGGGCCTACGACTTTCTGCTATACGCCCAGCGCAATCCGAAAGCTTGCCCGGTCCTCGACGTCAGCGATGCGGGCAGTCCGAGAACACTGCTGGCTGAAGGCGCAGACCTACGCACCGATATCCCCCTGTATCGCATCTGGAGGGACGGAAAAATGGTCGAGGAAGTCAGCGACGCCACCCAAGCCTGGGCTGAGCACGACGATATGGTGGCGTTTTTGATTGGTTGCAGCTTTACCTTTGAAACCGCCTTGCAAGAAGCGGGCATCGAAGTGCGGCATATCGCAGATGGCTGCAACGTGCCCATGTACCGTACCAATCGCGCCTGCCGTCCGGCGGGACGCCTACAGGGTGAAATGGTCGTGTCCATGCGCCCGATCCCGCCCGATCGCGTGGCAGAGGCCAGTGGAATCTCCGGGCGTTATCCCTCCGTCCACGGCGCCCCGGTGCACATCGGTGAGCCTGCGCTGCTGGGCATACAGGACCTGAGCCGACCCGATTTTGGCGACGCCGTGCGCATTGAGCCTGGCGAGGTTCCAGTTTTCTGGGCCTGCGGTGTGACGCCACAGGCTGCGGTAGCGGCTTCGGGTGTGCCCTTTGCGATCACTCATGCGCCCGGCCACATGTTCATCACCGATGTGCCCGACAGCACTTACCACGTCTAGGAGTCTCCCGTGCGCTTTCTACCGGTCAACCTGGACGCCCTGCTCGTCGAATTGAAAGACCTGGACGAGACCCTGGCGTTGTTCGACGCCCTGATCGCGGAGCCTATTGCGGGCGTGGAAGAAATCATTCCTGCCGCACGAACCCTGCTGATCCAGTTTCGCCCCAGCGCCATTACACAGCAGGCGCTCGTTGATTGTATCGCTGGCCAGGACCTGAGCCAGCGCCGCGCGATCGAGCATCGCCGGGTGGAAATTCCCGTCCACTACAATGGTGAAGACCTCGACGAGGTCGCCACGCTGCTGGGGATCAGCCGCGCCGAGGTGGTCCAACGCCACACCGCCCATGACTACAGCGTGGCCTTTTGCGGATTCGCTCCGGGCTTCGCCTACCTCACCGGCGGTGCCGATTTCCAGGTGCCTCGCAGACAAACTCCACGCACCCGCATACCCGCAGGTGCGGTTGCTCTGGCGGGGGAGTTCAGCGGTGTTTATCCGCAAGCCAGCCCCGGTGGTTGGCAGATCATCGGCGTAACGCCTTTGCAGATGTGGGACCTGAACCGCGCTGAATCGGCCTTGCTGCGCCCAGGCTACAAAGTGCGGTTCACCGATGCTGGCCCGCTCCCGGCGGGCGGCCTGCCCGCCCCCTCGGTACCGGCAAGTGCCGCTACACCCACCGGTGCCTATCTGGAAATCATGACCCCTGGTTTGCACAGCGTACTGCAGGATATGGGCCGTCCCGGCCAGACCGGCCAAGGCGTATCCCGTTCCGGCGCGCTGGACCTGGGCGCCCTGCGGGCAGCCAACCGCGCTGTCGGCAACCGCTCGGACATGGCCTGTGTGGAATCGGTACTCGGCGGCCTGGCCTTCGTTTGCCATGGCCGTGCCTTGATCGCCGTCACCGGAGCGCAAACCCCGGTCACCATTACCAACGCGAGTGGCCTGCAATGGCAGGCAAGCAACTACCAGCCCATCGAGCTGGATGTGGGTGACCGTGTCAGCCTGGGTTCACCTCTGGCGGGGCTGCGCAGCTACCTGGCGATTCGAGGCGGCTTTGAAGTCACGCCGGTGCTTGGCAGTCTGTCCACAGACACACTGGCCCAGGTTGGGCCCCCGGCGCTCGCCGTCGGCGACCGACTGGGCTTTGCCACACTGACCACCGGCACCAGCGTATCGCTGAACGAAGCCCCGGCCTTTGAACTACCGACGGCGGCTAACATCGTCACCCTTGACGTGGTGATGGGGCCGCGCACCGACTGGTTTACCGAAGAAGCTATCCAGCGCCTGAGCAGCCAACTCTGGCGCGTCACCTCACAGTCCAACCGCGTCGGTATTCGTCTGGCCGGTGAAACCCCGCTGGATCGCATCAACCACCAAGAGTTGCCCAGCGAAGGCACTTCCGTCGGGGCCATTCAGGTTCCGGCCAGCGGCCAACCGGTTCTGTTTCTCGCCGATCACCCGTTGACCGGAGGCTATCCGGTGATCGCCGCAGTCGCCAGCTACCATCTCGACCTGGCTGGCCAGATCCCTGTCAATGCGCAGATTCGCTTCAACCCTTTGGACGGCTTCAAAGAGATTCAAGCCATTACGGAAGCCTCTTCTTCAACTGCCGATGTGAAAAAACTTCCATGAAAAAATTACTGATTGCCAACCGTGGTGAAATTGCCGTCCGCATCGCCCGCGCCTGCCGCGACTACGGCGTGCAGTCTGTCGCCGTCTATGCCGACGCGGACATCGACGCCCTGCATGTGCGCCAAGCCGACGAAGCCTACTCATTGAATGGCCAGCGCCCGACCGAGACCTACCTGGATATCGGCAAACTGATCGCCGTCGCCAAACGCAGCGGCGCCGATGCCGTGCACCCCGGCTATGGTTTTTTGTCTGAACGAGCCGACTTCGCCCGGGCGGTGATCGACGCAGGGTTGATCTGGGTCGGTCCCAATCCGGAGACCATCGACGTGCTCGGCGACAAGGTCGAGGCGCGGAAAATTGCCCAACTGGTCGGTGCGCCTCTGGTGGCCGGTACGCCTGGCCCGGTAGAAAGCGCCGCCGAAGTACTGGCCTTTGCCGAACAACATGGCCTGCCGATTGCCATCAAGGCGGCCTTTGGCGGCGGCGGACGCGGCATGAAAGTCGCCTGGCGCATGGATGAAGTGGCTGAATTGTTCGCCTCCGCCGTGCGCGAAGCGGAAGCGGCCTTTGGTCGTGGCGAATGCTATGTCGAACAGTTCCTCGACCGTCCTCGGCACATCGAAGCGCAGATCCTCGCCGACAAGCACGGCAAAGTCGTCGTCGTCGGCACGCGGGACTGCTCCTTGCAGCGGCGAAATCAGAAGCTGGTGGAGGAAGCGCCAGCGCCCTTTATCAGTGACGAACAGCGCCAGCGTATTCATCAATCTGCTCAGGATATCTGCGCCAAAGCCGGCTATGTCGGTGCCGGCACGGTGGAGTTCCTGCTTAGCCAGGATGGCACCCTGTCGTTCCTTGAGGTCAATACCCGTTTGCAGGTCGAGCACCCGGTGACCGAAGAGACTACTGGGGTTGACCTGGTGATCGAACAACTGCGGATCGCCGACGGTTTCCCGTTGTCCTTCAGTAAGACGCCGACCCCGCGTGGCCACAGCTTCGAATTTCGCATCAACGCGGAAGACCCGGGCAAGGGCTTCCTGCCCACCCCCGGTCATATTACTGATTTCCTGCCACCGTCTGGCCCGGGTGTGCGTCTGGACAGCGGTGTAATAAGCGGCTCGCGAGTGCCCAGTACCTTCGATTCGATGATGGCCAAACTGATCGTCACCGGCGCCACCCGCGAACAGGCTATCGTCCGCGCCCGGCGCGCGCTGGCTGAGTTCAACATTGAGGGCATCGCCTCGGTGCTGCCGTTCCACCGAGCCGTGATGGACCATGACGACTTCACCGGTGCCGATAAATTCGCCGTACACACGCGCTGGATCGAGACCGATTTCGCCGAACAGATCACTCTCGCCCCACGTGCCGTTGTATCGGCCGACCCTGGCATCCTGCGCACGTTTGTCGAGATCGACGGCAAGCGCCACGAACTCGGCCTTCCGGCTGCGCTGCTGCGCGGCGTCAGCCTGAACGCAGCGGACACCGTCAGCGAAAGCACGGCCCCCTCCGAGGTCTCTGATCCACAGGCGGTACTGACACCCGTAGCGGGGAATCTGCATACCTGGGTCGTCGAAGACGGCGAGTCGGTGAGCGTCGGGCAAGTGATCGCGGTTGTAGAGGCCATGAAAATGGAAACCTCGGTTCTGGCACCTTGTGAAGGTCAGGTGCAGATCGCCAAACAGGCCGGTGACTATTTTGAAGCCGCCTCCGTGATTGGCCGCATCAAGACCATTAATTGATTTAAACACTCTTCTTTTCGCCGGTAGTACGCACAACGGGGTAATAACTCCGTTGCCGCGTGCTGCCTGCAGAAAACTGTAGATGTAACTGCGCACTCAAAATAACGATAAAACTCAACCAATAGATCTGCCGTTATCTGGAGCATAAAGAGCATGTTGATCAAAACGACTTTCGCTGTCGCGGGTACTTGCGCATTAATTTTCCCACTCACGGCATCTGCAGATTTTATTGCCGACAGCAAGGCCAGCGTTGAACTGCGCAACTTCTACTTCAACCGTGACTTTCGTAACGGACCGCCCACCGCCCAACGTGACTCTGCGGCGGAGTGGGCGCAGGGAGCCATGTTGCGATTCGAGTCGGGTTATACCGCAGGTACTCTGGGCCTGGGCGTCGACGCTGTCGGCATGCTCGGTATCAAGCTTGACGGCGGTGATGGTTCCGGCGGCACGGGCCTGTTGCCGGCGGACCTTGGTTCGAAAAACGGCCGAGGCTCACAGGACGAATACTCCAAACTCGAGCTGACGGCCAAGGCGAAGGTATCGGAAACCATTCTGAAGGTCGGCTCACTCGCCTTCCGTACGCCCGTGGTCTCGAGCAATGACACGCGCTTACTGCCGGCGACGTTCGAAGGCGCACTGTTGACTTCGAAGGACATCGACAAGCTCATGTTGCAAGGCGGCAAGCTGGAGCAAATCAAGTTCAACAGCTCTTCAAATTATCAAGACTTCACGGGTAACCGCATTGGCGGCGTCAGCGATGACTTTCGCTTTGCCGGCGGCACCTACAGTTTCAACAAGGCCCTGAGCACCAGCCTGTACTACGGCAACCTGGAAAACGTCTATCGGCAGTACTTTGGTGGTGTGGTCTACGAGATCCCCCTCGCCGAGCAACAGTCGCTGAAGTTCGACCTGCGCTATTCGAAAAGCACCGACGACGGCAACTTTCGCCCCCTTGATAACCGGGCAGCGAACGGCCTGGTGTCCTACACCCTGGGCTCCAACGTATTCACCGCAGCCTATCAACGCATGAGCGGTGACGACCCCTTCCCCTACATTGCCAATAGCGATCCGTACCTGGTCAACTTCGTCCAGATCAATGACTTCGCCAATACCCAGGAACGCTCCTGGCAGCTGCGCTATGACTACAACTTCGCCGCGCTGGGCCTCCCGGGGCTGACGTTCATGAGTCGTTATGTCCAGGGAGACAATGCGTTGGTCGCCGGCAACAACACCGGTAAAGAGTGGGAGCGCAACACCGACATTGGTTATGTCATACAGTCAGGTTCGCTGAAAAACGTCGGCCTGAAAGTCAGAAACGCAACCGTCAGGTCAAACTTTGGTAATGACCTGGATGAAACACGCCTGATCCTTAGTTACACCTTGGCATTGTGGTAACGGCCAAACACCCAGACAACTTTCAGCCACAACCTGTGCTGGACGCCTGACAAATTTACCAACCAATAACGCAAGTCAAAGTATTTGGTTCGCCATGAAGTTGGCTGCCGCAGGGGCGCTTTTATCCTGACGCGATGTTTTAACAGGTACAACAAAGCAAACTTCGGATAACTGACAGCTCCGTTTTTTTACAAGGAGGCAATTGCGTTCGCAAGTAACAAGGCCCCGGGGTTGATAATCCAACCCCGGAATCCTCAGCCTGAATACGTGGTGTACCGATTCAAACCCGGAGAGTGAACGATGGGACATCTCAAATTTAATCAGAAGATATTGCTGATCGCCTCCTTGGTGATCATGACGGTGTTTTGCTCATTTTCCGTGTTGAATGACATTCGCCTGCGCGAAGACAACGCGCAGAAAATCGAACAAAACACACGCGCCCTCGCAGCCTCCATGGCGCATGACATCCAGAGCTGGCTGACCGGCCGGCTGATTCTGATGAAAAGCGTCGCCGAGTTTATCGGGCACAACCCTACGGCCGAAAACGTCCAGGCCACATTACAAAACCAAGTGCTTATGGAACAGTTCATTGCCACGTATGCCGGCACCCGTGATGGCAAGCTTCAGATCTATCCGCCACGGGAAATGCCTGCGGACTACGACGCCCGACAGCGCCAGTGGTACAAGGACGCTATCGCCAACGGAGCCGCGATGACCGAACCTTACGTAGGCGCAGGGATCGATTACCGGATCATTACCCAGGCGGTCGCCATCCCTTCCGGGCAGCAAACACTCGGGGTACTGGGCGCCAGCCTGAAAATCGAGACGATCTCGCAAACACTCAATGCCCAGGCGTTCGATGGCAACGGCTACGCCTTTCTGGTGAGCAAGGAGGGCAAGATCCTGGTTCACCCTGACCAGGCGCTGATAGGTAAAACCCTGGCCGATATGTTTCCGGGCAACACCTTGACCCTGAGCGACCGGCTGGTCGAAGCCACGTCGGTTGATGGCAGCAAATTCACCCTGTTCTCAGCGGTCAACGGCCTGCCTTCGCAGGATTGGTACATCGGTATCGTGCTCGACAAACAAGCGGCCCTGGCCAGTGTCTCCGCGTTCCGCAACTCCGCGATCATCGCGACGGCTGTTGCGGGCCTGGCCACTTTGCTGATGCTCGGGCTGCTGATTCGCGTGCTCATGAGGCCCCTGCATTCGATCAGCCACGCGATGGAAGATATCGCCCAAGGCGATGCCGACTTGACCCGTAGATTGTCGATCCTGTCGAAGGACGAATTCGGGCAACTGGCCATGAGCTTCAACCGCTTCAGCGATCGTATCCACACTTCTATCAGCGAAGTATCCTCGACGACGGATGCCTTGGGTGAAGCGACTCGCCGGGTACTGTCGGCGTCCGACTCCTCGATGGAAAAATCGGAACACCAATCGGGTTACACCACGAGCGTGGCTGCCGCAATTGAAGAGCTGGGCGCAGCAGCGCAGGAGATCGCCTCCAGCGCCTCGGCGGCGTCCAAAGGTGCTTCCAGTGCCAGGTTGCAGATCGAGTCGACCTGCGAACTGGTCGAGAACACAGTCACAGCCATGAGCGACCTGCAGGCAAATATCGAACTGACCCGCTCGCAGATCGAAGAGCTCAACGCCAAAACCATCAACATCGGAAAAGTCCTGGAGGTCATTTCGACTATTTCCGCAAAGACCAATCTGCTGGCCCTGAATGCGGCTATCGAGGCGGCCAGAGCCGGAGAGGCGGGACGCGGCTTTGCCGTTGTGGCGGACGAAGTGAGAAACCTTGCCCATCATACCCAGAATGCGACCGAAGAAATTCGCCAGGTCATCGAAGCGTTACAGGCCGGCGGCGCCCAGGCTTCCCGAACCATGCTGCACAGCAATGAAATCGGCAGCCAAAGCGTGCTCGTCGCGAAACAGGCTGGGGCCAGCCTTGTGAAAGTAGTCTCGAAAATCGGTGAGATTGATGAGATGTGCCTTACAGTCGCTGCCGCGACTGAAGAGCAAACAACAGCCGTCGATCAACTGACAAGGGATGTGCATGAGATCAGCCAGTTGAATCGCCAGACCAATGACAATCTTGGCTCTACCCTCAGAGCCTGTGCAGAATTGGATTCAGAAGCTGGGCGACTCAAAAACGTGGTAAATACGTTCAAGTTGTAGGCGTATTGGTTAAAAGCGAACAATTTGTGCTGGCCCCGTCTGACTTGATCGCCAGAGTGGGGGACTCAATTGCGCCACCTTATCACCAAGGCCATGGCCTGCCTGACTCAGTAAAACCAAGCCGTAAAGCATCGAGAAATCGAAGCTTCACGGCTTTTTTGTTGCCTGGATTTTTTATCCAGCGATCAAACGACTTTCAACTCAACCTTCACACCGTCGCGCGTCATCCGCGAATACGGGCAGATCTGATGCGCAGCCTCAACCAACTCCCGTTTCACGCCCTCCTCCAGGCCAGGAATATTGACGTTCAACCTGACCGCCAACTGAAAATCCCCGCCACTGGTTTTGCCCAGATCCACCTCGGCATCCACCGACGTGTCCTCGGGCAATTTGACTTTCAGTTTCCCGGCGGCGACCTGTATCGCACCGATGAAACAGGCTGAATAACCCAGTGCAAACAGTTGCTCCGGATTGGTCCCCGGTTTGCCTGAACCGGGGGAACTGAATTTCACGTCCAGCTCGCCATCGCTGGATTTGCCGGTGCCCGTGCGGCCGCCGACGGTGTGGGTTTTTGCAGTGTAGAGAACGGTTTCCAATGCAGTGCTCATGACAGTAACTCCTGATAGACGAGATCGTTTTGATCAGTCACCGAGGGTGCCGGTGTGATACGCCAGGCGTTTTTCAATATCCGCATTTTTCTGCAAGCCAAGCTCCATCAATTGTTTGATCCGTTGCTGCGCCGCCGGACGTTTCACCGAGCCGATGAACCCGTCCCATTCGGCAGCGATGGCCTCGTTCGGTGGCAAGCTGGAAGCGTCGACGAGGCGCTTGATGTCGGTGATCGACTGCTTGTCGAACCGGGCAATACGCCGGGCCATGGTGTCGACGAACGCGTCGAGTGCAGCATCGGGTAGCGCACGATTGACATAGCCATAGCGTTCCGCGAGGTCGCCATCGATATCGTTGCCGGTGAGCAGCACTTCCAGTGCGCGCCCACGCTTCATCAGCCGCGGCAGTCGAGCCATGGGGCCACCACCCGGCACCAGCGCGGCGCCGATTTCCCATTGCGAGAGAATGGCTTTTTCGCGACTGGCAAATCGTATGTCGCTGGCCAGTGACAGCTCACTGCCGACACCGGTGGCACGACAAGGTTAGCAGCGTACCTTGGCCTTTCAAGTGACGTCAGTCGGAAGCCATCAAGCGAAAAAAAAAGGCACATGGCGATGATCGCCAGTGCCTCTTTTTTATACCCGCAAGTACCGTTAGCGCGATGACAACATGAAGGTGTCGTACTCCAGGTCTTCCAGCGCCGTGGACAATCGGTGCAGCCCGAGCAGTACACAGGCCAGCAACGACAGCGTGAACCCATAGCCAAAGAAGCTTGGGCCGAGGTACATGCTCAGCAGGGTCAGCGCCCCGTTCAACACCGCAAACAGCACGCACAACTCCAGCACCACCGTGCGCTTGTCCAGGTAGAAGAACACGTTGAGCAAAGCCATGAACACCACCTGAATACTGACGCCGATCAGGTCGATATAGAACAGCGGCAAGTAGTAGCTGGAGATACCCAGCCAATCCAGCAGACGCGGTGCGAACAGGAACAACAGCACCACCGTCAGCCCCTGCACCTTGCAGATTTCCAGCAGGCCCTGACGGATCGACAAGGTCATCTCGGTTTTCAGCGAGCTAATGTGCTGCAAGGTTTCACCCTCGCGGATCGCCCGGAACAGACGGTCATACCATTCGGCAAAATCGGTTTCGATGCGCACCAGGAACACCGCCATCCCCGGGATGATCGCCAGGTAGGCGAGGAAGATCGGCAGGTCGTACAGGATAGACGCGCGCAGCGGACCGATGACGATGTTCGAGGTGCCGGGGTTGAACCAGAACAGGAACTTGTCGATCCAGATGCCGAAGTTGTAGAAGAAACCGGTGGCGAGCAGGCTGAGAAAAACGTGGCGACGATCGAGGAAATCGAAGGCGATCAGTTTCTCCGCACGGTACTCGCGCAGGATGTCGTAGAGGAACAGAAACAGCAGCGTGCTGTGCCCGATCAACAGCGCCAGCAGCAAGCCCGGTAGCTTCAGGAAGCTCAGCACATAGGCGCTGGCGACCATCAGCGTGTAGCCCACCAGCATGACCAGCAGAATGCGGTTATAGGCCTTCATCCCCGACAGGAAGATGATCACCAGCCACAAGTTGCACAGCACCACGAAATTCGACAGCACCAGCACCCGGTAGATCAGCGGTTGATCGAACAACACGGCCAGTACGATGATGCCCAGCACGCCGGCAGAGAGCGTGACCAGCAACAGGATACCTAACAAGTTGGGGAGGATCTGCTCGTACTGGTGCTCGAACAATCGGTCGGACACGAACCGGGTGAAGAACAGCTGCAAGCCACCGGTGAGTATCAATGAGGTGGCCATCAGATAGGTCACCGTCACCAGAAACTGCCCCACCAGTGTGTTGGGTATCACAATGCCCAGGCTGATGATCCCCACCAGCATCACGCTGATGATTGATAACACCCAGGGTCCGGAGCTGATCAGACCGGCATATATGTAGGCGTGCAAGGTCGCGGTGTAGGAGTCGCGCGAAAGGATCTTGCGCAGTTCGAAGCCAATGCCGGCCATTTAATTGTTCTCCATGGCTGCTTGATACAAGTCGCGATAACGCTGCAGCATCAAGGCTTCGGTGTAGTAACGATTGACCCGCAACAAGCCGCTGGCCTGAGCGGCCTGCCAGCGCTGCGGGCTGCGCAGCAGTTCGAGGATCGCGGCGCAGGTGGCCTGTGGATCGGCAATCGCCACCACTTTGCCGGCCAGGCCGAGGTCGCGGTCTTCGGCGCTGCCGCCTTCGATCAATTCTCGGCACGAACCCACGTCGCTGCTGACCACCGGCGTACCGGCGGCCCAGGCTTCGAGGATCACCAGCGGTTGCGCCTCGCTGATCGAGGTGAGCACCATCAGGCCAAGTTTCGGCAGGATCTCCTGGATGCGCTGGAAACCAAGGAAATGCACCTTGCCCTCCAGACCCAGGCTGGCCATCAGGCTGCGGCATTCACTGACGTATTCCGGGTCTTCCTCTTCGGGACCGACGATCCAGCCTTCAGCCTCCGGCATGGCGCTGATCACACCGCGCATGGCCCGCAGGAAGGTTTTCACGTCCTTGATCGGCACCACACGCCCGATCAAGCCCACCACGGGCGCAATGCCGGGTGCACGGGATTCCAGTGCCGCGGTCCACTGCGGCAGGTCGATGCCGTTCGGAATGACCTGGGTGCGGGTCGGGTCGGCGCCATCCTTGATTTGCCGCTGACGGTTGCCGTCATACAACGCGATGATGTTGTCGGCGCTGTTGTAGGTCAGTTGACCGATGCGTTCGAAGAAGCGTACCCACAAGGTGCGGATGTAACCCGAGCCGGCGTCGAGGCTGCGATTGAGCGCCTGCCCGGAACTCTCGGCAATCCAGCTGGCCTGGGCCAGGTCGATCTTGCGTTCCTTGGTGTAAATCCCGTGCTCGCTGAGCAAGTAGGTACAGTTCCAGCGCTGCTTGAGGATGCACCCCAGCAACCCGGCGTAGCCAGTAGAAATCGAATGCAGCATCCGCGCTCGCGGCATTTTACGTGACGCTTCGGCGAGCATCAGCAACGGCGACTGCATCGAACGCAGGGTCCAGAAATAATTGACGAAGGACGGGTCGGCGCAATGCAGCCGATACCCTTCGCTCAACGCCTCCCAACTGGCGCGGCTGCGCAGCACGTCGTCGAGGGTCATGCGGCCCTGCGCGATGCAGTCGAGCAGGCGCTCCCCCAGCTCGGGCTCCGGCGCGTCCGGGTGGTGCAGGAAACGATAAAGATCCAGCAACTGCTGCGGGTCAGCCTCCCGCGGCGTTCCGCGGGTGTTGGTCGGATGGGTCGCATCCTCGAGAAACACCTCTTCGATGTGCAGCACATTCGAGGGGATTTCATAGCGCCGCGACGGGTAGGCCGAACGTTGGCCGCCGATGAACATCACCGAGAAGGTCAGCTCCGGCAGGCCAAGAATCATCTGGTGAATCCAACTCGATACACCGCCGCGCACGTAAGGCCAGGTGCCTTCGAGCAGCAGACAGATGTCGGCCGTCGGCGCCGCTTCCTTGTGATTCATGTCCAGCTCCTCACCAGCTCAGCGAGCGGTGGCCGCTGGCGGGTTTTCTCGGGAAGCTTCTCGAGCAACCCGGGAATTTCGTGATAACGACCGGCCTCGAACGCCAGTTCGGCGTGGAACGGCAACACCTGAGCAGCGCCCATGCCGTTGTCCTGGGCCTGATGCAAGAGCATTTCGGCGCGCTCGATATCACCTCGCTCCAGCGCAATGCGCCCGGCCAGCAAGAACAGCTCGCCGCCCTCGCCCGCTTCAAGCCCTTGCGTGGCGTGTTCGCTGGCCTGATTGAGCACGTGTTCAAGCACGCTGCCTTGCGCCAGGCCGAGGTACGCCAGCTCCCAGTACCAACGCGCCAGCGTGCCATGCAACGTACCGGCGTTTTTGGCATTGGCGCCGCTCAGTTGCCCCAGGGCAATCTGGATACGCAGGTTGATGTCGCTTTCCTGCTTGTCGAGCATCGAGTACGCCAATAGCCGCACGTCGTCGCTGGGATCGCCCAGCGCCAGTTTGAGGATCGGCACCGCTTCCTTGCCCGGCATGCGTCGCGTGGCCAGCAACGCGGCCAGACGCTGATCCGGATCGGGCGCATGGCGCAGCACATCCTGCAAACCGCCATCGGCAAAGATCGGCGAATGCAATTGCTGCTGCGCGCGATACGGCAGGCTCGGAATACCGACGGCTTGCCAGGCTTGCTTGTCGCGTTTGCGCGGCAGGTACAGCGCCGGAAAGATCGACGCGACCACACCAATCGTGCCGATCACCGGCACAAAGAACGCCAGGCTGAAAATGAACAGAGGGCTCCAGGGCAACGGCGCACGGTAGCGTGCCGGCAACAACAGCCACACCGCGCCGCACAACAGCGCGCACGCCAGACCATGGCTTAAGGTGAACACCAGCAATTGTTGTAACTCGGGCGCCGCGAGCCACAAACTGGCCCAGCTGCCCGCCTCTAACAACAAGGCTCCGCTAAACAGCCACTTGCTGATCATTCAGGCCACACTCGTTGAACAGGAAATTACGCAGCCCGTCGCGTTCACAACCAGGCTCCAGATTGAAAGGCATCACCCGCACCCCCAGGCTCGCCATGTCACTTTCAATACCAAAGTGCTCATGCAACAACAGGTTGATACGCGCCAGATAACCTTCGGTGCCCTGCGGGCTGGTCAACGGCAAGAGCACCAGCAACAGTTGATGATCGCGATTGTTGCGCACCGGCAAGTGCAGATCGAGACCGCGCTGGCTGCGCTCCAGCAGACGCGTCAGCTCGTCGTTGGGACGGGTCATTTCAAAGGCAAACAACCCGGCCGGCAATGCGTGTTTCTCGACATCCACCAGCGAGCGTTTGAGCTGCAGGGTGAATTGCTGGGCATCGGCGTCGGGCAGTTGCAACACATGCGGGTCACGGCGCAACAGGTCGGCGATGTGCCCGGCGAGCAGCGCCAACAGGCTCAGGGTGCGATCCTGGAAGGCGAAGAACGGCATCTGCCGAACCGCCAGGATTGCCAGCAGACGACCCTCGGCATCGATCAACGGGATGCACGCCTGCAACGATGAGAACTGCGCCGAGGTGCCGGAATCAATCAACTCCTGACGCACGCTCACCAGTTCGCCGCGCTCCAGGCACAGCTTGACCAGACCGTCCTCGGTGCCCAACGGCCCCATCACGCCGATCGTTGCCAACGCGTCAGGCAAGACATTTTCTTCACGCTCGTCAACGCCGTACAGACCGGCCACGCGCAACGCGCCGTACTGCCCAAGCATCGACGTGATCGGGTCTGCCAGCGCGGTCAACGCATCGCCCGAGTCCGGCATCACCCGCAATTTTTCGCGCAAGCCCAGCAAGGAGCTGCGCAGGCTCTGGTCGCTACCGGCCACGCGCTGCTCGAGCAGGTCGTGGGAGACCCGCAGAATCTGGTGCGCCCGGGTGAATTCGTCGAGACGGTATTGACGATATTCGTTGGCCATCTGCAGCCGCTCCAGGCGCCGCATCCACTGATCGCGAACCTCACCCACCAGCATCCCGCAAACCAGCACGCCGACAATGAATGACGGATCGATCTGGGCGTAGCCTTCGAGTCCGCTGCGGCGCAGGGCGAACATCGCCAGCACCAGCAGGCTGGCGCTGAACAGGCCGCGCACAAAACCGTAACGCACGCCCAGCAGCAGCGGCGCCAGGATCGGCCAGGGGAACCCGCCGTGTACCTGCAACGGGTCTTCAGGGGTCAGCCACAAGCCCAGGCCGATGGCCGCGCCGGTGACCAGAAACGTTTCCAGCCAAGACACCGGGCCGCTGGCTTGAGGCGCCAGGCTGTAATCCATGTGGGGAGAATTCATTGCGATCACTCGAACCGAAGGGCGCCGACAAGTTTGTCGAGCACCGTTTGAGCGGTGCCCGCGAGGCTTTCACGGGACCAGCCGGCACGTGCGCCACTCTTGCTCCAGAGTACCCGACCGCTGCTGCCTTCGAGTACCCGCAGGCTGATGCCCACCGCGGGCTCGCCATCCAGGCCGTTCTTGTACTGCCACTCTTCAACGCTGCCGGCGATCACATAATCGAGTTTCTGTTCACGTGCCCATTCCAGGGCGCCAGCCAGACGCTCGTTGTCATCCATCAGCGCTTGTTCGCCCTGGGTGCTGACCGGGTAAACCCGCGGTTGCAAGCCGTGGCTGCTGAGCACACTGAGCAGGATCTGCTCGCTGCGCTCACCGGCCTGCGGCGTCTGCGAATAGTTGATCATTGGCACGATGCCCCACTGCGCATTGCGCGGCAGGTTCGGGCTGGATTCATCGGTGAAGCTGGCGCAACCGGCGACGAACAGGACGGCGAGCGCCAGGCCCAGATTACGAATTGCTTGCATAGTTTTTCTCCGTAGACATTCCATGATCAGCGTCCAAACCGCACGCCGTAGCTCACACCCAGTGTTCCGCCGGACTGACCATCCCCGCCTTGTGGCGCGGATTGGTAGCCGAAGGTCAGGGCCAGTTCGTCATCACCCAGCACTTCAAAACCGATCCCGGTATTGATGCCGTAGTTAAAAGTTTGATCCAGCCATTGCCAGCCTGCCGTCACATCCACCAGCCAGGTGTATTGCGGCTTGGTGCGAACCAGTGCGCCGGGTATGCCGCGACGCCAGGACGTACCGACATAGAGCTGGCCGTAGCGACTTTGCAGCAAGTCGCTGCCCATGACGGTTTCCGTATCGGTGGGGTCGAGTTCGTTGGTTTCAGGATCTCGCGTCTGATCGGGCACGATCACCGGGCCGTCGTTGCGACTCGACAGATAATCCAGCCTGCGGTCATTCACATTGTTGTGCTGGTAGTCGACTCCGCTGCGCACGGTCCAGTTGGGACCGGCGAATTCCAGCGTGTGATTGAGTTCCAGCTTAAGTGCCTCGCCGTTACCCAGCGAGTCGCCGGCACGCGTGGAGAATGACCTGCGGGCGACTTCCCAGCTCAACTGATCACGAGCGGTCAGGCCATGACGACCTCCAACCCAGACACGGTCCTGCTGACCGAAAGCGCGCATCAAGCCACTGTCTTCACTTTTACGGTGCCAATCCAGACCGGTTTCGAGTTCATCACTGACGCCCAACTGCCAGGTCCGGGAAAGGCCCAGTCCATTGCGGTCGTCGTCCTTGCGCTGACTGGTGTCGGCGAACAGCTTGTAACTGCCGTTGTCCACCGGACGAATCAGGGTCAGGGCCGCGTTACGCTCCTCACCGATTTTCGATGAATGTACGTCGTCGCCGTCGTAAGTGCCCTGCTCCAGCTCAAGATCGGCGTACCACTTGTCACCCAGGTTGTGGGCAATTTGCAGGCGCGGAGCGTTGAACGCAATACCGCCAAAATCCTGGTCCTGCCACGACAGCAGCGCACCTTGCGGCGTGCTTTCGTGAATTTCCACGGCCTGACGTCGCAGTTGGTCGCGCACGGCCTCGGGTTGCTCGTCACCGAGCGCTGACAGGTTGGTATCAAGCGCTTCGTTGACGCGCCCAAGTCGACTGAGGGCCTGGGCCCGCTGCGCCGGGTTCAGATCGCTACTGGCCAACAGTGTTTCGACCTGTGCCTTGTTGCGGCTTCGCAGCGCCTGCTGAATCTGCTCATAGCGGTCGACTTTCAAGCCCTGGCCACGCGCCCATTCCAGCCATTGGTCTTTCTGCGATTCCTGGTTTGTCGCGTCAAGACGCGCCAGCAATCGCTCGAACCACAGTTGCAGCATCGCTGGCGAACCGTCTTTCCACTTCAGCACTTCTTGCTGCGCCTTGCCTGGCGAATAGCTGCTGGACATCAGACGCAACCAGATCGCGTAACGCTGGGACGTCGGTTGGATGTCTTCACCCTCAGGGCTGCGCAATAACTTCAAACGCAGACGCTGGGCGGCGTCCTGATACCCCGCGGTGTCGAGCGCATCGGCATAGGCAGCCTGCACCAGCCAGTCATTCGGACTGCTTTTGAGGTACATGCGGTACCAGGCCAACGCTTCGCTGTCTCGGCCGAGCATCTGACTGGCACTGGCGAACGGCAGCCACAAGATCCGGTCTTCGCGAGCCTGTGTCTTCCACTGAGTCAGTAATGGTTTGAGCGCAGCGGTATTGCCCTGATCGATGTAAAGCCACATCAAGCGTTCGCGAAACAGATTGTCGCCGGGGTAGCGCGACAAGCCCAACAAGTACAAACGCTGCGCTTCATCGACTTGCCCCTGCTGCACCGCCAAGGCTCCGCGAACCGCCAGAACCTGAGCTTGCTCATAAGCCTCGGGGTATTGCTCGGCGTCCTTGAGCAGCGCAACCACTTGCGGCCAATCCTGCAATTCCTGGGCTTGCTGCAAGGCCTCGACCAGACGCTGCGGGTCCTTCGTACGCTTCCAGCTGTCGACCATCAATGCCAAGGCACGCTGCGGATCGCTGGTGCGATATAGCGTTATCAACTGACTCTCGTCGCCGCTGTTGAGCGACCCTTTGAGTGCCAGCATTTTCTCCAGGGAAATGCGCAGCTCCTCGTCGAGTTCCAGGTCCCAGGCCAGAGCGGCTCGGGAACGCCAGTAATTCTGATCAGTGATCGTGCGGTTATCGACCTGCAACACCTGCCACGCGGCCTGGTTATCAAACAGCTTGAGGTAGGTGTCGACCCAATCGACGCGCTCGGTGGTGGTCAGCGCAAAGCGTTTCGAATAGTCCTTATAGACCTTGGCCTTGACCGCATACTGCCCGGTATTTTCCAGGTTTTGCAGCAATCGCGTCCACGCCAGGCGGTGCTTCGGGTATTTGCGCAAGTAAGCGTGCAGCCAGGCTTCGGCCTGACTCGGAGTGCCTCGCGACTCATGGCCGTAGATCAGCGCATCGAGTTCAACGTCGGTCAACGCGCGCTGGTTCATGATGTCGCCCAGCAACGGGATCGATCGATCAAAGTCGAACTGCTGGCTCGCCAGACGCCAGGCGTGCTCACGGGTTTGCGGGTCTTCGCGCAGTTTCAGCAAACGAATCCAGTAATCCAGAGCGGCCTCACTCTCGCCGCGCCATTCGCCAAGGTGGGCCATCTGCTCCAGCAACGACGGATCATCAGGATGTTCCAGCAGCAGTTGCTGACCGCTCTCCCAGGCACCCGGCAAATCACCAAGGGCCAGGAGCATAGCGAAATCCTTCTCGAGAATTTTCGGGTTATCCGGCTGCAAAACGCGCCACCGCTGAAGGAACTGCTGCGCCAGATCAAAACGTTTGCTGGCAACGGCGACATCAACCCCCTGTTCCAGCCAGGCCGCATCAGCCTGCGGATCCTTGAGCTGGTCAAGCTCATCGGCGAGCACTTGCACCGCCTGATCACCTTGCCCTGAGGCCAACAAACTGTTGAACGCCAGTCGCGAGTACTCCAGACGCTCGGCGGGTTGCTGGCTGTCCTTTTTCAACTCAAGGTAAATTTCTGCGGCACGCCCCGGTTGTTCGCCCGCCAGATACCACTGGGCAGCGGATTTAAGGGACTCGGTACGCTGCCCGGGATCACGACTGGCGATTTCGTCATAGACGCTGGCAGCAAAAGCCGGGGCTTGCAGAGCCAGCGCCAGTTTGGCCAGGTTCTGCAATTGCGGCACCGGCAACTGGCGGTGATCGAAACCTTTCAACCGCTCCACCAACGCTTTTTGCACGGCAGGATCATGACCCTGCGCAGCCTCCAGTGCATCCAGCTCAAGCCGATAATAGGCCTGCACATCGGGTATCGGTGCAGGCCAGTTTTCCAGGTGCTGACGCGCTTTGGCGTAGTCGCCGAGGCGGATCAACAGATCGACCAATTGCAGACGCAAGTGATCGTCATCCGGGTGAGCGGTCAACAGCAGTTCGGCGTAGTTGGCCGAGACGGCATCCGGCTCACGGCCATCAGGCTGGAACACTTCTTCTTGCTGGAAGGTCGCCCACAGCAGACCACCGACGGCGGTCGCCACCACCGCCAATGCCCAAGGATTGAGCAATCGACTGCTTTTGGTTTTAGTCGCAGAGGAGCTGACCATTACTCACCTGCATCATTGGTAATTGAAAAGTCCACAGACCGGCCGATGCCTTGCCCGCGAAACGTTGTCCATCCACTTCAACCCGACAGGCGCTTGCCGAACGCACCGAGAAGGTCAGATCGACTTGTCCGGCGAACGCAAAGCTCACCCGACGGTCATCCAGATAACGCCAGTCCACCAACGGCAGATTGGCCTCCTCCAGCGAAGGTCTGTCGTCACGATCAGGACGCAAGACCAGCAGCGCGTGGTCGCTGCTCAACGCTACATAGCGCCCCTGCGGCAAATCCCGGACACCGGCAATGCCTTGCGAGCGCAGCAGATCCGGCCAGCCCATTTGCGGATCCAGGCGCAAGGTACGCAACCCGTCCATCCCTCGAACCTGCCAGGCACCGTCGGCCGTTTGCGCCAGACTGGCCTGATACAGACCGTGCAAACGATCGAGGTAATCACTCATCCACAGCGACATCGGGTGCTGCTCGCGCAGGTACCCGTAGATCTCGTTCATCGTCTTGATCGAGGCCTGCTTGGTGCTCGAATAGAAGTGGTAATACAGGTGCAGACCGCGCAGCCGCCTTGGGCCGTCGGTCAGTTCAAAGGTGTCGATCACATCGCGAAAACCGTAATACGGACCCTTCCACAGATTGGTGTAGAGGTTCTCGTTGATGATCGGCGCGTAGTACTGCAAACCACCTTCGGTGGGACGCAACAGTGGATTCAAACCGGTCAGCGACGGGTTGGACTTGGTCAGCTTGGTCTCGGAGCCGTTGACGTTTTTCAGACCCGCGTCATAGGCCAGTTTGATGGTCGCCGCCGACGGCAACGCATCGCCCGGCCAAAAAACCAACTTCACCGGTTTTTCAGGGGTGGTGAGCTGCTGATTGATGTAGTCGCGCGAGCCAAATATTTCGCGACGAAAATCGATTTTGTCGTACCCCGGTATCGCCATTTTCAAGCCGTATTCCGGGTTGAAATTCTCGCGTTTGCTGGCCAATTCCGGCTGCATGAAAAACGGATGGCTGAAGGTGTGTGTCGCGACCTCGACTTTCGGGTTGGCAAACAGCTCACGCGCAATCGGCTCCAGTTCGCGAGCCAGGAACGGGAACATCCCCCGCGGTGAAATTTCACCTTCGATGATCGACACCGAGGTCAGGAATGGATTGGGTTTGATGAAGTCGTCGAGCACCTGTTTGCCGGCGTAGGGCGTTCCGCGAACTTCGGCGCGGGACGGGAAACCGTCGCCATCGATGTGCACGGTAGCGATACGGCGACCATTTTCCGTGGTGGTATCCGGACGCGGTTGTACCGGCAAACGCAGGCTGGCTTGCAGGAACGCGAACGGATCGAGAATCCAGCGACTGCGCTCGTTGTTCACTTCGAGGATATAGGGCGCAAGGGCCAGACCGCCCCACTCGGCCACTGCCACCGGGGTGAATGTCTGACCACCTTCACCGGTCAGCAGCAACGCCGCTTTCGGACCGTTGGGCAGCACTGAAACAGCGGTCAGGTCACGGGATCGGGGTTGCACCGGTGCTTCGAACGCTCCGAGCAGCGACTTGTCCTGATAGGTGACAGTCAACGCTTGAGTGCCCGGGGGCGCCGCGCGATTCAAGCCCAGACGCTTGAGCACGACCTTGTCCTCAATGGGCAGACCGGCGAAAAACACCAGCGGCACTTTCTCGTCCAGACGTTTGCCGAGCCAACGGTTGAATGCCGGGCTGTCCTGCGGCGGGCCGCTGGTCATCCAGGTGATGATGCCGGCGTACATGCCACTGAAACGATGGTCCGGCAGCGCATCGGCGGCCAGGTAGTCGACCCGGTAACCGAGGTACTCAAGCAAACCGCCGAGTAGTGTGTGCCCGGCGTTGCGGATCAAGTCACCTTCGCGCGGGTCATAAACCAGCGCGATTCGACGCGGCTGGACTTCGATGTTGCTGATACCCATCGAGTCCAGTTCAGGCGTACTGATGAAGGGGATGAAACCTTCTTCACGCAGACGCTTGGCCAGCTTGCGCGCTTCGTCACGACGCTCAGGTGGCAAGTAATCGATCGCCACCAGCGGGATGCCTTTGGCACGCAACGGCTGCAACTCGCCCAGCAGCCACTGGCGATCGGCCTCCGGCACCGGACGATAACGCTTGGCGGCAGCATCCCAGCCGGCATACATGGATTCAAAGGCTACCGCTGCCGCGACACCCTCAAGCTCGGGCAACACTTCAAATCCGCGATTGAAAAACAGTTTCAGCGTCGGCTGACGCTTGTGCAGTTCGCGCAGCAGACTGGCGAGGGCGACCCGTTGCGCTTCCCGTGAGGCTTGCGGCAACAATTGAAAACTGTCGAGGGTGTCGAGAAACAGACCGTCATAACCTTCTGCCTGCAACGCCTTGGCGCGGCCGAGCAAATACTCGCGCCAAGCCGGCGTGGAGAGGTCCATGACCTGACTGTTCCAGGAGTCGTTTCGCACCGGGCTGACCGCATCACGCAACCCCGCCTTGTCGATGGCCGCCTTGTTGCCATCGAACTCGCCCACCGACACATAAGCGAACGGATGGCTGCCCAGCTTGCGCAAGGTTTTGACATCGCTCGCCGTCATATGCCCCGGCTCGACCACAGCCCAATCGAACTGAGCCAGCTCGGGCAATGGGGGCTGGTCGGCGTACCAAAAAACCACGCTGGAAGGTGACGGCAATGCTGAAGCCTGGACGGCTGGTCCGCTCACGAAAAGTGCCAGTGCCGCCAGCAGCCGCTTGGCAATCGCGCGGGCACGCGTCCTGCGAAAAACGATTTCCATAATTCACTCTTGAAATGACTGAACCGATACTACTCAACGTCGGACATGAGGAGCGGGCGGGTTACAAGCTACGTAAAAGCTGCGCTAAACCGTTGCCGATCGAGGTCGGTGCCGGGAGCTTGAAACGCTCCAGCAAGCGAGCGTTATTGGCGCGCGAATGGCGTATGTCGCCTTGACGCGGAGCCTGATAATTCACCGTCAAAGGATTGCTGGTGGCGCTCCCCAACTCGGTGATCAGGTCGTTGAGGCTGGTGGAACGACCCAGCCCGACATTCACCGCGCCGGGGCTCGGCTCGCTCGCTTCCACTGCTTGCACGAGAATGCTCACCAGGTCTTCAACGTAAACGAAATCACGGGTCTGTTCGCCATCGCCGAAAATCGCCACTGGCTGCTGCGCCATGGCCCGCTCGGTGAAAATGCTGATCACGCCGGAGTACGGCGACGAAGGATCCTGGCGCGGGCCGAAGATATTGAAGAACCTCAGGATCACTGGCTCCAGGCCATGTTCACGGCGATAGAAGTCCAGGTAATACTCGCTGGCCAGTTTGTCGCTGGCATAAGGCGTGAGCGGGGACTTGGGGGTGTCCTCGTCAATCGCCGAGCCTTCGCCATTGTTGCCATAGATGGCCGCGCTGGAAGCGAATACCACGCGTTTGATCCCGGACTTCAACATGTGCTCGCACACGTTGAGCGTGCCGACGAAGTTGCTTTGATGGGTGCCGACCGGATCATCTACCGACGCTTGTACCGAGGCCACCGCCGCCAGATGCACGACTGCGGTGCAATCACGCATGGCCTGTTCTACAGCAACACCGTCCGCCACATCGCCGACAACGAGGTTCAGATTGGCATTACCTACCGGCAGATTGCCGACCTTTCCGGTCGACAAATTATCCAATACGCGAACCTTGTAGCCTTTGCCAAGCAAAGCTTCCACAAGGTGTGACCCAATAAACCCTGCACCGCCGGTAACCAGTATTCGCCCATCAAGCATGAAGTTTCTTCCTGAAGATTCAAACGGACACGTCATATGTAACGCCCGCAAAAACGGTAGCTCAGTAGATCATTGATCGAGGATGATGGCATTTAGCCCATCACTCTAGAGACTGCGACATCGCCCGAATCTCGAAGGTTCAACATCATGGATGGGGCTTGTTGTACCAACGTCGATTTTATGGCGCTAGGCCACTAACGCGGCGCCGATAATGTGAGATCGAGAGGATACTGTCAATAGTTTGTCTCATCTCTCGTCGCTCGGTGAACACTCATGAAAAATCGCCATTTAATTGACGACATTTAATAAATACACGTCAACATACAACGACTCATGCGACACTGCTCCTGTCGGCACCCTGCCGAGCGTCGCGACCGTGGAACGCCAAGCCGAGCCCAGGACATCTTTCCAGAAACAGCTCGGCTGGCACCCCGCGTCAGACGATGAAAGCCTGATCCAGGCTGATCGCATTTTCATCAAACACGGCTACGCGCCATCGCCAGAACCATAGACTATCTATCCGGTTTGCAAGTGGAACGCGTGCTGGTGTGCGGTCTTCAGACCGAGACTTGCTGCCTGGCGGCGGGGTTTGCGTCGTTCGACGCAGGGCTGCAACCGACGTTGATCACAGACCTGACGGCAAGGTCATCGCAGGACCGGTCGGGGGCAATGGGTGTAATGCTTAGGTAGCATCATTTCAGGCATACGGTGATGTCGGGGGAGTCGCACAGGATTTAGCGTCGGATGCTGTTCATCTCCACGTTACATCTTGACGCCAATGTCCTGAGCGCTCTCGGTTGTGGTCAGCGCTTTTTTTGAATGGGAATGCATATCCAACGACTCTACAGAAGGTTTCACTTTGTATGACCTACTGTTGAGTGGATAAAAAGCCAATAATCGTTCGCAGCGCTAAAAGCGTGGAAGGCCTTTGCGCCACATGAATTTTTCTTCACCACCCTGCACCTCGCCAACCGGTACATTGCCCTCGCTCATTCAAGAAACTACGGTTTGCCCGCCCTCCCGCGGGCTTTTTTTTGCCTTCAGGAAAGGCTGGTCGACTGAATTAAAACCACCGGCGATTCGTGCTTTTGCAGCACCGGCAGCTCCAGGCGCGCTCGCCCGTAAAACGCCAACGCGGTCAGCAAACACGCGAGCCACACGAAGATCCCGGCCCAGAAGGTATGGGACATGTAGTGCCAGCCTTGCAAAACCCGTGTCGTGCCGTAGACGAAACCGAGCAGCAGCGAGCCGTACATCAGCGCTTTCGAATAGCGCCAGCGATAACGGCGAGCAACAAAGTACAGCGCAAGCATGGTGAACCCGCCCGAAGCGTGCCCGCCCGGCCAGCAGCGGCCATCGCCGGCTTCCCTGAACAGCTGGAAGTTGCTGTACCACTCCATGTGGGCAATTTTCCCGCCGTAGAGGGTCGTTTCAATCGGGCAATACACGCTGGTGTGCGACTTGAGGAAATGAATCACGCCGGTGCAAATGGCAAACGCGAACACCACAAACAGAAAATCCCGACGATGGTCGTGGGCAAATCGCAGCACCGGGGCAGCCTTGCTCTGCTCCAGGAAACGACTCAGACGCGGATACTTTTGCGTGTTGATCAGCGGCCAGACAAACGACAGCATCGCGCCGATCAAGGCAATTTCAGCGGTCCAGTTTGGAATGATGCGCGCCCACTTGTGGGTGAGCTTTTCAAAGAAGTGAACCTGATCGAGCGGAAAGGTCTGGGTCACCGGATCAAAAAACAGATTGCTGAACGCGATGTCGATTTTTGTCATGTCGAACAACAGGAAAACCGCGGCTGCGCAGGCCAGCGGAATACCGAAGTTAAGGCAGTAAAAGCGCATAGACATACTCACAGGCTGCTCACCGAGCGCCAGTCGGAAGCTTCGATGAACCCGAGCATTTTCGGTACCTGTGGTGTTGCGGCGGAGATAAACAAAGAGGCGCCGTAGCCTAGGGTGGCCGCCGGTAACTTGAGGTCTTTCTCAATCTGCGCCATGCATTCGCTGTGAGTCACCAGAATCAGATTGCGACCCGCCACTTTGTGCGCCAGGGCATCGCGCAGCATCGTGCCCTTGCAGCTGATCAACCAGTCTTCATTGGCAGCAACCTTGTTGAACATATAGCTGGCGGTCTGTGCAGTACGAATCATCGGGCTGTTGTAGATGTCTGCCTTGTCCAGCCCCAACTGTTCGAACTGCGCACCGACACTCACCGCAACGCTGCGGGCGCGATCGGTAATGCCGTCATTGCCAGTCAGGCACGCGGCCTTGGAGTGATCGCAGCGCTCGACATGACGCACCAGCACAATCAGGTCGCCCTTGGCCCAACCGGTCAGTAACGCCTGGGCGCCGGCCACATTGCCGTGGGCCAGGTCTGGCACAGCGGCAGGCCGCAACAGCCAGACCGTCAGCGGAACCACCAGCAGCACGGAGGCCAGCACCACCGCAGTATTTCGATAGCGGGCAAAACGGCTCAGATCAATCGAGCGCGTTACCCCGAACAGACTCAGTCTCAGTTCCACATCAGGCCGCCTCACCGGCATGCATCACTTGATTCGATGCCGCGAGGGTAGAGAGCCTGGCGTTGGCGAGGGGTGAAACCGATGTGAAAAAAAGCTTAAACCGCCCTCCAAAACCTTGTTACACATCGCTCCGACAAAATCCTTTCAGCTCTCGTGATTGCTGCCGATACAGACCTGCTACATATCCTTGGCTACCAAAAACAACAATCTTCCAGCCAACCGACGACCTAAAGCGCAACGTTCCTGGAGGAATTTGATGAATAGCTGGTTCGGCAACATCAGTGTGAACATGAAACTGGGCCTGGGGTTTGGCCTGGTCCTGGCACTGACCTGCGTCCTCGCCCTGACTGGCTGGACAAGCCTGGGCGGCCTGATTGACCGCAGCAACTGGATGAGCGACATCACCCAGCTCAATGCCGGCCTGACCAAACTGCGCGTGGTTCGCCTGCAATACATGCTGACCAACGGCGACGAAACCGCCGCACAGAACGTGCAGACCACCCTTGACGCATTCTCTGCCCAGCAACAAGCACTGCTGGTGAAATTCAAGAGTCCGGAAAACCTCAAGCTGCTCAATGAGCAAGGCACTGTCATCGAGGCCTACAAAACGTCCCTGAACAAAATGCGCAGCGCCTACCGCACCGGTAACAGCGCCCGCGACACCATGGGTGCCAACGCGGAAACTGCCAACACGCTGATCAACGCCATCAGCACCCACGTGCAGCAAATGCCACTGAGCGACCAGCGCTTCGAACAGTTCCAGGCCATCACGGCCGCCAAGGAAGCGTTCCTGCTGGCACGCTACGAAGTGCGTGGCTACACCGCGACCACCAACGCCGAGACCGAGCAGAAAGCCGTCGGCCAACTGGGCGCAGCCATCGCCAGCCTGAAACAGCTGAATGTGTATTTCGCCGACACGCAGCTGGACGCCCTGCGTCAGCTGGAAACGGCGTTGAGCAATTACCGCAGTGCTTTGCAGGCCTATAAAACCGCGAGCAGCGATGCGGTGCAGGCACGCAAGGAAATGACTGATGAGGGCGCCGCCATCGTAACCCTCAGCGAGCAGCTGTATCAGATCCAGCTCGACCGCCGTGACGCCGAAAGCGCACAAGCGCGCACCCTGCAACTGATCAGCACCTTGCTGGCGTTGCTGGTGGGCGTCATTGCCGCCGTGATCATCACCCGTCAGATCACCGGCCCGCTGCGCGACACGTTGGCCGTGGTTGAACGTATCGCCAGCGGCGACCTGTCCCAGGACGTCAAGGTGACTCGCCGCGACGAACTCGGTGTGTTGCAGCAAGGCATCGCGCGCATGGGCGTGACTCTGCGCGACTTGATCAGCGGCATCCGCGACGGCGTGACCCAGATCGCCAGCGCTGCCGAAGAACTGTCGGCCGTGACCGGGCAAACCAGCGCCGGCGTGAACAGCCAGAAGATCGAGACCGATCAGGTGGCGACCGCCATGCACGAGATGACCGCCACCGTTCAGGAAGTCGCGCGCAACGCCGAAGAAGCTTCGCAAGCCGCGGCCGCCGCTGACGGCGAAGCCCGCGAAGGCGACAAAGTGGTCAACGAAGCCATCGCCCAGATCGAACGCCTGGCCAGCGAGGTGGCGCGGTCCACCGAAGCCATGAGCGTGCTGCAACAGGAAAGCGACAAGATCGGCAGCGTCATGGACGTGATCAAGGCCGTGGCCGAACAGACCAACCTGCTGGCGCTCAACGCAGCGATCGAAGCGGCCCGCGCCGGTGAAGCCGGTCGAGGTTTTGCCGTGGTGGCGGACGAAGTCCGTGGCCTGGCCCAGCGCACGCAAAAATCCACGGAGGAAATCGAAGGCCTGGTGGCCGGTCTGCAAAACGGCACGCAACAAGTGTCGACGGTGATGAACAACAGCCGCGCCCTCACCGACAGCAGCGTCGCCCTGACCCGCAAGGCCGGTGTGTCACTGGAAAACATCACCCGCACGGTGTCCAACATCCAGTCGATGAACCAGCAGATCGCTGCCGCCGCCGAACAGCAAAGCGCCGTGGCCGAAGAGATCAGCCGCAGCATCATCAACGTACGCGACGTGTCCGAACAGACCGCCGCCGCCAGCGATGAAACCGCTAAATCCAGTGTTGAACTCGCACGGTTGGGTAATCAGTTGCAGATGATGGTCAGCCACTTCCGCGTCTGACATTCACTTTTGCGGTGAGTGAAAGGTCCATTCGCGAGCAAGCCTGCTCCCACATTGTTCTGCGTCGTTCCACGGTTAAGTGGTCGACGCCGATCCAATGTGGGAGCGGGCTTGCTCGCGAAGGCTATCTAACCAACAACCGAGTGATTCGGTGTTAACCCAGTCTCAAACACTAATCGCATTGGTAAACACCAACCGATTCCCGAACGGGTCGGCAATCGTCATGTCCTGGCTGCCCCATGGCATTGCCTGAATCTGCGGGTGCGAAAACGTGTATTCCTTGGCCAGCAATTGCTGCTGAAACGCCTCCAGCTCATCCGTCTCGATGCGCAACGCCGAACCGGGTGTGCTGTCACCGTGATGCTCCGACAAATGCAGCACGCATTCACCCCGGGAGACTTGCAGGTACAGCGGAAAATCCGGCTCGAAACGGTGCTGCCAGTCGATCTTGAAACCGAGGAAGTCGACGTAGAACTCCACGGCTTTATTTTCGTCGAAAATCCGCAGGATCGGGGTGGTTTTACCGAAGCTCATGGAGTTGCTCCCAGACTGGAAAGGCCCAGAGTGTAGTTGGGCTAGTGTCAGCGCTTCGGCTTGGCGACGGCTTTCTTTAATTGCAATGTGCCACCATGTGAAACAGTTCAAAAGATCAATGAAAACCCGCGCGCAAATCCCCTTCCCGCGCCAGAAACCGACCTTCCCTTCTGCCGTTCGCCTGGCCTTCGCTGTAACTCAACACACCGTTGACCCACACACCGTCGATGCCTTCCGCCGCGCGTTGCGGATCATTGAAATCCGCGACATCGCGAATGGTCGCAGGATCAAACAACACCAGATCCGCCCAATGCCCTTCACGGATTTCGCCCCGTTCCTTCAAGCCGAATCGCCCCGCGGACAACCCGGTCATTTTGTGCACCGCCGTGTGCAACGGAAACAGCCCGACATCGCGACTGAAATGTCCGAGCACCCGTGGGAATGCGCCCCACAGGCGCGGATGCGGAAACGGGTCTTCCGGCAGTCCGTCAGAGCCGACCATCGACAACGGATGCGCGAGGATGCTTCTTACGTCGTTCTCATCCATTCCGTAGTACACCGCGCCGGCCGGTTGCAGTCGACGAGCGGCATCAAGCAGCGGCACGCCCCATTCGGCAGCGATGTCCATCAGGTCGCGACCGCCCAGTTCCGGGTGCGGCGTCGACCAGGTAATAGTGATGCGGTGAGCATCGGTGACTTGCTTGAGGTCCAGGGTCGAAGAACTCGCCGCGTAGGGATAACAATCGCAGCCCACCGGGTGGGTTTTCGCCGCCTCTTCGAGCGATGCCAACAGTTGCGGACTGCGTCCCCAGTTACCCGCGCCGGCACATTTGAGGTGGGAAATGATCACCGGTGATTTCGCGTGGCGACCAATCTGGAAAGCCTCGTCCATGGCTTCCAGCACCGGCTCGAATTCGCTGCGCAAATGGGTGGTGTACACCGCACCGAATGCCGTCAGTTCTTCGGTCAGTTGCATCACTTCATCGGTGGACGCCGAGTAGGCACTGGCGTACGCCAGGCCTGTGGATAAACCCAACGCGCCCGCTTCAAGGCTTTCGCGCAGTTGCTCGCGCATCGCGCTGATTTCATCCGGCGTGGCCGTGCGGAACAGGTCGTCGAGGTGATTGCTGCGCAACGCGGTATGCCCCACCAGTGCGGCGACATTCAGCGTGGTGTTCGCTGCTTCGACCGCCGCGCGATAGTCGCTGAATGTCGGATAAACAAAGGCCGCCGAGGTGCCAAGCAGGTTCATCGGGTCTGGCGGATCACCTTTGAGACTCACTGGCGAAGCGCTAATCCCGCAGTTGCCCACAATGACAGTGGTCACGCCCTGGCTGAGCTTGGGCAGCATCTGCGGCTGGCGGATCACCACCGTGTCGTCGTGGGTGTGCACATCGATGAAACCCGGCGCCAGTACGCGACCAGCGGCGTCGATTTCTTCGGTAGCGCTGGCGTCGTGCAAGTCGCCGATGCGCTCGATGCGACCGTTCAGAATCGCCACGTCGGCGGGGTAACCGGGGGTGTTGCTGCCATCGATAATCAGGGCGTTGCGAATCAGCGTGTCGTACATCATGTCAGTCTCCCAGCGGCAAGTGATCGTCGCCGCCGCGGTAATCGTCCAGGGCGAGCTTGATCCGCCGCAGACGTTCTTGATTATCTTCAGGATTGGCCAGCGCCAGCTCGGTGGCAAGCACGTCGATGGCCAGCAGCATGCCGTAGCGCGCCGCTGTGGGTTTGTAGATGAACGAGGTTTCGACGCCTTGCAGCGGCAGCAACACATCGGCCAATTGCGCCAGCGGGGAGTCGGCCCGGGTGATGGCGAGAATGCGTGCACCGTAGCTGCGCGCCAGCTCGATGGCTTCGAGTAACTCAGGGGTGATGCCGGTCAGCGAGCAAACAATCACCGCGTGTTCGGGGCCGAGGCTGGCAGCGGTGACGCGCATCATCACCGGGTCGTGGCACGCCGAAATCGGGTAGCCGAATCGCACCAGCCGCACCTGCAGTTCATCGCTGCACAAGGTCGAGCAACCGCCCATGCCGAACGCATGAATCATCCGCGCCTTGCCCAGCAGTTTCACTGCATCAGCGAAACGCGACTCGTCGAATGCCGACAGATGCTGGCGCAAAGTGGACTCGATATCACCGACGATCTGCCCGTAGAACGCCGACTGATCGGGTGTGCCCGCCGGGTCGAGAAAGCGGCTGCCGACGCCGCTGGCCTGAGCCAGTTGCAGACGCAAGTCGCGCAAATCGCGGCAACCCACGGTGCGGGCGAAGCGCGACAGCGTGGCGGTGCTGACTTCCGCTCTCAGCGCCAGCTCGTCGAGGCTGGCGGCAGAGGCAAATCCTACGTCGTCGAGCATCAGCCGAGCGATGCGTCCTTCGCCGGCGCTGAAGGAATCCTGACGGGCGCGGATCTGATAGAGGATGTCCATGGCAGGTGGCTCCGGTTAAATCAGGTAAGAAAGACCCACGGTCAACGCGAAGGCGACCACCGAAATGATGGTCTCCAGCACGGTCCAGGTCTTGAAGGTCTGGGCGACGCTCATGTTGAAGTATTCCTTGATCAACCAGAAGCCGCCGTCGTTGACGTGGGAAAAGATCACCGACCCGGCGCCGGTCGCCAGCACCAGCAACTCCGGATGCGGATAGCCCAGACCAATGGCCACCGGCGCCACGATGCCCGACGCCGTGGTCATGGCCACGGTCGCCGACCCGGTGGCGATGCGCATCAGCGCGGCGAACAACCAGCCCATGAGCAGCGGCGACAGGTGAAATTCGTGGGCCAGGCTGACGATCTGGTCAGTGACCCCGGCATCCACCAGAATCCGGTTCAACCCGCCGCCGGCCCCCACCAGCAAGGTGATGCTGGCGGTGGGTGCCAGGCATTCGTTGGTGAACTTGAGGATCGATTCGCGGTTGAAACCCTGGGCGATACCGAGGGTCCAGAAACTCAGCAAGGTCGCCAGCAACAGCGCGATCACCGAGTTGCCGATGAACAACAGAAACTGATTGAAACCGCTGCCCGGCGTGGAAATCAGGTTGGCCCACCCGCCGATCAGCATCAGCACCACCGGCAACAGAATGGTCGCCATGGTGATGCCGAAACCCGGCAGGCTGTCGCGCGGTTCACGCTCGAGGAACTGCCGTTCCAGCGGGTTTTCCGCCGGCAACTGAATGCGCGGCACGATGAACTTGGCGTACAGCGGCCCGGCGATGATCGCCGTCGGAATGCCGATCAAAATCGCGTACATCAACGTCTGCCCCACCGACGCCTGATAGACCTGCACCGCCAGCATCGCCGCCGGGTGCGGCGGCACCAGCGCATGCACCACCGAGAGCCCGGCGACCATTGGCAAACCGACCATCAGGATCGACACGCCGACGCGCCGCGCCACGGTAAAGGCGATCGGCACCAGCAACACAAAACCGACCTCGAAGAACAACGGCAACCCGACCAGGAAGGCGATGCAGACCATCGCCCAGTGCGCGTTCTTCTCGCCGAAACGGTCGATCAGGGTCCGCGCCACCTGCTCGGCGCCGCCGGACTCGGCCATCATCTTGCCGAGCATCGTGCCCAGCGCCACCACCAGCGCGATGTGCCCCAGGGTTTTACCGACACCGGCCTCGTACGCACCGACCACCCCGGACGGCGGCATGCCGGCCAGCAGTGCCAGGCCAACGGAGACCAGGGTGATCACGATGAACGGATTGAGTCGG
>NZ_BDAG01000027.1 GCF_002091715.1 Pseudomonas migulae NBRC 103157 | reverse complement strand
ATTAGATCGCGTTCACCTTAACAACTCGGTCAACTGTGGGAGCGGGCTTGCTCGCGAAGGCGGCGTTGCGACGAAGCTATTAATTCGGTCCTGGATCCGCCACCAGCCGCCCGGCATCCTTGGTCAATGACTTGAGGAATTCAGTCTGCAGCTCCGGATCGTTGCGCGTCAGCTCAATCAGGCTCTGTTCCAGCTCACTGGCTTCTTCTTCCAGACCCAGCTCCGACAGACGTTTGACCCGGTGCACCCACTGGCTCACTTCGTCGTCTTCAAGATCGTCGTAGATCAGCCCGTGGGCTTCGAGCAGTTTGCCGCGCAACGAGCTGCTGACCGCCAGGGACGAGTCGCTGTGCACATCGTCCTGACCGTCTTCGACCTTGATCAGCAGCCGGCTGAGGTGATTGATGTCATGTTCGGCGAACGGGCTGTCCAGCAGGTTCAGGCGCAACACACCGTTTTTGTCAGTGGTCAGCTCGAACGTTTCCTTGCCGGCCTTGACCTCAACCGGGCGCTCGCTCCACGGCAGGCTCGAGTATTCCGTACGCTTGTCGAGCTGGACTTCGTCGATGCCCGCGAGGTTCTGCTGCGCACGGCCGTGAGACGGCGCGTTCATGAACGGGTTGAGCCCGGCGAAACCGTAACTGAACCAGTCCTTGGTCACGCTATCCGGCAAGTTGCCGAGGGCGAACACGTTGACCACGTTCGCGCCGACACCGGCCACCACGGCCACCGCGCCCAACGGGATCTCGTAGATCTCCCGCCAGGGTTGATAAGGCGTGTAGCGATCGTAATGCCGCGTGACTTCGAACTCGGTGACTTCGAAGGTTTTCTGCTCGTGGATTTTCACCCGGCGTTGCGGCAGCTCAAGCACCTTGGGCTCACCGACATCGATCTGCAGGCTGTGGTCGAGCAATTTGCGCTCGACACGTTCCTCGTGCTCGCTGCGTTGCGACATGTGATTGGCACAGCCGCTGACCAGCAGGGTGCCGCACAGGGCAGCACCACCGAGGCCTAAGGTGTTTCGCTTGAACATGACTTCTCTATCTGGTGTCAGCGGCGGATACGGGCCTGGAGGAAGGACAGCACGTCAGCGACCGGCAGCGCTTGCGCCTCGGGCTCGGTGCGGCTCTTGTATTCCAGATTGCCTTCGGCGAGGCCGCGGTCACTGACCACGATCCGGTGAGGAATGCCGATCAGCTCCATGTCCGCGAACTTGATGCCCGGGCTGGTTTTCTTGTCGCGATCGTCCAGCAGCACTTCGAAGCCGGCCGCAGTCAGTTCTGCATACAGCTTGTCGGTGGCTTCGCGAACCTGCTCGGTTTCATAGCGCAGTGGCACCAGGGCAACCTGGAACGGCGCCAGCGTGTCGCTCCAGATGATCCCGTTCTCGTCGTTGTTCTGCTCGATGGCGGCGGCCACTACGCGGGAAACGCCAATGCCGTAGCAACCCATTTCCAGGGTGACCGGCTTGCCGTTTTCGCCCAGCACTTCGCACTTCATCGCTTTGCTGTACTTGTTACCCAGCTGGAAGATGTGCCCGACTTCGATGCCGCGCTTGATTTCCAGGGTGCCTTTGCCGTCAGGGCTAGGGTCGCCAGACACGACGTTACGCAGGTCGGCAACGGTCGGAACCGGCAGGTCACGCTCCCAGTTCACGCCGAAGTAGTGCTTGTCGTCGATGTTCGCGCCGATACCGAAGTCGCTCATCAGCTCGACGGAACGGTCGATGATGATCGGCAGCGGCAGGTTCAACGGGCCGAGAGAGCCGGCGCCGGCGCCAATCGCGTCACGCAATTCGCTTTCGGAAGCCATGACCAGCGGGCTGGCAACGCCTGGCTGGTTGGCGGCCTTGATTTCGTTCAGCTCGTGGTCGCCACGGATGATCAGGGCAATCAGCTTGCCTTTCTCTTCAGCGTGCACCACCAGGGTCTTGATGGTCTTTTCAATTGGCAGATTGAATTTTTCCACCAGCGCGGCGATGGTTTTGGTCTCTGGCGTGTCGACCAGGCGCAGCTCTTCAGCCGGTGCCGGACGGGAGGTTTCCCGTGGCACGGCTTCGGCCTTCTCGATGTTCGCGGCGTAGTCGGAACCGTTGCTGAAGACGATGTCGTCTTCGCCGGATTCGGCCAGTACATGGAACTCGTGGGAGCCGGCGCCGCCGATGGAGCCGTTGTCGGCCTCAACAGGACGGAATTTCAGGCCCAGACGGGTGAACACGTTGCAGTACGCCTGGTGCATGCGGTCGTAGGTGACCTGCAGCGAAGGCTGGTCAGCGTGGAACGAATAGGCGTCCTTCATGATGAACTCGCGGCCGCGCATCAAACCGAAGCGTGGGCGGATTTCGTCACGGAATTTGGTCTGGATCTGATACAGGTTGATCGGCAGCTGTTTGTAGCTGCTCAGCTCGTTGCGCATCAGGTCGGTGATCACTTCTTCGTGGGTCGGGCCGGCGCAGAAGTCGCGACCGTGGCGATCCTTGAAGCGCAGCAGTTCAGGGCCGTATTCTTCCCAACGACCGGATTCCTGCCACAGCTCAGCCGGTTGAGTACTCGGCATCAACACTTCGAGAGAGCCCGCGGCGTTCATTTCTTCACGAACGACGGCTTCGACCTTGCGCATCACTCGCAAGCCCATCGGCAGCCAGGTATACAGGCCCGAGGCGAGTTTGCGGATCATGCCGGCGCGCAGCATCAGCTGGTGGCTGATCACGACCGCGTCGGAAGGCGTTTCTTTCTGTGTGGCGAGCAAAAATTGACTGGTGCGCATGGTTGGCCGTTGTCGGTTGCTGATGACGAGAAATGACGGAGCATTGTACGGGCGAGATCTGCTGACGTACAGGCGCGCGGTCGGTGGTGTGGCTCGAGGGCGGGATTCTCCACGCCCTCGGCGAAGCGTCCTACGATTCTTCCGCGACCTGGGTCGGTACCGGTTCTGGCGTCGGTGTCGGGCCTTCGCGGCGGTTCTCCTGGAACCAGTGCAAAGCGATCAACAGCAGTGTCGGAACGCCTAGCAACGCGGTGATCAGGAAGAAATTGTGATAGCCGAACTTTTCCACCATGACCCCGGAATAGCCGCCGATCAGACGTGGCAGCAGGAGCATGATCGAGCTGAGCAGGGCATATTGGGTGGCCGAGAACTTGAGGTTGGTCAGGCTCGACAGATAGGCGACGAACGCCGAGGTCGCCAGGCCCGAGCTGAAGTTGTCCAGGGAGATGGTCAGGATCAGCATGTTCAGGTTGGCGCCCATGTCGGCGAGCATCAGGAACAGCAGGTTGGTGCTGGCGGACGTTACGCCGCCGATGAACAGAATCGGCAGGATGCCAAAGCGCACGATCAGCAGGCCGCCCATGCCGGCGCCGACCAGGGTCATGATCAGGCCGAAGATTTTGCTGACGCTGGCAATCTGATCCTTGGTGAAGCCCTGGTCGATATAGAAAACGTTGGCCATCACGCCCATCACCGTATCCGACATCCGATACGTGGCGATCAGTCCGAGCAGCAATAGCGCCTGCCAGCGGTAACGCAGAATGAAGTCGTTGATCGGGGTCAGCACCGGCGCGAGGCCACGGCGGCCCATGGCCGAAAGGCACAGCGCGGTGAGCGTGGTGTAGAGAATCGCCCGCAGGAAGGCGCGGTCTTCGAGCAGCAGGTCGAGCAGGCTCACGCCTCCGAACAGCACACTGGCGAAATCGGTGTTGTAGAGCTGAGTGAACATGGCCGGCACGGAAACCAGCAGCACGATCAGCACGAACACTGAGGCCAGTTGATGCACAAAACTGTAGCGCCCGGCCTGCAGTTGCGTGCGCAACGGAACCGGCGGTTCTCGCATGAAAAACGAGGTGAGCAACGCCGGAACCATCAGGGCGCCGAACAGCAGGTAAGTGCCGGCCCATGCCGAATGCTTGTAGTTGAAACCGGTGGAGCCGAAGCCTTCGGCAAAGAACAGGGCGCCGGCAGTGGCCAGCAGCGCCGCGATCCGATAGCCCGACATGTAACTGGCAGCGAGGGCGGCCTGGCGGGTGTCGTCGGCGATTTCCAGGCGATAGGCGTCGACCGCGATGTCCTGCGTCGCCGAGGCGAAGGCAACGACCACGGCAATGGCGATCAGCCAGGACAGATGTTTTTGCGGGTCGCAGAAACCCATCCCGATCAGGCCGAGGATTACCAGTGCCTGGGAAAGCACCAGCCACGAGCGTCGGCGACCGAGCTTGCCGAGCAAAGGCAGGCGCCATTGGTCGAGTAGCGGCGACCAGACCCATTTGAAGGCGTAGGCCAGGCCGATCAGGCTTGCATAGCCGATGGTTTCGCGAGCCACACCGGCTTCACGCAACCAGACCGAAAGTGTCGAAAACACCAGCATGTAGGGCAGGCCGGCGGCGAAACCAAGCAACAACAGCACAAGTGTTGAAGGGCTGGCATAGGCGGCGAGCGCGGCGCGCCAGGTTTTACGGGGCATGGGCTGAAGTCTGCCTCAAGATTACGGAAACAAAGCGCGCACTCTAACCGCTGTGCTCTACCGGGCGCCAGCCATGGCGCCGAATATCAACACGATTGTTCAGGACACTGATGCCTTCGGAGCGAAGTCGCGCGCGCTGCTCATCCCCTGAAGGACTGCCCACCGGCAGGCTGATCCGGCCACCGGCGCCGAGCACGCGGTGCCAAGGCAATTTGGTGTCGCCGGGCAACTGGCTCAGGGTCCGACCGACCCAGCGCGCCGCGCGGCCAAGTCCTGCCAGCTCGGCAAGTTGACCATAACTCACGACTTTGCCCTCGGGCACCTGGGCCAGGGTCAGATAAAGCGCCGTGCGTCGGATTTGCGCGGCACTTTCTGTTTCGGTGGTTGGGTCGGTCACATCCGGGGTCCTGTAGGAGCGAGCTCACTCGCGATGGGCGTTAACGATGACGGAGAGGGTCTGGAAAACGCGTCAATTTCAAGTTTATCGCGAGCAAGCCCGTTCCTGCAGGAGTGAACTCCATGGAAATAGGCGTGTCACTCCATGCTAGGGTCTTATTCCTTCGGATAATGCCGACTTTTTTCGCAAACTTGAGCCTGTATTTGCTTATGGTGTCCAGAACCCTGCTGTGCCTCGCTGTCTTTAGCGCTTCCACGCCTTTGCTCGCCGATACTGTCTGGTTGAAGAACGGTGACAAACTGAGCGGCAAGATCACGCTGTTCGATGGCGGCAAACTGTTGATTCAGACCGAGTACGCCGGCGCGGTGCCTATCGACTGGAAGCAGGTCAAAACCCTGGAGAGCGATCAGGAGTTGCTGGTCAAGCAGGAAACCTACAAAGGCGAGAAGGCCAAGTCGCTGCACGCGGCAGACGACGGCAAGGTGACGCTGGAAAACGGCGAGGCACCGAAGACGGTCGAGCTGGCGAGTATCCAGCAGATTCTCAAGCCCAAACCGATCGTCGAAGATCTGGTCTGGAAAGGAAATATCGATGCGGCGCTGGATTACCAGCGGGCGGAAAAAGATACCGACGACTACGACATCGACTTCAAGACCACGGCACGTCATGGCAGATGGCGGCATATCGCGGAAGGCGAGTACAACCGCGAATTCCAGGATGACGTGGTCACCAGCGACAACTGGCGGGGCGAGTACTCCCTCGACCGCTTCCTGACCGAGAAATGGTTCTGGCAGGGGCGCGCGGTCTACAAGCGCGACAAGGTTGAAGAGCTCTCCCGTCAGCGCACGGTCGGTACCGGTCCGGGTTACCAGTTCTGGGATGACGAGCTGGGCGCATTCTCGCTGGGCTCGCTGGTCAACCGCACGGACTACGAGTTCGACGACGGCAGCAAGGAGAACTTCTATTCCCTGGCGATGAAATGGGATTACAACCGCTACCTGATCGGCAAGAAGGTGGAGTTCTTCACCAATGGCGAAGTGGGCAAGCCGTTGTCGGGCGTGGCGGATTATGCGCTCGATGCCGAAATGGGCTTGCGCTACAAAGTGACCGAGTGGGCGTCGCTTAACCTGAAGGCCGAGCGAGATATCATCAGCGGTACTGACGATGCCGATCTGGACAAGACCCGTTACACCGCAGGATTCGGAGTGGCCTGGTAAGACGTTAAAACGCAAAAGATCGCAGCCTTCGGCAGCTCCTACAAAGATTGACGTAAATTCTGTAGGAGCTGCCGAAGGCTGCGATCTTTTTTGCCCGGCAAAAACACACAGGCACAAAAAAGCCCCGCTTTTGAGGGCGGGGCTTTTTACTAAAGCAAGTACAAGTTAGATAACTTGAACTTCTTCAGCTTGCATGCCTTTCTGACCGCGGGTAGCGATGAAAGAAACCTGTTGGCCTTCTTTCAGGCTTTTGAAGCCGTCGGATTGGATAGCTTTGAAGTGAACGAACAGGTCGTCACCGGATTGTGGAGTGATGAAGCCGAAGCCTTTTTCATCGTTGAACCACTTAACGGTACCAGTTTGGCGATTAGACATGGTGTAACTCCTTGAACAAAGATAACTGCGACGCAGGAAGAACCCTGGCCGAGACTGAGTGCAAAGAGCAGGAAAAATTCTTGTAGATGGTTGGATCGAAATTCAACATATCGTGTAGAGATTCTCAGTGACACAAGCAGCACAGTGGCGCCACCTTAACCCTTTTTCCGGAACGTGCCAATGCTTCCTGCAAAGGTTTCTCTGTTTTCATGACTGACGGTGCATCGTATTGCGGGGAAGCTCCGGAATTTACGGGGGATCGGCGAGAATTGCGCCACGGTCTTTGAACCCGAAGCGCGCGCCCGGTAAGATGCCGGACAGATTTTTTCCACCTCGCTATTCAGGACACCCGCCATGAGCATCAAATCGGACAAGTGGATTCGCCGCATGGCGCAAGAGCACGGCATGATCGAACCGTTCGTCGAGCGCCAGGTGCGCGGCAGCGACGATAGCCGTGTGATCTCCTACGGGGTGTCGAGTTACGGCTACGACGTTCGTTGCACCAATCATTTCAAGGTGTTCACCAACATCAACTCGGCCATCGTCGACCCGAAAAATTTCGATGCCGGCAGCTTCGTCGACATCCACAGCGACGTCTGCATCATCCCGCCAAACTCTTTCGCCCTGGCCAGCACCGTCGAATATTTCCGTATTCCGCGCAACGTATTGACCATCTGCCTGGGCAAAAGCACCTACGCCCGTTGCGGCATCATCGTCAACGTCACCCCGCTCGAGCCTGAGTGGGAGGGTCACGTGACCCTGGAATTCTCGAACACCACCAACCTGCCGGCGAAAATCTACGCCAACGAAGGCGTGGCGCAGATGCTGTTCCTTGAATCCGACGAAGAATGCGAAGTGTCCTACAAGGACCGTGGCGGCAAGTATCAGGGCCAGCGCGGCGTAACGCTGCCACGCACCTGAGTCAACCGTCTGACAAACCGTGGGAATTCCTGAGCGAGCGTACACTCTATGGAGTGTACTGCTCCGATCCGCGCAAGGCGGATCGGGCCATCGCTCAGGAGTGCTATATGAAGATCGACCCGCGAATAAGTGCCGAACTGGCAAGGCTTGAGCCCAATCAGGTTGGCGTTTTGGCCTGGTCCTTGTTGGCACATCCGCCAATCAGCATGGCGGGGGGCATTCCCGGTCAGCCTGATCCCGATACCCCCAACGAACAACCGACCGAACCCGGTGAGCCGACCCTGCCGGATGAGCCACCTCCCGCGCCGGTTGTTTAGCTTTAATTGAATGGCCAGTCAGATATTTTGATTTGCAGGCGCCGGCTTGCTGGCGATGGCGTTATTAGACGCATTGTCGTCGACTGAAACACCATCGCCAGCAAGTCGGCTCCTGCAAAGGCGGGCGTGTTACTTGAGGTTACCGCTGAGGAACTGCTTCAACCGTTCGCTCTTCGGATTGCCCAGCACGTCTTCCGGTGCGCCTTCTTCCTCGACCAGCCCCTGGTGTAGAAACAACACCTGGCTCGACACTTTGCGGGCGAAACTCATTTCGTGAGTCACCATGATCATGGTTCGGCCTTCTTCAGCGAGGCCCTGGATCACCCTGAGCACTTCACCGACCAGTTCCGGGTCGAGTGCCGAGGTCGGTTCGTCGAACAGCATGACTTCCGGTTCCATGGCCAGCGCTCGGGCAATGGCGACCCGCTGCTGCTGACCACCGGACAGAAACGCCGGGTACTGGTCCGCCACGCGTGCGTCCAGGCCGACCTTGTCGAGATAACGACGGGCGCGGTCTTCGGCTTCCTGCTTGCTGCAACCCAGCACCCGGCGCGGGGCCATGGTGATGTTTTCCAGCACGGTCATGTGGCTCCACAGGTTGAAGTGCTGGAATACCATGGCCAGGCGCGTGCGGATTTTTTGCAATTCATCGGGGTTGGCCACGTGCATGCCGTGGCGATCCTTGATCATGCGGATGTTCTGACCGTCCAGGGTCATGACGCCGTCGTTGGGCTGTTCGAGAAAGTTGATGCAGCGCAGAAAGGTACTCTTACCCGAGCCGCTGGCGCCGATCAGACTGATGACGTCGCCGGTGTTGGCCTTGAGTGAAACGCCTTTGAGCACATGATGATCGCCATAGCTTTTATGCAGGCCTTCGATGGTCAGTTTGTACATGGGGCATGCATCCTCAAGGCGAAAGTAGGTAGCCGCTGCGATAGGCTTCGGTGCCCGCGACGTGGGCGATCACCATGCCGGCAGTGGCCATGCGCCGCAGCGAGCGGGCGTACATCAGCCCGGCGACGGTGCAGTGAATGGGGGTGACGCGATCAGTGATCGGGTCGATGATTTCGGCGACCCGTTGCCCGGCTTCGAGGTATTCCCCCGGCAGCGCGGTGAACACCAGCAAACCGCCCACGGGCGTGGCCACCGGTTCGACGGCGGCCAGTGGCGTGGCGGGATACGGCAGTTCCGGCAGGGGCGCCGGCTCACCGGCAATCGCGCCGAAGTGAGTCAGGTAATCGAGCAACGCCTGGCAGTCGAGGCTGGCCAGTGGATGATTGACGTCACCCTGGCCGCGCAATTCGACGGTCACCGAAAAACTCCCCGGCGGAATGTCGAAATGCTCGCCGAAACGCTCCTTCAACTGCCACCAGAGCAGGGTGAAGCACTCGTCGAACGACTGGCCGCCGGAGTCGGTGGCCAACAGGCTGGCTTCGGCACCGATATAGCGGGCCAGCGGTTCGACCTGAGGCCAGGCCTCGGGCGTGGTGTAGAGGTGCGCGACCGCTTCGAAATCGCAATGCAGGTCCAGCACCATGTCCGCATCACAGGCCAGTCGTTGCAGGATCAGGCGCTGGGATTGCAGTTGAGTGCTGGCGGTCTGTCGCGTCAGTGCCTGACGCAGGCTGCTGCGGATCAGTTCGAGGTTGCGCTGCGGATTGTCGCCGAGCTGACCTTCGATTTCGTTGCCGACTTCTTCGCTCAGATCGACGAACCAGCGGTTGAAGTTCTGCCCGCTTTCGAGCTCGTAGCGGCCCAGCGGCACATCCATCAGCACTTGTTCGAGGCCGACCGGATTGGCCACCGGCACCAGCACGATTTCGCTGCGCAGCCGACCGCCGGCTTCAAGCTCCGCCAGGCGCTGCTTGAGGTGCCAGGCGACCAGCATGCCGGGCATTTCATCGGCGTGCAGCGACGCCTGGATGTAGATCTTGCCTTGGGCTGCCGTCGGGCCGAAGTGGAAGCTGTGAATCTGTCGCGCGGTCCCCGGCAGCGGGGCCAGCAAGTCATGTATCTGGTGGCGCATTTGCAAGAAGTCCTAGTGGGTCGGCCCGAGGAACGCCAGCCATCGGCGTTCGGCGAGGCGGAACAGGCCGACCAGCGCAAAGGTAACGGTCAGGTAGATCAGCGCGGCGATGCCGAACGACTGGAAGGTCAGGAAGGTCGCCGAGTTGGCGTCCCGCGCGACTTTCAGGATGTCCGGGATGGTCGCGGTGAACGCCACGGTGGTCGAGTGCAGCATCAGAATCACTTCGTTGCTGTAATAAGGCAACGAGCGACGCAGCGCCGACGGCATGATCACGTAGGCATACAGCTTCCAGCCGGTCAGACCGTAGGCCTTGGCCGCTTCGACTTCACCATGGGCCATGCTGCGAATCGCCCCGGCGAAAATCTCCGTGGTGTAGGCGCAGGTGTTCAGGGCGAACGCCAGGATGGTGCAGTTCATCGCATCGCGAAAGAATGCATCGAGTATCGGCTGTTCCCGCACGGCGGCCAGGCTGTAGATGCCGGTGTAGCAAATCAGCAGCTGGATATACAGCGGCGTCCCGCGGAACAGGTAAGTGTAGAACTGCACTGGCCAGCGAATGTAGAAATGCGGCGATACCCGGGCGATGGACAGCGGGATCGACACCACGAAACCGATGAAGATTGACGCACTGAGCAGCCACAGGGTCATGGCCAGGCCGGTGATGTTGTAACCGTCGGTATAGAGGAAAGGTTTCCAGTATTCCTGCAGGAGTTCGATCATCGTACGGCCTCCCGGGAGCCGGCGGCGTAGCGGCGTTCAAGCCAGCGCAGGATAACGTTGGATGCACTGGTGATCAGCAGGTAGATCAACGCGGCCAGCACCAGGAAGTAGAACAGTTGATAGCTGCTTTTGCCGGCGTCCTGCGCGGCCTTGACCAGGTCGGCGAGGCCGATGATCGACACCAGCGCGGTGGCCTTGAGCATCACCATCCAATTGTTGCCGATGCCCGGCAGGGCGAAACGCATCATCTGCGGGAACACCACGATCCAGAACCGCTGGCCACGCTTGAGGCCATAGGCGGTGGCCGCTTCGACCTGGCCCCGCGGTACTGCGAGAATCGCGCCACGAAAGGTTTCGGTGAAGTACGCGCCGTAAATGAAGCCCAGGGTGATGACCCCGGCGCTGAACGGGTTGATCTCGATGTATTCCCATTCCATGAAATCGGTGAACGACGTCAACCAGGTCTGCAGGCTGTAGAAGATCAGCAGCATCAGCACCAGGTCCGGCACGCCGCGAATCAGCGTGGTGTAGACCTGCGCCGGCACGCGCACCAGTTTGACTTTTGACAGCTTGGCACTGGCGCCGAGCAGGCCGAGCAACACGGCCACCAGCAGCGACAACGCCGATAATTTGATGGTCATCCAGGTGCCTTCCATCAGCAACGGACCGAAGCCCTTGAGGCTGAAGGCTGAGAGCCCCAGATTTTGCAAGAGAGTTTCGAACATAAATCAGCAACCTGATCGGATGAAAAAAGCGCCCATCGCGAGATGGGCGCCGGGCATTATTTGCCGCTGTACAGATTCAGATCGCCAAAGTGTTTCTTCTGAATGGTGGCGTAGGTGCCATCGTCGTGTAACGCTTTGATACCTTTATCCAAAAGTGCCTTGAGGTCTTTGTTACCTTTAGAGATACCGATAGCTGTTTTGGCTGGCAGCAATTCGCTGTCGACCGGCTTGCTGACTTCGTAGCCTTCGCCTTTAGGCGACTTCAAAAAGCCCAGTTCGGCTTGCAGCATGTCCTGGATCGCCGCATCGAGGCGACCGGACATCAGGTCCGAATACACCTGGTCCTGGTTCTGATAGGCCTGGGTTTTCACGCCAGCCTTGTCCAGCACGGCCTTGGCGTAGGCTTCCTGAATGGTGCCTTGCTCGTAGCCAACGGTCTTGCCCTTCAGGGACGCGACGTCTTCGCTCAGGCCGGAACCTTTCTTGAACACGTAAGCGGTTGGGCCGGAGAACAGCTCGCTGGAGAAATCGATGACTTTTTCGCGGGCCGGGGTGACGGTCATCGAAGAGATCACACCGTCGAATTTATTGGCCTTCAGGCCCGGAATCATGCCGTCGAAATCGCTTTCGACCCATTTGCACTTGACCTTCAGCTCGGCGCAGATCGCGTTCCCCAGATCGATGTCGAAGCCCACCAGGCTACCGTCGGCCGCTTTCGACTCGAACGGTGCGTAGGAAGGGTCAACGCCAAAACGCAGTTCCTTGTATTCCTTGGCCAGCGCGGAGCCAGCAGCCATGCACAACGCCAGTGCAGAAAGGGTCAGCAATGCTTTTTTCATTATTCAATCCCTAAGAACCAATATGAGCGCTTGTGGCGCAGAATTATTGTTACTGGAAAGCGTAAGACCTAATGAAAGTAGCAATTTCCGAACCAGAGTGCCGAACAAGCGTTTAAAAGGTGGTTCAGGAAATGGCTGGACGGGATTTATGCACGAAAACGGGCATCGGTAAATGGCTGCACCAGTATTGAGCGTGCACCCCGCGTTGTAGGAGCCGGCTTGCTGGCGATCAGGCCGGCACGGTGGTTCAGAGTGACCGTGTTATCGTTCATCGCCAGCAAGCCGGCGCCTGCAGGAGAGCGGGTCAGCCGAGCAGATCCTGCAGGGTCGCGAGATTGTCAGCCTCCTCAACAGTCTTGTCCTGCCGCCACCGAAGCATTCTGGGAAACCGCACCGCGATACCGCTCTTGTGCCGTTTGGACAGAGCAATCCCCTCAAACCCCAATTCAAATACCAGGCTCGGTTTCACGCTGATGACTGGCCCGAATTTCTCCACTGTAGTCTTGCGCACGATGCTGTCGACCTGGCGCATTTCTGCGTCGGTGAGCCCCGAATAGGCCTTGGCGAACGGCACCAGGGTACGTTCGCTGGCGTCGGGCGGGCCGTCCCACACGGCGAAGGTGTAATCGCTGTAGAGACTGGCCCGGCGGCCATGCCCGCGCTGCGCGTAGATCAGCACCGCGTCGACGCTGAACGGGTCGACTTTCCATTTCCACCAGACGCCCATGTCCTTGGTGCGACCCACGCCATACAACGCGTCGCGGGACTTGAGCATCATGCCCTCGACGCCCAGGCTGCGGGAGGCTTCGCGTTGGCGGGCGAGGTCGAACCAGTCCTCCCCGGTGAGCACCGGGGAGGGCAGTAACACCGGGTTGTTGCAGTGGGCGATGACGTGCTCCAGTTGGGTGCGACGCTTGGCTTGTGGCTGGTTGCGCCAGTCTTCGCCCGCCCATTCCAGCAAGTCGTAGGCGAGGACAACCACCGGCACGTCATCGAGAATTTTCTTGCCCAGGGATTTTCGGCCGATCCGCTGTTGCAGCAGGGCGAACGGTTGCACCGCGGGCGGCGTTGGCGCCAGTGGATCGAAGGCATCTTCGGTGTCCCTTGGTGCGGTTTTCCAGGCCACGATTTCACCGTCGATCACCGTGCCGTCGGGCAGGCCATGGACCAGGCTGTCGAGTTCCGGAAAGCGTTCGCTGACCAGCTCTTCACCGCGTGACCAGATCCACAGTCGGCCGTCGCGCTTGACCACTTGGGCGCGGATGCCATCCCACTTCCATTCCACTTGCCAGTGGCTGGCCGGGCCGAGCAACCCTTCGAACTGTTCGACCGGTTGCGACAGTGCATGAGCCAGGAAAAACGGATACGGCTGACCGCCGCGCCGAGCATGTTCATCCGACGATTCGGCGGCAATCAGCTTCAGGTAGCTGGCCGCGCTCGGGCGATTGGACAGGTCGGTGTAACCCACCAGCCGCTGGGCCACGCGTTTACTGTCGAGCTGCGCCATGGCCGCCAAGGCGCGGGTCACCAACAATTTTGAGACACCGACGCGCAAACTGCCGGTGATCAGTTTGATGCAGAGCATCAGGCTGGGGCGGTCCAGTTGCGACCAGAGTCCGGGCAGTTGTTCGGCGAGCACTTGGGGAGATTCGCCGCGCAACGGCAGCAGTTTTTCTTCGATCCACACCGCCAATCCGTCGGTGGAACTGTGGGGTGTTTCGGGCAGCACCAGCGAGATTGTTTCCGCCAGATCGCCGACCGCCTGATAACTCTCCTCGAACAACCACGGCGACAGGCCGGAATACGCCACGGCGAGTTCATGCAGGATGCGCACCGGCACCAGTTGGCGAGGGCGTCCGCCGGACAGAAAGTACACCGCCCATGCGGCGTCTTCCGGCACGGCCTGGGCGAAGTAGTGTTGCATCGCCGCCAGTTTGGCGTTGCTCGAGGTCGTGGCATCCAGTTCCGCGTACAACTCGGCGAAAGCCTTCATGGCAGCACCTCGGCGCTCTCGGGTTCGGTGGTTGCGATGTCTTCTTCATCATCGCCGTATTCGGTGGTGAACTCTTGGGCGTCGAGACCTTGTTCGCGCAAATGGCGCACCAGGACCGCCACCGAACCGTGGGTGACCATCACGCGTTCGGTGCCGGTCTGCTCGATGGCCCAAAGCAGGCCCGGCCAGTCGGCGTGGTCGGATAGCACGAAGCCACGGTCGACACCACGTCGCCGCCGCGTGCCGCGCAAACGCATCCAGCCGCTGGCAAAGCCATCGCTGTAGTCACCGAAACGGCGCATCCAGGTGCTGCCGCCAGCGGAAGGCGGGGCCAGGATGAGCGCCTTGCGCATCATCGGGTCACTCTTTTGTACATCGCCGGCGTAGATCGTCGGCGGTAAATAAACGCCACTTTCGCGATACACCCGGTTGAGCGGCTCGACGGCACCGTGCACCAGAATGGGGCCGATGCTGGCGTCGATGCCGTGGAGAATCCGCTGCGCTTTGCCGAAGGAATAGCAAAACAGCACGCTGGCCTTGTCTTCGGCGGCGTTGGCCTGCCACCACTGATTGATCTCGGCGAACACCTGCGCCTGGGGCTGCCAGCGATAGATCGGCAGGCCAAACGTCGATTCGGTGATGAAGGTGTGGCAGCGCACCGGCTCAAAGGGGGCGCAGGTGCCATCGGGCTCGATCTTGTAATCCCCCGAGGCGACCCAGACTTCGCCACCGTATTCCAGGCGCACCTGTGCCGAGCCGAGCACATGGCCGGCGGGATGGAAACTCAGGGTGACGCCGTGGTGCAGCAGTCGTTCGCCATAGGCCAGGGTTTGCAGGTTGATGTCCTGGCCCAGTCGCGCGCGTAAAATCCCTTCGCCGGGCGCGGCCGCCAGATAGTGCTGGTTGCCGCCTCGGGCATGGTCGCCGTGGGCGTGGGTGATGACCGAACGCTCGACCGGCCGCCACGGGTCGATGTAGAAATCGCCTGCGGGGCAGTACAAACCTTCGGGGCGCGCGATAACAAGTTCCATGTCGTTACCAAAATGGAGGGACTTGTTAGCTATGAGGTTTGGGCGAGGTCAGAAGTTCTATCGATATTTCACAGGAAAATGACATTCCAATGTGGGAGCGGGCTTGCTCGCGAAAGCGGTGTGTCAGCCAATATCATCGTTGACTGACACACCGCTTTCGCGAGCAAGCCCGCTCCCACATTGGACGGTGGTGCCCCTTACTTGCCGGGTGTCAGCGTCAATCGCTTGGTCCCGTACACCTTGTCGTAATTCTGCGGTTGCATCGGCAAACTCACGTATTGCCCCTTGAGCCAGGGCTCCACGCCGTTGAGGTAGTTCGGGCTGGCAGGATTGCCGGACTGACCGGTGCCGTTCTGGCCCATCAGCGGTTCGGCCTGGCCGAAGTCGACGATGAAGCGCATGGCCGGCGCCAGCGTGGTGTTGAAATCCTGGCCCCAGGCGAATGCCGAGGTGTTCAACGTGGTGTGATCGCCACCGGCCGCGAGCGGACCGCGAACGGTCTGGCCGCTGGCATTCTTCCACTCATAACGGTGCAGTTTGCCCCACTGCCAGGCTTTGTGATCGCCACCCAACTGGCTGTCGCCGGCAGTAATGGCGGCTGCAAGGCTGCGGGCAAGAATCGTCGGTTTGTCTTCTTTCTGCGGTGTGCGCGCGTCATCCCAGAATGGGCTGTCTTCACGGCCCAGCAGGTGATCGGCCTGGGCCGCGTAGGACAACTTGCCGTTGGCGATAAAGGCTTTCCACGCCGGGCTGCTTTCCGGGCCCAGTTCGTCGAGGAAGATTTGCTTCGTGCTTTCTTGCAGGAACAACTCGTAAATCGCCGCATCGGCGGAGGTCGGGGCGAGTTTGCCGTCGAACGCCTTCAGGCGGGTCAACGCTTCCTGAGCCTTGCCGCGATCAGCGACCGGCAGTGCCTCGATAGCCTGCTTCAGCGGCTGGGCCATGCCCGGTGCTTCAAACATCTTTTTCAGTTTGGCGGCGAACGTAGTGGTCTGATCGTATTGCATCGCGATCACACTGCGCGTGTCGTGTTTGCCCACACCAGCCAGTTCGGCCATGCGTTCGCCACGCTCCGGTGCCGACCAGGAATTGGACAGCTGCATGCCGTAGCCATGGGGAATGACCCGCTGGTTGGCGGTGCCGAGCCAGCCTTGCGCCGGGTCCTGATCGTACGGGTGCAGCATCGGGTCGGCGTAACCGTCCCAGTCGTAACGACCTTCCCAGCCCGGCGACGGCAGCAGGCCTTCGCCTTCACGGCGGTTCGGGTAACGGCCGGTGACTTGCCAGCCGATGTTGCTGGCGTCGGCGAAGACCAGGTTCAGCGTGATCGCGCGGATTTCACGGCTGGCGTCCGAGGCTTTCTCGACGTTCTGCGCACGGGACAGGTCGAAAAAAGCGTCCAGTGATTTGTCATCGGTGAAGTTCGGCGTCTGCAATGCCAAACCCAGGCCGTTATCCAGCGCTGTGCCTTTGGCGCTGTTGAGCAGCGGTCCGTGGCGGGTTTCGTACACCGCTTCGCGAATCGGCCGCTGGCCTTTGACGAAATAGGTTTCGTTGCGAACGATAGCCGGCTGCCATTTGCCACCGACTTCGTAGGAAAGCCCGTTGCCCTGGCGTTTGATCTTTTCCAGGAACAGGTCCTGGTTGTCGCCCATGACCGAGGTCATGCTCCACGCCACTTTGCCGTTGAAGCCGCCCAGCACCATCGGCAAACCGGCGATGGTCACGCCGGACGCTTGGTATTTCGGCGTACGAATCTGCACGTAACTGAACAACGACGGAACGCCCAGCGGACCATGGCTGTCGCTGGCCAGCAGGCTTTTGCCGCTGCGGCTGCGTTGCGGGGCGATCGCCCAGTTGTTCGATGACGTGGCGCCCAGCAGATTCAGGTCGGACAGTTGGCCGGTGGCCTTGCTGATTTCGGCGAGGCCTGGAATCGTCCCGTTGAGCTTGAGGCCCTGAAGTTTTTCGGCTTCGGCCACCGGCAGTTTTTCGTCGGGGGCGGAGGGTGTCAGCCACGGGAGTTTGTCGGTGGTGACCGATTGGGCCAGCACCAGCGAGGAAATTTCCTCGGGCAGGTTCGCCGATTGGCTGAAATTCAGCAGGCAGAAAATCAGCGCTGAGTCTTCCGGTTTCCAGTACTCGGGTTTGTAGCCGGTGGCCGCGAGGTCTGCCGGGAGTTTGTCGCGGTAGCGGAACAGGTAGGCGTTGACCCCGCGGGCATAGACTTCGAAGAAGCGTTTGAGGCGCGGCGACGACGCCTTGTACAACTCGCCGGCGCTTTTCTTCAGGTTGACGGCGCGCATGTAGCGGTCGGCGTCCAGCAGGTCCGAACCGGACATCTCCGACAAACGACCTTGGGCCAGCAGCCGCAGGGTGACCATTTGCGTGATGCGGTCGCTCGCGTGCACGTAACCGAGGGTGAACAGTGCGTCGTGGAACGTGCTGCTTTCAATCAACGGCATGCCCATGGCATTGCGGCGCACCGAAACGTTCTGCGCCAGACCCTTGAGCGGCTGCACGCCGGTGGTCGGCGGGAGGGTGTCCTGAGTGTTCCAGGTCTGACATCCGGTCAGGCTCAAAACACCGGCCACTGCTGCGGCAACGCCGAACCGGGGAAGAAAATGTGTAAGGGCTGGCGAGGCCATGGCAAAGCTCCTGCGGGGGTAGAGGCGCAATAAAGGCGCTACGTTAGAGAGCAGGAGGTGGCCGCGCAAGCGGGGTATGGGGTTATTTCAGGATTTGTCTGCCGAACGAGCGATGATCGCAGCTTTCGCCAGGTGGACACAGAACCTGTAGGAGCCGGCTCGCTGGCGATAGCGGTGTAACAGTCGACATAAATATTGAATGTCAGACCGCTATCGCCAGCAAGCCGGCTCCTACAGGTTTGGCGTCAATTTCAGCTGGCTTTAGGTGGGTTGACCTTCGCCGCGAGTGCATACGCCTTCACCGTCGCCGGCCGATTCTGGATGTGGTTGAACCAGCGCAGCACATTCGGGAAATCTTCGAGGTTCTGGCTCTGCCACTTGTGGGAAACGATCCACGGGTAGATCGCCATGTCGGCAATGCTGTATTCGTTGCCGGCGACAAACTCATTGTTCGCCAGTTGCTTGTCGAGTACGCCGTAAAGGCGCGCCGTTTCGTCGATGTAGCGCTTGATCGCGTAAGGGATTTTCTCCGGCGCGAACTGGCTGAAGTGATGATTCTGCCCGGCCATCGGCCCCAGCCCGCCCATCTGCCAGAACAGCCATTGCAGCGCCTGCTGGCGACCGCGCAGGTCTTTGGGCAGGAATTTGCCGGTCTTTTCCGCCAGGTAAAGCAGAATCGCCCCGGACTCGAACAGCGACAAAGGTTCCCCGCCATCGGCGGGCTCATGATCGACGATCGCCGGGATTCTGTTGTTCGGCGAGATTTTCAGGAAGTGCGGCTGGAACTGTTCGTTCTGGCTGATGTTGATCGGGTGCACGTTGTAAGGCAGTCCGGCTTCTTCCAGGAAAATCGAGATTTTGTGGCCATTGGGGGTGGTCCAGTAATACAGGTCGATCATGAAGTACTCCACATCAAGAGACGTCGTAAGGGATGGACAGCAACCGCGGGCGTCAGGTCGTCCTGTTTGCGATCGAGAGCTTGCCTGTAGGAGGAGGTGATGCTGAAGTGCGTGAAATTCAATGACCTTGCGTGAGAAAAGTCGGCATGGAGCTCAAGACCAACGCGGCACTGATCATCATCGATCAACAAAAAGGCATTTTGGAGCCCAGGCTCGGCCGGCGAAACAATCCTCAGGCCGAGGCGCGGATTCTCGAGCTACTGGGGCTTTGGCGTCGAACCGGGCGGTCGGTGATTCACGTCCAGCACCTGTCCCGTTCGCCGGACTCGGTGTTCTGGCCGCAGCAATCGGGCGTGGAGTTTCAGGAGCGGTTCCAGCCATTGGCCGGCGAGCAGCTGATTCAGAAACAGGTGCCGGATGCGTTTTGTGCGACGGGGTTGGAGGCGAAGTTGCGCGAGGCGGGGATCGATCAGTTGATCATTGTTGGCGTTGCGACCAACAACTCGGTGGAGTCCACGGCGCGAACGGCCGGGAACCTGGGGTTTGAGACGTGGGTGGCGGAGGATGCGTGTTTTACGTTCGACAAGGCGGATTACTTTGGTAATGCCCGTTCTGCCGAGGACGTGCACGCCATGTCGCTGGGGAATCTGCAGGGCGAGTACGCCACGGTTGTCAGCACGGTGCAGATCCTGAACGCCGACCTGTAGGAGCCGGCTTGCTGGCGATGAACGATAACGCGGTCAATCTGAAACACCGCGTCGATCCGATCGCCAGCAAGCCGGCTCGTACAGAAGAATGGGGTTAACCCATCAAGCGCCGTGGCACTTCTTGAATTTCTTGCCGTTGCCGCATGGGCAAGGATCGTTGCGGCCGACATCCTTCAGGGCGTTGCGTACCGGTTCCTGGTGCGCGTGGCCGCAGTTCGGGCCGTGAACATGGCCATGGTCGTGATCATGGTGGTCGTGATGGTCATGATCGTGGTTGCAGTCAGGGCCATGGACGTGGGGTTGCTGGGTCATCGGGTGTGCTCCGGAATTAAATCGGCGGGGATTATCACGCCTTTGCGCGCCAGGTGCACGTAGTGCGCGATGAACACACCGGTTTCCAGCTCACCTTCCAGCCGATAGGGGACGGGTTGATCGGTTTTTTTCAGCATCTTCACCAGGTCCCGCACCTTGGGCCACAGGTTGGTGCGGATCGGCACCTTGAAATACCCGCTGCGTTTGGGGCTGATCGTAAACCAGTGCTCGTGCTCACCCTCGGTCAGCAGCATGTCACCCAGATGAATCCGGTATTCGAGGCCGCGCACCGTCAGGTCGCTGTCACGGGGATTGTCGACACGAAAGTACAGCATGAAACGCTGCTGCATCAGTTTGGCCTGGACGACTTCGACCTTGACCAGGTGCACCGCGGGTTCCGGCTCATCCTCGCTGAACCAGGACGCGCAACCACCGAGCCCGAGACACAGGAGCAGGGTGAGTGTATGTAAGACGCGTCGTCGGGTAGTCATGGTGATGTTTCTCCCTTGAGCACCAGTCTAGCCCCAAAAGATCGCAGCCTTCGGCAGCTCCTGCAGTGTGTACGCGTAGGAGCTGCCGAAGGCTCGGGCCGCGATCGGACGATCTTTTGCGTCATCTCACGCGCCGAAATACCCCGCGCAGCACTTCTTGAACTTCTGCCCGCTGGCGCAAGGGCAGGCATCGTTGCGTCCGGCCTTGAGTGGCACGGTGGGGTCGATGAAGTACCAGTGGCCGGCGTTCTGCACGAACGACGAACGCTCGCGGTGGCTGTGTTCGCCGTTGCCGTCGTGCCAGCGAGCGGTGAACGTCACGAACGCGTGTTCTGGCTGACCGCCGAACACCTCGGAGCTTTCCACCTCAAGACCCAGCCAGGTGCTTTGGGCGCTCCAGTCGCTGATGGACTGTCGATCCAGGCCCGCTTGTTGCGCGGGCAGGGTGGTCGCCACCAGATAATCGATCAGGCCCATTACATAAGCGCTGTAGCGCGAGCGCATCAAGGCTTCGGCGCAGGGGGCCGGGTGACCGGCATGGTAATGACCGCAGCAGGCATCGAGCGGGTTGCCGCTGCCGCAAGGGCAAATGGATGTACTCATTGCGTTACCACCAATATTTCCCGAAGTTTTCCGGATTGGCCCAAAACCGTGAGTTGAGCCAGTCGGGCACTTGTTTGTAGTCAAGCAGATCGTAGGTGAACAGGGTCAACACCTGATCGTCGCGCTGGAAACGTTCGCTGGCTTGCAGGGCCAGGGAGAAGAAATCCGTCTCCTGCCAGCCACTGGCGGGCAAGTCCGCAAGCACCGCAATGCGACTGGCATTGAGGTTGCGGATCCCGCCGAGCAAGTTCAGACCGTCACGCTTGGGCAAGTGTTCGAGGCAATCGACCACCAGCGCCAGATCAAAGCGGCGCGCCGCCAGCTCGGCCGGCAAGGGGCCGGGCGCCGCATGGGCAACGCAGGTGTCCGGGTGCGCCAGCTTGAACGCTTCAAGCGCGGGAAACTCACTGGCGCCGATCAGCAACAGGCGCAGCGGGGCGTAACGATCCAGCAAAGCGGCCAGCGCCTGTTGCGGCGTGCGCGAAGAAATACCTGCAATCATCGAAGTTCCTCAATCAGAGCGCCAAGACTAGCCTGCCCAAACGCCCAGATATAGAGCGGCTTAGCGGCAAAAGTGCCGATCGCCCGTGAACACGGGATAAAAACAGGCATGGCCTATTGCTGGCGGAGATTAAAACTCGGGTCTTTACTCCCTGAATCGGTTCTAAGCCGATCCCTCAGGAGAAAACTAGATGAGCATAGTTCGGACAGCATTACCCTTGGTTCTGCTAACCAGTGTGTTGACTGGTTGCGCAGGTTTGCAGAAAACCGACTGGCCGACCTGTGCGGCAGTCGGTGGTGTGATCGGTGCGGGTCTCGGCGCGACCGAGAGCTCGGCATGGGCAGGGTATGGCGCGCTGCTGGTCGGCGGTACCGCCGCTGCCTATTGCTGGGTTCACGGTGATGGCGACGAAGACGGCGATGGCGTGCCGGACAGCCGCGACAAGTGCCCGGGTACGCCTAGAGGCGTGAAGGTCGATGCCGATGGTTGCCCACCACCAGTCCCTGCACCAGTGGTTGAAGAGGCGGTTGTGGTCAAGGAAGAAACCATCGTCATCCGCGATGTTCACTTCCAGTTCGACAAAGCCACACTCACTCCTTCCGACAAGCAGGTACTCGACAAAGTCGCCTCTCGCTTGAAACAGGAATCGTCCACCGCACGCCTGACCGTAACCGGCCATACCGACAGCGTGGGCAGCGATGCCTACAACCAGAAACTGTCTGATCGTCGCGCGCACTCGGTGGTTGAGTACCTCGTCCAGAGTGGTGTGCCTCGCAGCAGCTTCGTGTCGGTGACCGGTGCCGGTGAAAGCCAACCTGTTGCCGATAACAAAACCGCTGACGGCCGTGCGTTGAACCGTCGTACCGAAATCAAAATCGAGCGTTGAGTCCCTTCCGCTCCGCGGCTTGTGCAGTCGCGGATGCGGGTCTTTACTCCTGTGTGACCGGCATCTGCCGGTAACACAGGAGCTTTCAACCATGTGCCTGATCCCAAGGACCCTCTTGCCGGTTCTGCTGCTTGGCAGCCTGTTGACCGGTTGCGCGACTCACAGCGATGGCACTGCCCCCCTCAATCAACGAACCTGGCCAATCTGCAGCGTTATCGGCGGTCTGGTCGGTGGAGGTCTGGGCGCGCTGGAGAGTAGCGGTTGGGCGGCGGGCGGAGCGGCATTGGGCATCTTGACCGGCGGCTTGATCTGTTACGCCCAGGACGGCGACGAAGACGAGGACGGGGTCTTCGATCGACGTGATCGCTGCCCGGATACGCCGGCCAACACTCCGGTCGAACATCATGGTTGTCCGCTGCCGCAATACCCGGCCAGTGTGAAACCCGCTGAGCCTGCACAATCTGAAGTCATCACCCTGAGCGATGCGGGCGATGTGTTGTTTGCGTTCAATAAATCTGACCTGACGCCCTCGGCGCAAAGTCAGCTGGATTCGTTCGTGCCTAAACTGCAGAGCGCCGATGTGGTCAGCATCAAAGTGATCGGTCATACCGACAGTGTGGGGTCGGACACCTATAACCAGGCGCTCTCGGAACGGCGCGCCAGCAGCGTGGCGGCTTACTTGTTGGGCATGGGCCTGGCGCCGAACAAACTCACCAGCGAAGGCCGGGGCGAAAGTCAGCCCGTGGCCGATAACGAAACAGACGAAGGGCGGGCGAAAAACCGACGCGTAGAGTTGCACATCAATCGCTGAGCCGCGTGATAGAGCCGTCGGGCAATCATTGCGGTTGTTCCGACAGCCATTCGGCGGCCTTCATGAAGAATTTTCCGTTGCCCTCTGGCTTATCCCGCGTGGAAGCCGTTACTGTGCGCGCAAAGAATAATTCTCAACGGAGGAGCGTATGAAGGTGTTTTGGGCGCTGGGTAAGCTGTTGACCCTGCTGTTCTGGCTGGTGGTGCTGGTTAATCTGATGACACCGTTTGTCAATCCGCTGCACCTGTTGGTCAATCTGGCCGGCGGCCTGTTGGCGTGCCTTCATCTTCTTGAGGCGCTGTTCTGTTTGCGCAGCCTCAGAGGTCGCGCCCACCCTTGGCGTGATCGCTTGAAGATTGTCTTTTTCGGTGTTTTCCACCTGCAAACCATTCCGGCTCCTGCCGTACCAAAGGCATCCCATGCGTAAACTCTGTCTGCTCGCCGCTCTCATCAGCCCGCTCGCCTGTGCCCAAGTGGTCAGCGTCGAAACCAACTCGCTGATGCGCCTGCCCAACACTGCCAGTACCTTGCAGCTGGAACGCCTGGAAGTGGCTGATTACGGCACCTTGCTGATTCCCTCGAATGTGACCGAAGTCACCGTGGGCGAATTGCACCTGGGGCGTGAAGCGCGGATCGCCATCGTGCCGAGCGAAAATGCCCTGGAGTTGAAGATCAACCGTGCCGAACTCTCCGAAGGCAGCCAGATCACCGCTCGCGGCGCACCGGGCACTTACCTCAAGGCGGCTCGCTCGGGGCGCAATCTGAATGTTCAGATCAAGGCACTGAATGCTCCGCAGTTGTGGGTTGACGCACGCGGTGGCGCAGGGGCACCGGGTTTTGTCGGCCTCGATGGCGCCAACGGCCAGGCACCGGGATGCACCTGGGGCCAGGCCGGTCGCGGGGCCGATGGCAGCAATGGCAGCGATGGACAGCCGGGTGCGCCGGGTGCGCTGGTCAGGCTGGAAGTGCCGCGTGATTACCCGGCGGAGCAGATCAAGGTTCAAGTGGCGGGCGGCGCGGGTGGTCTGGCCGGTCCTGGCGGTAAGCCGGGGGCGGGAGGCAAGGCCAAGGGTTGCATCGTTTACAAGGCCGATGGTGGCAAGAGCGGCAAACCTGGCACTGACGGCCAACCGGGGCCTGCGGGTGCGGCGGGTTCGGTGACCGTACAACGATTGTAAGAACGACCGATAATCGGGCTGTGGCGTGGGGACTTGTCCCCTCGCCACAAAGCCCTCTAGCCACAAAGTCCGCGCAGCTTTAAAGCATCGGCCGCGCGGCGGCAATCGCTACCAACACCAACCCAACGATCAGATTTATCCCCACCAGCTTGCGAATCCTCCCCAGCACCGCAGCTCCCGTCGGCCAGTCCTGCGCCGTCACCGCTGCGCGCAATTCCGGCAACAGCAACGCTTGAATCCGGATAAACAGCGCCGTCATCACCACATACAACCCCATCATCACCTGCACATAACGCGGCGCGCTTTCAAAACCGGCGTATTGCAGATGGATCATGCCCACGCCGCTGACCGGCAACAACACCACCGCGATCCAGACCCAGCGGAAAAAACCTTGAAACACTTCTACCCACAGCTTCAACCGGGCCGGGCCTTCCAGCGCCTTCATCGCCGCAGGACGCAAGACCATCCAGGCGAAAAACATGCCGCCGACCCACACCAGGGCGGACAGGACATGCAGGGTGTAAACGATGCCAAAAGGTGTCATTGAGGTACTCCGTTCTGCGCGGGATTAATTAGCGGGGTATGATAGCGGCCGAACCGAACCACTGAAAATTTATCCAGCGTTTTTTGCGCCCGACAATCCATGATCAGCACCGAACTCAAAACCACGATCCAGGGCGCCTATTCGCGTTTTCTCGAAGCCAAGAGCCTCAAGCCGCGCTACGGCCAACGCCTGATGATCGCCGAAATTGCCAAGGTCCTCGGTGACATCGACACCGACGACGAAGGCCGGCGCAGTGGCGACCCCGCGATTGTCGCGGTGGAAGCCGGCACCGGTACCGGCAAGACCGTGGCCTACAGCCTGGCGGCGATCCCGACCGCGAAAGCCGCTGGCAAACGCCTGGTGATCGCCACCGCCACCGTGGCCCTGCAAGAACAGATCGTCTACAAGGATCTGCCCGACCTGATGCGCAACAGCGGGCTGAATTTCAGCTTTGCCCTGGCCAAAGGGCGTGGGCGCTACATGTGCCTGTCCAAGCTCGACATGTTGCTCCAGGAAGGTCACGCACAAACCGCCACTGCGCAGCTGTTCGAAGAGGAAGGCTTCAAGATCGAGGTCGATGAGGCCAGTCAGAAGCTGTTCACCAGCATGATCGAGAAACTCGCCGGCAATAAATGGGACGGCGACCGCGACAGTTGGTCCACCGCCCTGGAAGACGCCGATTGGGCGCGCCTGACCACCGATCACAGCCAGTGCACCAACCGTCATTGCCCGAACTTTGGCCAGTGCGCCTTCTACAAGGCCCGCGAAGGCATGGGCAAGGTGGACGTCATCGTCACCAACCACGACATGGTCCTGGCCGACCTGGCATTGGGCGGCGGTGCGGTTCTGCCGGACCCGCGCGACACCATCTATGTGTTCGACGAAGGTCACCACCTGCCGGACAAGGCCATCGGCCACTTCGCTCACTACACGCGCCTGCGTTCCACCGCCGACTGGCTGGAAACCACCGCCAAGAACCTCACCAAATTGCTTGCCCAGCACCCGCTGCCGGGCGATCTGGGCAAGTTGATCGAACAGGTGCCGGAGCTGGCCCGTGAGATCAAGACCCAGCAACAGTTCATGTTCTCTGCCTGCGAACAGGTCGCCGATTTCAAACCCGGCGAAGACGTCGAGGGCCGTGAACGGCCGCGTCACCGTTTCGTCGGCGGGGTGATTCCCGAGCACATGCGCGAAATGGGCGTCGAGCTGAAGAAAGGCTTCGCCCGTCTCACCGACCTGTTCACCCGGCTCACCGAACTGCTCAAGGAAGGCATGGACGGCGAGGTCAACATCGGCATCGCCAGCAACCAGGCCGAAGAGTGGTATCCGTTGTTCGGCAGCCTGTTGTCGCGCTCGTCGGGCAACTGGGAATTGTGGGTCGCGTTTACCGCTGAAGACCCGGAAGACAACCCGCCCATGGCCCGTTGGCTGACCCTGGCCGAAAGCGGTTCGCTGTTTGACATCGAGGTCAACGCCAGCCCGATCCTCGCGGCGGAAATGCTCCGTCGTAATTTGTGGAACGTCGCTTATGGCGCACTGGTGACCTCGGCGACGCTGACGGCGCTGGGCACCTTCGACCGTTTCCGCATGCGTGCCGGCCTGCCGAAAAAAGCCGTGACCGCCGTGGTCCCGAGCCCGTTCCATCACGCCGACGCCGGTGTGCTGCGAGTGCCGGACCTGAAAGCCGACCCGCGTGATGCGCCGGCCCACACGGCAGCGATCATCCGAGACCTGCCGCAACTGGTTGAAGGTTCGCGCGGCACGCTGGTGCTGTTCTCCTCGCGCAAACAGATGCAGGACGTGTTCGACGGCCTTGACCGCGACTGGCGCAAGCAAGTGTTCATTCAAGGCAACCTGTCGAAACAGGAAACCCTGAACAAGCACAAGGCGCGGGTCGATGGCGGTGATTCCAGCGTGTTGTTCGGCCTGGCGAGCTTCGCTGAAGGGGTCGATTTGCCGGGGGCGTACTGCGAGCACGTGGTCATCGCGAAGATTCCGTTCTCGGTGCCCGATGATCCGGTCGAAGCGGCACTGGCCGAATGGATCGAAGCCCGTGGCGGCAATCCGTTCATGGAAATCTCCGTGCCGGACGCTTCGCTGAAACTGGTCCAGGCCTGCGGTCGCTTGCTGCGTACCGAAGAAGACCGCGGCACCATCACCTTGCTCGACCGTCGCCTGGTCACCCAGCGCTATGGCAAAGCGATCCTCAATGCGTTGCCGCCATTCCGACGAGAAATTTCCTGATACAGCGGTGGGCAAATCCGCTCGCCGCGTTGTCTATCTCTCTGCCATCGCTTTTCCATTGGCCCATTGAGGTCGTTAGGGAGAATTTCGTTCTCATGATTCGCCGTTCCTTGCCCGCCGTATTTGCCCTGCTGTTCGCAACGCCCTTGTTGGCCGCTCCCGCAGGCCAGCAGACGCTGTTCAACTTTGTGCGCCCCGCCGACGTGGTCCAGGTGGCGACTCAGGACGCCAGCCTGCCGCAATCCAATGCGGAGCAAACGGCCGAAGGCGAAGTGCTCCGTCGGGTGACGTTCAACCCCGTGGCACAGCCAACCCTGCGTTTGACTCCACAGACCGGTGCCTGGGACTGGTCGCAATCGGGCATGATGAGCCTGAGGATCCAGAGCGCGATGAACTGGGCCGTGACTCTCTACGTGAAAATCCAGAGCAACGATGGCAAGACGCTGATCAGTCGCGTCGACCTGCCGGCCGGTCCTGCGCAGACCCTGCTGGTGCCATTGGTCGCCACTTCGCCGCTGAGCCAGGGCATGAAGGCCGGGCCGCCGATGCCGATGACCGTCGACGGTCAACGCATCCTGTTGGCCAGCAGCGCCGGTGAACTGGATCGTACTCAGGTGGTGTCGGTGACCTTGTCCATGGATCAGCCGAAAGTCGCCCAAAGCATCCTGCTGGAACGCTTTGGCGTGCAGGACAGCGAGGGCGTGACCCAAGCCGTTTATGGCGGGCTGGTGGACGCGTTCGGGCAATCGACTCGAGCCAAATGGCCGGAAAAGGTCAGCAGCGACGAGCAACTCAAAAGCGCCGCCGCCAAGGAACAGCAACAAACCAAAACCTGGCTGGCCGAGCGCGAGAAGTCTTCGCTGGATAAGTTCGGTGGCTGGATAAAAGGCCCATCGTTCAAGGCCAGCGGCTTTTTCCGCACCGAGAAACGTGACGGTCGCTGGTACCTCGTGACCCCGGAAGGGCATCCGTTTTATTCGCTCGGGGTCAACACCGTTACCCCGGACGTCAATCAGACTTACATCGCCGGCCGCGAGTGGATGTTCGAGTCGCTGCCAAAACCCGACGAGCCGCTGGCCAGTCACTTTGGCGAAGGCGACAACCGTGGCGGCAATGGCGTCGATCAGGGCCGTGCCTATAACGCCGGTCGCTGGTACGACTTCTATGGGGCCAACCTGCAGCGTTTGTATGGCGCCCCTTGCGCACTGGGCAGCGACACCAAGGCCGGTGTCGCCGAAGCGGCCAAGGCCGATGCGGTTGAGGCAACGGTCGAAAAAGCTGCTGAGCAACCCGTCGTGCCTGTCACGGCCGAATCCGGTGTCGCCGAAGCCGCCAAGACTGGCGCAGAGGAAGCAACCGTCGCGAAAGCGGCTGAGCAGAAACCCGCCGAGCCCTGCACAGCAGTGATTGATGAGCAACGATGGGCCAGCCACACCCTGGATCGCCTGCAAGCCTGGGGTTTCAACACCGTCGGCAACTGGAGCGCCCCGGCACTGGCCAACGCTGATCGCGTGCCCTACACCTTGCCGCTGTCGATCGTCGGCGATTACGCCAGCATCAGCACGGGCACCGACTGGTGGGGCGGAATGCCCGACCCGTTTGATCCGCGTTTCGCCATGGCCACCGAGCGTGCCGTGGCCATCGCCGCCCGCGATCATCGCGACGATCCGTGGCTGATCGGTTACTTCGCCGACAATGAACTGGCCTGGGCCGGTCCCGGTGACGACCCGAAAGCCCGCTACGCGCTGGCCTACGGCACCTTGAAAATGACCACCGACGTGCCGGCCAAACGCGCGTTCCTCAAGCAACTGCGCGACAAATACCGCAATCAGGCAGGCCTTTCCAAAGCCTGGGGCATCGACCTGCCGGCGTGGGAGTTGATGGAAGACCCTGGCTTCGTACCGCCGCTGCCAAGCGCCGAACACCCGGAAATCGAAGCCGACTTCAAATACTTCCAGAAGGTCTTCGCTGACACGTACTTCAAAACCATTTCCGACTCGCTCAAGTGGCACGCGCCGAACCAGCTGTTGCTGGGCGGTCGCTTTGCCATCAGCACCCCGGAAGCCGTGGAATCCTGCGCGCAGTATTGCGATGTGTTGAGCTTCAACATGTACACCCTGCAGCCACAGGACGGTTACGACTTCGTAAAATTGCGCAGCCTGGACAAGCCGGTGCTGATTACCGAATTCAACTTCGGCTCGGTCGACCGTGGCCCGTTCTGGGGCGGCGTGACGCAACTGGCCAAGGAAGAAGACCGCGGCCCGGCGTACGCCAGCTTCCTGAAGCAGGCGCTCAGTGAACCGTCGATTGTGGGCGTGCACTGGTTCCAGTACCTCGATCAACCGGTGACCGGCCGTCTGCTGGATGGTGAAAACGGGCACTTTGGGTTGGTCGGCATTACCGATCTGCCGTTTCAGGGCTTTGTCGACAGCGTGCGCAAAAGCAACCTGGCGGCCGTTGATCAGTTGAGTAAAGAGGCCGAGAAGACCAAGGCTGAAGCGGATAAAGCCAGTCACGATGCCGTGGGCGGGCGAAAAGCTGAAGCCGGCAAAGGCCCGGGGAAGGGCACCGGGCAGGCGGGTGGGCATTCCGGGAATGGTCATTAAGGCCTGAGACCGCGTTATCGTTCTTCGCGAGCAAGCCCGCTCCCACTTTAGACCGCAGTGACCAGGCGGACGCGGTCTAAGGTGGGAGCGGGCTTGCTCGCGAAGGCGTCCGCAAGGGCGCCATAAATATCTGATCAATTCCATGGGCCAACTGACCGCCCAGCCCGCCCCTGTTCCCAAAACCATCAATGGCTGGAACAATGCGGGCCACTTTGTAGAGCATTGTCCGAGGGAGTAGCGGGTGCAGATTCAGGGTCATTACGAACTCAGGTTCGAAGCGGTGCGTGAGGCGTTCGCCGCGTTGTTCGACGATCCCCAGGAACGTGGCGCAGCGCTATGCATCCAGGTGGGTGGCGAAACTGTCGTCGACCTCTGGTCCGGTACCGCCGACAAGGATGGCCATGAGGCCTGGCACAGCGACACCATTGCCAACCTGTTCTCCTGCACCAAGACCTTCACCGCCGTCACGGCCCTGCAACTGGTGGCCGAAGGCAAGCTGCAACTGGACGCCCCGGTTGCCCGCTACTGGCCCGAATTCGCCGCCGCCGACAAGGAATCCGTCACCCTGCGTCAATTGCTCTGCCACCAGGCCGGTCTGCCGGCGCTGCGCGAGTTGCTGGCTCCCGAGGCGCTTTACGAGTGGCACACCATGGTCGACGCCCTGGCGGCCGAAGCGCCGTGGTGGACGCCGGGCACCGGTCATGGTTATGCCGCGATCACCTATGGCTGGCTGGTCGGTGAGTTGCTGCGTCGGGCCGACGGACGTGGGCCGGGCGAGTCGATCGTGGCCCGAGTCGCCAAACCGCTGGGGCTGGATTTCCACGTCGGTCTGGCGGATGAAGAATTCCATCGCGTGGCGCACATCGCCCGTGGCAAGGGCAACGTCGGCGATGCCGCGGCCCAACGCTTGCTGCAAGTGACGATGCGCGAACCGACGGCCATGACCACGCGAGCGTTCACCAACCCGCCGTCGGTCCTGACCAGCACCAACAAACCCGAGTGGCGGCGCATGCAGCAACCGGCGGCCAATGGCCACGGCAATGCCCGCAGCCTGGCCGGGTTCTACGCCGGTCTGCTCGACGGCAGCCTGCTGGAAAGCGAGATGCTCGATGAGCTGACCCGCGAACACAGCCTTGGCGAAGACAAGACGTTACTGACCCGGACCCGTTTCGGCCTGGGTTGCATGCTCGATCAACCGGACGTCCCCAACGCCACTTACGGCCTTGGTCCACGAGCGTTCGGCCATCCGGGCGCTGGCGGTTCCATCGGTTTTGCTGATCCGGAGCACGATGTTGCCTTCGGTTTTGTGACAAATACACTGGGGCCTTATGTCTTGATGGATCCGCGTGCGCAAAACCTTGCGCGGGTACTGGCCACTTGTCTGTAAAACGCGCTCAACGGTTCCAGGGCCGGAACCCGAAGGCCTTTATGTTTTCCAAGCGTCTGTTTATCCGGGTCATGCCGGCCTGATTTTTTATGATTTCATTTTTGTGGATATCCAATGTCACTCAATAAAACCACCCTCGCTTTGGCCCTGTGTGTCGCTGTTACCGGTTGTGCGCAGACTCCACAAAATGATTCGGATGGCAGCAGCTGGTGGCCGTTCGGGTCCTCCGATAAAGTCGCGGCGAAACAGCCGGCTCCGGCTCCGGCACCTGTGAAACCAGTCGCTGCGGCCCCGGTGGTAAAGGCTGAAAGCTCCAGCCATTGGTACTGGCCGTTCGGCTCCGATGAAGCGACCGATAAAAAACCAGAGGTAAAACCTGAAGCCAAGCCGGTCGAAGTGGCCAAGGCTGAGGCCGATGCGGGTGGCAAATGGTGGTGGCCGTTTGGCGGCAAGGAGCAGAGCACCGCTAAAGTTGTGCCGATGCCTGATCCGAAAGTGACCCAGGCCTGGCTCGATGACTACGAACCGCGCTTGCGCGAGGCGATCAAGGACAGCAACCTGCAACTCGAACGCCGTGAAAACGTGCTGGTGGTGACTGCGCCGGTAGAAGGCTCGTTCAACCCCGACCGTCCGGCCATGTTGCTGCCGGTCACCTTGGGTCCGTTCACTCGCGTGGCGAAAATCCTCGAAGTCGATCCGAAGACTGCCGTGCTGGTACTCGGTCACAGCGATACCTCGGGTGCCGCACCGGCCAACGTAAAATTGAGTCAGGAACGGGCACAAGCCGTGGCGGCGATCTTCCGTCTCAGCGGCTTGCAGCGTGATCGCCTGATGTTGCGCGGCATGGGCGGCGAAGCCCCGCGAGCAGCGAACGACAGCAATGAAGGCCGTGCCTTGAACCGTCGTGTGGAACTGTTGGTGACTCCGCAAAACACCATGGTCGCGCTGTTGAGCAAATACAACATGCCAGCCCCGGCGCCGGTAAAATTGGTTGCAGCCCAGGACGTCAAGCCAGTGGTCAAGCCCGTCACGCCTGCTCCTGCCGCGAAGAAAGCCGCTGTGCCTGCCGCGAAAAAAGCGCCGGCCAAGAAAGCCGCCGCCAAAAAGGCACCGGCCAAGACTGCAACGCCGGCTAAAAAGACCGCGCCGGCCAAAGCTGCTGCAACTGAAAAGAAAGTCGTTGCCGCCGATGCTGTGAAAAAGTGATTCGTTAACCAAAAGGAATGCGCCATGACCCAGGGCCTGGCTGATATGCGTCGCGACTACACCCGAGATGGCCTGACCGAGGCACAAGCCCCGGCCGAGCCGTTCGCGCTTTTCCATCAGTGGTTCGCTGACGCGGTGAAAACCGAACAGGCGCCGGTGGAAGCCAACGCCATGACCCTGGCCACCGTCGACCAGGACGGTCGGCCGCATTGCCGCATTCTGCTGCTCAAAGGCCTGGACGAACACGGCTTCACGTTCTTCACCAACTACGACAGCGCCAAGGGCCAGCACCTGGCCGTGAATCCGTTCGCGGCCATGACCTTTTTCTGGCCGGCCCTGGAGCGCCAGGTGCGCATCGAAGGTCGGGTGGTGAAGGTCACGCCTGAAGAGTCCGATGCCTATTTTCAGGTCCGTCCACTGGGCAGCCGCCTCGGTGCCTGGGCGTCACCGCAAAGCCGCGTGATCGCCGATCGCGCCGAACTGGAAGCGCTGCTCAAGAACACCGAGCAACGTTTCAGCGATACACAGCCTCATTGCCCCGAGCACTGGGGCGGCTATCGCCTGTTGCCTGAGCGCATCGAATTCTGGCAGGGCCGTTCGAGCCGTCTGCACGATCGCCTCAACTACCGCTTACAGGGCGCCGACTGGATCCTTGAACGTCTGGCACCCTAAGCAGTCTACCGACCGGGATAGCCTGCCGCAGCAGCCTCCAGCCACTGAGGCAGGTCCCGACGCTTGATCTTCTGCGCTTGCGCGTTCGCCAGTTGCTGGAGCATAAAGACTTTCTTATGCTCGTCGTCTCCAGCCAAGGCTAACGCCAGGTCGCGGTCCATCCAGCGTTTGATCCGTAAGTACAACCACCCATGGAAGTACAGACCGGCGACAGTGGTGACGACAATGATGAAGTAATCCATGACAATTCCTGGTTCAGCGGCGCAGCTTCCGCCATTTGCCGCTACTGTGTGCTGAGTTCGTGGAGGCGCCTGTACCTGGCCTGAATCAAACCAATTTTATCCGGGCCACGTCGTGACAGGCGTCAAGCTGCGGAGTTTAATGAACACCTGTCCTTTGGAGTTGATGCTATGCGTAAGTCTGTTCTGCTGGTTGCTTCCTTTTCCACGATGGCAATGTTGCTCACTGGCTGCCAATCGAGCTTGACCGGTGACTCCTATTCCCGTGACGAAGCGCGTCGTGTGCAGACCGTTCGCATGGGCACCATCGAATCCCTGCGTCCGGTGAAAATCGAAGGCACCAAGACCCCGATTGGCGGCGCTGCGGGTGCAGTGGTCGGCGGTGTCGGCGGCAGCGCCATCGGCGGCGGTAAAGGCAGCATCGTTGCTGCTGTCATCGGCGCCGTCGCCGGCGGCCTGCTCGGTTCTGCCACCGAAGAAGGCCTGACCCGCACCCAAGGCGTCGAAATCACCGTACGTGAAGACGACGGCAGCATGCGCGCCTATGTTCAGCAGGTTCAGGAAAATGAAGTGTTCCGCGTGGGTGAGCGCGTGCGGATTGCTACTGTAGATGGTACGAGCCGCGTTTCGCACTAAGCGGAAGTGGTTCCAAAGAAAACCCCGATCAGGTGACTGGTCGGGGTTTTTTGTGTCTGGGGTGTTCAGTGCGCGAATGCCGAGGATGTGCCCCTCAGGCTGCCATCAGCCTGTTGCTTAACCCGCAAGCGCACGCGAGTACGCGCCTGTTTCAGAGCTCGGAGCTAAAGCGAGCTGTCGCCGATATTCGAGGATGTGACCAACGCGACAAGGCCAACCAGCGTGATCATCCCTTGCGTTCGTACGTCGACAACCCTGAAAAAACGGGCTGTGCGACGTTAACGAACGAGGCTGATCGTGGCTGCAGGACGCGTCTTGAATGACGCTGGGCGTTGTCTCTATCGATCAGGATTGCAGCGCGGCGTTCTTGCGACTCGCCGCCGCCGTCACCGCATAACCGATCAACGCCGCCAATATCGAACCGGTCAGAATCCCCATCCGGTCCATCCCGGCGTACTCACTGGCGCCCGGCACAAACGCCAGGGAGCCGACAAACAGGCTCATGGTGAAGCCGATCCCGCAGAGTATCGCCACGCCCAGCACCTGGCCCCAATTGGCGCCTTGGGGCAGGGCGGCGATGCCGATTTTCACCGCCAGCCAGGTCAGGCCGAACACGCCGAGGGTCTTGCCCAGCAGCAGGCCGACGGCGATGCCCATTGGCACGTGGTGGGTGAAGCTTTCGACGGTCACGCCGCTCAGGGACAGGCCGGCGTTGGCGAAGGCGAACAGCGGCAGGATGCCGTAGGCCACCCACGGGTGCAGGGCATGTTCCAGGGTCAGCAGCGGCGAAGGCTCGGCGTTTTTCGTGCGCAGCGGGATGCAGAAAGCCAGGGTTACGCCGGCCAGCGTTGCATGGACACCACTCTTGAGCACGCACACCCAGAGGATCAAACCGATGATCATGTACGGTCCAAGCTTGACCACGCCAAGCCGGTTCATCGCGATCAGCGCCACGATGCAGGCCGCCGCGAGCGCCAGGGACAGGGTCGACAGGGTGCCGGAATAGAAGATTGCGATGACGATGATGGCGCCCAAGTCGTCGATGATCGCCAGGGTCATCAGGAACAGCTTCAGTGACACCGGCACCCGTTTGCCCAGCAGGGCGAGGACGCCGAGGGCGAAGGCGATGTCGGTGGCCATCGGAATGGCCCAGCCCGCCAGGGCCGCCGGGTTATCGCGGTTCAGGAACCAGTAGAGCAGCGCCGGTACGACCATGCCGCCAATCGCAGCGGCGCCCGGCAGTACGATCTGCGACGGTTTCGACAGCTGACCATCGAGGACTTCGCGCTTCACTTCCAGGCCGATCAGCAGGAAGAACAGCGCCATCAGCCCGTCGTTGATCCACAGCAGCAGCGGCTTGGCGATTTTAAGTGCGCCGATCTGGGCGACCACGGGGGTGTCCAGCAGACCGTTGTAGAGCCACGACAACGATGAGTTGTTAATGATCAGGGCCAGGGCTGCAGCGGCGATCAACAACAGACCGCTGGCAGCTTCCAACTGAAAGAAACGCGTGAAAGTGCTACGCAGAGGCAAGGTCGCTCTCCATCGAATTATCAAAAAGGTGGCACACCCTAACCCGTACCGTTGGTTGTTAAAACAAAAGTTATATTCTTTTTTGTTATATGCCGTTACAGCCGAAAGGTGGGCACGGACCTGAGCCTAGCAGTTGCCGGACGTATTGAAGCTCAGCTGTATCTGTGCGCGATGTCGGATTTTTCCTAAGCTTCAGGGCTGAGCCTTGCGACAAGGCCGACTCAACGAGAAAACCACCATGAGCGACAATCGACAGTGGGCCCGCGAAGCCATCCGCATCATCGAAGCCGACTTCCAGCGCAGCGCCGACACCCACCTCATCCCGCTACCCCTGCCGGGTTTGCCAGGCATCGAGTTGTATTTCAAAGATGAGTCGAGCCATCCCACCGGCAGCCTGAAACATCGTCTGGCGCGTTCGTTGTTCCTCTACGCATTGTGTAACGGCTGGCTCAAACCCGGCGCGCCGGTGATCGAAGCGTCCAGCGGTTCGACGGCGATTTCCGAGGCGTACTTCGCCCGTTTGCTAGGCCTGCCGTTTATTGCGGTGATGCCGGCCACCACCTCAAAAGAGAAAATCGCGCAGATCGCTTTCTATGGCGGCAAGAGCCATCTGGTGGACGATCCGACGCAGATCTACGCCGAGTCCGAGCGCCTGGCGCGCGAGCACGACGGGCACTTCATCGATCAGTTCACCTACGCCGAGCGCGCCACCGACTGGCGGGCGAACAACAACATTGCCGAATCGATCTTCCATCAGATGCGCTTCGAGCAGCACCCCGAGCCGAGCTGGCTGATTTCCAGCCCCGGCACCGGCGGCACCACCGCGACCCTCGGCCGTTATGTGCGTTATCGCCAGCATTGCACCCGGGTGCTGTGTGCCGATGCCGAGCGTTCGGTGTTTTTCGATTACTACCTGACCGGCGATGCCAGCCTGCGCCTGGATCACGGTTCGCGGATCGAAGGCATCGGTCGGCCACGGGTCGAGGCATCGTTCCTGCCGAAGGTGATCGATGCGATGGTCAAGGTGCCGGACGATCTGTCACTGGCGGCCATGCATTATCTGGCGCAACGCTTGGGGCGGCGTGTGGGCGGGTCGAGCGGGACCAACCTGATCGGGGCCTTGATGGCGGCGCATCAGATGGTGGCGGCGGGGGAAACGGGGTCGATCGTGGCGATTCTGTGCGATGGCGGCGAGCGCTATGAGACCAGTTATTACGATCAGGCCTGGCTCAAGGCGCAGGGGTATCAGTTGAGTGGGTTGATGGATGTCGTGGCGGCGAGTGTCGAGCGTGGGGAGCCGTTGCCGGCGACCGTGCTGCGCGCCAACATCTGACGGCCAACACGAACCTTGTAGGAGCCGGCTTGCTGGCGATGAACGGAAACGCGGTGTGCCAGACAGATCGCGTTATCGTTCATCGCCAGCAAGCCGGCTCCTGCAGGGTATGTAGGTTTCGGGTCAGGCTTGCAGGCCGAGGATGTCGCGAGCAACGGCTTCGGCGATGCGAATCCCGTCCACACCCGCCGACAGAATCCCGCCCGCATAACCGGCGCCTTCACCCGCCGGGAACAAGCCTTTCACGTTCAAACTCTGCATCGATTCGTTACGGGTAATCCGCAGCGGCGAGGATGTACGCGTTTCGATCCCGGTCAACACCGCGTCATGCAGCGAGTAGCCACGAATCTGCTTCTCGAACGCCGGCAAGGCTTCGCGAATGGCTTCGATGGCGAATGCCGGCAAGGCCAGCGCCAGATCACCCAGCGCAACACCTGGCTTGTAGGACGGTTCAACGCTGCCCAGCTCAGTGGACGGTTTGCCTGCGATGAAATCGCCAACCAGTTGCGCCGGCGCTTCATAGTTGCTGCCGCCCAGCACAAAGGCGTGGGATTCCAGGCGTTCCTGCAACTCGATACCGGCCAGCGGGCCGCCCGGATAATCGATTTCCGGAGTGATGCCGACGACGATCCCGGAGTTGGCGTTGCGCTCGTTACGCGAGTACTGGCTCATGCCGTTGGTCACGACGCGATTCGGCTCGGACGTCGCCGCTACCACGGTGCCGCCCGGGCACATGCAGAAGCTGTAGACCGACCGGCCGTTCTTGGCGTGGTGCACCAGTTTGTAGTCGGCGGCACCCAGTTTCGGGTGGCCGGCGTATTTGCCCAGGCGCGCGCGGTCGATCAGAGACTGCGGGTGTTCGATACGGAAACCCACCGAGAACGGCTTGGCTTCCATGAACACGCCACGACCGTGGAGCATGCGGAAGGTGTCCCGGGCGCTGTGGCCGAGGGCCAGAATCACGTGTTTCGAATGGATCTGCTCGCCGCCGTTGAGTTCGACGCCGACCAGTTGGCCGTCCTCGATCAATACGTCGGTGACGCGCTGCTGGAAGCGTACTTCGCCGCCCAGGGCGCGAATCTGTTCACGCATGTTTTCCACAACGCCGGTGAGACGGAACGTACCGATGTGCGGTTTGCTGACGTAGAGGATTTCTTCCGGCGCACCGGCTTTGACGAATTCATGCAGGACTTTGCGACCGATGAATTTCGGGTCTTTGATCTGGCTGTAGAGCTTGCCGTCGGAGAACGTCCCCGCGCCGCCTTCACCAAATTGCACGTTGGACTCGGGGTTGAGCACGCTTTTACGCCACAGGCCCCAGGTGTCCTTGGTGCGCTGGCGCACTTCGGTGCCGCGTTCGAGGATGATCGGCTTGAAGCCCATCTGCGCCAGCAGCAGCCCGGCGAAAATCCCGCACGGGCCGAAACCGACCACGACCGGGCGTTGCTGCAGATCGGCCGGCGCCTGGCCGACCACTTTGTAGCTGACATCCGGCGCTACGTTGACGTTGCGGTCGTCGGCGAACTTGTGCAGCAGTGCGGCCTCGTCCTTCGCCGTGAGGTCGATGGTGTAGATGAAGCACAGTTCGGAGGACTTTTTGCGCGCATCGTAGCTGCGCTTGAACAAGGTGAAATCGAGCAGGTCATCACTGGCGATGCCCAGGCGCTGCACGATGGCAGGGCGCAGGTCTTCTTCGGGATGGTCGATCGGCAGCTTGAGTTCGGTGATTCGTAACATGACAGGATCCGGTTCGCGGGGCGCACAACTGCGCCAAGGCGTTTGAAGCCCGCGATTATAAGCCTCAAAGAACGAATCCCGTGAGGCTTAAACGATCAGTCGTCGCGCGATCCGCCGAAATACCCGCAGCCACGTTGAACCTGGCCATCGATGCGCAATTCGGCGCTCATGTGCTGAACACTGCCGGTGCTGCTGTCGACGCAACGCTGCGGTGCGACCCACAGTTCGATGTGCTGGTTGTTGGCTTCGGTGCTGAGGTTGAAGCGGCCATCACCCAGTTGTTCTTCAACATAAGGCACGGCCAATGGGGGTTGACCCGCACGGTCGATGACCATGCCTTTGCCGCTGACTTTCACGTTCCACTCCGGGCCGTGACCGGCGGCACGCAGGATCAGCAGTTTGAAATTCGGATCGCCGCAGGCGGTGCCCGAGCGTTCGACGCGGTACAGCTGTTCCAGGTCGAGGCGGCTGTCGACGATCCGCCCACGCACGTCGGCGAACAGCTTGCCCTGGGCATCGGCGAGGGTCGCGGCCTCCTGCAGGACGCTGGTGCCGCCGGTGTCGTTGACCACGAAACTGCGCTGCTCATTGCACGGCTGGAACAACAGCTTGCCGTCGGCCGCCGTCAGCTGGCCCTGCATTCGGGTCTGGCCCACGTGGGAAGCACTTTCACGCGGGCCATCCAGCAACTGACAGGCGGCGAACAGTGGAAGCAGGGCAACAAGGACTAAGGAACGGGCAACACGCATCTTTGGCTCTCCAGACAAGTGCCGCCACGTTACTCAGCCTGACCGTTCATCACAACCCCGCGATCAACCTTGTAGGAGCCGGCTTGCTGGCGATCGCCTCACCGCGGTCTTCAGGTGCATCGCGGTGAATGGATCGCGAGCAAGCCGGCTCCTACAAATAGTGTTGTTCAGCCGACGTGAAAGGTCTGACCTGTTTGCAGGCCTTCCACGCTTTTGGCGTAGGCCAATGCCACATCGGCGGCCGGAACCGGTTTGTAACCGCGGAAGTACGGCGCGTATTTGCCCATGGCTTCAAGCAGGACATTCGGGCTCACCGAGTTCACCCGCAGGCCGCGTGGCAGTTCGATCGCCGCGGCACGCACGAAGCTGTCGATGGCACCGTTGACCAGTGCTGCCGAGGCGCCGCTGCGGATCGGGTCGTGGCTGAGTACGCCAGTGGTGAAGGTGAACGATGCACCGTCGTTGGCAAATTCGCGGCCGATCAGCAGCAGATTGACCTGGCCCATCAGCTTGTCTTTCAAGCCCAGAGCGAAACTGTCTTCGGTCATTTCATTGAGCGGTGCGAAGGTCACGTTGCCCGCGGCGCAGACCAGCGCATCGAACTTGCCGGTCTGTTCGAACAGCTTGCGGATCGAGGCGCTGTCGCTGATATCCACATGGAAATCGCCGCTGTTGCGGCCGATGCGAATGATCTCGTGACGCTCGGACAATTCCTTGTCGATCGCCGAACCGATGGTGCCGCCTGCGCCTATCAAAAGAACTTTCATGCTGTTGAACCTCGTGTGTGTTGAAAGTGGCTTCAGTCTAGAGTGGTTTTTTCTGTAGATAAGCGCGCTAATAGGCAACCTTTGGTTTTCAAATGGAAACAGTCCATGAGCGAGATGGATGATCTGGCGGCGTTTGCGGTATTGATCGAAGCGGGCAGTTTCACTTTGGCAGCGCAGCAATTGGGTTGCAGCAAAGGGCAGTTGTCCAAGCGCATCAGCCTGCTCGAGACGCGGTTTTCCGTGGTGTTGTTGCAACGCACCACGCGCCGCTTGAGCCTGACGGCGGCGGGGGCGGCGCTGTTGCCGCAAGCCCAGGCGTTAGTTGTACAAGTGGAAAGGGCGCGTCAGGCATTGGCACGGTTGAAGGACGACATGGCCGGGCCGGTGCGTATGACGGTTCCGGTCTCGTTGGGGGAAACTTTCTTCGATGGCTTGTTGCTGGAGTTTTCCCAGCAGTACCCCGAAGTGCAGATCGAACTCGACCTCGACAACAACTATCGTGATTTGTCTCGCGACGGTTTTGATCTGGCAGTGCGTTCCGAAGTGGGCAACGACGAGCGCCTGGTCGCACGACCCCTGTTGGCCTGGCATGAGCTGACCTGCGCCAGCCCGGCTTACCTTGAGCAGCACGGCGAGCCGCTGACACCACAGGCACTCGCCGAACATCAGTGTTTACTCAACAGCCACTACAGCGGCCGTGAAGAATGGCTTTATCACCAGCAACACGAGTTATTGCGGGTGCGTGTGTCGGGACCGTTCGCCAGCAACTATTACAGCCTGTTGAAAAAAGCCGCATTGGGTGGCGCGGGTATTGCGCGGTTGCCGTCCTACCTGCTGCAAACGGAATTGGCTGACGGGCGTTTGCGCTGGCTCCTGCGCGATTATCAGACGCGTCGCATGCCGATGTACCTGGTGCATCCGTATCAAGGTGGGTTGCCCAAGCGCACGCAGGTGCTGGCGGATTATTTGATTGGCTGGTTCAAGCGCAGTGGGGAGGCGCTGGACCGGTTGTAAGCCATCACACAGTCTTTGTAGGAGCCGGCTTGCTGGCGATAGCGGTACAACATTCGAATACGATGTTGACTGATCCACCGCTATCGCCAGCAAGCCGGCTTCTACAGGGGATTTTCGTTGTCTGGGGGATTGGGGCAGGCACAAAAAAAAACGGCCCGAAGGCCGTTTTTTTGTTTACCGCGAGGGCTCAACCACCGAGGTACGCTTCGCGCACTTTCGGGTCGGTCAGCAGCGCTTCGCCAGTGCCTTGCATCACCACCCGGCCGTTTTCCAGCACATACGCACGGTCAGCGATTTTCAGCGCCTGGTTGGCGTTCTGCTCTACCAGAAACACCGTCACACCGTCCTTGCGCAGTTGCTCGATGATGTCGAAGATCTGCTGGATGATGATCGGTGCCAGGCCCAACGATGGCTCGTCAAGCAGCAACAGCTTGGGCTTGCTCATCAGCGCACGGCCGATGGCGAGCATTTGCTGTTCGCCGCCGGACATGGTGCCGCCGCGCTGGTTGAAGCGTTCTTTCAAGCGTGGGAAAAGTCCCAACACCTTGTCCATCTGTTCCTGGTAATCGCCCTTTTCGGTGAAGAAACCACCCATGGAGAGGTTTTCTTCCACGGTCAGGCGAGCAAACACCCGACGACCTTCCGGCACGACAGCGATGCTCTTGCGCATGATCTGCGACGAGCTCTGACCGACGAGCTCTTCGCCCATGTAGCGGATGCTGCCGCTGTGGGCTTGCGGCGAACCGCAGAGGGTCATCAGCAGGGTCGACTTGCCGGCGCCGTTGGCACCAATCAGTGTCACGATCTCGCCCTGACGGACTTCGACGTTGACGCTGTGCAGCGCCTGGATCTTGCCGTAGAAGGTGGAAACGTTTTCGAATTGCAGCATTTACGCTTCCCCCAGGTAGGCTTTGATCACTTCAGGATTGTCGCGGATCTGTTCCGGCGTACCGTCGGCCAGAGGCGTGCCCTGGTTGATCACGACGATGTGGTCGGAAATGCTCATGACCAGTTTCATGTCGTGTTCGATCAGCAGCACGGTGACGTTGTGCTCTTCACGCAACATGCTGATCAGCGCCTTGAGGTCCTCGGTTTCCTTCGGGTTCAGGCCGGCAGCCGGTTCGTCGAGCATGAGGATCCGCGGGCGGGTCATCATGCAACGAGCGATTTCCAGGCGACGTTGCTGACCGTAGGCCAGGGTGCCGGCCGGACGGTTGGCGAATGCCTTGAGGTTGACCTTGTCCAGCCAGTACTCGGCGAACTCCATGGCTTCGCGTTCGCTTTTGCGGAAGCCCGGGGTCTTGAACAGGCCCGCCAGGAAGTTGGTGTTCAGGTGACGGTGCTGGGCGATCAAGAGGTTCTCGACCGCGGTCATGTCCTTGAACAGGCGCACGTTCTGGAAGGTTCGCACCACGCCTTTGAGGGCGATCTTGTGGCCGGGCAGGCCTTCGATCGGCTCGCCGTCCAGCAGGATGCTGCCACCGCTCGGTTTGTAGAAACCGGTCAGGCAGTTGAACACGGTGGTCTTGCCGGCGCCGTTGGGGCCGATCAGTGCCACGACCTGTTTCTCTTTCACGCTCAAGGCTACGCCGTTGACCGCCAGCAAGCCGCCGAAGCGCATGCTCAGATTGTCTACTTTAAGAATCTCGCGGCTCATTTGCGCAGCTCCATGTGAGGACGTTGCATGGGCAGCAGACCTTGAGGACGCCAGATCATCATCAGCACCATCAAGGCGCCGAACATCAACATGCGGTATTCACTGAACTCACGCATCATTTCCGGCAACAGGATCATCACTGTGGCGGCGAGTACGACGCCCAGTTGCGAGCCCATGCCACCCAGCACCACGATGGCGAGGATGGTCGCCGACTCGATGAAGGTGAAGGACTCCGGTGTCACCAGGCCCTGACGCGCGGCGAAGAAGCTGCCGGCGAAACCGGCGAAGCACGCACCGAGGGTGAAGGCCGATAGCTTGATGATCGTCGGGTTCAGACCCAGTGCACGGCAGGCGATCTCATCTTCACGCAACGCTTCCCAGGCGCGGCCCAGGGGCATGCGCAGCAAGCGGTTGATGACGAACAGCGCAAACAGTGCGAGGAACAACGCGACCAGGTAAAGAAAGATCACCTTGTTGATCGAGTTGTATTCCAGGCCGAAGTACTCATGGAACGTCTGCAGGCCTTCAGCCGCTTTACGCTCGAAAGTCAGGCCGAAGAACGTGGGCTTCTCGATGTTGCTGATGCCGTTTGGGCCACCAGTGATGTCGGTCAGGTTACGCAGGAACAGACGGATGATTTCACCGAAGCCCAGGGTCACGATCGCCAGATAGTCGCCGCGCAAACGCAGGACCGGGAAACCGAGCAGGAAACCGAACGTGGCCGCCATCAGGCCGGCAATCGGCAGGCAGATCCAGAAGCTCAAGCCGTAGTAATGCGACAGCAGCGCGTAGCTGTAAGCGCCGACGGCATAGAAACCGACGTAACCGAGGTCGAGCAGACCGGCCAGGCCGACCACGATGTTCAGGCCCAGGCCGAGCATCACGTAGATCAGCACCAGCGTGGCGATATCCACCGCCCCGCGGGAGCCGAAGAACGGCCAGACCAGCGCACCGACGATCAGCGCGATGATGATCCAGCGCTGGGTGGTCGGCAGGGTCAGGAAATTACTGGCCTTGGCCGGCATCACCGGCAGGTTGGGCGAGGATTTCCAGGCCGAGCTGATCTGCTGGTCGAACAGCACCCGCAGGAACATCAGCACCGAGCACACGGCGATGGTGATCAGCGTGGCAGTGCTGGTGCCATGGACTTCGAGGTTGATGCCGACAATGGTCAGCTTCAGACCGAGTACCGGGTAGGCGACAGCCCACACCAGCAAGGCGCTGAACAACGCCTGTTTAAGATTCCTAGTCATACTTTCTCAACCTCCGGACGGCCCAACAGGCCGGTTGGCCGGAACAACAACACCAGAACCAATAGGCCGAACGCCACGACGTCCTTGTACTGGTCGCCGAAGATATCGGCACCAAAGGCTTCCGCCACCCCAAGCACGATCCCGCCGAGCATGGCGCCGGGGATGCTGCCGATTCCGCCCAGTACCGCTGCGGTGAAGGCCTTGAGGCCGACCAGGAAACCGGCGTTCGGGTTGATCACGCCGTATTGCATGCTCAGCAGCACGGCCGCGATGGCCGCCAGCGCGGCACCGATGACGAAGGTCAGGGCGATGATGTTGTTGGTGTTGATACCCAGCAGGTTGGCCATCTTGATGTCTTCGGCACAGGCGCGGCAGGCGCGACCCAGGCGAGAGCGGGAGATGAACAGCGTCAGGCCGAGCATGGCGACCAGGGTCACCACGAACACCACGATTTGCATGTAGGAAATCAGCACTTCGTGTGCGCCACCTGGCCCGATGGCGAAGTTGCCGGGGATCAGGTTGGGGATGGATTTGTCCTTGGAGTCTTGCGCCAGCAGAACCGTGTTCTGCAGGAAGATCGACATGCCGATGGCGGAAATCAGCGGGATCAGACGGTTGCTGCCGCGCAGGGGGCGGTAGGCGATCCGTTCGATGCTGTAACCGTAGGCACTGGTCACGACAATGGTCGCGAGGAAAGCGGCGGTCATCAACAGCGGAACACTGTCGAGTCCCAGCATGGCCAGCCCGGCGATGGCGATGAACGCCACGTAAGAGCCGATCATGTACACCTCGCCGTGGGCGAAGTTGATCATTCCAATGATGCCGTAAACCATCGTATAGCCGATGGCGATCAGGGCATACGTGCTGCCAATGGTCAGACCATTAACCAGCTGTTGGAAGAAGTGATAGATGTCAGGCATTACAGCGCTCCTAAAAACCTGATACGCATTTCACTGGTGGAGTCATTTTCCCGCTCGAGCCCCGTGGATCTGCATCCACTTCGAACGCGAGGTTTGCCAGCGAACCGCTGATGACGGTTTTGAGATTTTCAGGTGGGGAGACTGGCGGATCACGCCAGCGCGGCCCAATACGTTCGTAAAACAAAGCCCACGGCACGCCGTGGGCTTTATTGGCAGTCAGTCAGGCAACGCCTTACTGAGGCTTGGCTTCAGTTTTTGGTTTGCCGAAGTGCCACTCGTAAACCACAAATTTGAAGTCTTTCAGGTCGCCCTTGGCGTCGAAGCTCAGGTCGCCAGTCGGGGTCTTGAACGTGCCGGCGTGGATAGCTTCAGCCACTTTGGCAGAGTCTTCGCTCTTGGCAGCCTTGATGCCGTCAGCAATCACGGTCACAGCCGAGTAGGCCGGGAACACGAACGGACCGCTCGGGTCTTCTTTCTTCGCTTTGAACGCATCAGCCAGGGCAATGTTGGCAGGATCCTGATCGAAGGATTTCGGCAGGGTTACCAGCAGGCCTTCGGAAGCTTCCTTGGCGATCTGCGAAATGGAGTCGTTACCCACGCCTTCCGGACCCATGAACTTGGCTTTCAGGCCTTTTTCCTGGGATTGACGCAGGATCAGGCCCAGCTCCGGGTGGTAGCCGCCGTAGTAGACGAAGTCGACGTTGGCTTGCTTGAGCTTGGAGACCATCGAAGAGAAGTCTTTGTCGCCGGCGTTGATGCCTTCGAACACGGCAACCTTGACGCCTTTGCCTTCCAGGGTTTTCTTCACGGCGCTGGCGATGCCTTCACCGTATTGCTGTTTGTCGTGCAGAACAGCAACGATTTTCGGTTTCACGAAGTCGGCAATGTAGTTACCGGCGGCAGGGCCCTGGGCGCTGTCCAGACCGATAGTACGGAAGATCATTTTGTAACCGCGATTGGTGATGTCCGGGCTGGTGGCAGCCGGGGTGATCATGATCACGCCTTCGTCTTCGTAGATGTCCGAAGCCGGTTGAGTGGAGCTGGAGCACAGGTGACCGACCACGAACTTCACGCCGTCGTTGACGACTTTGTTCGCGACAGCCACCGCTTGTTTTGGATCACAGGCGTCATCGTATTCAACGGCTTCGAGTTTCTTGCCGTCTACGCCACCCTTGGCGTTGATCTGTTCGATGGCCATTTTGGCGCCACTGAACTGCATGTCGCCGTATTGGGCTACAGGACCGGTCTTAGGGCCGGCGATGCCGATCTTGATGGTGTCAGCTGCGAACGAATGGCTGGCAACCCCGGCCAGAACCATAGCGGCAAACAGTTTGGAAATCTGCTTAGTAGCCTTAGTCATAGTGCTCCACTCTTACTGTTGTAGTTTTTATAGTCCTGGCGCCGTAGCAGCAGAACCGGGTCAGATATCTTCGATATCCTCCGGAAAATGCCCCCGGCAACTGTACCGGTACAGTGTAGAGCGCCGATTGTTAGCCTGGGAAGCTGGCGCCAGGGGGCAAAATCAGGAGGTGTCGCTTTTTTGAAAGAAAAAGACAGAATTGCGGCGGGGGCTTCAGCTGAAATATCAGCAATCCTTGGCTTTCCTGCAGTTTTCAATCGGTAACTCAATTGCATCCGGGTTTTTCTGCCAGACCACCGACGTTATCATCCACGTCGATTTCTTTTCCGGACAGGACCCATGACTCAAGAACCTAGCACCCTCTATGCCAAGCTGCTTGGTGAAACCGCATCTATTACCTGGAAAGAGCTGGAGCCGTTCTTCGCCAAGGGTGCCCTATTGTGGGTCGATCCTGGTCTGGATTTGATCGCTGCGGCGGAAGCGGTGGCGACGGACGAAGGCGAGAAAGTGGCTGCCTGGCTGGCCGCCGACGAGGTCGCCAAGCTGTCTGAAACGCGGGCGCTGGATCTTTTCGAACGTGATCCGGAGTTGTGGGCAGTGGTGGTTTCGCCGTGGATTCTGATCCAGGAAAGGGCGACGAAGTGAATCTATGCACCTAATTAGTGCGAGAGTTCCATCGATAAAAGTGTGTAGCCGAGTAGCGTGATGGCATGTTGCCGTAGAGAAAGGCCACAGAAGGGTCTTGACGAGGGTGACGTAAACGTAACGGGAACAGTTTATTGAGCAGCCTGCGGGCTGCTTAATTGTTTCTGGATGTTGGAATTTGCGGTGGATGTGAGGCCGCATTCGCGGGCAAGCCCGCTCCCACAGTTGATCGAGTTCTTTCATAAGAGTGCGATCGAATGTGGGAGCGGGCTTGCCCGCGAATGCGACGCTGCGGTGTCGGATCAGACCGAAAACGTCTTGCCAGTATGGTTATTGAGGGAAATAACCTTGGTCTTGCCAATCCGGTGACGGTAGATCTCGCGCAGGTACTTGATCGCCTTCTTCACGCAATCGCGCGACAGGCGAATGTCATTGATCGAGACGAACTTGTCCTTGTCGCTGATCAGCTCACGGTACTTTTTCTCGTACATCGGTTTGATCGCATACCAGTTGGTATCGAGAATCTTCGCCGGGTTTTCGAACTCGTTGAGCAAGTCGTCGATCAGGCCTTCGTCAAACTCTTCATTGATGATGAAGTCCAGGATCGAGTTATCCAGCGTGTCGTCGAAACGGTACGGGTTCTTCGCGAAGCAGCGCTTGATGAACGCGACGATCAGCGTCAGGAAGTCGTCCGACAGGCACGGGCTCTTGGCGATCAACGTGGTCAACGACAAGTTGGCCGACGCGCCGATCACCAAGGCATAACGCTTGAGCGTGGTGTTCGGGAACAGGCTGTTGAGGTGAGTCTTCAACCGGTTCAGGTCCATGTAGGACAGTTTGTAGTCCTTCGGCAACGACACGATCGAGACCACCGACGAGCAGTTCTTGAAGAAGTGCAGGTCGTGCAACGCGGCCGCGTCATAACCGGAATTCTTGTACTGCTCCAGCGACGCCCGATAGCGCTTGGATTCGATCGGCAACAAGCTGATGCCTTCGATGGCCTGTGTGACCTTGTTGAAGTGCGGCAGGTCGATGGAGCGGAAGAACAGGTCATCGATGTTCAGGCGCTGCGGTTCTTTCTCGAACACCTTGAACTTGTCGCTGCTCGGCGGCGGCGTTTCCGGCACCACCGATTCGGCGTAGGCAATCGCCACCGGACCGGCCAGACTCATGAACAGGTCGTTGGCATCGAGGCGAATGGTTTCGCCGATGTCGATGCCGGCGCGACGGAAATAGTTCTGGTCGTAGTCGGTCGTGACCGCCTGCGCCGTCAGAATGTTGAAGATCTGCTGCGAGATGTACTGGTTGGCGTGCTTTTCCATCGCGTTGACGTCGATGTTCTGGATGTTGCCGTCATCGCTTTCTTCGGCATAACGCATGATGTCGTTGGAGATCAGCATCATGGCGTTCCATGGGCGGATACGGCCCATGACGCTGGCTTCGCTGCTGTCTTCATTGGCGAAGTTGTAGGAGAAGTCCCACTCTTCCGACAGGTATTTGCACAGCAGGCGACCGGCGTTGATGTGCAGCGCCTCGGACATTTCACTGCGGTGATCGGAAATGTTCGGCAGTACGCAAATGCCGCTGGTGAAGATCGGCTCGAAGACGAAGGAGTGACCGCTCTTGCCGTCATGCTCGTCCATCGGCTTGGTGTCGAACGTCTTGTTCATGTACGAGTGCTGCTGGGCCAGGCCGAATTCCGAGGCCATGCCCGAACCGGTACCGCCGCCGGCGCTGAAGATCGAGAAATACAGGCGCGACTGGTTGGCCTTGATGCCGCAGCTGTCGATCAGGTACGAGTGAATCATCTTCCAGTCCGGGCTGGAAAAACGCTGGGTGTCCTTGTTCAGGATGATCTTGGCCAGGTACTGGCCGAGGATCGGCGCGTTACCGGCACCACCGGCGTGGACTTCCGACAAGTCCATGATTTTCATTTTGCTGTAGTCACGCAGGAAGCCGCTTTTTTCGCCCTTGCGCGAGAAGCGGATGCGACCGGCGATGTCTTTGTCCAGGTCGCCGAGCATCACCAGCGGCTCGACCAGGAACACCGGTTTGGTGGCCTTGTTCGTCCCCAGGCGCAGGTTATTGCGAATCCACTGCGCCGGGCTGTAGCCCTTTTCGGCATAGCGTTTGTCCGGCGACAGGCGGTCTTCGTTGTTGAATTCATTGAGGTAGAACTTGCGGGCGTTGTACACCAGCTCCGCGACGTCCAGCGCAATGTTCGAGCCGCAGCGACCGAGGCCGATCAGGCACACCGACGGGAATTCCTGATCGCTGTGCTGTTCGTTGTCGCCTTCCAGGTGCGGCGGGCGCGGGAACACCAGGTCACGCAGGCCATCGAGGTTATCGAGGATGCGGTCCGTGTTGGTCTCGGTGAAATACAGGTATTGCTGAGTCGCCAGCGGGCGCGACGGCGTCAATGGCTTCGACGTTGCGGGGCTGTTCGCCGCGGGGCTCAGCGTCAGATCGGATATCGCAGTGGCGGGATTGTTTTTAGAAGTCATTGTGCGCCATGTACCTGGGCTGGTCGGTCGGGCGACTGCTGTCGTCGAGCCGTCACGGATGGGTTCTCGCGTCTTTTTTTGCGCGTCATTGGCCCAAGCGTCAGGGGGTTGGCCTGAGCATCACTCGGGGGAATCCTTTCCTTAGTCATGATGAATCGGCCAATATTTGGCGATCTTTAATCGAAAAGAAGGCCAAATGATGTCAACGCTACCTTCGTTGGGTTTTGCCGGGATCGGCCTGATGGGTTTGCCGATGTGCCGGCGCCTGCTGGCGGCGGGTTATCCGCTGACGGTGTGGAACCGTAATCCGGACAAATGCGCGCCGCTGGTCGAGGCAGGCGCGCGACACGTCGCCACGCCTGCCGAGCTGTGCCAGCACGCCGATGTGCTGATGGTGTGTCTGGCGGACACGGCAGTGGTGCGCGAAGTGGTGTTTGGTCCGGGCGGGATTGCCGAAGGTGGGAAAAGCGGTCAGTTGCTGGTGGATTTTTCCAGCCTGGAACCCACCGCGACGCGGGAAATGTCCGCGCAGCTGGCCGGTCAGGCCGGCATGAGCTGGCTGGACGCTCCGGTGTCCGGCGGTGTTGTCGGCGCCGAGGCCGGCAGCCTGGCCATTATGGTGGGCGGCGAAGCGGCGGACCTTGAGCGCGTCAGGCCTGTTCTGCTCAGCCTCGGCCAGCGCGTCACCCATATGGGCGCGGTCGGGGCGGGGCAGGTGACCAAGGTCTGTAATCAGATGATTGTTGCCTGCAATGCCCTGGTCATCGCCGAAGTGGTGGCGCTGGCCGAGCGTTCCGGTGTGCAGGCCAGCCTGATCGCCGAAGCCCTGGCGGGCGGTTTTGCCGATTCGAAACCATTGCAGATCCTCGCCCCGCAAATGGCCGAAAGCCGCTTCGAACCCGTGAAGTGGCACGTGCGTACGCTGCTCAAGGACCTCGACACTGCGGTGAAATTTTCCCGTGAACAGGGTTCGGCCACACCCGTCAGCGGATTGGCCGCACAACTGATGCGCCTGCATGGGGCTCAGGGCTTTTTGCAAAAGGACCCGTCAACGTTAGTGCAGTTGTACCGCGAGCCAGACTCAGAGGGTTGAAGGCGCGCGTGTGTTTGCGCTGGTTGATCTCGTTCAGCACCGGACGCAACTCCGCCAATGGCACTGGACGACTGAGCAGGTAGCCCTGCACGAAATCGCAGCCGTTACTCTCGAGAAACGCGAATTGCTCAGGGGTTTCGACGCCTTCGGTGATCACCTTTAAATGCAGGGTGTGGGCGATGATGATGAGCGCCTGGACAATTTCCATGTCCTGGGTTGCCGTGGGGATGTCCTGGATGAACGATCGATCGAGCTTCAGCGTAGTGAGTGGCAGGCGCTTGAGGTAGGCCAGTGACGAGTAACCGGTGCCAAACTCGTCGATCGACAGCGACACACCCAGGGCGCGAATCCGGCGCAGTAGCCCCAACGTCTTGTCGAGATTGCCCATCAACGCATTCTCGGTCATTTCCAGTTCCAGCCGTTGCGGCGACACCCCGGCGCCCCGTAATGCGTGATCGATTTCGTCGACCAGTTCCTCGCGTGCAAGATTCAGGGGTGAGCAGTTCAGCGCGATATGGAGATCTTCGCAGCCTTGGCGCGACAGCTCGCTCAGGTCCTCGCAGGCTTTGTGCAGCACCCAATTGTCCAGTTCGGCGATCAGGCCGTTGGCCTCGGCGATGGCGATGAACCGATCCGGTGCCAGCAACCCGTGGACCGGATGCTGCCAACGAATCAGCGCTTCCAGCTTGCTGACCTGGCCGGTCTTCAGGTCATAGATCGGTTGGTAATAGAGCATCAGCCCGCTGTCGTCGCGAAGGGCGTTGCGCAGCTCTTCTTCCAGTTGCAGCTCCAGAGTGGCATGGGTTTTCAGGTTGGCATTGAAGAAATGCAGACCGTTGCGGCCACTGCGCTTGGATTGATACAGCGCCAGGTCGGCGTTTTTCAGCAACTCTTCGCACGTCTTGCCGTCTTCCGGAAACAGACTGATGCCGATGCTGGTGGTCATGACCATGCAGCGCCCGGCCAGCTCGATGGGCTCCTTCATTTTCAGCATGATGCGCTGGGCCATGAGCCGTGCTTCTTCGCGATCGCGCAGATTGATGAGGACGCAGAATTCGTCGCCACCGAAGCGCGCCACCACATCTTCGTGGCTGCGCACCGAGCTCTTGATGTGGCTGGCCAGGACCTTGAGCAGTTCGTCGCCGGCGTGATGGCCGAGGCTGTCGTTGATCCGCTTGAAATGGTCGATGTCCAGAAACATCACCGCCAGCATGCCGCCTTCACTGGTTTTCTGGAGCAGCTTCTCGGCGAAGATCTGGTTGAAGCCGCGCCGGTTGATCAGGTTGGTCAGGGCATCATTGTTCGCCATGTGCTGCAGTGACATGCGCGCCTGGTCCAATTGACCGAGCAGTGTATTGACCCGTTGCAGGTCGTGTTCCTTGTGTTGCAGTTTCTTGTCCGCCAATGCCGCGCTGATGCTGCTGCCGATGATCAGCAGCGTCATCACCGCCACCGTCAGTCCCAGTTGCACATGATTGTTGTCACCGGGCAGCGGCTGGAGGCTGTTGTCGGGCAGCACCAGGTCGAGTGCTGCCATACCGGTGAAGTGCATGCTGACGATGCCGGCTCCGAGCACCAGGCTGGCGGTGTATTTGAGGTGTTGATGAAACGCACCACTGCCATCGCGCAGATGGCTGGAAATCAACAATGCGGCGAGGCTGGCGCCAATGGCGATCACGATCGAGAGGGTAAACAGAACGGGATGGTAATAGGCCGTCGCATTCGAACGCATGGCGGCCATGCCCACGTAGTGCATGGTCGCGATGCCCAGGCCGATCCACACCGCGGCCCGCAGGTATCGCCGGAAACTTACATGTGGATGGCTGAGGGTGTGCATCGCCAGCCATGAGGCCGTCAACGCGAACAACAGCGAGGTCAGGGTGACAGGCATTTGGTAATGAATTTCGATCGGAACCTGGAACGCCAGCATGCTGATGAAGTGCATGGCCCAGATACCACCCGCCAGACACGCGGCACCGACCCAGCGCCAGAGTCGTTGGTTCGCGGATTTTTCTGCATGGCGGACCCGTTCGGTCATGTCCAACGTGGCAAAGCCGGCCGCACAGGCCACCACATAGGCCAGCAACACCAAAAAAGGGTTATGCGCACAGTTGAGTACGACCTGACCGCTCTCTGGCAGTTGAGTCGTGAAATGCAAACCAAGCAACTCCATCGCTTGCCCCATCTCTGAGTCATTCTTGCTGGCGTCATGAACGCTGGCGAATGCTCTGGAGTATAGAGGCCATGTACAGAGTGCAAGGGGTGCTGGCACATTGATACTTAAGTTTTTGGCATTAGTCCTATAGCGTTTGGCACTAAAGCCTTATGCAATCTGCTCATAGGGCATTTCGTACGCGGGTAATAGGGCAGGCAACCCGAACGCTGCCCGTGCCGCATCGCAATCCACGTTCGCCTCGCCATTGGCCCAGGAGGCGTCGAACTCCCGGCAGGTACTGGAGCGCTGGTCGTAGATTGAGCATTGCACGGTGCTGCCCACTTCACCGACCAGCCCGATGCAGCGGGTGGGTTTGCAGTCTGTGCCGAGCATGGCCACGCGATTGGGGCTGATGGGCGCGACAAGCTCATCGGGCACCGTGCCCCCGGCCGAGGTGCATTCACCCCAGAAAAAAGACACGCGAAAATGGGAACAGCAGGCACCGCAATTCAGACACGGACTGGCTTCGGACATGGGCGATAATCAAAGGAGGGTGGGGGACGATGGGGCGGACAAGGCCGCTATTCTAGGCTTCGCAACGGGCTTTGGAAGGGGGTGCGAAAGGTATTTTTCTACGTGTCTCACGGCTATTGAACAACGCTTTTACCCTGTAAACACTGGGCTTTCGCGGTCTGCAGGGCCGGGCATTGTGCGCAGGCTCGCCATGGGCTGATATCAGCCTTACGAATAATTACAGACAGCTACGGCGAGCCTGACTAGATTGCAGGTTCCGGGGACGGTGAGGCCCCAATAACAATAAAAGAGACGGACTCATGCAGAACTCGACCCAAGCGGCGAATGCCTGGCGCATTCTGTTCCTGCTGTTCCTGGCCAACCTGTTCAATTTCTTCGACCGCACCATTCCGGCCATCATCATCGAGCCGATCCGCATGGAATGGCACCTCAGCGATTTTCAACTGGGGATCATCGGGACCGCATTCACCATCGTCTACGCGATTGCCGGCCTGCCTTTGGGGCGGATGGCCGATACGGGCTCACGCGCCAAACTGATGGGCTGTGGCCTGGCGGCGTGGAGCGCGCTGACCGCCGTTAACGGGCTGGTGGGCAGTTTCTGGAGTTTCCTGATCGTGCGCATGGGCATCGGTATTGGTGAGGCCAGTTATGCACCGGCCGCCAACTCGCTGATCGGCGACCTGTTCCCGGCCCACCGTCGCGCGCGGGCGATGGGTATTTTCATGCTGGGCCTGCCATTGGGTCTGTTGCTGGCGTTCTTCACCATCGGCTGGATGGTCAAGGCCTTCGACAGCTGGCGTGCACCGTTTTTCATCGCGGCAGTGCCGGGGCTGGTCCTGGCGATCTTCATGTTCTTCATCAAGGAGCCGAAACGCGGCGCGGCCGAAAGTGTGCAGGTCTCGCAGGAACGTGTGGACCGGCCGATCCATCGGGTGTTGGCGGTGCCGACGTTTCTGTGGCTGGTCATGGCGGGGCTGTGTTTCAACTTCGCCACTTATGCCTGCAACTCTTTTCTGGTGCCGATGTTGCAGCGTTATTTCCTGATGCCCTTGCATGAGGCTGCCGTGGCCACCGGTGTCATCGTCGGCGTGACAGGGCTGTTCGGCCTGACCCTGGGTGGTTGGGTCGCGGACAAGATTCACCAGCGCGTGGCCAATGGACGACTGCTGTTTGCCGCATTCAGCCTGATCATCTCGACGGTGTGCACCGCTTGGGCGTTGCATGCGGGACGGATCGAAATCGGAGTGTTCGTGGCAATGTTCAGCGTCGGCTGGTTGTTTGCCTACAACTTCTACACCTGCGTCTACACGGCAATTCAGGACGTGGTTGAACCGCGCCTGCGGGCCACGGCCATGGCGTTGTTCTTTGCCGGGTTGTATTTGCTCGGCGGTGGATTGGGGCCGGTGGTGGTGGGCGGTCTGTCCGATCACTTTGCGCACACGGCCATGCTGGCGGCCGGTGCCGAGCAGATGACCGAAGCGTTCAAGGCCGTCGGCCTGCATGACGCGATGTACCTGATCCCGGTGGCGCTGTTCTTTACGATGGTGTTTCTGTTTCTGGCATCGCGGTGTTTTGTGCGGGATGCGAAGCGGATGAAGGATGGTTTGGTGGCGGTGGTTGAACCGCAGATACCGGCGGTCACCGCGTAGAAAAATTGGAATAGAGAACCTGTAGGAGCCGGCTTGCTGGCGATGAGGTCCGGTTAATCACCGTCAAATTCAAGGGCCTCATCGCCAGCAAGCCGGCTCCTACTGGGATTGTTGTTGTGGCGGATGTGGTTTTTCGAGGCAAAAAAAAGGCCCGCATCGCAGCGGGCCTTTTTGTTTTTCCGGGGGAAGTGGGGATTAACCCGCCACCAACACCCGAATCGCTTCCAGTCGCAACGCAGCCTTGTCGAGCATGGCCAAGCCTTGCTCACGCTGTTTACGCAAGGCAATCAGTTCGCTGTCGCGTACGGTCGGGTTGACCGCTTGCAACGCAGTCAGGCGTGCCAGTTCTTCGTCGGTGTCGGCCGCCAGGCGACGCTGTGCCTCCGCCACACGCTCGGCGTGGCGCGGGAAGATCTTCTCTTCACCGGCGTTGATCCGTGGCGTCAGCTGATCGCGCTGGGCCTGGATGAACTTGTTGGCGCTGGCACGTGGCACGCTTTCCAGCTGATCGTTCAGGGTTTCGAACGACACCCGGGCCGACAGGTCGTTGCCATTGGCATCGAGCAGGCAGCGTAGCGCGGCCGGCGGCAGGTAACGGCCCAGTTGCAGCGAGCGCGGCGCAACCACTTCGCTGACATAGAGCAGTTCCAGCAACACGGTGCCAGGTTTCAGCGCCTTGTTCTTGATCAGCGCCACGGCGGTGTTGCCCATCGAACCGGACAAGACCAGGTCCATGCCGCCCTGCACCATCGGGTGTTCCCAGGTGATGAACTGCATGTCTTCGCGAGACAGCGCCTGGTTGCGGTCGTAGGTGATAGTCACGCCTTCGTCGTCGCCCAGCGGGAAGCTGGCGTCGAGCATTTTTTCACTCGGCTTGAGGATCAGCGCGTTTTCCGAATGGTCTTCGCTGTCGATACCGAAGGCGTCGAACAGGGTTTCCATATAGATCGGCAGGGCGAATTGATCGTCTTGTTCGAGGATGGCCTCGACCAGCGCATCACCTTCGCCGGCACCGCCGGAATTGAGCTCCAGCAAGCGGTCACGGCCGGTGTGCAGCTCGGCTTCCAGGCGCTCGCGCTCGGAGCGGGCTTCGTCGATCAGCGCTTGCCACTCGCTGTCATCGGCATTTTCCAGCAGCGGCAGCAGGCGCGGGCCGAACTGATGCTGCAAGGCGTTGCCGGTCGGGCAGGTGTTGAGGAACGCGTTAAGCGCTTCGTGATACCACTGGAACAACCGCTCTTGCGGGCTGGTTTCCAGGTACGGTACGTGCAGTTCGATGATGTGTTTCTGGCCGATCCGGTCCAGACGACCGATCCGCTGCTCCAGCAGGTCCGGGTGCGACGGCAGATCGAACAGCACCAGGTGGTGCGAGAACTGGAAGTTGCGACCTTCACTGCCGATTTCCGAGCAGATCAGCACTTGTGCGCCGAACTCTTCGTCGGCGAAGTACGCGGCGGCGCGGTCACGCTCGAGGATGTTCATGCCCTCATGGAACACCGTGGCCGGGATGCCGGAACGCACGCGCAGGGCGTCTTCCAGGTCCATGGCGGTTTCGGCGTGGGCGCAGATCACCAGCACTTTGGTGCGTTTGAGCATCTTCAGCGTATCGATCAGCCATTCGACGCGCGGGTCGAATTTCCACCAGCGCTCTTCTTCGTTGGCGTCCGGCTGGGCCTGGAAGCTGACTTCCGGGTACAACTCGGCGTGATCGCCCAGCGGCAGTTCGAGGTATTCGTCGGGGCACGGCAGCGGATACGGGTGCAGTTTGCGTTCCGGGAAACCCTGCACCGCGGCGCGGGTATTACGGAACAGCACGCGGCCGGTGCCGTGGCGGTCGAGCAGTTCGCGGACCAGACGGGCGCTGGCTTCGACGTCGCCATCGTTGACGGCGGTCAGCAGGGCTTCGCCTTCGTTGCCGAGGAAACCGTGGATGGTCTTGTGCGCTTCAGGCGACAGGCGCCCCTTGTCCAGCAACTCCTGAACGGCTTCAGCCACCGGGCGATAGTTTTCACTCTCGGCGCGGAAGGCGTTCAGGTCATGGAAACGGTTCGGGTCGAGCAGGCGCAGACGTGCGAAGTGGCTGTCCTGGCCCAGTTGTTCCGGGGTCGCGGTCAGCAGCAATACGCCGGGAATGACTTCGGCGAGTTGTTCGACCAGCGAGTATTCCGGGCTGGCCTTGTCTTCGTGCCATACCAGGTGGTGGGCTTCGTCGACGACCATCAGGTCCCAACCGGCGGCGAACAGCGCATCCTGAGCCTTCTCGTCTTCCACCAGCCATTCCAGCGCAACCAGCGCGAGCTGGGTGTCTTCGAACGGGTTGGCGGCATCGCTTTCGATGAAGCGTTCTTCGTCGAACAGCGCGACTTGCAGATTGAAGCGACGGCGCATCTCCACCAGCCACTGGTGCTGCAGGTTTTCCGGCACCAGGATCAGCACGCGGTTGGCGCGGCCCGACAGCAGTTGGCGATGGATCACCAGACCGGCTTCGATGGTCTTGCCCAGACCCACTTCGTCCGCCAGCAGAACCCGCGGCGCAATCCGGTCGGCCACTTCACGGGCGATGTGCAACTGGTGCGCGATCGGTTGCGCACGCACGCCACCCAGGCCCCAGAGGGAGGATTGCAACTGACGGCTGGTGTGTTCAAGCGTGTGGTAGCGCAGGGAGAACCAGGCCAGCGGGTCGATCTGCCCGGCGAACAGACGGTCGCTGGCCAGACGGAACTGAATGAAGTTCGACAGTTGGGTTTCCGGCAGGGTGACCACTTCGTTCTGCGCGTTGAGGCCGTGGTAGACCAGCAGGCCGTCGACGTCGTCGACTTCCTGGACGGTCAGTTTCCAGCCTTCGAAGTGAGTGATCGAGTCGCCCGGCGAAAACCGCACGCGGGTGAGGGGCGCATTCCGTAGCGCGTACTGGCGAGTGTCGCCAGTGGCCGGATAGAGCACGGTCAACAAGCGGCCGTCCTGTGCCAGAACGGTGCCTAAACCCAGCTCGGCTTCGCTGTCACTGATCCAGCGTTGCCCCGGTTGATACTGCTGCGCCATGCTGCCTGACTCCCACCTTGAAAAAGCGGGCTATCTTAACGGAATCGGCCCTTCAGACCAAAAGGTTTACGGCGTAGGAGCTGCCGAAGGCTGCGATCTTTTGATCTTGGGGAACACTTGAGTTCTACGTTGTCCGATAAAGATCGCAGCCTGCGGCAGCTCCTACAAGTGCCAAGCGGGTCACAGTTTGCGACCGATGGCTCAAGTCGCCATCCCCGCAGCCGACAGCCTGCTGACAGGAGACAACTCATTATGCTGCCACCGATGCTCCCCTTGAGCGCCGTACCGATCACTTCCCAGCACGACCCGATCCGGCAGCGCCCGGACATTCCACCTGTCGTGCCGGTGCAGGAAAGCTCCAACGAAACCACGATCGACCTGCAACAGCGCGACCCGGAAGAGGCTGCATTTCAGCTGCGCGAGGAGCAGCGCCGCAAGCAGGAGCAGCAAAGGCGTCGTCGTGAAGCCGATGAGGATCCTGACGAGCACCTGGCGATTCCCGGTACCGAGCTCAATGCCGACAACACCGTGCCGGTCGCGCCGCTGATTGAAGACGAGCCGCGTCAGGGCTTGTGGGTCGACATTCAGGTGTAGGCGCTGCCGAAGGCTGCGATCTTTTCAGTCGTCACCCATACTCACTGACCGTCCGCCGCCAACGCCCTCAAACTCCTTAACAGCACCTCAACCTCCCTCTCGGTATTGAGATAACTCACCGCAATCCGCGCGATGCTTTCCAGCCCTCTTGCCTGCATGTCCAGCGGCGTATAGGCCACGCCATTGGCGCCGATGTTGATCCCTCGCTGTGCCAGATGCTGCTTCAAATCGAGACTGTCCCAACCCTTGAGCGTGAAGGCGATCAGGCCTGATTGCTGATCGGAGGGCCCCAGGTTGTGCAGCGTCAGCCCGCTGATGGTGCCGAGGCGTTCGCGCAGGTGTCGACACAACCCGTCGATTCGCTGACGAATGCGGGTCGCGCCCAACCGGTTGAATTCCTCCAGCGCATTGGCCAATCCCGCCAACAAGGCCACCGAGACTTCGCTGGTTTCAAAACGCCGCGCATCCTCGCGCACGGCAAAGCCTTCGCCGTCCCAAGGGGCGGACAGCACGTCCAGATGGCCGGGTAGGAGTCGTTCGAGGAACTCCGGTTTGACATACATCAGCGCCGTACCTCGCGGGCCTCGAAGGAACTTGCGCCCGGCGCCCTTAAGCACATCGCAGTTCAGCGCCCGCACGTCGCAGGGCAATTGCCCGAGTGCCTGGCCGGCGTCGATGAAATAAGGAATCCCGTGCTGTCTCGCCACGGCGCCAATGGCTTCCGCCGGGTTGATCAAGCCGCCGTTGGCCGGGAGCCAGGTCAGCGCGATCAGCTTCACCTTCGAGTCGATCATCTGCTTGAGGGCAGGGACGGATACCGCGCCTGTCTCGTCGCAGGGAATCACCTCAAGCCGCGCGCCCGCGCTGACGGCCCGGTACAGGCAGGCCAGATTGCCGCCCCATTCATGGCGACCGACCAGAATCCGCTCGCCGGCCCGCCACGGGCCCAACGCGTTGAACGCCATGCCCCAGGCCGCCGAGCCGCTGCTGGCGAACGCGATGCTTTCAGTGCTGGCGTTGAGCAATGTCGCGGCCGCGTGGCGGGCGCGGGCCTGGATGCTCTGGTCGGCGGCCTCCATCGGGCCGCCGGTGGCTTCGCGCTGCAACTGCTCGATCATCGCGTCGAGGGTGGCTTGGCTGGGCAACGAAGCGCCGGCATGGTTGAAGTGAATCACGCTGGTGCAACCCGGTGTGGCCGCGCGCAAACGCTCCACCTCCGCGAGATTCACGGCCGCAACTCGAATATTGCGTCGATTTCCACCGCCACGCCGCCGGGCAAGCTCGAAACACCCACGGCCGTGCGTACGTGCCGGCCTTTTTCGCCAAGGGCGTTGACCAACAGGTTGGATGCGCCATTGGCAACCACGCCTTGCCGCTGGAAGTCAGGAGCACTGGCGATAAACACACCCAGGCGGATGATGCGCACCAGTTTCGACAGGTCATCGTTCAGCGCATTGCTGAGTTGAGCCAGCAGGCCCAGGGCTGCGAGTTCGGCGGCGTTGGCACCTTCTTCGTCGGAGATCGATTCGCCAAGTCGACCGATGAACGCCGGTTGGCCGTCCTGCAACGGGATCTGGCCGGAAATGAACAGCTGGTTCTGGCTGACCACATGATTAACGTAGTTGGCGATGGGCTGGCTCGGCGTCGGCAGGCTCAGGCCCAGTTGCTGGACTCGGTGGGCGAGTGAATCGGTCATGGTGAATCCTCCTGAATGAAGGCTTCAGCATGTTGGCGCGTGAGGTGTGCGACAAACGGATAGATTTAATTCGACGTATCCAAATAACTCATGCATGAGCCATTTCATTCAGCCATTCACCGAAACATTCCGCTGCGTCGCTTGAAGGCCGCTCGGGAGTGACCAGCCAATAACCGATTTCGCTAATGAACGGCGGGGTGTCGAAGGCTTCTACCAGCGCACCTTCCTTCAGTCGGCGTTCGATCAAATGACCTCGACCCATGGCAATGCCCTGGCCGGCCACGGCGGCTTCGACGACTATGTTGTAGTCGTGGAGCATTACGCTGGGGTAGTGGCTGAGGTCGATGCCGTTGCGCGCGCTCCAGTCGAGCCATTCGAACGGTTGATGGGATTTGGCCATGAGCAACGGGCCGATGCCGCTGCCCTGGGTTTTGAATGTCGGGCTACAAACCGGTGTCAGTGTTTCTGACATGAAGCGCTGAGCCCGGACTTTCGGCCAGCCGCCCTTGCCATAACGAATCGCCAGGTCGACTTCGCCACCGCCAACATCGGACAGTTCTACCGAAGGCAGCAGCTCGACATGGATGTGTGGATGGCGCGCGTTAAAGTCAGCCAGACGCGGCACCAGCCACAGCGTGGCGAAAGAGGCGAGGAGGCCGATGCGCAGGGTGGTTTCATGATGATCGTTGCCGCGCAGTTCGCGCGTTGCCAGCGCTATGGATTCCAGGGCCGGTTGAATCTGCCGGTAGTACGCTTCGCCGACTGGCGTCAGATCAATGGCCCGGGTGCGGCGGATAAACAGCCGCTGGTTCAGGAACTGCTCCAGTTTCTGCACTTGGTGGCTGATTGCGCTTTGGGTCACCGACAATTCATCGGCGGCCTTGATGAAGCTCAAATGGCGAGCCACGGCCTCGAAGGCGCGCAGGGACATCAAGGGTGGCAGATCCTGGTGCAATTCCACGGCGCGGGTCCTTTGGGTCCATCGCAAAAAAGCGATTGTGCGGCGAAAAAACCGCGTCAGTACATATTTTGTTAAGCCGCTGTCACGCGGGTGACTGGTCAGCGCCGGCGCCAGACCGCATTATTGGAGCAATCCTGCCGAGCGATGCGGCAGCGGAATTCCTTCACGCGATGCACTGAGCGCCATGAGCCAAGACGACAAGCTGATCGACCTTAACGCAGAACGCGCCAAGCGCGTTCACGACCTCAACGACAAACGCCTGAATGAAGTGCGCCAGGCATTCGAACATGCGATGCCTTTGGGTAAAGCGAAGAAGAAGCCGAAGAACAAACCGAAAAAGCGTTAAACCCCGCGCATCCGTTGATGCAGATCAGTTTTCCCCCTCCTTTGCGCCCTGTCTCGGGCGATATTGACCCCGGTCAATTTTCTCTCCTGCCTGATTGGTTAACTTAGCCCCATCGCAACAGGGCAAGTCCAGGAGGCCAGTCATGTTTTTCGACAACGTGGTGATCGCCGGAGTGCTGACAGTCGGCCTCATGGTTCTGTTTTTTGCAGGGTTTGGATTTTTTATCTGGAAGGATTCGCACAAGCGGAAAAAACCGTAGGTCTTTCTTGATGCAATGAGCACGCAAGGCATTTTGGGCAACTTCGGTTGCCCTTTTTTTTTGCCCGCGATTTAGAGGGAAGTGCCCATCTGTAGGAGCCGGCTTGATCTGGCGATGGTGTATCAGCCGACACCCGCGTTGCTGACCCGCCATCGCCAGCAAGCCGGCTCCTACAGGGTTTTGTGTGAGGCATGAAAAAGGCGCGAACCTCACGGGGTTTGGATTTTTTATCTGGAAGGATTCGCACAAGCGGAAAAAACCGTAGGTCTTTCTTGATGCAATGAGCACGCAAGGCATTTTGGGCAACTTCGGTTGCCCGCGATTTATAGGGCGGTGCCCATCTGTAGGAGCCGGCTTGCTGGCGATGGTGCATCAGCCGACACCCGCGTTGCTGACACACCCTCGCCAGCAAGCCGGCTCCTACGGGGTTTTGTGTGAGGCATGAAAAAGGCGCGAACCTCACGGAACGCGCCTTTTTCGTTGCAGCGATGTATCAGCTGCCCAGTGCCTTCGACGCCAGCCAGAACAGGCCGGCCGACAGGGCCACGGTCGCTGGCAGGGTCAGGACCCAGGCCAGCAGGATGGTTCTGACGGTACCGCCCTGCAGGCCGCTTTTGTTGGCGACCATGGTACCGGCCACACCCGAAGACAGGACGTGGGTGGTGGAAACCGGCAGGCTGAAGATGTTCGCCATGCCGATCAGGCTCGCGGTCGTGATCTGCGCCGACATGCCTTGGGAGTAAGTCATGCCTTGCTTGCCGATCTTCTCGCCGATGGTCAGTACCACGCGCTTCCAGCCCACCATGGTGCCCAGGCCCAGGGCCAGTGCTACCGCCAGAATCACCCAGAACGGGGCGTATTCGGTGGTGGTGGTCAGGTCTTTGCGCAGCTTGTCCAGGTCAGCCTTTTCACGGGCAGCGAGGCCGGGCAGCTTGCCGACTTTCTTTGCCGTGTCATCCAGGCAGAGCAGGTAGCGACGGACTTCGATACGGCTTTCCGCCGACAGCGAATGGTAGTCGGCGACACCTTTAAGGGTGTCGAGCAGGGCGGCGATGGTCGGTTCGGTCTGTTGCGGGTTGCAACGGAATTTCTCCGGCAGATCACCTTCCACGCTTTTGCCCAAGGCCAGGTATTCGCCCAGCGTATCGGCATTGCGCTTGTAGAACTGGTTCAGGTGCAGGGTCGCATCGCGAGTGCGTTCGATCTGGTAGGTGGTGCTGCCCAGGTCGAGTACGAACTGCGCCGGAACGATACCGATCAGCACCAGCATGATCAGGCCGATACCTTTCTGGCCATCGTTGGAACCGTGCACGAAGCTCACGGCCATGGCCGAAATCACCAATACCAGGCGGTTCCAGAACGGCGGATGCTTCTTGTCGTCGATCTTGCGGCGCTGTTCCGGCGTCTTGTGCATCTTCGACAGTGGACGCCACCATTTAAGGCCGATCAGGATCAACGCGGCGATCAGGAACCCGGCCATCGGCGAAAACACCAGCGAAGCCGCGATATCGATCGCCTTCTGCCAGTTGACGCCATCGGCCAATGGAATGTCGTTGATCAGGGCGTTGGCCAGGCCAACCCCGAGGATCGAACCGATCAGCGTGTGGGAGCTGGAGGCCGGGATACCGAAGTACCAGGTGCCCAGGTTCCAGGTGATGGCGGCGGCAAGCAACGAGAACACCATGGCCAGTCCGTGACCGGTGTTCACATTGATCAGCAGTTCTACCGGCAGCAGGTGGACGATGGCATACGCCACGCCAACACCGCCCAGCAGCACGCCGAGGAAGTTGAACACACCGGAAAAGAACACGGCCAGATGCGGCGGCATGGCTTTGGTGTAGATAACAGTGGCCACCGCGTTTGCAGTGTCATGAAAGCCGTTGATGAACTCGAAGGCGAGGACAAAGGCGAGGGCGAGCAAGAGGCTCACAAGCACCCAAGCATCCAGTCCGCTGAATAAATCGATCATGAAGGTTTTCTGACCCGGTCGTAAGGGGGCGCGATTATGCCAGAAAAGACTGTAAATCGATGCACTAGCTGCTCATCGGTAACATTCTTCAACGAATTAGTGGGTGGGCACACCTCGAACTCCGGGTGTTTTCCGGGGTTTGCAAGTTGTTGAATTGCCTTGAAAAGCCCGCAGGCACAAGGGTTTCTCTCGAAACAGCGAGAGGCGCAAAGGCTTGTATGAAATATCTGAAAAGAGGGCAGGGCATGAGCCAATTACCTCATCAGATAGATGAGGTGGCCGCTGCCCGCTCGTAGCGGGCGCGAATGGCAACATCAATGCATCCCGCTTTTAACGGGGGCAGACGCAGGCCCTTGAAAGGAGTCAAGCCGAGGCGATCATGGCTCTTCGGCTTTGAGTTCCTTTTCCATCTTTTGCAGTTCCTGGGTAAAAGCCTGGTCCTGAACGGTGGCGCGTTTACGCCAGGGTTTGCGTTCCGGTTCGGGCTGAGCGGCGTAGGTGGTGACTTCCCCGCCGTAAACTTCCTTGTAACGTTGTTCCTGGCGCTCAAGTTCCGCGCGCAGTTCTTCTTTCGTCACAGTGCTACCTGTATGGGTTGAGATTAATTCTGGTAAATCGCGCTGCATCAAATGCATTGATCACGCTCGTCGAAAGGACAACGCCCGGAAGGGCATCGTTTTACGGCACGGCGATCAATACTTCCATGTTGCAGGCGGCCACGGCACCAGAGCAAAACAGCTGACGTAGCATCAGTTTCCTGTTTCAGCGAGCGCGCTGTCAGAGCATTTGAAATGAGTGTCAGGCGCTTGCTGCGGGCAACAGCGATGGAACATCGCGCTACCGGGTGACGGATCCGGCGAATAGAAAAACCGGGTCGTCACTGTATTGCATTATAGCGGTCGATTTGAAGAACACTATCGCCAAAGAGTTAAAAATGGATCTTCATGTGTGATCGTTTTATTACTTGCAAGTTTTTACCTTCACTTGGCCGCGCTGTCTTTCTGGCGTCATTAAGTCGAACAAGTTAGGACATTACTTGGGGGCCTTTAACTCAGGGTTCAAGCACAGGGGTAAAACCATGTAATGGAGAAAGGGCGCACACGTGTCCGGCCAAGACTCTATAACGGCAACCGATTGCGATTATCGGTCGAGAGTTCGATAATCGCCCAGTCTCGGCTGCCTGTGGCTTGTGTGCCGAATTGGAGCCGCCTGTAATAGCCGTCGCCGATCCGTGTGGGAAAAGGACCTGATATGAACGAGCAAATGCGCAATTCCTTCGCTTCAGTAGCGCCGCCGATCGTCGCGTCGCCCGCCAAGCGAATCCAGGCCCTGACCGGCGATCCGGACTTCATGACCTCACTGGCCCGAGGCCTGGCCGTGGTGCAAGCGTTCCAGGAGCGCAAACGGCACCTGACCATCGCGCAGATCAGTCACCGCACGGAAATTCCCCGCGCCGCCGTGCGACGTTGCCTGCATACCCTGATCAAACTCGGCTACGCCACCACCGACGGTCGCACCTATTCGCTGCTGCCCAAAGTGCTGACCCTCGGTCATGCCTACCTGTCCTCGACCCCGCTGGCGGTGTCTGCCCAACCTTATCTCGACCGCATGAGCGAACAACTCCACGAGGCCTGCAACATGGCCACGCTGGAAGGCGATGACATTTTGTACATCGCTCGTTCGGCGACGACTCAGCGGCTGATTTCCGTCGACCTGTCGGTAGGCGGACGCCTGCCGGCCTATTGCACCTCCATGGGCAGGATTCTTCTCGCGGCACTGGATGACACATCGCTGCGCGAATACCTCGACCACGCAGACCTGCAAGCCAAGACCAGCCGCACCTTGCACACTCCCCAAGCGCTGCTCGAATGCCTGCAGGAAGTGCGGCAACAAGGCTGGTGCATCGTCGATCAGGAACTGGAACAAGGCCTGCGGTCGATTGCCGTTCCTGTGTACGACGCTTCTGGGCAGGTAGTGGCGGCACTCAACGTCAGCACGCACGCCGCCCGGGTCAGCCGCAACGAGCTGGAGCAACGGTTTCTGCCGGGTCTGCTGGCGGCCAGCCGTAACCTCAGCGCGCAGCTGTTTGCCTAAGCTGTTCGATAATCGCCCAGACTCGCGCTTAACGAATTGACGCACTTTCCCCAGGATCACTAATGTCGCGGCAGCGCCAGCTCAGGCTGGCACCTGTCCGACTGCGTTCTTGCGTGGAATAAAAATAATGAACCAGCCTCAGTCTGCTGTAGGTAACTGCCTCGATGTGCAGTCCTTCATCAATGCTCAACCCATCTCGCGCTACCAGTGGCGAGTGGTGATCCTGTGTTTCCTGATTGTTTTCCTTGATGGCCTCGACACCGCGGCCATGGGCTTCATTGCGCCGGCGCTGTCCCAGGACTGGGGCATCGATCGCGCCAGCCTAGGCCCGGTGATGAGTGCGGCGCTGATCGGCATGGTCTTCGGCGCACTGGGCTCCGGCCCGTTGGCTGACCGCTTCGGGCGAAAAGTCGTACTGGTCGGCGCGGTGCTGCTGTTCGGCGCTTTCAGCCTGGCGTCCGCTTACAGCTCCAATGTCGATCAACTGCTGGTGCTGCGCTTTCTGACCGGCCTGGGTCTTGGCGCCGGGATGCCGAACGCCACGACATTGCTGTCGGAATACACCCCGGAGCGCAAGAAATCCCTGCTGGTGACCAGCATGTTCTGCGGCTTCAACCTCGGCATGGCCGGTGGCGGATTCATTTCGGCCAAGCTGATTCCGGCGTTCGGCTGGCACAGCCTGCTGTTGATCGGCGGAATTCTGCCGCTGATCCTTGCCGTCGTCTTGCTGTTCTGGCTGCCGGAGTCGGCGCGTTACCTGGTCGTGCGCAATCGCGGCACCGACAAAGTGCGCAAGGCGCTGGCGCCAATCGATCCCACTGTCGTCGCTCAAGCATCCAGCTTCAGCGTGCCGGAACAGAAAACCGTGAAGGCCCGTAACGTGTTTGCGGTGATCTTCTCCGGCACCTACAGCACCGGCACCTTGTTGTTATGGCTGACCTACTTCATGGGCCTGGTGATCGTTTACCTGCTGACCAGTTGGCTGCCGACGCTGATGCGTGACAGTGGCGCGAGCATGGAGCAGGCAGCATTCATCGGCGCGCTGTTCCAGTTCGGCGGCGTATTGAGCGCAGTGGGCGTGGGCTGGGCGATGGACCGGTTCAATCCGCACAAGGTCATCGGCACTTTCTACTTGCTGGCCGGGGTGTTTGCCTACGCGGTAGGGCAGAGCCTGGGCAACATCACGCTGTTGGCGACGCTGGTGCTGGTGGCCGGGATGTGTGTCAACGGTGCGCAATCGGCGATGCCTTCGCTGGCGGCGCGGTTTTATCCGACCCAGGGGCGGGCGACCGGGGTGTCGTGGATGCTTGGCATTGGTCGGTTCGGCGCGATTCTCGGTGCGTGGATGGGGGCGACGTTGCTGGGGTTGGGCTGGAATTTTGAACAAGTGTTGACGGCGCTGGTGATACCGGCGGCGTTGGCGACGACGGCGGTGGTGATCAAGGGCATGGTCAGTCATGCGGATGCGACCTGATCCGGCTTGAAATGACGGCGTAGCACAAAAGATCGCAGCCTTCGGCAGGCGTACGCGTTCTGGCGTAGGAGCTGCCGAAGGCTGCATCTTTTGTGCAGGCGACGACGATCGGTAGCGAGACAACAATCTGTTCGATAAACGAACACTTAGTCGATTATCGGATTGTTTGGTGTTTTGCACAGGCTTAACCTTCAGTCATTCCGGCGCGCGCATCGCGCCTTTTTCTACCACTGTCGGTTCATAACAAAACGGGAGCCTGCCCCATGGCTGAAATCCTTTCGCTGCACGACGCGGTGAAGCAATTCGTCAACGACGGCGATACCGTCGCGCTCGAAGGCTTCACTCACCTGATCCCTACGGCAGCGGGTCACGAAATCATTCGTCAGGGCAAGAAAGATCTGACGCTGGTACGGATGACGCCCGACTTGATCTACGACCAGTTGATTGGTGCCGGTTGTGCTCGCAAGCTGATTTTCTCCTGGGGCGGCAACCCGGGCGTCGGTTCGCTGCACCGTCTGCGTGACGCGGTCGAGAAGCAGTGGCCACACGCGCTGGAAATCGAAGAGCACAGCCACGCCGACCTGGCCAACGCCTACGTCGCTGGCGCCTCTGGCCTACCCTTCGCGGTGCTGCGTGCCTACGCCGGCTCCGACCTGCCGAAGGTCAACCCGCTGATCAAGAGCGTCACTTGCCCGTTTACCGGTGAAGTATTGGCGGCGGTGCCTTCGGTGCGTCCGGACATCACCGTGATTCACGCGCAGAAAGCCGACCGCAAAGGCAACGTGCTGCTGTGGGGCATTCTCGGCGTGCAGAAAGAAGCCGCACTGGCCGCCAAGCGTTGCATCGTCACCGTCGAAGAAATCGTCGACGACCTCAATGCACCGATGAACTCCTGTGTCCTGCCGACCTGGGCCTTGAGCGCGGTCTGCCACGTCCCTGGCGGTGCGCATCCGTCCTACGCTCACGGCTACAACGAGCGCGATAACCGTTTCTACCAGGCATGGGACCCGATTGCCCGCGACCGTGACACCTTCACCGCGTGGATCAACGAATACATCCATGGCAGCGCTGACTTCAGCGAGTTCCAGGCCAAGCTGGCCGCTGCATCGGAGGCGAAGTAATGACTTACACCACCAATGAAATGATGACCGTCGCCGCTGCCCGCCGTCTGAAGAACGGTTCCGTGTGCTTCGTCGGCATCGGCCTGCCGTCGAAAGCCGCCAACCTGGCGCGTCTGACTTCTTCGCCGGATGTAGTCCTTATCTACGAATCGGGTCCGATCGGTGCCAAGCCGAGCGTACTGCCACTGTCGATCGGTGACGGTGAACTGGCGGAAACCGCTGACACCGTCGTTCCGACCGGTGAGATTTTTCGCTACTGGCTGCAGGGCGGGCGCATCGACGTCGGTTTCCTCGGCGCCGCGCAGGTCGACCGCTTCGGCAACATCAACACCACGGTGGTCGGCGATTATCACCAGCCTAAAGTCCGTCTGCCGGGTGCCGGCGGTGCGCCGGAGATTGCCGGTTCGGCCAAAAGCGTTTTGATCATTCTTAAACAGTCGGCGCGTTCCTTCGTCGACAAACTCGACTTCATCACTTCGGTCGGCCACGGCGAGGGCGGTGATTCGCGCAAGCGTCTGGGGCTGCCGGGCGCCGGTCCGGTGGGCATCATCACCGACCTGTGCATCATGGAACCGGAAGCGGGCACCCATGAATTCGTGGTCACTGCGCTGCACCCTGGCGTGACCCGCGAGCAAGTGACCGCCGCGACAGGTTGGGCGATTCGTTTCGCCGAGACGGTTGAAAACACGGCCGAGCCGACCGAGGTCGAACTGAAAGCGCTCAGGGATCTGGAAGCCCGCACCGCCGCCGCCCATGGCCAAGCACCCGGAGAAGCGTGATGCGTGACGTTTATATCTGCGACGCGATTCGCACCCCCATCGGCCGTTTCGGCGGTGGCCTGTCAGCCGTTCGCGCCGACGACCTGGCCGCCGTGCCGATCAAGGCGTTGATGGAACGCAACCCGTCGGTGGACTGGAACGCGGTGGACGAGGTGTTCCTCGGCTGCGCCAACCAGGCCGGTGAAGACAACCGTAACGTAGCGCGCATGGCGCTGCTGCTGGCGGGCCTGCCGGAAACCATTCCGGGCGTGACCCTCAATCGCCTTTGCGCTTCGGGCATGGACGCGATCGGCACCGCGTTCCGCGCCATCGCCAGTGGCGAAATGGAGCTGGCGATTGCCGGTGGCGTCGAGTCGATGTCCCGCGCGCCGTTCGTGATGGGCAAGGCGGATGCGGCGTTCTCGCGCAACATGAAGCTGGAAGACACCACCATTGGCTGGCGTTTCATCAACCCGTTGATGAAAGCCCAATACGGTGTCGATGCCATGCCGCAGACCGCCGATAACGTCGCGGATGATTACGAAGTGTCCCGCGAAGATCAGGACGCTTTTGCACTGCGCAGTCAGCAGCGGGCAGCCGCCGCGCAAGCGGCAGGATTTTTCGCTGAAGAAATCGTCGAAGTGCGCATTGCCCACAAGAAGGGTGAAACCGTCGTAAGCCAGGACGAACATCCTCGCGCCGACACAACGCTGGAAACCCTGGCCAAACTGAAACCGGTCAATGGTCCCGACAAAACCGTGACTGCCGGCAATGCGTCGGGTGTGAACGACGGTGCCGCAGCGTTGATTCTGGCCTCGGCCGAAGCGGTCAAAAAACACGGTCTGACCGCTCGCGCCAAAGTGCTGGGCATGGCGAGCGCTGGTGTTGCACCGCGGGTAATGGGCATCGGCCCGGTCCCGGCGGTGCGCAAACTGACTGAACGCCTGGGCCTTGCCGTCAATGATTTCGACGTGATCGAACTTAACGAAGCCTTCGCCAGCCAGGGCTTGGCCGTACTGCGCGAACTGGGGCTGGCGGACGACGCAGCTCAGGTCAACCCGAACGGTGGCGCCATTGCCTTGGGTCATCCGTTGGGCATGAGCGGTGCGCGTCTGGTGTTGACAGCGTTGCATCAACTGGAAAAAAACGGTGGCAAGAAAGGTCTGGCGACCATGTGTGTCGGCGTCGGTCAGGGGTTGGCCTTGGCGATCGAACGCGTCTGACGCACAGCAGTGACAATAAGAACTGAGGAAAGCGAAATGACTGACAAGCCTGGTTACCGTCGCCCGCAGGAAGGCACCCAGCCGGAGTACCTGCACCCGACTTATCAATCCACCAACCTGCGATCGCCGTCCAAGCCGTTGGTGTTTCTGCCACATTCGTTGTCGGAAATTACCGGCCCGACGGTCGGTGCCGAGCGGGTCAGCGAGAAGGACAACGACCTGACCGCCCAGCACACGGGCGAGCCATTGGGCGAACGCATCATCATTCACGGACGCGTGCTGGATGAAAACGGTCTGCCGGTGCCAGGGATTCTGGTGGAAATCTGGCAGGCCAACGCCGCTGGCCGCTACAACCACGCCCGCGACCTGCATGACGCACCGCTGGACCCGAATTTCACCGGCACCGGCCGTACCGTGACCGACGCCGATGGCTGGTACCAGTTCCAGACCATCAAGCCCGGCGCTTACCCGTGGGGCAACCACCACAACGCCTGGCGCCCGGCGCACATCCATTTCTCACTGTTCGGGCCGAGCATTCTGACGCGCCTCGTCACGCAGATGTATTTCCCCGGCGACCCGTTGCTGGCATACGACCCGATCTACAACTGTGTGCCGGACACCCGCGCCAAAGAGCGCCTGATTGCCAGTTTCGACCTGGAAAAAACCATCCCTTCCTACGCCCTCGGTTATCGCTGGGACATCGTATTGCGCGGCCGCGATGCCACGCCGATGGAGAAATAAGATGACGCTGACTGCGACCACGTCCCACACCGTCGGGCCGTATTACCACATCGGCCTGACCTGGCTGAACCGCGAAAACCTGACCGTCGAACAAACCCTGGGCGAGCGCGTGGCGATCACCGGGCAAGTCGTCGACGGCAACGGCGATGTCGTCAATGACGCGATGCTGGAAGTCTGGCAGGCCAACGCCGCTGGCAAATACGATCACCCCGAAGACGATCAGGACAAACCCCTGGACCCGAACTTCGAAGGCTTTGGGCGGATTCCGGTGGATGCCGAAGGGCGCTTCCGGTTCACCACGATCAAGCCGGGCACGGTGGAAGGCCTGAAGGGCGCGACCCAGGCACCGCACCTGGTGGTGCTGGTGTTTGCTCGCGGGTTGGTGAAACACTTGCTGACGCGAATTTACTTTGATGGCGAGCCGGCCAACGTATCGGATCCGCTGCTGGAGTGCGTGCCGGCTGAGCGCCGCAATACCTTGCTGGCGAAACAGGATGCGTCCGGTGTGTACCAGTGGAATGTGATTCTGCAAGGCACCGATGCGGAGACGGTGTTCTTCGACTACTGAAAACACCGCCCCCTGTAGGAGCCGGCTTGCTGACGATTGCGGTGTGTCATTCAACATTGATGACACTGACATACCGCTATCGCCAGCAAGCCGGCTCCTACAGCGGGACGTGTCGCTTGTGTCATCTGTGGAACGGGACTGTTGCAAAGTGTGTCTAGACTGTCACCGTCCCCAAAGAGTGAAGAACAATGACAACCCCTACCGCTATTCCAGCGCATTACACCGGCGAGGAGCGCAGCAAGCGCATCTTCGCCATTGTCGGCGCCTCGTCCGGCAACCTCGTCGAATGGTTCGACTTCTACGTCTACGCCTTTTGCGCGATCTATTTCGCCCCTGCCTTTTTTCCGTCCGATAACCCGACTGTGCAGTTGGTCAACACCGCTGGCGTGTTCGCCGCCGGGTTCCTGATGCGGCCGATTGGCGGCTGGATTTTCGGCCGTGTCGCGGACAAGCACGGGCGCAAGAATTCGATGCTGATATCGATTCTGATGATGTGCTTCGGCTCGCTGCTGATCGCCTGCCTGCCGACCTACAAGGACATCGGCGTCTGGGCGCCGATCATGCTGCTGTTCGCGCGCTTGCTCCAGGGCTTGTCGGTGGGCGGCGAGTACGGCACCACCGCGACCTACATGAGCGAAGTTGCGCTCAAGGGCCAGCGCGGTTTTTTCGCCTCGTTCCAGTACGTGACGCTGATTGGCGGACAACTGCTCGCGGTGTCGCTGGTGGTGATCCTGCAGCAGTTCCTCACTGAAGATGACCTGCGTGCCTACGGCTGGCGGATTCCGTTCGTGGTCGGTGCGGCCGCGGCATTGATCTCGCTGTTTCTGCGTCGCTCGCTCAAGGAAACCACCAGCAAGGAAATGCGCGACAACAAGGACGCCGGCAGCATCCGCGCTTTGTTCCGCGACCATAAAGCTGCGTTCATCACCGTGCTTGGCTACACCGCCGGTGGCTCACTGATTTTCTACACGTTCACCACGTACATGCAGAAATACCTGGTGAATACCGCCGGCATGCACGCCAAGACCGCCAGTTACATCATGACCGGCGCACTCTTTCTATATATGTGCATGCAGCCACTGTTCGGCATGCTCGCCGACAAGATCGGCCGACGTAATTCGATGCTGTGGTTCGGTGCTTTGGGTACGTTGTTCACCGTACCGATCCTGTTGAGCCTGAAAAGCGTCAGCAGTCCGTTCCTGGCCTTTGTGTTGATCACCGTGGCGCTGGCGATCGTCAGTTTCTACACCTCTATCAGCGGCCTGGTGAAAGCCGAAATGTTCCCGCCGGAAGTACGCGCATTGGGCGTTGGCCTGGCGTATGCGGTGGCGAATGCGATCTTCGGCGGCTCGGCAGAATACGTGGCGCTGAGCCTCAAAGCCGTGGGCATGGAAAACTCCTTCTACTGGTACGTCACGGTGATGATGGCGGTGGCGTTTCTGTTCAGTCTGCGTCTGCCGAAACAGGCGAAATACTTGCACCACGACCTTTGATCCATCTGCGTGGGCCACACCGGCCCACGCCTTAAGGGACTGTTTATGAACCAGCAACCGGGCAATCAACTGTTCGATGCTTATTTCACTGCCCGCGATATGCGTGACGTGTTCTGCGATCAGGGCCGGGTTCAGGCCATGCTCGATTTCGAAGCAGCGCTGGCTCGGGCCGAGGCGTGTGTCGGACTGATTCCGCAAGCGGCGCTCGCGCCTATCGAAGCGGCCTGCCGCGCCGAACATTACGACTTTGCGGCCCTCGGCGAGGCGATTGCCACGGCCGGCAATTCGGCGATTCCGTTGGTGAAAGCGTTGGGCAAGCAGATCGCAAGCACCCATGCGCAAGCCGAGCGCTATGTGCATCTGGGCGCGACCAGCCAGGATGTGATGGACACTGGCCTGGTGCTGCAACTGCGCCGGGCACTGGAACTGATTGAAGGCGATCTGGCGCAACTGGGCGAAACCCTCGCGACGCAAGCCTTGCGTTTCGTCGCCACGCCGCTGGCCGGACGCACCTGGTTGCAACACGCGACGCCGGTCACTCTGGGCATGAAGATCGCCGGTTGGCTGGGCGCCGTCACCCGCAGCCGGCAACGCCTGCAAGAACTCAAGCCGCGTCTGCTGGTGCTGCAATTTGGCGGCGCCTCTGGGACCCTCGCGGCCCTTGGCGAGCAGGCAATGCCGATTGCGCAAGCGCTGGCCGGGGAACTGCAACTGACCTTGCCTGATCAGCCCTGGCACACCCAGCGTGATCGCCTGGTGGAATTCGCTTCGGTGCTGGGACTGATCGCCGGCAGCCTCGGCAAACTTGGCCGCGATATCAGCCTGTTGATGCAGACTGAGGCGGGCGAAGTGTTCGAACCTTCGGCGCCGGGCAAGGGCGGCTCTTCGACCATGCCGCACAAACGCAACCCGGTGGGCGCTGCGGTGTTGATCGGCGCGGCTACCCGCGTGCCCGGTTTGCTCTCGACCCTGTTCAGCGCGATGCCGCAGGAACACGAGCGCAGTCTGGGCCTGTGGCATGCCGAGTGGGAAACCCTGCCGGAAATTTGCTGCCTGGTGTCCGGCAGCCTGAAACAAGCGCTGCTGGTGGCGGACGGACTGGAAGTGGACGCCGAACGCATGGCCCGCAATCTCGACCTGACCCAAGGCCTGGTGCTGGCCGAGGCGGTGAGCATCGTCCTCGCCCAACGGGTCGGCCGCGACACCGCGCACCATCTGTTGGAACAATGCTGCAAGCGCGCCGTGGCCGAGCAACGGCATTTGCGCGCGGTCCTCGGCGACGAGCCGCAAGTGACCGCCGAACTCTCGCCTGCTGAACTCGATGATCTGCTGAACCCTGCCCACTATCTCGGTCAATCCCGTACGTGGGTCGAGCGAGCGGTGGCTGAACATTCTGCGTTGACTGCCTGAAGGAGATTGCTGTGGCTTTCGTACAACTCGCCGAGGGCGAACTGAATTACCAACTCGATGGGCCTGAACACGCGCCGGTGCTGGTGCTGTCCAACTCGCTGGGCACTGACCTGCACATGTGGGACGCACAGATTGCGGCGTTCACCGAACATTTCCGGGTGCTGCGTTTCGACACGCGCGGGCACGGCAAATCGCTGGTCACGCCGGGGCCGTACAGCATCGAGCAACTGGGCCGTGACGTGCTCGCGTTGCTGGACGCGCTGCACATCGATAAAGCGCATTTCTGCGGCCTGTCGATGGGGGGCTTGATCGGCCAGTGGCTGGGCATCCATGCCGGTGATCGATTGAACAAACTGGTGGTGTGCAACACCGCGGCGAAAATCGGCGATCCGTCGATCTGGAACCCACGCATCGAAACCGTGCTGCGTGACGGCGCGGCGGCCATGGTCGCGCTGCGCGATGCATCGATTGCGCGCTGGTTCACCGCGGATTTTGCCGAAGCCAATCCTGCGGCGGCCAAGAAGATTACCGACATGCTCGCGGCCACTTCGCCAGAAGGTTATGCGGCCAATTGTGCGGCGGTACGCGATGCCGATTTCCGTGATCAGCTGTCCTCGATCAAGGTGCCGCTGCTGGTGATCGCCGGTACTGAAGACGCCGTGACCCCGCCGTCCGGTGGGCACTTCATCCAGGAAAAGGTGCAGGGCGCCGAGTACGCCGAGTTCTACGCCGCGCACCTTTCAAACGTTCAGGCCGGTGCTGAGTTCAGCGACCGAGTGCTGGCGTTTCTGTCAGCTGATTGAGGGGATTGCTGTGGACGAGAAACAACGTTACGACGAGGGCCTGAACGTCCGCCGCGCCGTGCTCGGCGACGCACACGTCGACCGCAGCCTGAACGCGCTGACCGAGTTCAACTCGGAGTTTCAGGAAATGATCACCCGCCACGCCTGGGGCGACATCTGGACCCGTCCGGGTTTGCCGCGCCACACCCGCAGCCTGATCACCATTGCGATGCTGATCGGCATGAACCGGGAGGGCGAACTCAAACTTCACCTGCGTTCCGCGGCCAACAATGGCGTGACCCGTGGCGAGATCAAAGAAGTCATCATGCAGAGCGCAATCTACTGCGGCATCCCGGCGGCGAATGCGACGTTTCATTTGGCGGAATCGGTGTGGGATGAGTTGGGGGTTGAATCCCGGGAATAGACCAAACACCACAAACCTGTAGGAGCCGGCTTGCTGGCGATATGAACGACGCGGTTTGTCAGGCAGACCGCGCCGATCCTATCGCCAGCAAGCCGGCTCCTACAGGATTTTGCAGGTTTACAACAAACTGATCGGATAGCTGACGATCAACCGGTTCTCGTCGAACTCGTTGTTGCTGTAGTCGCGGCGCATGGTCGAGTTGCGCCATTTGACGTTCAGGTTCTTCAGCGCACCGCTCTGCACGGTGTAGCCCAGTTCACTTTCGCGTCCCCATTCCTTGCCGTCGGTGACGGTGCCGGTGTGCACGTTTTCGCCGCTGATGTAGCGGTTCATCAGGGTCAGGCCGGGAATACCGAGCGCGACAAAGTTGTAGTCGTGACGCACCTGCCAGGATTCTTCCCGGGCGTTGTCATAACTGGAGTTGTAGCTGTCGTTGGCCAGGGTGCCACCGCTGGTGCCGTTGACCCGCATCCAGGCGCTGTCGCCGGTGAGTTTTTGCAGGCCGACGTAGAAGGTGTTGCCGCCGTATCTGGCCGAAAGCAACCCAGACCAGGTCTTGTTGTCCAGATCACCGGCGCGGGCACTGCCGTCGTCCTTGCCGTAGAAGACACCGAGGTTGGCCCCCAGGGTCCAGTCGCCAATGGGTTGCGTGTGAATCAGGTTGACGTATTGCTGGCTGTAGATGTCCTTGAGTTCGGCGTTCCACAGGCCGATTTGTGTGCGCTTTTCGTTGAACAGGTATTCACCGCCCTGGAAGTTGAAGCGGTCGGAGGTGAACGCCGCTTTGCCGGTCATCGACAGGTCGTTCATGCTGCTGTCGTCACGGGGGCTGTTCTGGCGGAACTGGCCGCCGTAGAGCGTCAGACCATTGATTTCCTTCGAGGTGATCTGGCCGCCACGGAAGGTTTGTGGCAACGAGCGCCCATCATCCGAACGCAGGATCGGCAGCACCGGCATCCATTCGCCGACCTTCACTTCGGTCTGCGACAGCTTGGCCTTGAACGCCACGTTGGTGCGACCGAAGCTGTCTGCCGGGCGACCGTCGTGGTCCAGCGGCAGCAGTTGCGTGCCACCGGTGCCTTTGCCGCCGTCGAGTTTCACCGAGTACAGCCCCAGCACATCCATGCCGAACCCGACGGTGCCCTGGGTGAACCCGGACTTCGCGTCGAGGATGAAACTTTGCGTCCACTCTTCAGCCTTGCCCTGCGCCTTGGTCGGGTTGGTGAAGTTGCGGTTGATGTAGAAGTTGCGCAGGTTGAGGTTGACCTTGGCACCTTCGACGAAACCTGACTCTTCGGCCGTGGCGGGCAGGGCCATGCCAGTCAGTGCGATGGCGATCAGGCCGGGAAAGACGTACTGCGCAGTGGAAGGGGTCATGTGCTCGGGTCTCTCTGATTCTTGGGGATGAAACGGGTTGATGCCGCAACCGCCGGGTTGCAGACAAAAAATTCGAATTCAAATGAAACGGGGGCGAGATCAGCCGGACAGGGCAGGGCGCGGGGGCATGGTGTCGAACCTGTTGTTATTGGTTTTGTGTGGCGAATGGTGCGGGGAATGAACTGGATGGTTCAATTGGTAAAAGCGGGTTTTGGGCGGTTATCGAACGTAAGATGGGTCCGGTTTTGGGTTGCCTGTGCCGGCCGCATCGCGAGCAAGCCCGCTCCCACATTTGACCGCATTCCTGATGGAAGAACTCGGTCGTATGTGGGAGCGGGCTTGCTCGCGATGGCGCCAGTATTGCCAGCACACCTTTCCCCGCAGCCAATAAAAAGCCCACCAAACGGTGGGCTTCGTGTTTACAGCAGCTCGATCAGAACAACTTCAGCTTCGGCGCTTCTTCTTTCAGCGGCTCGACTTTCGCCGTCTGCTCATTCCAGCCACCGCCCAGTGCCTTGTACAGATTCACGGCGCTGGTCAGTTGCGCCAGACGGTCGGTGATCAGTGCCTGCTGGGCACTGAATAGCTGACGCTGGGCATCGAGGAAGGTCAGGTTGCTGTCGACGCCAATGCGATAACGACGCTCGGCCAGGCGGTAGTAGTCCTGGTTGGCGGTGACGAAATCACGTTGGGCCTGCAATTGCTCAGTGTAGGTCTGGCGGGCGGCCAGGCCGTCGGCGACTTCCTGGAAGGCCGTTTGAATGGACTTCTCGTAGTTCGCCACGCCGATGTCTTTCTGGATTTTCGAGTAATCCAGGCTGGCGCGCAGGCTGCCGGCGTTGAAGATCGGCAGGTTGATTTGCGGCTGGAACAACCAGGTGCCCGAACCTCCCTTGAACAGACCGGACAGGTCCGGGCTCAAGGTACCGGCGTTGGCGGTCAGGCTGATGCTCGGGAAGAACGCAGCGCGCGCCGCGCCGATGTTGGCGTTGGCCGCTTTCAGGTTGTATTCGGCCTGAAGGATGTCCGGACGACGTTGCAGCAGGTCCGACGGCAGGCCGGGCGGTACGTCGCTCAGCAGGTCATCAGACAGCGGCTTGGCTTCTCGCAGATTGGCCGGGATGCCGGTGCCGAGCAGCAGCACCAGGCTGTTTTCATCCTGGGCGACCTGACGGGTGTAGCGGGCCAGTTGCGCACGGGCGTTTTCCACCGAGGTACGCGACTGCGCCAGGTCCAGGGCGGAAGCCACACCCACTTCGTTGCTGCGCGAGGTGAGCTTGTAGCTCTCCTCGAACGCGCCAAGGGTGTCTTGAGTCAGCTTGCGCAGTTCTTTGTCGGCCTGCCAGGTCAGGTAGGCATTCGCCACGCTGGCCACCAGGCTGATTTGCGTGCTGCGACGGCCTTCTTCAGTGGCGAAGTATTTCTGCAGCGCTTCTTCGCTGAGGCTGCGAACCCGACCGAACAGGTCGAGTTCATAAGCACTGATGCCAACGGTAGCGGAATAGGAACTGGTGATCCCCGCTTGGCCCGTCTGCGAAGCATCCGCCGGAACCCGCTGGCGGCTTCCGGTGCCGTTGGCCGAAATGGCCGGGTACAGGTCCGCACGCTGGATGCGGTACTGCGCCGCGAACGCGTCGATGTTCAGCGCCGCGACACGCAGGTCACGGTTGTTTTCCAGGGCGACCTGGATCAGCTGTTGCAATGCCGGGTCATGGAAAAACTGCTTCCAGCCCTGTTCGGCGGCGGCCTGTGCAGGCGCCTGGGTCGGCGAATACGCCGGACCTTGCGGGTACTGCGCTGCCACCGGTGCTTCAGGCTGCTGATAATCGGGTATCAGCGAGCAGCCGCTCAGCACGAAGGCCGCGACTGCGATGGAGAGTAGCGACTTGCTCATTAGCCAGCCTCTTTAGAAGGTTCGATAGCGTCGTCCTGATCGGCGGTTTTACGCTGACCCATGGCCGACACGGTGACAAAGAACAGCGGGACCCAGAAGATCGCCAGTACGGTGGCGGTGATCATACCGCCAATTACCACGGTACCGATGGCGTGTTGGCTGCCCGAGCCGGCGCCGCTGGAAATGGCCAGCGGCACCACGCCGAGAATGAACGCCAGGGAGGTCATGATGATTGGCCGCAAACGCATGCGGCAAGCCTCAATGGCAGCCTCCTGCAAGCTCTTGCCCTGTTCATGCAGATCCTTGGCGAACTCGACGATCAGAATGGCGTTTTTCGCCGCCAACCCGATGGTGGTCAACAGACCCACGAGGAAGTACACATCGTTGGACAGACCCCGCAGGCTGGTGGCCATCAGCGCACCGATAATCCCCAGCGGCACCACGAGCACGACCGCAATCGGAATCGACCAGCTTTCATACAGCGCCGCCAGACACAGGAACACCATCAGAATCGACAGCGCGAACAGCGCAGGCGCCTGGGAGCCCGCCAGTCGTTCTTCATACGACAGACCGGTCCAGGAAATGCCGACACCGGCCGGCAGTTTCTGGGCAAGCGCCTCGACTTCAGCCATGGCTTCACCGGTGGAATAACCCGGAGCAGGGGAACCGAGGATTTCCATCGCTTCTACGCCGTTGTAACGGGCCAGTTTTGGCGAACCGTAAATCCACTCACCCTTGGCAAATGCGGTGAAAGGAACCATGGTCCCGGCGCTGTTGCGCACGTACCACTTCTTCAGGTCTTCGGGGCTCATGCGCGCGCCGGGCTCGCCTTGCACGTAAACCTTCTTCACCCGACCACGGTCGATGAAGTCGTTCACATAGCTACTGCCCAGAGCAATCGACAGGGTATTGTTGATGTCGGCGATGGTAATGCCCAAGGCACTGGCCTTCTCGTCGTCAATTTCCAACTGATACTGCGGCTCGTCGTTCAGACCGTTCGGACGCACTTGCGACAGCACTTTGCTTTGCGCTGCCATGCCGAGGAACTGGTTACGGGCAGCCATCAGCTTTTCGTGACCAATACCGGCGCGGTCTTGCAAGAACACGTCGAAACCGGTGGCGTTACCCAGCTCCAGTACCGCTGGCGGCGCGAAAGCGAACACCATGGCGTCACGGAAGGTGAAGAAGTGCTGTTGGGCACGGGCCGCGACTTTGAACACATTGTTGTCGGCGTTACGTTCATGCCATGGCCGCATCATGATGAACGCCATGCCCGAACTCTGGCCACGGCCGGCGAAGTTGAAGCCGGTCACGGTAAACACCGAGTTCACCGCATCGCCTTCACCGCCATCCTTGCTTGGGCGCAGCAGGTATTCACGCATTTCGTCCACGACGACCTGGGTGCGCTGGGCCGTCGAACCGGCCGGGGTCTGCACTTGGGCAAACAGTACGCCCTGGTCTTCCTCGGGAAGGAAGGAGGAGGGAATGCGCATGAACAACCAGATCATGCCGACGACGATGATCACGTAGGCCAGCAGGTACGGTGCCTTGTTGCGCAGAATATTGCCGACACCACGCTCGTAGCTTTTCACGCTACGGTCAAAGTTGCGGTTGAACCAGCCGAAGAAGCCGCGTTTCGGAACGCCGTGCTCACCCTTGGGAATGGCTTTGAGCATGGTGGCGCAGAGTGCCGGGGTGAAGATCAGTGCCACCAGTACCGACAGGGCCATGGCCGAGACGATCGTGATGGAAAACTGCTTGTAGATCACACCGGTCGAGCCGCCGAAGAATGCCATTGGCAACAGTACCGCCGAGAGCACCAGGGCAATACCGACCAACGCACCCTGGATCTGCCCCATGGATTTCTTGGTGGCCTCCTTGGGTGACAGGCCTTCTTCGCTCATGACCCGTTCGACGTTTTCCACCACGACGATGGCGTCGTCCACCAACAGGCCGATGGCCAACACCATGCCGAACATGGTCAGGGTGTTGATGCTGAAACCGAACGCCGCGAGGATGCCGAAAGTACCCAGCAATACCACCGGCACCGTCATGGTGGTGATGACAGTGGCGCGGAAGTTTTGCAGGAACAGGAACATCACCAGGAACACCAGCACGATCGCTTCGACCAGGGTTTCAACCACACCCTTGATCGACTCGGTCACCACGGGCGTGGTGTCGTACGGGAACACCACTTCCATCCCTTGCGGGAAGAATGGCTTGAGGCTGTCGATGGTCTTGCGCAGGGCCTTTGCGGTGTCGAGGGCGTTGGCGCCGTTGGCCAGTTTCACCGCCAGACCGGAAGCCGGGGCGCCGTTGAACTGGGCGTTGATGCTGTAGTTTTCACCACCCAGACCGACATCGGCGACATCTTTGAGGCGAACCTGGGAGCCGTCCTTGTTGACTTTGAGCAGGATTTTGCTGAATTGCTCGGCGGTCTGCAGGCGGGTCTTGCCGATGATCGTCGCGTTCAACTGAGTGCCGGGCATGGCCGGCAGGCCGCCGAGCTGGCCGGACGATACTTGGACGTTTTGCGCGGCGATGGCGGTTTTGACGTCTATCGGGGTCAGGTTGAAGTTATTCAGCTTGGCCGGGTCGAGCCAGATACGCATGGCGTACTGGGAACCGAACACCTGGAAGTCGCCCACGCCGGCTGTCCGCGAGATCGGATCCTGCATGTTGGAAACGATGTAGTTGGACAGGTCGTCCTTGGTCATGCTGCCGTCACGCGAGACCACGCCGATCACCAGCAGGAAGTTCTTCACCGCCTTGGTGACGCGGATACCTTGCTGCTGTACTTCTTGCGGCAGCAGCGGGGTGGCCAGGTTCAGTTTGTTCTGGACCTGAACCTGCGCGGTATCGGAGTTGGTGCCTTGCTCGAAGGTCGCCGTAATCGTCATGGTGCCGTCAGAGTTACTTTCCGAGGACACATAACGCAGGTTGTCGATACCGTTGAGCTGCTGTTCGATCACCTGTACCACGGTGTCTTGCACGGTTTGCGCCGAAGCGCCCGGATAGGCCACGGAAATGGCGATCGCCGGAGGCGCAATGCTCGGGTACTGGTTGATCGGCAACTTGAGGATCGATAGAGCCCCGACCAGCATGATCACCAGGGCAATTACCCAGGCGAAAATCGGACGGTCGATAAAAAATTTCGACATGGTTTACTCCCCTTTGCCGCTGGAAGCCTTGCTAGCTGCCTGTGCGGGGGCCGGGTTCTGTGCGCCAACGTTAGTCGCCTCAGTGGCCTTGACTTCAATGCCAGGTTTGACGAATTGCAGTCCTTCGGTGATCAGGCGATCGCCAGCCTTCAGGCCGTCTTCGATCAACCATTGGCTACCGACAGTGCGGCTGGCCTTGAGCTGACGCAGCTCGACCTTGTTGTCCGCACCGACGACCAGCGCGGTCGGGGTGCCTTTGAGGTCGCGGGTCACGCCTTGTTGCGGTGCCAGGATCGCGGCGGCGTTGACGCCGGCCTGAAGCTGGGCGTGAACGAACATGCCGGGCAGCAGGGTGTGATCAGGGTTCGGGAATACCGCACGCAAGGTCACGGAGCCGGTCGTCTGGTCAACCGAGACTTCAGAGAACTCGAGCTTGCCGTCCAGCTTGTACTGGCTGCCGTCTTCTAGGGTCAGCTTGACCGCGGCCGAGTTGTCGCCGGCCTTTTGCAGGCGACCGCTTTCCAGTTCGCGGCGCAGTTCAAGCAGCTCTACGGAAGACTGGGTGACGTCGACGTAGATCGGGTCGAGTTGCTGGATCACCGCCATGGCATCGGCCTGGCCACTGGTGACCAGTGCACCTTCCGTCACGCTGGAACGGCCGATTCGGCCGGAGAGTGGCGCGTAGACTTTGGTGTAGCGAACATTGATCTGGGCGCTCTGCAGGGCGGCTTCCGATTGCAGGCGATTGGCCAGGGCTGTGTCGTATTCCTGACGGCTGACAGCCTGTTCGTTGACCAGTTGCTTGTAGCGATCGGAGATCGATTTGGTCTGCTGCAGATTGGCTTCGGCGCTTTTCAGCGTGGCTTCATAAACCGCCGGATCGATCTGATACAGCTGCTGGCCGGCCTTGACGTCGCCACCTTCCTTGAACAGACGCTTGAGAATGATGCCGTTGACCTGAGGGCGAACTTCGGCGATGCGGTAGGCGCTGGTGCGCCCCGGCAGTTCGGACGTCAGGGTGAAGGCTTGAGGTTGCAAGGTGACAACGCCGACCTGAGGCGGTGGAGGGGCCGGTGGCGCCTCTTCCTTTTTACATCCGCTGAGCAGCGATGCAAGGGCGACGGCAGTGACCAGAGCGGTAACAGCTGGCTTGAATTGCATGAAAATCCTCGGGTCAGGCGCGCAAATTGCGCACAAGAAATGTGTAAGGGTAAAAAATGTGCGCTGAGTAGATAAGTAGCTTGCTAAGGAATATACTTACGTTCATGGTTGTTTGTAAATACCTTGGCTGCGTACCCATACCGTTACAAAAGCCGTTTCAAAGGTTCGAATTGTAGGCCGGGGACGACGCCCGAGAGCGTTCGCCCCACTTTCATTCAGTGGATGTTCAGGCATCGCTGAAGCACCCCGATTGAGGTTGTATGCCATGGTCCGTCGTACCAAAGAGGAAGCTCAGGAAACCCGTAGCCAGATACTCGAAGCGGCAGAGAAAGCCTTTTACGAACGGGGCGTAGCGCGCACCACGCTGGCGGACATCGCGACCCTGGCTGGCGTGACACGCGGGGCCATTTACTGGCACTTCAGTAACAAGGCGGATCTGGTGCAGGCCATGCTTGATACGTTGCATGAGCCGCTGGACGAAATGGCCAAGGCGAGTGAAAGCGAAGATGAACTCGACCCACTGGGTTGCATGCGCAAGCTGCTGATTCATTTGTTTCATCAAGTTGCCCTGGACCCGAAAACCCGACGCATCAATGAGATTTTGTTTCATAAGTGCGAATTCACCGATGAAATGTGCGATCTGCGCCAGCAGCGCCGGGAAGTCAGCCTCGATTGCAATGTGCGAATCGCCCTGGCCCTTACCAATGCAGTGAATCGGGGGCAGTTGCCGGAAAACCTCGACACGCCCCGCGCGGCTATCAGCCTGCATGCTTACATCGATGGCATTTTGTATCAGTGGCTATTGGCGCCCGACAGTTTTCAACTGCATTTGGAAGCCGAGCGATGGGTCGATACAGGGTTGGAGATGCTGCGCCTGAGCCCCAGCCTGCGCAAATGAAACAAAATGCGTAATTGGATCCGTTTCTGTCAATAGATGCGGGCGAAGATCGACTCTTCGCCCGCGTTGTCATGATGGGGTGCTTTTATATACGCACGGGCTCCGGGATGACAGGTAGCGAGCTACGTATTTTGTAGGAAATTTGTGTCGCAGATGTGAAAAGGTGAGAGCGATCCCGAATCGTCGCGGCTTCAGCCCAGCGTGATTTCCACCTCGAAGCTGAAAGGTTCATCCTTTGCCATGCTGGTGATTTTGGTTGAACAATTGATGTCGGATGAGCCGATGGAGGTGACGGTGTTTTTTACCGTTGCCCTGTGAGTTGGCGAAATGACGCCGAAACCTTTGCTCATTATCATGCCGAGATCAAAACGGACCCCGACGTTCTGATCGATAAAGTCGACAAACTGATTGAACATGACTTTGTTTTTGGGCCAAGGATAACCGTAGGTGTAGGCGAAATCGCATTTGAATGCTGTCTTGGCATGAGAAGAAAGCTGGAATGACTGACGCTCTGATTTGGGCAAAGGCAGGCTCGTTTGTGCGATGTTAAAAGAGTGCGGCGTGTTGTTGAGGAGTTTTACGATCACACGAGTGTTTCTCGAACTTTCATCCTGATGTCGCCACGCTTCTATTCTCTGGTTTAGAGCGTGCTCTGACTCAACGCCTTCAAGAAAGTTGATGAGTTCTATCTTGGTGATCCCGATCAACTCATCCAGCGCTTGTTGATTCTCCTCACTGAATAGCAGTGGCGTCAGGTTGTAAAGGACACCAATGGATGTGTAATTGAAAAACGACAGCAGGTCTTCGTAGTGGGTGTTGGTTTCTTTGATGTTGTTCATATCGATTCCTTTCGATCAGGTCAGTGGGTTTACAGGCTGGGTGGACTGCGGCTCATCGGTTCAGGATGATGGCGAGCATGCAGTAGTTGTAGGGATAACAGTCACTCGTAGCTTCTAGAAAGGACTGGCTGAAAATCGGGACTTTCCCAATGGACTGCGCATGGTGTTCCCAGAAAAACTCAACTTTGGGTGAACGATGATTCAGGCGTTTTCGATGAGTGTATTGAAAAGCCGTATTGATATGCACGGCCTGACTGTAGTTGGTGTATATGGCCTGGGTGCTGAAAATGGTTTTTCTAATGCCGTACTCGATATTAATACTTTGGGGTAACTGTGGATTGCCCTTTATCGTTATAAGTTGAGTGCTGAGTGGCATTATTTTTGAAGGGAATGCTGGTGGAGTATCATCCAGGCTGACGTCATCCCGCCAGTATATTGAGTCTGTGAAGTTGCTGAGTATCAGTGTGAAAGTAAGTTTGTTTTCCGGTTGTGCTTGCATGTTGGATTACTTGAGCGTTGTGTGGAGTGCTGAAAGTAACCTCGCTCCAAGTTGTGGTGCAATGAAGATGTTGTTTCATGAGTTGAGCGTTTGCCAAATAAAAAGCCCCGGGTATTTCTACCCGGGGCTTTTTTGTTCAGGTGCAGTTACATCACTGGATAGTCGATATAACCCACCGGGCCTTTAGCGTAAAACAATTCCGGGCGCGCTTCGTTCAAGGGTGCATCGGCCTTCAAGCGTGCCGGCAGGTCCGGGTTGGCAATGAACGGCACGCCGAAGGCGACCGCATCAGCCTTGCCGCTGGCCAGCCAGGCGTTGGCGCTGTCCTTGGTGAAGCGTTCGTTAACGATGTACGGGCCGCCGAAGGCTTCTTTGAGTTGCGGACCGAGGCTGTCGCCCGCTTCTTTCTCGCGGGAGCAGATGAAAGCGATGCCACGTTTGCCCAACTCGCGAGCGACGTAGGTGAAGGTCTCGGCCAGGTTGTCGTCGCCCATGTCATGGGAGTCGGCGCGCGGTGCCAGGTGCACACCGACGCGGCCGGCGCCCCAGACTTCGATCGCCGCATCAGTCACTTCCAGCAACAGGCGCGCACGGTTTTCCAGGGAGCCGCCGTAGTTGTCGGTGCGCTGGTTGGTGCTGCTTTGCAGGAACTGGTCGAGCAGGTAACCGTTGGCGCCGTGGATTTCCACGCCGTCAAAACCGGCTGCCTTGGCGTTTTCTGCGCCGGTGCGATAGGCGTCGACGATGTCGGCGATTTCAGCGGTTTCCAGAGCACGCGGCGTTGGATAGTCGGCCAGTGGGCGAACCAGGCTGACGTGACCTTTTGGCTGGATGGCGCTCGGTGCGACCGGTGCTTCACCGTTCAGGTACGACTCGTGGGACACCCGGCCAACGTGCCACAGCTGCAGGAAAATCTTGCCGCCCGCACCGTGAATCGCTTTGGTGACGTTGGCCCAGCCACGCACCTGATCGTTGGACCAGATACCCGGAGTATCCGGGTAGCCGACGCCCATCGGCGTGACCGAGGTGGCCTCGCTGAGAATCAGGCCCGCCGAGGCACGTTGTACGTAGTATTCGGCCATCAGGGCGTTCGGCACACGGCCTTCGTCGGCACGGCAGCGGGTCAGCGGTGCCATGATGATGCGGTTGGCGAGCTCGATGTCGCCCAGTTTGATCGGATCGAAAATAGTCGTCATGAAATGCACCCTCGTGAGGTATCAGTGAGTCAGTTGGTAGCAGGGGCCAGTTCGGGATTACCGTTCTGACGGAAAGTAATCAGGGTCACCAGCAGGGCGAGTACCGCCAGTGCGGCGGCCGCCAGTGGCACGCTGGTCAGGCCATAGCCGTGGGCGATGACGCTGCCGCCGACCCAGGCGCCGAGTGCGTTGCCGACGTTGAACGCGCCGATGTTCAGGGTCGACACCAGGTTCGGTGCAGCCTTGCCGTAGGTCACCACATTCACTTGCAGGGCAGGCACGGCGGCGAAGCACGCGGTGGCCCAGAGGAACAAGGTGATTTCGGTCGGGATCAGTGCAACGCTGGTCCAGGTCAGAACGGTGGAGACCACCGCCATGCTGATGAACACGCCGATCAGCGTCGCCGCCAGGCCTTTGTCGGCCAGTTTGCCGCCGATGATGTTGCCGACGGTCAGGCCCAGGCCGATGAGCATCAGGGTCCAGGTCACGCCGCGTGGCGAGACGCCGGTCACTTCGCCCAACAGCGGCGCGACATAGGTGAACAGGGTGAAGACCGATGCCGCGAACAATGCCGTCATGCTCAACGACAGCCAGATGCCGGCGCCTTTGAGGGCACGCAGTTCGGCGCGCATGTCGAGTTTCTCTTCGTCGCGCTTGGCTGGCAGGAAGCGGATCAGGCCGATCAGGGCGATCACACCGATCACGGTCACGGCCCAGAAGGTCGAACGCCAGCCGGCTTGTTGACCGAGTGCGGTGCCCAGCGGTACGCCGAGGACGTTGGCCAGGGTCAGCCCGGTAAACATCAGGGCCACGGCCGAAGCGCGTTTGTTCGCCGGGACCAGGCCTGCCGCGACCACCGAGCCGATGCCGAAGAAGGCGCCGTGGCACAGGGCAGTCACCACCCGGGCAAACATCAGTACGTTGTAGTCACTGGCCACTGCACACAGCAGATTGCCGATGATGAAGATGCCCATCAACGCCACCAGTGCGGCCTTGCGAGGCAGCTTCGCGGTGGCCAGGGCCATGAACGGCGCACCGATGGCCACGCCGAGCGCGTAACCGGTCACCAGCCAGCCGGCACCGGGGATCGACACGCCGAGGTCAGCCGCCACATCGGGCAACAGACCCATGATGACGAACTCGGTGGTGCCGATGGCGAAGGCGCTCAAGGCCAGAATGAGAAGCGAGAGGGGCATTGTTCAGTTCCTTGTCGGAGCGCTGAGCTCCTTGACGATGGCGTCGAGGAACGCCTGGATCACGTCCTCGTTGCGTTTGAAGAAGTGCCATTGACCGGCTTTCTGGCTGCTGATGAGACCCGCACGTTGCAAGGTCGCCAAATGTGCGGACACGGTCGACTGCGACAGGCCGCAGCGTTGATCGATCTGCCCGGCGCAAATGCCGTACTCGTGGTTGTGGATCTGTTCCGGGAATTGGGTTTTTGGATCTTTCAGCCAGATGAGGATGTCTCGCCGTACTGGGTGTGCCAGGGCTTTTATTATTTCGTCGAGGTCGAGATTCATGGCTTGGTGCTCGTGATGAGTAAAACGCTATATCGCGATGAGGCGAACTTTAAATCGGTATTTCGCGATATACCAATATGATTTTGGTCTGACGACCGAATAAATCGGTATATCGGGTTATAACGATACGAGGTGTGTAAGGACCCGCATGGGCGGTGCTAAGCTGGCGCCCATGAACTATCTCGCACATCTTCACCTCGGTGGCCAGCGCCCCGGCCAATTGCTCGGCAGTCTGTATGGCGATTTCGTCAAGGGACGGCTGCAAGGGCAGTTCGACCCGGAGATCGAAACGGCCATCCAGCTGCATCGCAGCATCGACGTGTTTACCGACCGCCATCCGTTGGTGGATGTGTCGCTGTCGCGGTTTTCCCTGACTCGCCGGCGTTACGCAGGGATCGTGCTGGATGTATTTTTCGACCATTGCCTGGCGCGTGACTGGACGTTGTACGCGGATCTGCCGTTGGAACAGTTCACCTCGGATGTGTACCGGGTGCTGTCCGCCGAGCGGCAGTTACCGGAGCGGCTGGCAAGGATTGCGCCGCACATGGTGGCGAATGACTGGCTGGGTTCTTACCGGGAGTTCGACGTGCTGGAGCAGGTTTTGCGGGGGATTTCGCGACGGCTGACCAAGCCTGAAGAGTTGGCGGCGGCGATGCAGGAGTTGCGGGTGTTGTATGAACCGTTGAGTGAGGACTTTCGGTTGTTCTATCCGCAGCTCCAAGACTTCGCCCAAAACTACCCGACAACATAATTCCTTGTAGGAGCCGGCTTGCTGGCGATTGCGGCATAACATTCAACAGAGATGTTGACTGATACACCGCAATCGCCAGCAAGCCGGCTCCTACAGGGGTATGTGTTCAGGCAGCAATAGCCGGGCGCATCGGAACCTGCTGTTTCTCCGGAATCGCCCCAAACAACGCCTTCTGCACCGCCTGCTGTGCTTCAAACGCCAGTGCCGCACGCTCGCGACCTTCGCAAGCAATCGGCTTGAGCAGATGAATCTCCACCTCACCCCGATCATTGGCAAACAAGCGCATCAGGTGCGAGAGCAAGTCATCATCGCCAATGAACGGCGCCAGCGAATCCACTTCACCCTCACGCAGATAACGAATCGCCACCGGTTGCAGTTTCACTTGCGAATCAATCGCCGCTGACAGCAAGCGACCATGAAAGGTGCGCAGGGAACGGCCATCGGTGGTGGTGCCCTCTGGAAACATCAGCAACGCATGCTCCTGTTCCAGATGACGGGTCATCTGTTTGCGGATCAACTGGCTGTCGCCCGAACCCCGACGGATGAACAGGCTGCCGGCCTTGGCTGCCAACCAGCCCGCCACCGGCCAGGTGCGCACTTCGGCTTTTGACAGAAACGACAGCGGCGTCAGCATGCCCAGCAGCGGGATGTCGGTCCAGGACACATGGTTGCTGACCCAGAGCATCGATTCTTTTGGCAATTCACCGTGTACGGTCACGCGAAAGGGCAGGGCATTGGCCAGCCGCGCCATGAAGAAACGCGACCAGCGCTGACGGCGGACCATCGAATGGGCGATGCCCAAACGTTCGAACAGCCCGAAGACGCTGGCCATGCTCAAGCCCAGCGCAACCACTACCAATACTCGCGCAATTCGCGCGTACACCCGCAAGCGGCTCATTACACAGCCGCCTTGAAGTGCTTGGCGTAACGCGGGCAGAGTTCGTCGCGCTTGAGCAGGATGAACACGTCGGCCACCTGGAAATCTTCGTCCCAGCACGGCTCGCCGCAGATCTTCGCTCCGAGGCGCATGTAGGCCTTGAGCAGCGGCGGCATTTCGGCGATGACGTTGGACGGAATATCTAGAACAGGCAGTGGTTTTTTCGGCTCGGCGCGCAGGTGCTCGGTGCACAGATAACGTTCGCGCAGACGTTGCATGATCGCGTGGGCCTGAATGCCGCCGTCCTGCATCGGGATGCTCGCGCAGCCCATCAAATAGCTGTAGCCGCCCTGGTTCAGGACTTCGGCCAGTTCACCCCAGAGCACGGCGATGGTGCCGCCGTTGCGGTAGGCCGGGTCGACGCAGGTGCGACCGATTTCAAGGATCGGGCCTTTGAGGTGGACCAGGCCGTGGAGACTGAATTCTTCTTCGCTGTAAAACCTGCCCAGGCTGCTGGCGGCTGTGTGGTCGAGCAAGCGGGTGGTCGCCACCAGACGCCCGGTGTTCAAGTCGCGTACGCCGATGTGAGCACAGTGAACATCATAATCATCCATGTCCAGACCCAGCTCCGCGCCCTTCAGCTTGGCGTTGAATTCGCCGCTGAACACGTTGAAGCGCAAGGCCTGGGCTTCCTGCAAAGCCTCGGCGCCCACCAGGCGTTCGGCTTGCAGGCGGCGTTCATTGCCGGTGTCGCTGATGCGGGCGATCTGAGTCATGGCGAATCTCCGTGCGGGCTGCTCACCCGTCTTTGGGTTACAGCGGATCGACTTTCTTTATCCAGCCTTGTTGTGCAAAGTCAGGCTATGTAGCCCCGGTGTCATCGCCATTAAGCTTTGGTGATGCTTATATGACAGCCCACGAGGAGCCTCTTATGCCTTGGCAAAACCTGTTGAAACGTCGCGATCGCTTGCCCGCCAACCCGGACCTGGCAGAGGGTTTCGCGACCTTGTTGCAGCAAGTGGGCACGGTCACGCCGTTTGAATTGGCGGTGGTGGGTGGACGCCTGATGGCGACACCGGGGCTGGCCTTTCTGGTGGGCTATCAGGCGGCGTTGCGCATGCTCTGGCCGAGTGCGCCGCCGAGCCTTGGCGCGTTGTGCGCGACCGAACAGCGCAGTCTGCGGGTGGCGGACATGCAGACACGTCTGACCGACCTGCGCCTGAGCGGGCGCAAGGATTTCGTCACCGCCGGCGATGCCGCGGACTGGCTGTTGATCGCCGCCCGCAGTGAGGGACCCGGCGACGATCCGCGCCTGAGCCTGGCCGTGGTCTATCCCGGCGAACCGGGTGTACGGGTGGAAAAACTTCCGGCGATCCCGCTCATGCCGGACATCAGCCACGGTCGGCTGTTTCTCGACAATGCCTTGTGTGAGTTGCTGGCGGGGGATGGCTGGGACGCGTACGTCAAACCGTTCAGGACGCTGGAAGATGTCTATGTGCTGAGCGCCATGACGGCGTGGCTGTATGGGGTCGGTCAGGACGGTGACTGGCCGCAGGGCTTGTCATTGCGTTTGCTGGCGCTGTTGGCCGGGTGCGCGGAAGTCAGCCGGCAGGCGCCGAACAATTTGGCCGGGCATGTGCTGCTGGGCGGGTTGTTTGCACAGTTTGACGGGTTGAAGGTCGAGGTGAATCAGGCATTGGCCGATGGCCCGCCGGAGTGGGCGGCGATGTGGCAGCGGGATCAGTCGGTGATGGATCTGGCGGCGGGGGCCAGGGCGAAGCGGTTGGCCAAGGCACTTGCCGGATCTTCGCTGAGTTGACTGGCCTCATCGCGGGCAAGCCCGCTCCCACCTTTTGAAATGAATTCCCCTGTGGGAGCGGGCTTGCCCGCGATGGCGGCTTCAATAGCAACACAACTTCCAAAACTGTCATCAACCTCGACTAGGCTCAGCAGGTTCAACTCTCCGGGCCCCCACCATGTTCAAAGGCTTTTCCCTGCTGTTCATGCTGCTGCTCAGCCTCACTGCCCACGCCGAAAACTGGCCCGCCGAGCAATGGTCCACCGGCCCGACCCTCAGCGGCCCGGCCATTCAAGCTTTGGAAACCTACGCCTTCCCACCCCGCGACGAGAGCACCCGAAAAGGTATCCGCACCGATGCCTTGCTGGTGATCCGCGACGGTCAGTTGATTTACGAACGCTACGCCGGCCCGACCACTGCCGACACGCCGCACCTGACCTGGTCAATCAGCAAAAGCCTCATGGCCGCGGTCCTTGGCGTGGCCTATGGCGAAGGACTGTTCAAGCTTCAGGACCCGGCGCTGAAATTCTATCCACCGCTGCTAACACACCCCGCGATCACTATGGCCGATCTGCTGCATTGGGCTTCCGGCCTGGACTGGCAGGAAGACTACGAATACGCCCCGTTGAAGTCCTCGGTGGTGGCGATGCTTTACACCCGAGGTCATCACGACATGGCCGCATTCACCAGCGATCACGCCGAATATGCGCAGCCCGGTCAGGCCTTTCGGTATTCCAGCGGCGACAGCAATCTGCTGGCCGCCGCGCTGAAAAACATCGTCGGCCCGGCACGGTATCCCGATTTTCCATGGACAGCGCTGTTCGAGCCTTTGGGCATTCGCCACGCGGTTTGGGAAACCGACGCCACGGGCACCTTCGTCGCCTCGTCATATGCCTATCTCACCGCGCGGGATCTGGCGCGAGTCGGCTTGTTGATGGCCCGCGACGGTCGTTGGGGCGACCGTCAATTGCTGCCCAAGGATTGGGTCGCCTTCAACCGCCAACCTTTCGACCGCTATCGGGCAAATCAGGACGAGGCGGTACCGGGCGGTCATTGGTGGCTCAACCGCGCGGCGGATAGCGCCGCACAACCCTGGCCCGATGCACCCGCCGACACCTTCGCCGCACTCGGGCATTGGGGCCAGGCGATGTACGTGATTCCCAGTGAACATCTGGTGATCGTGCGCTACGGTGATGACCGCGACGGCAGCTATCGACACAACGAACTGCTCAAACGCGCGCGCATGGCCTTCACCGGGAAGGTGCAGCCATGAATCGCCGCTCTTTTGTCCGCCGCCGACCGTTCAGCACGCTGTGGTTGATCCTGTTGATCGCCTTGCTCGGCTGGATCTGGCAAGAGCGCGTGGCGCTGTGGGCGTTTCCGGACATCATCAGCGCCTACACCGCCAAGGAATATTGCTCGTGCCGGTATGTGATGAACAATGACGCCGTGTATTGCCGTGGTTATGTGAAGCAGTGGCTGCCTTTCAGCGCCTTTACCGATGATCCCGTCAGCAAACAGGTGATGGTCAGCGGCATCGGCCGCAGCAACAGCGCCATGTGGATCGGTGAACGCCAAGGTTGCCGCCTGACTCCCTGAACGGGCGGTGGTCCCGATACTGCCATCGCCCGCAAGCCGGCTCCTGCAGGTTTGGCGTGAAGCTTCAATCTTGATCACACCGAAAATCCGTAGGAGCCGGCTTGCAGGCGATGGCGATCTCGGCAGCGCCATCGCCGGCAAGCCGTGCTCCTACAGGGGCAGTGTTTGATCTTCAAGGTTTGCAATGCGCTCGCGGGCGGTTAAGGTTCGTGCACGTTTATTTTCAGCACGAGTCTTTATGTTCAAGCGGTTCCTTATCAAAACCCTGGCCTTTGTGCTGCTGGCCGGCGCCACATTATCGGCTCAGGCCAATTGGTACCTGGACGGCGAGTCTTCGCGGCTGTCGTTCGTCAGCACCAAAAACGCCAACATTTCCGAAGTGCAGCGCTTTCTGGTGCTGCACGGCAAGGTCAGTCCCAAAGGCCTGGCCGAGGTGGAAGTCGAGCTGGATTCGGTGAACAGCGGCATCCCCTTGCGTGACGAACGCATGCGCAAGGAATTGTTCGAGATCCAGACCTTCCCTGAAGCCCTGATCACCGCGCAGATTGATTTGCGTCCGATCAACGACCTCGCGTCCGGCGCGCAACTCGAATTGCGCCTGCCGGTGACCGTCAACCTCCATGGCAAACAACACGACTACAACGCCGAGCTGTTGGCGACCCGTCTCGATGACCGGCGCTTTCAGGTGGTGACGCTCGAACCGCTGGTGATCAATGCCGCGGATTTCGACCTGGCGCCAGGGCTGGACAGTTTGCGCAAGCTTGCCGGTTTGTCGGCGATCAGTCTGTCGGTGCCGGTGGGTGCGGTACTGATTTTCACGGCGCGCTGACATGGCCGGCGCGATTTTTCCCTGGCGTGAAGGCAACAGCTTCGAGCTGCTGATCGACGGTCCGCAGTTTTTCCCGCGCATGTTGGTCGCGATTGCCCGTGCCGAAGAGCAGGTCGAACTGGAACTGTATCTGGTGGAGGCGGGCGCCTGCGCCGAAGCCATGGTTCAGGCATTGGTCCAGGCCGCCGAGCGCGGCGTGCGGGTGCGCTGCCTGTTCGATGATTACGGCAGCCTCGCGTTTACCCTGACCTTGCGTCAGCGGCTGATGGCGGCGGGCGTGGAGCTGCGTTTCTACAATCGCCTGAGCTGGCGACGCTGGGTCGGCAATTTCTATCGCGATCATCGCAAGCTGTTGCTGGTCGACCAGAGCATGGCGGTGGTCGGTGGCACCGGTGTCACCGATGAGTTCTGGACGCCGGGTCAAGACACCAGCGAATGGCACGAAGTGATGGTGGAGATCACCGGCCCCCTGGTCATCGACTGGCAGTTGCTGTTCGACCGCCAGTGGATCGCCAACCGTCATCGGCGGGCCTGGAAACCGGCCTCGCATTTCGGCCTGCCGCGATTGCCGCGTGTGCCACCGATGGGCGAGGGCATGGGCCGCGTGGCGTATGCCGACGCCCGTCAGCACCGCGACATCCTGCAATCGCTGGTTCGTGCACTGAACAGCGGACAAAAGCGAATCTGGTTGGCCACGCCGTACTTTCTGCCGACCTGGAAAGTTCGCCGCTCATTGCGACGGGCTGCTGGCCGAGGCGTCGATGTGCGACTGTTGTTGACCGGGCCGCGCACCGATCACCCGTCGGTGCGCTACGCGGGGCACCGCTACTACCCGCGATTGCTCAAGACCGGGGTGAAGATCTTCGAATACCAACCGTGTTTCCTGCACCTGAAAATGGTCCTGGTCGATGACTGGGTGAGCATTGGTTCGTGCAACTTCGATCACTGGAATTTGCGTTTCAATCTGGAAGCCAACCTCGAAGCACTGGACCCCGGGTTGACGCGGGCGGTGGTGGCGAGTTTCGAGCAGGACTTTGCGTTGAGCCAGGAGGTGAGCCTGGAGGCATGGCAACGCCGGCCGCTGTGGCGACGGGTCAAGCAAAGGGTTTGGGGATGGGTGGATCGGCTGGTGGTGAATCTGCTGGATCGACGCGGATAGTCATCGCCGGCAAGCCAACTCCCACAGTGAATCGAAGTTGGATCGTGATTTTTTGTCGACACATCCCTTGC
>NZ_BDAG01000026.1 GCF_002091715.1 Pseudomonas migulae NBRC 103157 | reverse complement strand
CCATTGATTTCGAACTGGTTGTACTCGGCCACCAGCTTCAGGTTGTCGTTGACGTCATGAAACAGCGCAATGCCGCGAGTCTCGTAGTCCGCGCCGCTGCCGACCACGCCGTTGCCGTCGTCCTTGGTCTTGCCGTAGGACAAGGCCAGGCGGTTTTTCCCCAGTTTGTAGGAGCCCTGCAACAGGTAACCGTCACTGTCGACGTTGCGCAACGTCGGTTCGCCGGCGTTGTTGGTGAAGAACGGGTTGATGCCCTTGGCCTGGAAGCCGGAACCGGTCAGTGACAACCCGCCCATTTTCGCTTGAACGCCGTACCCGACACCTTTGGACGTGACGGATTGAACCGTAGCGTCGGTATTGTCCGAAGTCTGGTAGCTGCCGTTGACCCAGCTGTAAATCTTCGCTCCGGCGACGTCGAACTGATAGGTGATCTCGCTCTCGGTCCGCGGGTTCTCCTGATACGCCTTGCCCGTCGGGCTGCTGTCGTTGGTGTCCACCGGGTCCATGATCCCCACCGCCACCCGCAAGCCGTCCATCACCGGGGTACGGTAGGTGATCTGCGAGGTCGGAAACGGATACGGATAACCGCTGCCAATGTTGCCGAACGACACCCCGCCACCATCCACCAGCCCCAGGGTATCGCTGACCTGACCGTAACCGGCGAGCAATTCATCCAGCAGGATGTTGGAACGGGCAAACAGGCCGAAGTCCTTGCCGATCAGCACTTCGCCCCATTCCGGGTTGGCCACCGTGCCATAGAACTGCCGCACATCAATGGCCGTGTCGGTGCCGTTGGTTTCGCTGTCGTTGATGGTCACCCAGAACGAGGACCGGGCGCCGAGCTTGAGGTCATCGACCTGTTTACTCATGTTGAAGCCGAGGTAGTTGGGCAGAAAACCCATTTTGACCCGTGCCTGGCGACGATCGTATTGCTCACCGGCACGGTCCACATCGCTGTTCACATAAAACGCGTTGATGTAGCCGTCGGTGGAAAATGTGGTCTGGTCCTTGTCGTACAGCATGATCTCGGCTTCGGCAATCGAGCTCACACCGAGGGTCGACAGACTGGCGATCAAAGCTGGCAAGTAACGATGCTTGAAATTCTTATTGTTGTGCATGACGCGCTCCGCAGCGGGGGACTGGATGTCGGAGGCGATTATCGAAAGCTGACCGGCGGCGTCATACGCTGCCTTGGAGGTGGTTTTGAAGTGCTTTGGCGTGGCCGGTGGAGTGCAGCAAGTTCGACGTAAGACCGGGCCGCGACGAGGGCCCGGAACTTAAGGTGTAAGACGGTTAGACGCCGGCTCTGAACAGCATGTAGGCAGCGACCACGACGCAGACGCTGGCGAAGCCGATCTGCAGGGCCCTGGCCGGGACCCGGGCACAAAGCTGTCGGCCAATGATCATGCCGACCACGCTTGCGATGATGAACGACACGCCCAGGCCATCGATCCGCACCCCGGCATGAAACGCACCGATCACGCCGATGGCGGAAATCAGACTGATCACCATCAGGGACGTCGCCACAATCCCGCGCATCTGCACATCGGTCAGTTGCTTGAACGCCGGGACGATCAGAAACCCGCCGCCGACCCCGAGCAACCCGGAAACAACGCCGGTCACCGCGCCGAGCGCCGCCAGGGTTGCGGTGCATTTGGCGGTCCAGGAAAAGCGTCCGGTCTGTTGATCGAGCATGCAGTTTTTCTGGCCCCAGCTGGCGTGCCCGTGATCGCTCGGGCCTTCGTCCTGGCGCTCGCGGCGCAGCATCCGCCAGGCCACCATGACCATCAGCAGGCTGAACAGAATCATCAGGATCTTTTCCGGTAACTGGTGGGCGAAGTAGATGCCGACCGGGGTAAAAATCGCCCCCAGCAATGCAATCAACAGCGCTGCGCGGTAACGCACCAGACCATGGCGCAACCCGTCAATCGCCCCGACCGCCGCCGCGCTTCCCACCGCAAACAAGGCGACGGGTGCCGCCTGAGTCATGGTCAGACCCAACCCCAGCACCAGGGCCGGGACAGCGAGAATGCCACCACCGGCACCGGTCAATCCGAGGACCAGGCCCATGGCCAAACCAAAAAAACTTGCCAGTAACATAGAACGCTCGTAATCCATGAAAAAAGCCGGGAACGCCCGGTATCGATGACTGACAGGATAGATCCCGCGCAACTTTTTACATCAATTGAATGATCGCAGGGCTGGTCAGCACAGGGAAAATGACACTACCCTCAAGGCCTGTCCCAAAAGAATCAGCCACCATGCCAGCCTTGATTGAAGCCTTCCTCGACCCTGCCTCGTCGACCTACAGTTACGTGATCTACGAAGCCGACGGCGCCCAGTGTGCGATCGTCGACCCGGTACTTGATTACGACCCGGCTGCCGGGCGCACCGCCACCACCCAGGCGGATAAAATCATCGCCTTCGTCCGCGAACACCGCCTGCGCGTGCAATGGCTGCTGGAAACCCACGCCCATGCCGATCACCTGTCCGCCGCGCCTTATTTGCGCCGGGAACTGGGCGGCAGGATTGCGATTGGCCAGTCGATCAACAAGGTTCAACGGGTATTCAAAAGCCTGTTCAACCTTGAACCGGAATTTGCGGTGGACGGCTCGCAGTTCGATCACCTGTTTGCCCCGGACGAATCGTTCATGATCGGTAACCTCAAGGCCACGGCCCTGCATGTACCCGGTCATACGCCGGCGGACATGGCTTACCTGATCGGCAGTCATGTGATTCTGGTGGGCGACACGCTGTTCATGCCTGACGTCGGCACCGCGCGCTGCGACTTTCCCGGCGGCAATGCCAATCAGCTGTTTGCCTCGATCCAGAAGTTGCTGGCCTTTCCGGCCAGCGTGAGTCTCTACGTCTGCCACGATTACCCGCCCGAAGGCCGCGAATCCCGGTGTATGGCAACGGTTGGCGAGCAGCGCAAAAGCAATATTCACGTCCATGACGGTATCGATGAAGCAGCGTTCGTTGCGATGCGCACTCAGCGTGATGCGGGGTTGGGCATGCCGACGCTCCTGCTGCCGGCGATCCAGGTGAACGTGCGAGCGGGGAATTTTCCACCGGCCGAGGAGAACGGCGTCACGTACCTGAAGATCCCTCTGAACAAACTCTGACTCCTGTAGGAGCCGGCTTGCTGGCGATAGCGATCTCACAAACGCCATCGCCAGCAAGCCGGCTCCTACAGGTTTTGTGGTGTTGAAGGGGTTGGCAGGTCAATTCGACAGAGTCAATCCATTCGCCGGCAACGGCAACGCCGTTTTGTAACGCACCTGTTTGAGCGCAAAGCTTGAGCGGATGTTGGCCACGCCGGGGACTTTGGTCAGGAAGTCCATCATGAAACGCTCCAGCGACTGAATGGTCGGCACCAGCACCCGGATCAGATAATCCGGATCCCCCGCCATCAAGTAGCACTCCATCACTTCAGGGCGATCCGAGATCGCTTCCTCGAAATGGTGCAACGCCTCCTCCACCTGTTTTTCCAGGCTGACGTGAATGAACACGTTCACATGCAGCCCCAGCAGATCGGCATCCAGCAGCGTCACTTGCTCGCGAATCAGGCCCAATTCTTCCATCGCCTTGACCCGGTTGAAGCACGGCGTCGGCGACAGGTTCACCGAGCGCGCAAGGTCGGCATTGGTGATGCGAGCGTTCTCCTGAAGGCTGTTCAAAATGCCGATATCGGTACGGTCCAGTTTGCGCATGAGACAAAACCACCTGTTTTTTATGTTTATGAAGATTTTTTATCCTCAAATGATCTCAAGCGCAACGAAACAGAGAGAAATATTCTTCTTGGCCGGGCCTATGATTGTTGTAGGACAAGATTTTCTCCACAGAGAAATGACAGTCAGCTCACTACAAGAAATTCACAAGATCGAGCGTAGAAGCCATGAACCAAGCGTACGAACCGCTGCGTCTGCACGTCCCTGAACCCTCGGGCCGTCCAGGCTGTAAAACCGACTTCTCCTACCTGCATCTGACCGATGCCGGCACGGTGCGCAAACCCCCAATCGACGTTGAACCCGCCGACACGGCCGATCTGGCCAGCGGCTTGATTCGTGTGCTCGACGATCAGGGCAATGCCCTGGGTCCTTGGGCCGAAGGCGTACCGGTAGAAATCCTGCGTAAGGGCATGCGCGCCATGCTCAAGACGCGGATCTACGACAACCGCATGGTGGTCGCCCAGCGTCAGAAAAAAATGTCGTTCTACATGCAAAGCCTTGGCGAAGAAGCCATCGGCAGCGCCCAGGCCTTGGCGTTGAACATCGACGACATGTGCTTTCCGACCTACCGCCAGCAAAGCATCCTGATGGCGCGTGAAGTGCCGCTGGTGGACCTGATCTGCCAGTTGCTGTCCAACGAGCGCGATCCGCTCAAGGGCCGTCAGTTGCCCATCATGTACTCGGTCAAGGAAGCCGGTTTCTTCACCATTTCCGGTAACCTCGCCACCCAATTCGTCCAGGCTGTCGGCTGGGGCATGGCCTCGGCGATCAAGGGCGACACCAAAATCGCCTCGGCCTGGATCGGCGACGGCGCCACTGCCGAGTCGGACTTCCACACCGCCCTGACCTTCGCCCACGTGTACCGCGCTCCGGTAATCCTCAACGTGGTCAACAACCAATGGGCCATCTCCACCTTCCAGGCGATTGCCGGTGGTGAAGCCACTACGTTCGCCGGTCGTGGCGTCGGTTGCGGCATCGCCTCCCTGCGCGTCGACGGTAACGATTTCTATGCGGTCTACGCCGCTTCCGCCTGGGCCGCCGAGCGCGCCCGCCGCAACCTTGGCCCGACCATGATCGAATGGGTCACCTACCGCGCCGGCCCGCACTCGACATCCGATGATCCGTCCAAATACCGTCCTGCCGACGACTGGAGCCACTTCCCGTTGGGCGATCCGATTGCGCGCCTGAAGCAGCACCTGGTGAAAATCGGCCACTGGTCCGAAGAGGAACACGTCGCCGTCAGCGCCGAACTGGAAGCTGAAGTCATCGCCGCGCAAAAAGAAGCCGAGCAGTACGGCACCCTCGCCGGCGGCCAGATTCCGAGCGCCGCGACCATGTTCGAAGACGTTTATAAAGAGATGCCGGAGCACTTGAAGCGCCAGCGTCAAGAGTTGGGGATCTGACATGAACGATCACAACAACAATATTCAACCGGAAACCGCCATGACCACGACCACCATGACCATGATCCAGGCCCTGCGCTCGGCCATGGATGTGATGCTTGAGCGTGACGACAACGTCGTGGTGTTCGGCCAGGACGTGGGCTATTTCGGTGGTGTGTTCCGCTGCACCGAAGGCCTGCAGAACAAGTACGGCACGTCCCGCGTATTCGACGCGCCGATCTCCGAAAGCGGCATCGTTGGTGTTGCCGTGGGCATGGGCGCTTACGGTTTGCGCCCGGTGGCCGAGATCCAGTTCGCCGATTACGTCTACCCGGCGTCGGACCAGATCATTTCCGAAGCCGCCCGCCTGCGTTATCGCTCGGCCGGCGAGTTCACCGCACCGATGACCCTGCGCATGCCTTGCGGCGGCGGCATCTACGGTGGGCAGACTCACAGCCAGAGCATCGAGGCGATGTTCACCCAGGTCTGCGGCTTGCGCACGGTCATGCCGTCCAACCCGTACGACGCCAAAGGCTTGCTGATCGCCTCCATCGAAAACGATGACCCGGTGATCTTCCTCGAGCCGAAACGCCTGTACAACGGTCCGTTCGATGGTCACCACGAACGCCCGGTCACCCCATGGTCGAAACACCCGGCTGCGCAAGTGCCGGACGGTTACTACACCGTGCCGCTGGACGTCGCCGCCATCACCCGTCCCGGCAAGGACGTGACCATCCTGACCTACGGCACCACCGTTTATGTGTCGCAAGTCGCGGCGGAAGAAACCGGGATCGACGCTGAAGTCATCGACCTGCGCAGCCTGTGGCCACTGGACCTGGACACCATCGTCAAGTCGGTGAAGAAAACCGGCCGTTGCGTGGTCGTTCACGAAGCGACTCGCACTTGCGGTTTTGGCGCCGAACTGGTCGCCCTGGTGCAAGAGCACTGCTTCCACCACCTGGAAGCGCCGATCGAACGCGTCACCGGTTGGGACACACCCTACCCGCACGCGCAAGAGTGGGCGTATTTCCCTGGTCCGACCCGTGTGGGCGCGGCTTTGAAACGGGTTATGGAGGTCTGAATGGGCACGCACGTTATTAAAATGCCGGACATCGGTGAAGGCATTGCAGAAGTTGAACTGTCGGCGTGGCACGTCAAGGTCGGCGACATGGTCGTCGAGGATCAGGTGCTGGCCGATGTGATGACCGACAAGGCGATGGTCGACATCCCTTCGCCAGTGCATGGCAAGGTCATTGCGCTGGGCGGCGTGCCCGGCGAAGTCATGGCGGTCGGCAGCATCCTGATCAGCATCGAAGTCGAAGGCGCGGGCAACGTTAAAGAGTCGGCTCAGCCTGCGGTTGCCGCTGTGAAAGAATCACCGTCGCCGAAAGTCGAAGCCATTGTGGAAAGCAAACCAGCCCCTGCTGCGGCGCCACGAGCAGCCGTATGCCAAGGCCCGATGGTGGCTCGCGAAGCCGATGAACGCCCGTTGGCGTCCCCGGCCGTGCGCAAACATGCACTTGATCTCGGCATCCAGTTGCGTCTGGTGCGTGGCACCGGCCCTGCCGGTCGCGTGCTGCACGAAGACCTCGACGCCTATCTGGCGCAAGGTCAGTCGAATGCATCGACCGCCACCGCCGCATACGCTCAGCGTAATGATGAAGAACAAATCCCGGTCATCGGCATGCGTCGCAAGATAGCCCAGCGTATGCAAGACGCCACTCAGCGTGCCGCCCACTTCAGTTATGTCGAGGAAATCGACGTCACGGCCGTGGAAGAACTGCGTGCGCACCTGAACGAAAAACACGGCGCGACCCGTGGCAAGCTGACCCTGTTGCCATTTTTGGTCCGTGCCCTGGTCGTCGCCCTGCGTGACTTCCCGCAGATCAACGCCCGTTACGACGACGAAGCCCAGGTCATCACCCGCCTTGGCGCGGTGCATGTGGGCATCGCCACTCAAGCCGACATCGGTTTGATGGTGCCGGTAGTGCGCCACGCCGAAGCCCGCAGTCTGTGGGACAACGCCGCCGAAATCTCCCGTTTGGCCAACGCCGCGCGTAACGGCAAGGCCAGCCGCGATGAGTTGTCCGGCTCGAGCATCACCCTGACCAGCCTCGGCGCATTGGGCGGAATCGTCAGCACCCCGGTGCTGAACCTGCCTGAAGTGGCGATCGTCGGCGTCAACAAAATCGTCGAACGCCCGATGGTGGTCAAAGGCCAGATCGTGATTCGCAAGATGATGAACCTCTCCAGCTCCTTCGATCACCGCGTGGTCGATGGCATGGACGCGGCGCAATTCATCCAGGCCGTTCGTGGCTTGCTCGAACAACCCGCTACCTTGTTTGTGGAGTAAGGCATGCAGATTTTGAACACCACGCTGCTGATCATCGGCGGCGGTCCTGGCGGTTATGTGACGGCGATTCGTGCCGGTCAGTTGGGCATCTCGACCATTCTGGTGGAAGGCGAATCGCTGGGCGGAACGTGCCTGAACATCGGCTGCATTCCGTCGAAAGCGTTGATCCACGTTGCCGAGCAGTTCCACCAGACGCAACACCACAGCAAACATTCTGCGTTGGGCATCAGCGTCTCGGCGCCGACCCTCGATATCAGCAAAAGCGTCGAGTGGAAGGACGGCATCGTCGATCGCCTGACCACGGGTGTTGCGGCGCTGCTGAAGAAAAACAAAGTTCAGGTTATTCAAGGATTTGCGACAGTCATTGACGGTAAAACCGTAGAAGTTGGCGACACGCGCATTCAATGCGAACACCTGGTGCTGGCCACCGGTTCGAAAAGCGTGAACCTGCCGATGCTGCCGATTGGCGGGCCGATCATCTCCTCTACCGAAGCCCTGGCGCCGACGTCGGTGCCGAAACGGCTGGTCGTGGTCGGTGGCGGCTACATCGGTCTGGAGCTGGGGATTGCCTATCGCAAGCTCGGTGCCGACGTCAGCGTGGTCGAGGCGCAGGATCGAATCCTGCCAGCCTACGACGCCGAACTGACCCAGCCTGTTCACGATGAATTGAAAAAACTCGGCGTGAAGCTTTACTTGAAGCATAGCGTCCAAGGCTTTGATTCTAATAGCAATACATTGCAGATTATCGACCCGAACGGCGACGCCCTTAACCTGGAAACCGATCAGGTTCTGGTGGCTGTGGGCCGTAAACCGAACACTCAGGGCTGGAATCTCGAAGCACTGAATCTGGACATGAACGGCTCGGCGATCAAGATCGACAACCGTTGCCAGACCAGCATGCGCCACGTCTACGCCATCGGCGACCTGAGCGGCGAACCGATGCTTGCGCACCGGGCCATGGCTCAGGGCGAGATGGTCGCCGAGTTGATCAGCGGTAAAACCCGCGAATTCAACCCTACCGCTATCGCGGCCGTGTGCTTCACCGACCCGGAACTGGTAGTGGTCGGCAAGACCCCGGACGACGTCAAGGCGGCGGGTCTGGACTGCATCGTTTCGAGCTTCCCGTTCGCCGCCAATGGCCGGGCGATGACGCTGGAATCGAAAAGCGGCTTCGTGCGGGTCGTCGCTCGCCGGGACAATCATGTGATTGTCGGTTGGCAGGCGGTCGGTGTAGGTGTTTCGGAGTTGTCGACCGCGTTTGGCCAGAGCCTGGAAATGGGTGCGCGGCTGGAAGACATTGCCGGCACCATCCATGCCCATCCGACGCTCGGTGAAGCGGTTCAGGAAGCGGCTTTGCGTGCTTTGGGGCATGCACTGCATATGTGATTCCGGGAGATTGATGGCGATAGTGGCGGCCCCTTCGCGAGCAAGCCCGCTCCCACACTGGATCTGCGGTGTTTGCAGGCTCCAGGGCAAACAGAGATCGAATGTGGGAGCCGGCTTGCTCGCGAATTCTCAAGGGCGACAGCATTTATATGCCAATCACCCGATAGTCCGGGCTGCGAAATGGGCCCGGAATGAAGTATTGTTGTCCCCATCCAAAAAACGTCAGAAGCCTTGAACCGTTTCGGCGGTTGTTAAGTGATAGAGGGTGTCATGGGTAACGAAAGCATCAATTGGGACAAGCTGGGTTTTGATTACATCAAGACAGACAAGCGCTATCTGTCGCACTGGCGTAATGGCGAGTGGGACAAAGGCACCCTGACCGAAGACAATGTGCTGCACATCAGCGAAGGCTCCACAGCCCTTCACTATGGCCAGCAGTGCTTCGAAGGCCTGAAGGCCTATCGTTGCAAGGACGGCTCGATCAACCTGTTCCGCCCGGACCAGAACGCTGCACGCATGCAACGCAGCTGCGCACGCCTGCTGATGCCACAGGTGTCCACCGAGCAGTTCATCGAAGCCTGCAAGGACGTGGTCCGTGCCAACGAGCGTTTCATCCCGCCGTACGGCACCGGCGGCGCGCTGTACCTGCGCCCGTTCGTGATCGGCGTGGGTGACAACATCGGCGTGCGTACCGCACCGGAATTCATCTTCTCGATCTTCTGCATTCCGGTCGGCGCTTACTTCAAGGGTGGCCTGACCCCGCACAACTTCCTGATCTCCAGCTACGACCGTGCCGCCCCACAAGGCACCGGCGCGGCCAAGGTCGGTGGCAACTACGCCGCCAGCCTGATGCCCGGCTCCCAGGCCAAGAAAGCGCATTTCGCCGACTGCATCTACCTGGACCCGATGACCCACACCAAAATCGAGGAAGTCGGCTCGGCCAACTTCTTCGGGATCACCCACGACAACAAGTTCGTGACCCCGAACTCGCCGTCGGTACTGCCGGGCATCACCCGTCTGTCGTTGATCGAACTGGCCAAGACGCGTCTGGGCCTGGAAGTGGTTGAAGGTGACGTGTTCATCGACAAGCTGTCCGATTTCAAGGAAGCCGGCGCTTGCGGCACGGCTGCCGTGATCACCCCGATCGGCGGCATCAGCTACAACGACCACCTGCATGTGTTCCACAGCGAAACCGAAGTCGGCCCGGTTACCCAGAAGCTCTACAAAGAGCTGACGGGCGTACAGACTGGCGAGATCGAAGCGCCAGCAGGCTGGATCGTCAAGGTTTGATCCAGCGCTTCAGGCACTAAAAAAGCCCACCCCTCGCGAATGCGTCGGGTGGGCTTTTTGTTGGCCGGTCGTTTTTCAGCACCGGACATTTGCAGGCGAATCACCTTGCGATCCACCTCCTACCTGACCGGCATCCTTTTCAAGCCGGGCAAACAACCATTCAACAAATACCCGTGTCTGCGCCGTCACATCCGGCACAACACCGTAGAAATAACGCGGCAATGGCATTCGCAACTCGGGCAACGGGCAAATCAGGCGACCGCTCGAAAGGTGGGTGCCCAGCAAAGAGGTCGGGCACAAGGCAATGCCCTGTCCATCCACGGCGGCCTCAAGCACCAGGTGCATGTGATCAAACTGCCGGGTGACCTGAGTGGCTGACTGGTTTTGACCAAAGTGCAGGGCCCAATTGTGCCAGTCTTCGCGACGCGCCTTAGCGGTCAGTAACGTGTGCCGGCCCAGGGACGTGAGGTCTTCAAGGGCCAGGCGCTGGATTAGCGACGGTGCCGCGACCAGCATCAGTTCGTCTTCGAAGAGGGCTCGCGCCTCAATCGCCGGAGCCCAATCGTCACGACCACGGCGTATGACAATGTCAAACCCGTCGCGTGCATGATCCGGGGCCTGGGTCTGGGTAATCACCTGCGGCTTGATGTCCGGGTGCTGCGCAATGAAATCCTCCAGCCTGGGCATCAGCCAGAGCATGGCAAAGGAGGGACGGACATTGATCTTTACGGTCGGCAGTGAGGCATGTTGCTTGAGCGCAGCGGCGGCGTTGGCGATCTGCGCCAGCCCGGCACTGACTTGCTCATAAAAGCGCTGACCGGCCGGTGTCAGCGCCGATTGACGGACACGCCGTTCGAACAGCAGCACCCCCAAGTGTTCCTCAAGCAATTTGACATGTCGGCTGACGGCACTGTGACTGACATGCAGCTCCTCGGCCGCCAGGCTGAAACTCTGATGACGAGCCGCAACGGCGAAGGCGCGAACAGCATTAAGCGGCGGTAGTTGATTAGTCATGCGTCTAATTTAGTCACCTATGCGCTGCATTTAAAGTGTTTGTCACGCCCACGTCGTCGCGCCAATCTGCCAGCACCACCTGACGGAGCAAGACATGAACAGCTACGGACTCTTTCTACTGTTTGCTGCCCTGGCCATTTTGAGCCCGGGGCCTGGCGTGGTGCTGACCCTTTCCAACGCGGTGCGCCACGGATGGACAGGGGCGGTGCCGGGCATTCTGGGGATCGCGTCGGGGGCGTTTGTCGTCGCCACCATCAGCGCCACCAGTGTCGGCCTGATCCTCAGCACCTCCGCCAACGCCTTTACCGCATTGAAATACGCAGGGGCCGCCTATTTGTTGTACCTGGGTTACAAAAACTGGCGCTCGGATCGTTTCAGCACGCTGCTTGAAACGCGCCCCTCAAGTCCGGGCTATCGCTTCCTTGAAGCGGCTTCCATCCAGTTCTTGAACCCCAAAGCTGTGTTTTTCTTTCTGGCGGTGTTCCCGCAATTCATCGACACCTCGGCGCAATTCTCCACCCAGTTCTTCAAGCTCGTTGCCTCCTATGCCGTACTGGTTGTCCTGGTGCATGGCAGCTATGCCTTGCTCGCCAATGCCGCCAAAGGCTGGTTATCGAGCCCGAAAGGTTCCTGGCTGGCGGCGAAAGTCTCGGGCGTGACCTTCGCCGGTTTCGGTGTGCTGATGGCCTCGGCCAGTCGCTAAGGCGCAGAACTGGCGATCGCGCGGCGCTTGCTCTCGGTGGACGCGGGCTGTGCTGTCGTGACCTGCACCGGCAGTTCAACGGCAAACCGGCTGCTGAGTTCCTTTCGCCCCGTTGCCGTTAACGCCAGCGCGCGGCTGTCCAGGTCTTGAGTCACCCATTGGCGCTTGATCGCCGTTTGCAGCAACGCCGCCCCCAACGAACCGCCCAGATGCGGCCGGCGCATGCTCCAGTCCAGGCAGGGGCAGGCGAAGCGGCGGCGCAACGTGTTCAGGTCCTTGACCTCGATCCCCAATCCTTCGAATAACTGCTCGCCACTGTCGCTCAGCCGATAGGCCTGCTCGTCGGTTTCCAGCAACCAGCCTTTTTCCAGCAGCCGGTCATGCAGTAACACGGCCAGTGTGCCGGCCATATGGTCATAGCACGTACGGGCAAATTGCAGACGGTCTGGCGTGCGCGAGTTGAAGGTCGGCGCCGTGTTCTGGCCGATCACCATCAATGCTTCCAGTGCCTGGGCTACGCGCTTGTCCGCCAGGCTGTAATAGCGATGGCGGCCCTGGACATGCAGGCGCAACAGCGCCAGTTCCTTGAGTTTGGCCAGGTGCGCGCTGGCGGTGGAAGCGCTGACCTCGGCAATCGCCGCCAGCTCGGTACTGGTGCGAGCGTGGCCGTCCATCAATGAGCAGAGGATTCTGGTACGGGCCGGTTCCGCAATCGCTGCGGCCACTTGAGAAACGCCGATGTCGTGTGGTTCTACGTTCATATTTCGTTCCCGGACGAATCAAGGGCCTTTCGGACTGGAGATAGTAGCAACACTTTTTCAATCACGATCAAGGCTGCGACCCATGGACCCGATCATCGCTGCGACTCATGACGACCCTTATCCTTATTACGCGCAATTGCGCGCTCAAGGCGGGCTGGTTTTCCACGAAGGATTGAAACTTTGGGTAGCCTGCAGCGCCAAGGTTGTCGCTGCGGTGCTCGCGCATGCCGACTGCCATGTGCGGCCGGCTCATGAGCCCGTGCCCAAGGTGATTGCCCGCGGTGTGGCCGGTAAAGTCTTCAGTCAGTTGATGCGGATGAATGAAGGCGAACGCCAGCGTTGCCCGAGGTCGGCCATTGAGCCAGGGCTGGCGATGATCGACAGGGATGAGATCACTGCGCTGGTCAGCGCGCGATTGATCAGCCCGCACATTGATGGACTGCACAAGGCGATGTTCCGTGGCCCGACTTGCGTGGTGGCGGCGCTGCTGGGGTTCACGCCTGCACAGGGCCGGGTCGTCAGTGAGCTGACCGCGGATTTTGTCGCATGCCTGTCGCCCCTCAGCGATCAGACGCAACTGGACGCAGCCCATGTGGCGGCGGAACAGTTGAGCGGCTATTTCATTGAGTTACTGGATGATCCGGACAATCAAAGCACCCTGCTCGCCGGTATTCGCCAGCGGTTTGGGGGGACATCCTCCGACAGCGATGCAATGATCGCCAATCTCATCGGCCTGCTCTCCCAGACCTATGAAGCCACCGCCGGCCTGATCGGTAACGCGTTGTCGGCGTTGATTCGAAACCCGCAGTGGCTGAACGATTCGATCAACATTGACGACTTGGTGGCCGAAGCCCAGCGTTTCGATCCATCGGTGCAAAACACCCGCCGGTTCGTCGCCGCACCCTGTGAAATCGATGCTGTGAGCCTGCAGCCCGGCGATGTGATTCTGGTGCTGCTGGCCTCGGCCAATCGTGACCCGCAACTCAATGACCAGCCTGACACGTTCCTGTTCGAACGTGCGCAGCGGCGCAGTTTCACCTTTGGTGCAGGGCGTCATCAATGCCCGGGCCAGACGCTCGCCATGAACATCGCCAGTGCCACGTTGACGCAGATTCTGGCGTTGAGACCCGCACTGGACCGATTGACCTGGCACTACCGCCCTTCCCTCAACGGCCGGATTCCGCAGTTCTCATAAAGGGCACGCTATTAGTTACATGGCGTTAAAGGTGAAATGACTGGCCATGCGTTTATCACGGAGGACTTTCTCCATAGAGTCAGGGTGATATCAGTCAGCGAGGCGCCATCGATGCAAACCCAACTGGACAAGTCCCTGAGTGCTTTTCGCGAGCAGACCTCCTGCAAGGCCCAACGCCCATTCAGCGCGCCGAGCGTCTCGAACAGCTGTTGGGCCTGCAACCCCGGAGTATCCGCCTGTATCTCAAGCGCGACGATCACATGTTGCTGGGCGGTGGCGGAAACAAACTGCGCAAACTCGAATTCCACATCGGTGCAGCGCAAAAGGCCGGCATCGATACGATCATTACCGTGGGCGGCGTTCAGTCCAACCATGCGCGTCTGACCGCGGCGGTTTGCGCGCGTCTGGGCATCGACTGCGAATTGATCCTCACCCGCTCGGTCCCCAAATCCGAGGTGGATTACGAACTCAACGGTAACGTGCTGCTGGACCAGTTGTTTGGTGCACAGCTGCAAGTGCTTGCCGCAGGCACCGACTCACTCACCCTGGCCGAGAATCGGGCGGCGCAACTACGGGAATCGGGACGCAAGGTGCTGGTGATTTCCATGGGTGGCTCAACCCCTCTGGGCGCTCTCGGCTACGCGCGATGCGCGGCGGAAATCGCAGAGCAGGAGACGGCGCTCGGTCTCACCTTCCACCAGATCGTGGTGCCCAACGGCAGCGCCGGCACCCACGCCGGGCTCGCGACCGGCTTCCAGTTGCTGGGCCGAGGCACATCGGTCGTCAAGTCTTACTCGGTATTATCGGATCGCGATTCGTCCGCGACCCGAACCCTGAAACTGACCCAGGACACCCTGGCTTTACTGGGCAGAAACGCCCTCGTACGGCCCGAGGACATCGTGATTGACGGCAGTCAGTTAGGCGAGGGTTACGGCCTGCCGACCCAGGCCACGCAAGACGCCGTGCGCCTGATGGCGCGCGCAGAAGGTCTGCTGATCGACCCGGTGTACTCCGGCAAAGCGTTTGCGGGCCTGTTGGCTGATCTGAGGCAAGGTCGTTTCCGTGACGGTGACAACGTGTTGTTCGTGATGACAGGCGGGACGCCGGGGTTGTATGCCTATCGAGAGACGTTTCAGGGTTAGCGCATGCCAGGTTGACGGCGTTATCGTTTATCACCAGCAAGCCGGCTCCTGCAGCGTTCTGTGCTGTAGGAGCCGGCTTGCTGGCGATGGCGCCCTGTCAAACGACGCATTCGTCCGCCGATGCGGCAATCAATCATCCCGCGTCAGCACTTCCAGCAATTCAATCTCGAATATCAGGTTCGAATGTGGCGTGATCTTGCCCATGGTGCGCTCGCCATAGGCCAGGTGCGCCGGCACCAGCAACTTGCGCTTACCGCCGACCTGCATGCCCATGATGCCCTGGTCCCACCCCTTGATGACCCTCCCTGTACCGATCACACACTGGAAAGGCTTGCCTCGGCTGTAGGAGGAATCGAATTCGGTACCGTCTTCCAGCCAGCCGCGATACTGGGTGGTGATCAGTGCACCTTTGACGGCGGCTTTGCCGTCGCCCGGCTCGATGTCGATGATTTGCAGTTCGTCGTTCATGTTTCTACTCGTTTACGGTCGCCCGGGTCCGGGGCGCGGACGGAGGTTTTCGCAGAATTCGGCGCCGAAGGCAATCCATGGAACCGAAGCCCCTGACGCCTGCTCACATGAGTATCGACCTCGTGCTCAGTAAAGGATGCTCTGATGACCGACCCACGATCATTGCGCAGTTTCATCCCGCCTTACATTCTCAACCGAATCATCGCCCACGGGTCCGAGCATCAGCGCGCCAGCGCGCTGGTCACGCTGACCCACGTGCGCACGCTTCGGCACACCCCGGGCTCACCCGCGCCTTCTGCCGCGGCGGCGATCCTGCCCACTTCGTTTCAACCCGGCCAGGTCCGGCGCAGCATTCATGATGCGCAAGGCAAAATGCTTCTGCCGGGAATGCCTGCGCGCCTGGAAGGCCAGCCAGCAACGGGCGACCCCGCGGTTGATGAGGCGTACGATGCAATGGGCGCCAGTCATGATTTTTTCTGGAAGGTGCTGGGTCGCGACTCCATCGACAATCGGGGTTTTGCGCTGATTGGCAGTGTGCATTACGGCCAGGATTACGAAAACGCATTCTGGAACGGCGCGCAAATGGTCTTCGGGGATGGTGACGGCGAGATCTTCGAGCGTTTCACCCGCTCGCTGGATGTGATCGGGCACGAGCTGACTCATGGTGTGATCGAAAGCGAAGCTGGCCTGGTCTACGCCGGCCAGTCCGGGGCACTAAATGAGTCGGTATCGGATGTTTTCGGGGTGCTGATCAAGCAACGCGTGCTGGGTCAGACGGCCGCGGAGGCGGACTGGCTGATCGGCGCCGACCTGCTGACGCCTCGCATCAAGGGCGTCGGTTTGCGTTCGATGGCTCATCCAGGCACGGCTTACGACGATCCGTTGCTCGGCAAGGACCCGCAACCGGACCATATGCGCAAATTCGTCATCACCCAGGAAGACAATGGCGGCGTGCACATCAATTCCGGCATTCCCAACCGGGCGTTTTTTCTGGTGGCGCAAGCCCTGGGCGGCTTTGCCTGGGACAAGGCCGGGCGCATCTGGTACGACACGTTGTGCGACAAACGTTTGGGCGGCGATGCGACATTCGAGCAATTCGCGCAACTGACCGTTGCCCACGCTCGCAACCGTTTCGGCACCGACGAAGCCCGAGCGGTAGAGCACGGATGGGCCGAAGTGGGTGTCAAACCGAGTCAGGAGGGTTCATGAAAAAGCTGCCAGCATTGGGCGATGAAGCTGTTGTCAGTCTTTCCCGCCAGGGCGGTTTCGCGATGCTCCACACGCTGACCCGCCCCCGTGAAATCGAATTCGCGCAATGTGATCCCGATCAGCGCACGCGTATTTGCACGTTGCTGGAGGGTTGTCTGCCCCTGACTCGCGAATCTTCCGGCCAGGGCGATCAGCGCTTCTATCAAATCGAAGTGCGCTACCGCCTCAATGAACAGGACGACCGGCTGGTGCTGAAAGTGCCCGAGGACAAAGCGCCGGGGGAATTGGTGCATTTGTGGGACAAAGGAGAAGTTCTTTAAGGCGACAAGTGCCATAACGCAGGCGTGTGAACTACCATACGCACACTTTCCGTAATGATGGCTCGCCATGATGGCAACCCTTGAATGAACTTCGTCTGGACCAGCGCAGCCCTCGGCACCCTGGTGCTTGCCCTGATCATCGTGCTGATCTGCCGCGAGCGTTTGCTGCGCAAGCAGCTGGCCGAACATCGGGCGCTGATTGCCAGTCTGTCGGATCGGCAGACTATCCATCAGGACAGCGACGCTGAACGCTTCAAGCGCAGCCAGTACTTCGCCCGTATCGGCACCTGGGACTGGGATGTCGACACTGACCGGCTCTACTGGTCGGACGCGATCTACGGCATGTTCGGCTTCAAGGTCGGCGAAGTAACGCCCTCCTACGCCTTGTTTTGCGCCTGCGTGCACCCGGACGACCGGATCAAGGTGCGGGCCGGTGAGCTGCGCTGCCTGGAAACCGGTGAAAACCATGACGAGGAATACCGGGTCATCTGGCCTGACGGCACCATCCGCTGGTTGCGCGAGACCGGCAATGTCGTTAAAAACGACCACGATCAAACGATCAAGATGATGGGCGTGGTCCGCGACATCACCGAAGAAAAAGCCTCCGCCAGCTACTTGCAGCACTTGGCTCATTTCGACCCGTTGACTGGCCTGCCCAATCGTCTGGTGCTCGAAGAACGCCTGTCCAAGGCGCTGGAGCAGGCCCGAATCACTGCTACCCGAGTGGCACTGGTGTTCGTCGACCTCAACGGTTTCAAGGCCATCAACGACCATTACGGCCATGCCGCCGGTGACCGCGTCCTTGTCACCACCGCCACACGCCTGAAAAAGATCCTGCGCTCAACCGACACCGTCGCCCGCATCGGCGGCGACGAATTCGTGATCATCCTCCAGGGCCTGCCTCAAGGCAGCAGTCTGCAAGACGAAGCCCGCAGCATCTGCCAGAAAATCTTCGTCGAACTCTCACCCCCCGTGACCATCGGCACCGACCAACGCCACATCGGCACCAGCCTGGGCGTCGCGGTGTTCCCGGACCATGCGCCGAGCATGGACCGCTTGATTCATATTGCCGACCTGGCGATGTATGAGGCCAAGCGCAGCGGGAATAATCAGTATCGGTTGGGTGAGCAGACGTTGAGTCATAGTCGGGTTGAGTGACCCCTTAATGGTGGCACTGGCGGCCTAACGCTCCACCGGCGTGATATCCATGATCGTACCGTTGGTGATCATCACCATCATGTACTTGCCATTGATCTGCACCCACTGCGCCTGTTCCTTCGGTGCTCTCAGGCCCTTCGCCTTCCAGTTGCCGATGGCCTTCTCGCTGCGCTGGTAAACATCCGGGGCACGGTCGCCGACCACCAGTTCGCGGGTGTTGTTGACACCGGGCTGGACGGTTTTTTGGGGTTCATCGGCTTGAACCATCGGGCTGATACCGGCGATGCCTGCGACGAGGGCGAGGCTGGCGATAAGGGTCTTGCTGTTCATGAGTGAATCTCCAGTAATGTCGTGGTAACTGAAGTCCGACTGCGGGTGAAAAAAAACATTCCTTTTTGTTGCGTGCGAAGTACGCAACGACGCGCCATTCATACAATCATTGCCAACCGGGCTGACGCCTGCCATCGCAGCCTTTATCCTTGTGCCCCCCGCCGTACCGAGTTCTGGAGTTTTCCCCATGCCCCATGAAGGCAACCTGTTGCAAGCCGCTGTCGTGTTTCTGTTCGCGGCGGTGCTCACCGTTCCTTTGGCCAAGCGCCTGCAACTGGGGGCGGTGCTGGGCTATCTGTTTGCCGGCGTGATTATCGGGCCGTCGGTGTTGGGCCTGATCGGCAACCCGCAAAGCGTCAGCCATATTTCCGAACTCGGCGTGGTGTTGCTGCTGTTCATCATTGGTCTTGAGCTGTCGCCACGGCGCTTGTGGGTGATGCGTAAATCGGTGTTTGGCGTCGGCCTGGCGCAGGTGCTGCTGACCGGTTCGGTGATTGGCGTGGTGGCGCTGTTCGTGTTTGGACAATCGCTGAACAGCGCGATCGTACTCGGCCTGGGCCTGGCCTTGTCGTCCACTGCGTTTGGCTTGCAAAGTCTGGCTGAGCGCAAAGAGCTGACCAGTCCTCATGGGCGCCTGGCTTTTGCCATTCTGTTGTTCCAGGACATCGCCGCGATCCCGCTGATCGCCATGGTGCCACTGCTGGCGGGCGGCGATCACACCAGCAGCGCGGCCGAGGATTTGAACCACGGCTTGCGGGTATTGGGCAGCATTGCGGTGGTGGTCATTGGCGGTCGCTATCTGCTGCGACCGGTGTTCCGCGTGGTGGCCAGGACCGGTTTGCCGGAAGTCTCCACCGCCACCGCGTTGCTGGTGGTAATCGGCACGGCGTGGCTGATGGATCTGGTGGGCGTTTCGATGGCGTTGGGCGCGTTCCTCGCCGGTTTGCTGCTGGCGGACTCCGAGTATCGCCACGAGCTGGAAGCACAGATCGAACCCTTCAAGGGTTTGCTGCTGGGACTGTTTTTCATCAGCGTCGGCATGGGCGCGAACCTGAGTTTGCTGCTCAGCGCGCCGATCACGGTGCTGGGGCTGACGCTGCTGCTGATCGCCATCAAGCTGCCGCTGCTGTTTGTGGTGGGCCGACTGGCTGGTGGCCTGGGCAAGGTCAGTGCGATTCGCCTCGGCATCGTGCTCGCTGCCGGTGGTGAATTCGCGTTCGTGGTGTTCAAGATCGGCCGGGATCAGGGCTTGTTCGAGCCACGCCTGTATGACCTGCTGGTACTGACGATCACGCTGTCCATGGCCGTGACGCCGCTGTTGTTGCTGATCTGCGCACGACTGGTCAGCCCGAAGGTGCAGCCGGTGGTGGTGCCGGAGAAATTCCGCGAGATCGACACCGACAGCCCCCGCGTAGTGATCGCCGGCATGGGCCGGATGGGGCAGATCGTCGCCCGTATCCTGCGCGCGCAAAACATCAAGTTCGTGGCCCTCGACACCTCGGTGGAAACCATCGAACTGTCGCGCAGCTTCGGCGGCGTGCCGGTGTTCTACGGTGACCCGATGCGCCCGGAAATCCTCAGCGCGGCCAAGGTCGAGCAGGCGGAATATTTCATCATCGCCACCGATGACCCGGACACCAACATCAAGACCGCCGAGGTGGTGCACAGGCTGTATCCGCACATCAAGATCATCGCCCGCGCCCGTAACCGCCAGCATGTGCACCGGTTGGTAGACCTGGGGGCGGAAGCGATTCGGGAAACCTATTATTCGAGTCTGGAAATGAGCCGGCGCACGTTGGTAGGACTGGGGCTGACCCAGGCCCAGGCCGATGCGCGGATCAAGCGCTTCAAGCATCACGATGAACAGGTGCTGGAAGCACAGCACGCGGTGTATGACGATGCGGCGAAGGTGTTGCAGACCGCGCAGGAAGCCAGGGCGGAACTGGCGAAGCTGTTTGAGTCGGATCAGCTGGAAGAAGAATCCAGCAAGAGTTGAGGTGAATGTGAGGGCCTCTTCGCGAGCAAGCCCGCTCCCACCGTTGAAATGTATTCCCCTGTGGGAGCGGGCTTGCTCGCGAAGAACGATAACGCGGTGTATCTGAATAAATAACGACTTCAAGGAATCCACAATGGCCGCTGACCAACCCGCCCCTGCCCTCAAGGAAATCTTCAACGCCGAGCGCCTCCAGCACATCGCCACCGAGATGACCGCGGTCTACCCCGAGTTCAACGCCAGGTCCTTCCTGAAAATGGCCAACGACGGGCTTGCCGAGTTGTCGATCATGCAGCGCATGGCCCGGGTCAGCGAGTGCCTGCACGCGGTCCTGCCGTTGAGTTATGAAGCGTCGCTCGAGGTTCTGCGCGCCCTCGCCCCGCGCCTGAACAGCGGCTTCGTCAGCATCTCGCTGCCCCATTACGTCGCGACCTATGGCGGCCACGCGTTCGAACACTCGATGGATGCGCTCAAATACTTCACCACCTTCGGCTCAGCTGAATTCGCGATCCGCTATTTCCTGCGCAGCGACTTCGAGCGCGCGCTGGCGGTGATGCACGAGTGGTCGCTGGACGAAAACGAACACGTACGGCGTCTGGCCAGCGAAGGCTGCCGCCCGCGTCTGCCGTGGTCATTTCGACTGGAGCAGATCCAGGCAGACCCGACCCTCGCCGCCGCCATTCTCGACAACCTCAAGGCCGACGACAGCCTCTATGTGCGCAAGTCGGTGGCCAACCACTTGAACGACATCACCAAGGACCATCCCGAATGGGTGCTGGACCTGATCGAAGGCTGGTCGCTGGACAACAGGCACACCGCGTGGATCGCCAGGCACGCCCTTCGCAGCCTGATCAAACAGGGCAACCCGCGAGCACTGGCGATCATTGGCGCGGGTGGCAAGCCCGAGGTCGAGATCATGGACGTGAAAGTCGAACCGGCGGTGATTGCGCTGGGCGAGAAAATCACCTTGTCCTTTACCGTTAAATCCACGGTCGAGAACAGCCAGCGACTGGTGATCGATTACGCCATCGATTACGTCAAGGCCAACGGCAGCACTTCTGCGAAGGTCTTCAAGCTCAAGGCGCTGACATTGCCCGGCAAAGCGTACGAACTCATCGCCCGAGGTCAGCACATCAAGGAACTCACGACTCGCAAGCATTACGCCGGCAAACATGCAGTGCACGTAATGGTGAACGGCGAACGGCTGGCCAGCACTGCCTTCGAAATCCTCCCCTGAAACGCGGCCCCCTGTAGGAGCCGGCTTGCTGGCGATAGCGTTCTGAGAATTGATGCTGGATTCAAAGGCCCATCGCCAGCAAGCCGGCTCCTACAAGGGGTTCTGGCCCAGCAGTAAAGATTGCTCGCGCTCACACAATTCCACCACGTAATCCCACAACACCCGCAGCCGCACGGATTTGTGCAGCTCGCGACGGGTGCTGATCCAGTAGCTGCGCTGGATGCTTTCATCCGGCAACAACGGCACCAGCTCTGGATCGGCACTGGCCATGTAGCACGGCAACACCGCGATCCCCAGGCCCGAGCGCGCCGCCTGTTGCTGGGCGATCACGCTGGTGCTGTGGAAGACCACCTGCGGGTTGCGACAGAAGCTGTTGAGGAACATCAGTTCCTGGCTGAACAGCAAATCGTCGACATAACCGATCCAGGCATGCCGACCGAGGTCTTCGCGGCTGCGCAGCGGTGGCGACCTGTCGAGATAAGCCTGGCTGGCATACAGCGCCAGGCGATAGTCGGTGAGCTTGCGCGTGACCAGCATGTCGGCGGACGGCCGCTCCAGATGAATGCTGATCTCGGCTTCGCGGTTGAGAATGCTGACAAACCGTGGCACCGCCACCAGTTCCACTTCCAGCCCCGGGTAGCGTTCGAACAGCCCGTTCATGCGGCTGGCGAGGAACATGATGCCCAGCCCTTCCGTTACGCCGACGCGAATCTTGCCCAGCGGCGCCGTCGATTGGGTGATTTCTTCCTGCGCCAACAGCGCCACGTTTTCCATCGCCTCGGCGTGTTTGAGCAACGCTTCGCCGGCCGGGGTCATCTCGTAGCCTTGGGCGTGCTGGATGAACAGCGCCGTGCCGAGGCTCTTTTCGATGGCCTCGATGTGCCGGGCCACTGTCGCGTGGGTGGTGTTCAAACGGCGGGCAGCAGTGAGCAAACGCCCGCTGCGCTGCAATTCGAGAAAAAACCGCAGGTCATTCCAGTCGAACATGAACCGTCCTCAGGGCTACGCTGTTTAAAAACGCACAGCGGCTGCGCAAAAACTAACATTCTTTTGACGAAAGCTAACAACTAGGATGACCCACAACAAGAACAACAATACGAGGTCAGGGATGCAGACTTCCCTTGATGAATACGACTACATCGTGGTCGGGGCCGGACCGGCCGGTTGTTTGCTGGCCAATCGGTTATCGGCCAACCCGCAACACCGGGTACTGCTGCTTGAAGCCGGCGGCCGCGATAACTACGCATGGATTCACATCCCCGTGGGTTACCTGTTCTGCATCGGCAACCCGCGCACCGACTGGTGCTTCAAGACCGAGGCGCAACCCGGCCTGCAAGGTCGCGCCCTGAGTTACCCACGCGGCAAGGTGCTCGGCGGCTGTTCCTCGATCAACGGCATGATCTACATGCGCGGCCAGGCCCGCGACTACGATGGCTGGGCCACTGAGGGCAATCCCGGCTGGAGCTGGAACGACGTCCTGCCGCTGTTCAAGAAAAGCGAAAATCACTTTGCCGGCGACTCGGCGTTTCACGGTGCCGCCGGCGAATGGCGGATCGAGCGCCAGCGTCTTTCATGGCCGATTCTCGATGCTTTCCGCAGCGCCGCCGAACAACGCGGCATCGCCAGCATCGACGACTTCAACCAGGGCGACAACGAAGGTTGCGGCTACTTCCAGGTCAACCAGAAAGCCGGGATTCGCTGGAATGCGGCCAAGGCGTTTCTCAAACCGGTCCGCCATCGGGCCAATCTCACCGTGCTGACGGACGTCGAAGTAGACCGCGTGCTGCTGGAAAACGGTCGCGCCTCGGCGGTCAGCACGCGCTGGCAAGGCCAGGCGAAAACCTTCAAGGCGCGCAAGGAAATCATCCTCTGCGCAGGCGCCGTCGGTTCGCCGACCATCCTGCAACGCTCCGGCATCGGCCCTCGCCCGCTCCTGGAAAAACTGGGGATCGGCGTGGTCCATGAGCTGGCCGGCGTGGGCGGCAATCTGCAGGATCACCTGCAACTGCGGCTGATCTACAAACTGGAAAACGCCCGGACCCTGAACCAGATCGCCGGCAGCGTCTGGGGCAAGATGGGCATGGGTTTGCGTTACCTCTACGACCGCAGCGGACCGCTGTCGATGGCGCCGAGTCAGCTCGGTGCGTTTGCCCGGTCGGGGCCGGAACAGACCTCGGCGAACCTCGAATACCACGTGCAACCCTTGTCGCTGGAACGTTTCGGCGAGCCCTTGCACGCCTTCCCCGCCTTCACCGCGTCGGTCTGCGATTTGCGCCCGCAAAGCCGTGGCCGAATCGACATTCGTTCGACCGATCCGCAGGAAGCTCCGCTGATTCAACCCAATTATTTGAGCCACCCGGAAGACTTGCGCGTCGCGGCCGACGCCATACGCCTGACCCGGCGCATCGTTTCCGCCCCCGCCCTGCAAGCATTCAAACCGGTGGAATACCTGCCCGGTGACAGCCTGCAGAGCGAAGAAGAACTGCACGAAGCCGCCGCCCGCATCGGCACGACGATTTTCCATCCGGTCGGCACCTGCCGCATGGGCAACGACGCCGACGCGGTGGTCGATGCGCAGCTCAAAGTCCATGGCATCGCCGGCCTGCGCATCGCCGATGCGTCGATCATGCCGCGCATCACCTCGGGCAACACCTGTTCGCCTACGCTGATGATTGCCGAGAAAGCGGCGCAACTCATCCTCAATCCCCCCTCAAGGAGCCTGACACCGCCAATGGAACTGGCGACAAATACCTGAACTCACAATCCAGACATTGTAGGAGCCGGCTTGCTGGCGATAGCGACCGATCAGCCAGCATCAGAGTCGCCAGACACGCCGACATCGTCAGCAAGTCGGCTCCTGCAACAAGGGTTACACCCCGATGCATCGCAGTAGCGGCACCCGCCCACAAGGCAGGCGCCGGCAGTGGAACAACAAAAACAATCACTGTGAGGGATACCGATATGTCAGAACATGTACAGCCTCTGGAGATAACACGCAGCGTCGACACGAGCAGCGATACCCGCAAAGTCATTTTCGCGTCGTCACTCGGGACGGTGTTCGAGTGGTATGACTTCTTCCTCTACGGCGCCCTCGCGGCGGTCATCAGTAAACAGTTTTTCGCCGGGGTCAACGACACCACCGCGTTCATCTTTGCGCTGATGGCGTTCGCCGCCGGTTTCATCGTGCGGCCCTTCGGTGCGCTGGTGTTCGGTCGGTTGGGGGACATGATCGGGCGTAAATATACCTTCCTCGCGACCATCGTTCTCATGGGTGTCGCGACGTTCTGCGTCGGGCTGCTGCCGACCTACGCAAGCATCGGCATTGCCGCGCCGATCATTCTGGTGGTGTTACGCATGCTTCAGGGCCTGGCCCTGGGCGGTGAATATGGCGGCGCTGCAACTTATGTCGCGGAACACGCGCCCATCGGCAAACGCGGTTTCCACACCAGCTGGATTCAATCCACTGCAACCCTCGGCTTGCTGCTGTCGTTACTCGTGGTGCTGGGTTGCCGTTATTTCACCGGGGACCAGTTCGAAGTCTGGGGCTGGCGGATTCCGTTTCTGTTTTCGATCGTGCTGCTGGGCATCTCGACCTGGATTCGCCTGAGCCTGCACGAATCACCCGCGTTCGTGAAAATGAAAGAGGAAGGCAAGCTCTGCAAGTCGCCGCTGCGCGATTCCTTCGGCAAATGGGAAAACCTCAAAGTCGTATTGATCGCCCTGTTCAGCATCAACGCCGGGCAAGCAGTGACGTTTTATGCGGCGCAGTTTTATGTGCTGTTCTTCCTCACCCAGTTCCTGAAAATGGACCCGGCACTGGCCAACAGCCTGTTGATCGTCAGCGTGATCATCGGCGCGCCGTTCTTCATTTTCTTCGGTTGGCTGTCGGATAAGGTCGGGCGCAAACCGGTGTTGATGATCGGTCTGTTGCTGGCTACCGCGCTGTACTTCCCGATCTTCAAGACCCTGGCTCATTACGCCAATCCGGCCATCGACCAGGCCAGCCGTCAGGCACCGATCATCGTGCTGGCCGATCCGGCCACCTGCACGTTCCAGTTCGATCCGGTGGGCAAGGCGAAATTTGACAGCCCGTGCGACAAGGTCAAAACCTTCCTGGTGAAACAGGGCTTGCCTTACACCAGTGAAGCGGCCCCGGCTGGCAGCGGCGTGCAGGTCAGCGTCGGCGAGGTGAAAATCGATGGCTATGACGAAGCGGCGCTGCGTGGTGCGGTGACGCTGGCCGGGTATCCTTCACAGGCTGACACTCAGCTGATCAACAAGCCGATGATCGTGGCGTTGATCGTTGCACTGATCATCATTTCCGCCATGTGCTATGGCCCGCTGGCGGCGCTGATGGTCGAACTGTTCCCGACGCGCATCCGCTATACATCGATGTCCCTGCCTTATCACATCGGGAATGGCTGGTTTGGCGGGTTTCTGCCGACGGTGTCGTTTGCGTTGGTGGTGTATACCGGGGACATTTTCTACGGGCTTTGGTACCCGGTGGTGATTACTGCGGTGAGCCTGGTGGTGGGGATGATCTGTTTGCGTGAGACCAAGAACGTGGATCTGGATACCAACTGAGTTCGGGTTTGAATGGGGTATGGTCAAGTGAATGGGGGGCAGAAGATGGGCTGACCATACATTTCGTTCGGTGCCTCGCTAAGGCTCGGCATGCCCTCCTTCCGGCCCTGCTCCGAGGGCCCGCCGCCATCGGCCATCCATGGCTGGGGGCGGCTGACCCGGCATCCGTCGCCGGGTTGCCCACTGCGCAGAACCTCCGCTCGGCCTCTCGAGGGGGCGCGACTACCGCCACAGCACCCGAGGCGGCCTTCGGGCCGACCTGTCGTTTGAAGCATTCGCGTTCCCCTGTGGGAGCTGGCTTGCCAGCGATGGTCGTTGACGATAACGCGTGCTGTCTGAATGAACGTGGTGTCTGGACGTCCATCGCTAGCAAGCCAGCTCCTACAGGGGAACGCGAACATCCGCGAGATCAAACCGCTATCCGATTACTCAAGTGAACAGAATTACCGCAAACGCGAGCCGTTTTCGCTACTCTGACCCCACGCCCCCATCGCCCCGCCACTCACCCGACCGAGGCACCATGATCATTTCATCCGCATCCGACTACCGCGAGGCAGCCCGCCGCAAACTCCCTCGATTCCTGTTCGATTACATCGACGGCGGCGCTTATGCAGAGCACACCCTGAGGGCCAACAGCGCCGACCTGACAGGCATCAGCCTGCGCCAGCGCATCCTGAAAAACGTCGAAACCCTGAGCCTTGAAACCACCCTCTTCGACCAGCCCCTGGCAATGCCGATCATCCTCGCGCCGGTCGGCCTGACAGGCATGTTCGCCCGTCGCGGTGAAGTGCAGGCGGTCAAAGCCGCACAAAACAAAGGCATCCCCCTGTGCCTTTCAACGGTCTCGGTGTGCTCGATCGAGGAAGTGGCGACCCAAACCCGACAATCCATCTGGTTTCAGCTGTATGTGCTGAAAGACAGAGGCTTCATGAAAAATGCCCTGGAGCGAGCCAAGGCCGCCGGGGTGAAAAATCTGGTGTTCACCGTCGACATGCCTACGCCCGGCGCGCGCTACCGGGACGCACACTCGGGCATGTCCGGGCCTTTTGCGTCTTCGCGAAGAATCTTGCAGGCCATGACCAGACCCGACTGGGCCTTCAACGTCGGCCTCATGGGGCGCCCGCACGACCTGGGCAACATCTCCAAGTACCTCGGCAAAGCCGTCACCCTCGAAGACTACATGGGCTGGCTGGCCAACAACTTCGACCCTTCGATCAGCTGGAGCGATCTGGAGTGGATTCGCGATTTCTGGCAAGGCCCGATGATCATCAAGGGCATCCTTGACCCTCAGGATGCGCGGGACGCGGTCAGCTTTGGCGCGGACGGCATTGTGGTGTCGAACCACGGCGGGCGACAGCTGGACGGCGTGCTCTCCACCACCAAGGCACTCCCGCCGATCATGCAAGCGGTGGGCAATGACCTGACGGTGCTGGTCGACTCGGGAATCCGTTCGGGTCTCGATGTCGTGCGGATGCTGGCGCTGGGCGCGAAAGGCGTGTTGCTGGGGCGTTCCATGGCGTACGCGCTGGCCGCCGACGGTCAACGCGGGGTGGAAAACATGCTGGATATTTTCGCTAAAGAGATGCGCGTGGCGATGACGTTGACCGGGGTGACGTCGATTGCTCAGATCGATGAATCCACGCTGGTGCAGGCGGTTCGTGAGCTGAAAGCCTGATCGTAAAAACGCCCTGTCACTGCAGGGCGTTTTCCATCATTCGACGTTTTTCAGAATCTCGAACGTGACTTGATCGGGATAGAACGCCACGTAACCTTTGATCTGCTCTACCGACACCTTCGGGTTTTCATAGCTCCAGGCTGCATTGGCCCCCTCATGCCCCGTAACCTGCAGGCTGAAATAGCTCGCGTCACCCTTGTAAGGGCAATAGCTCGTGTGATCGGTGCGGGCAAAATATTGCTCGTCGATGTCCTCCCGCGGGACGTAATACACCGGAGGGTAATTGGCCTCCAGCAGCACCAGCGCGCGGGTGGACGCGGCCACCTGAATATCGTGAAACTTCACCAGCAGGGTGCCGGGTTGCTCGGCGATGGTGATGACAGGACTGGGACCGGAGCTTTTCATGAAATGCGTTCCTCGGGACGATGATAAACCTGCAGGAGCGTGCGATGCGGCGATCCGATGTCCGCGACGGGTTGCGCAGCGGCCCCAACACTTGAGAACACAACTGTGTCAGGTATAACCCAGATTTCGTCATCACGACGCCTTCACAGCCGAACGGGGGAACCCTGACGGTTATCCGTCTGTAGCCCGCGAATAGACCAACGGCTCAACTGCACCGAAATATCGTCTACGATCAATAGCACCGTTGACATCCCTGCTTCGCAGTCAGGTCGTCGTGGTGTGGGGGTTCGAGTCTCAGAAACCTGAGGGTCACCAACATGCCGGCCAGTCGATTTTCCCTCGATCAAACGATCATCACCCTCGATGCACGCCCCGATCGCCTCGATCTGCGTGATCGCCTGTTCACTCCACGCATTCAATCGTTACCGCCCTCCTGGCCCGCCGACAAAGACATCGCCGCCGAACTCTCGGGGTATCTGGCCAGAGACATGGTGCTGTTCCAGGGCAGCGAAGGCGCGTGCACCGGGTTTGGCCTGGCGGCGGTGGTCAACTTTCTGTTGTGGCGACGGGACCGCGCGTCTACCAAAACCAGCCCGCGCCAGCTCTATCATCTGGCCAAACTGTATGACGAATGGCCCGGCGAGGATTACTCGGGGTCGAGCTGCCGGGGCGCGTTGAAAGGCTGGCACAAACATGGCGTCTGCGCGCAGGAACTGTGGCCCTACACCGTCAAGCCTGATGGTTCGGCCCCGGCGTTCGAGGCGCCGGCCGAGAATTGGGCCGCCGATGCCGTGACCCGGCCGCTGGGGGTTTACTACCGCGTCGAGAAGGACGATGTCACCGCGATGATGGCGGCGCTGTACGAAGCCGGTGCGCTTTACGTCTCAGCCAATGTGCATCAGGGCTGGGCGCTGATGCGACCCAAAGGCAGAAAAAGCCCGGTGGCGGCGTTCGAAAGCATGTCGCAACTGCCTGTGATCAAGTGCTCGGCAAACAATCAGGGCGGTCATGCCTTTGCCTTGATCGGCTACACCAGTCAAGGCTTCATCGTGCAGAACTCCTGGTCGACCGACTGGGGATTTTCGGGGTTCGCCATCCTGACGTTCGAAGACTGGCTGGCCAACGGTACCGATGCCTGGACCGTGGCCCTCGGCGTACCGATCGAACATGGCGGGCTCTCCCAAAACTCGCGCACGTCACGTGCCTGGGCCGATGTGCAATCACCGTTTCGCAACGCCCTGACGAGCTCCATCGCCAAGCGCGAGGGCTTTTCGTTGTTCACCGCCAGCACCCGCGATTCAGAACGCAAAGGGCCCGCGCTGCTGACCAAGGATCAGGCGTACGGCCTGACCATCGTCATGGAAAACAACGGCAGCATCGGCCCCCGACTGACGGACGTGGAAAACGTCCGGGCGGGAGTCAAACGGATCGTCTACGAAGCGCCACGCACCTGGTTCGAGAAACTGCCCGCGTCCAGCAAACCTGCCGTATTACGCATCGCCATTGTGGCCCATGGCGGGCTCAACTCCGAACAGGACTCCATCAACCGGATTTGCGCGATGGCGCCCTACTTCCTCGAAAACGGAATCTATCCACTGTTCGTGACCTGGCGCACCGGAGCGCTGGAAACATTGGCGGATATCATCCAGGACACCCTGCCGGGCGTGTTTGATGCCGGCGGCGTCAGCGACGTATTGAAGCTGATCAAGGACAAAACCGTAGAAGGCCTTGATCGCACGGTCGAGCTGGCGACCAAAAAACTCGGTGGCGATCAGTGGAGCCAGATGAAGCAGAACGCCGAAGCCGCTGCCGTTACGGGTTTCACTCCGCGGGGCTTGGTGGAGATGGCAGACAACCTGAAAAAACTGGTCGACGACCTGGGCCCGAAAAAAGTCGAGCTGCACCTGATTGGTCATTCTGCCGGCTCGTTGATCAACGGCCACTTGATCCGCCTGTTGTGGGCCCGAACGTTGCCGACCGAGACATCGACGCTGATGGCCCCGGCGTGCACCCTCGATTTCGCTAACCAGACCTACCGCAAAGTCATCGAAGACGGCGGGCTCAAGCGCAAGGACTTCCATATTTACCTGATGTCCGACCAGCGCGAACAGACGGATAACGTCATTGGCGCCTACCACAAATCACTGCTCTACCTGGTTTCCCGGGCTTATGAAGAACTGCAACGCATGCCACTGCTGGGCATGGCCAGCAGCCTCGACGGGAACTGCCAGAACTTCAGCGACCCCGATCTGGCGGTATGGAACATTGCGGCCCGAAACATGACCGAACAATGGAACCGCTTTTACTGGGGCAACAGCATTCCGAGCGGTTTCGCCACAACCGGTCGCGGGCTGCCAGACGCATTCGCGCAAACCCTGCATATTTTCAACGAACCAAAGATGAACTACGGCGCGGGCGTCAAGGCGGACACTTCTCACGGTGGGTTCGACAATGACATCAACATCATCACCAGTGTTTTGCTGACCATTCTTCGACTGGCACCCGGCGCCAGACTCGCGCAGCCGGTGGTTAACCTGAACTACTGATGTGTGCGAGCCTGCTCGCGATGGACGTGAACGATAATGCGGGGCACATGACGAACCGCGGCGCTCTGTCGGTCATCGCGAGCAAGCTCGCTCCTGCAGGGGGATGATTGACGCCGTTGCAATGAATCGAAATGCACGAGCTGTACATCCATACAGATAAAGATTGCTCCATCGCTCATCAGCCGCCATTCTGTGCACCTCCCGGCAGCTGATGAACGATGGTGGTTATGCGGTTGTACCTCTGTGAAAAACCTTCCCAGGCCAAAGACATTGCGGCCGTGCTCGGCGCCCGGCGTCGCGGCGACGGCTGCTGGCTGGGAACGGACGTCACAGTGACCTGGTGCATCGGCCATCTGCTGGAAACCGCACCGCCGGATGCCTATGACGCACGCTACAAGCGCTGGGTGCTGGCGGATCTGCCGATCATTCCGGACAAATGGAAAATGACCGTCAAACCGCGCACTGCCAGTCAATACAAAGCCGTCAAGCGCTTGCTCGGCGAGGCTGATGACCTGGTGATCGCCACCGATGCCGACCGTGAGGGCGAAATGATCGCCCGGGAACTGGTGGAGCATTGCCGTTATCGCGGACCGATCCAGCGGTTGTGGCTGTCGGCGCTGGACGATGCGTCGATCCGCAAGGCGCTGGCGGCACTGAAACCGGGAGCGGAGACGTTCAGCCTTTATCATTCGGCACTGGGCCGCTCACGGGCCGACTGGCTGATCGGGATGAACATGAGCCGGTTGTTCACGCTGTTGGGGCGCCAGTCCGGTTATCAGGGTGTGTTGCCGGTCGGCCGGGTGCAAACGCCGACCCTGCGGCTGGTGGTGGATCGCGACCGTAGCATTGCCGATTTCGTCCCGGTGGCTTACTGGGCCATCGACGTGCAACTGCTGCACGATGGCACCGCATTCACCGCCCAGTGGCGTGCAGCCTCCGACGCGTGTGACGATCAGGATCGCTGCCTCAACCAGACGCTGGCGCAACACGCGGCGGCAGCCATTGGCAGCGCGGCGAGTGCCCGGGTGATCAGGCTGCGCACCGAGCGGATGCGAGAAGTGGCACCGTTGCCGTTCGATCTGGGCACCTTGCAGGAGGTCTGCTCGAAGAAACTTGGCCTCGGCGCTCAGGAAACACTCGATATCGCCCAGGCGCTTTACGAAACCCACAAGGTGATTACCTATCCGCGCAGCGATTGTGGCTACCTGCCGGTCAGTCAACACAGCGAAGCGCCAGGTATTCTGGCAGCGTTGAGGCAGGCTGATCCGGCCCTCAACGCCTTGCAGGATCACCTGGAGCCCCAGCGACGCTCACGGGCGTGGAACGATGCGAAAGTCAGCGCTCACCACGGCATCATCCCCACTGCCGCGGCAAAAAACCTTGATCGGCTGGCGGGCAAGCAGCGCGCGGTCTACACCCTGATCCGGGCGCGCTATCTGGCGCAGTTTCTGCCCAATCATGAATACGACCGGACCCAGGCCGACTTCGACTGTGCCGGTGAAGCCTTGCGCGCCGTCGGAAAGCAGATCATCGAACCTGGCTGGAAGCGCGCCCTGCCCGAGGCCCTCGCTCCGGCCAAGGGCCGCGAAGCACCGGTGCCGCAAACATTGCCGACACTGACTGAAGGTCGTGAATGCGCGGTGGACGACGTGAAGCTCAAGGACCTCTGGACCCAACCGCCCAAACCCTTCACTGAAGGTGACCTGATCAAGGCGATGAAGAACGTCGCCAAACTGGTGGAAGATCCACTGCTCAAGCAAAAGCTCAAGGACACCACCGGGATCGGCACCGAAGCCACCCGCGCCTCGATCATTCAGGGCTTGCTTGACCGTGGTTACCTGATCAAGAACGGCAAGGCCCTGGCCGCGACGCCGGCCGCTTTCAGTCTGATCGATGCGGTGCCACGCGCCATTGCCGATCCGGGCACCACGGCGATCTGGGAACAGGCGCTGGACATGGTGCAAAGCGGCGAAATGAGCCTGGAAGAGTTCGTCACCAAACAAGCCGCGTGGATGAGCAAGCAGGTTGCCCGCTGTGCCGGCCTCAGCCTGACCATCAGCGGCCCCGCAAGCCCTGCCGGGCGCAGTGCCGCGCCATGGAAAAACAAACGCAAACCGACCAAGCGCAAACCCGCGACCGCTAGCAAGCGCGCGGCAAAACCGGCAAGCAAGGCGTGATCGAGCGATGGTCTACTGTTCATCAGAACCGGTGACATCAGGAGCGCCCCGCATGCCCTCGATTGAACTGCACGCCGCACAGCGTGATGAACTGGAAACCATTGAAAACCTGATGCAGTTCTATCTGCACGACTTCAGTGAATGGCTGCCACTGAAACTCGGCGCAAATGGTTTCTTCAATATCCAGGACCAACAGGATTACTGGCGAAACCCTGCCACCCGCCCCTTTCTGATCAAGGTCGATGGGGAACTGGCCGGTTTCGTGACCGTGGACGATCACACCCACCTTCCCGGGGCCGAGTACAACATTGGCTATCTGTTCATCAGCCGCCGCTTTCGTGGCCAAGGTGTCGCGACGTTTGTCGCTTCCACCCTCTTGAGCCAGCTCCCCGGTCAATGGCAGATTTTGCACATCGACGCCAATCAGCCCGCGCGTTTGTTCTGGGCGAGCGTGATTGACGATCTCACCGGCGGTGAGTACACACGGCATCAGCAGCCGGTGAACGATTTCCCCTGCACCTTTTACCGCTTCCAAAGCACACCCCCCCATCGTCCTGAGTGACGCTTTCCGGTTCCGCTTTCTCATTCCAAACAGCTTTGTCCGACAATATGTAGTGCTTGAAAATAATCACTACAAAACCGTTGACGCCTCCGATTTGCCCTTGCATGATGCAGACATCTCCCCGATCGGGAGTACGGCAACATGTTTGAGCAAGCTCGTCTGACCGCCGAGCTGTTTTTCCCGGATACACGCTGCCCACAAGGCAGATTGAAGAAGCTGACCTGGCCCGAACGTCCAGTACAAGGACGAGAAGCGCTGGCGATCAATCCTCATGAAGCTTGTGGCCGACCCTGAAAACGTCGGTAGTGGCCCGAAGGTTATCGCTGCTTCTCTTCGTTGTGACGCTATTGCGTAGCAGTTATTCAACACGACTACATGCAACAGACGCGAGACCCCGTCATTTCGACGGCCGACCGCTGACGTCCTGGTTTCGGTGCCAGGGATCAACTAACCGATGGGCTACCTGTATTAGCGAATCAACTTTGAAAGATCACCAAATGGTCAAGGGGCTTTATATGAATCTGAACAATCAACCCACCATCGATGAACTGGCTCGTATGTTCGCTGCGCAAAAAGACAGCCACGACAGCCATATCCTGTGGATCAGCAAGTCGGGCCAGGTGCATATCGACTGCCTGTCGCCGCATGCCCATGAAGCCGAGTTCGACCAGAACAACCAGAACCTGCTGGCCCGACTGAAGATGTACCGTCGCGGCCAAGGCTATGTCGGCAAGAAAGCCGCAGCCGACAAGGACTTCATCGGCAATGTTCTGCAAACGCTGAAACAGGCCTGGGCCTCGATGCAGAACCAGAATGAAGTTCGGGTGATTGACCGGTTCTACTGATAATCCAACACAATAAAAAGGCCCCGCTCGAATATTCGAGCGGGGCCTTTTTGTTTGTCTCCACTGTGCCAAACAAAGCTATCGTTAAACGTATCCGCTGTTGGTCTCTGGAGACTTGCGATGAAAATCAACCTGAAACTCCTGCTGTTGCTGCTGACGACGAGTGCTGCTCAGGCTAACAGCGTCACGGGCGTCCCGTCCTTCGTGGTGGAGTGCCCCGGCAAGTTCCTCGTCCAGGCGGATCAGGACGGGCCGGTGCTGATCAACAACAAGGAAGCCGAAACCAAAGCCATCAACGATCGCCGCTTCGAAGCCAAGGGCTCCGGCATTACGCTGTCCATCGTCCTGGCCGATGACGACTCGGTGACCGTGACCTCCATCGGCAAGGCCCCCAATGGTGTGTGCGAGTCAGTGGATGACTGAGCTCGACGATTCGGCTGCTCCCGATACCAGTTCCATAAAGGCCACCGACGCCGCACTGTGATAATTGTTTTTGCGCCGCAGCAGCGCAGCCCCGCGTTTGGGGGCCTCACCCTGCAAAGGAATCCTGTGCAACGCGCGCTCCTGAGTCGCGATGGCCTCCGGAAGGATGGTGGCGATGGCCGTGTGCCGGATGACTTCCAGTAACGTGCTCACCGAGTTCACCTCGATCACCACTTTTGGCGTGATCTGCTCTTGAGCGAAGTACTCATCGATACGGGTGCGGGTGACGAAGTCCGGCGCCAGTAACGCAAACTCCAGCTGAGCCACGGCTTCAGCGGATAACGCGACAGGGCTTTCATACAACGGATGATCCCGCCCCACCATCACCCCCAGCGTCTCGGTAAAGGCCGGGATCGACTCGATGTCGGCACTCCTGACCTCATTGAACGCAATGGCGATGTCCAGTGAGTCATCCAGCAGCCCGGCTTCGATGTCATCCATCGACAGCTCGAAAATCTGCAGGTGGATGTTCGGATACCGCGCCACGTAGTCGCGCACCAACGGCCCGACCAGATACGCCATGAAGGTCGGCGTCATCGCGAGCCGCAACGTTCCGCGGGACAAATCCTTCACGTCATGCAGCGCCCGTTTGCCCGCCTCCAGCTCCACCAGTACCCGCCTTGCGCACTCGATGTAGGCCTCGCCCGCGTCAGTCGGCTTGACCGTGCGCGAGGTGCGGTCGAACAGACTCACCCCCAGGGTCTCTTCCAGTTGGCGGATCTGTTGCGACAAGGTTGGCTGTGACACGTGCAACGCTTCGGCAGCACGGGTGAAACCGCCGTGGTCGGCGACAGCCAGCAAATAACGCAAATGTCGGAGCAGCATCAGGATTCAACCTATAGGCAGGACTTATGCAACGCATTGTAGATCGATCTTGGACGCTATGAATCAATCGGCAGAAGATGGCTTCACACCCAAGCAACACCACGCCGACAGGAGAAACCCCATGCAACAGTCCCACGCTTACAACGACCCGAGTCTGGCCCTGACCACGTCGATCCTCGACGCCAAGGCGCGTAAAAACCTGTCCTGGCAGGACCTGACCGACGGCACCGGCCTTGGCCTCGCCTACGTCACCGCCGCCCTGCTCGGTCAACATCCACTGCCGGAAGCCGCCGCCAAAGTGATTGGCGAAAAACTCGACCTGGACGCCGACACCGTTAACCGTCTGCAGATCATCCCGCTGCGCGGCAGCCTCTCGGGTGTCCCGACCGACCCGACCATCTACCGCTTTTACGAAATGATCCAGATTTACGGCACCACCTTGAAAGCCCTGGTTCATGAACAATTCGGCGACGGCATCATCAGCGCGATCAACTTCAAGCTCGACATGAAGAAAGTCGAAGACCCGGAAGGCGGCTCCCGAGCCGTGATCACCCTCGACGGCAAATTCCTGCCACTGCGTCCTTTCTAAGTGGATATCGGCCCGCACCGTTGTGCGGGCCAAACCCGACTCACTCATGAGGACATTGCAATGAAAACGCTCATCGAAGGTTTTTTGAAGTTCCAGAAGGAAGCCTTTCCGCAACGCACCGACCTGTTCAAACACCTGGCCACTACGCAACACCCCGGCACGTTGTTCATCACCTGTTCCGACAGTCGTGTCGTGCCGGAACTGCTGACCCAGCAAGAACCCGGCGAACTGTTCGTGATCCGTAACGCCGGCAATATCGTGCCCTCCTACAGCCCGCACCCGGGCGGTGTATCGGCCACGGTCGAATACGCGGTTGCCGTACTGGGGGTCACCGACATCGTGATCTGCGGCCATTCGGACTGTGGCGCCATGACCGCCGTCGCTTCGTGCAAATGCATGGACCACCTGCCCGCCGTCAGCGCCTGGTTGCAACACGCCGAGTCAGCGAAAGTGATCAACGAATCCCGGTCTCACGCCAGCGACGCGGCGAAAGTGAGTTCGATGGTACGGGAAAACGTGATTGCCCAGCTGGCCAACATCCAGACCCACCCGAGTGTGCGGCTGGCTCAGGAAAAAGGCCTGCTGAACCTGCACGGTTGGGTCTACGACATTGAAACCGGCTCGATCGATGCGCTGGATGCCAACAGCCGCACGTTCGTGTCGTTGGTCGAACACCCGACCACCTGCGCCATGAACGGCAAAGCGATGGAAGCGGCTTGATCCATGTCGGCACCCGATGCAGCGCCCCCGGTTCACGGAAGCGCTGCATCCAGCTTCATTTGTCGTCCGGCTTGCCTGACGATGATGGCCGGATCTCCGGGTTTTCCTCGGCGTTCGGCGGTGTTGGAACGCTTCCGGGCGTGAACACGTGAGTCAGTAATTCCCTGGCATCGATTTCATTGACACCATTCACCGTGCGGGCCAGCGCAACGGCCTGCTCACACTGTTTATGGGTATTGACGCGACCACTCAACACCACCGTTCCTGCAAGTGTTTTGACATGGACTTGCAGACTAAGGGGAGGATCGGCCAACGCCAGGGCCGACTTCACCCGAGCAGTCAGCCACGCGTCGTGCGCGATTATTCCCAGTTGATGAGAGTAATGCTCTAAGGAATGATTTTTCATGACGGCCCCTCTTTCGAAACACAGACGCAGACACCCTAAATTATAGTGCGGCCTGCGCCTGCGGTCGGGGGTACTCAGCGTTTGACCGACAGATCGGTCTGCGTCATGCGACTGCGAATCGTGAACACACCATCTCCCGAGAGAATCGCACTGCGAGCGAACAGGCGGCCGCTCTCCCAGTTCGAAAGCCCCAGTTCGGGCTTGTTCAGCGCGTATTGACCGTCGACCCAACGGGTGATGCCGTTGCCGACAAACGGCGCGTTGACCGCGTTGTAGAAACGGTCCTGGGCCTCGGCATTTTCACTGATCAACGACACGGTGAATTGCGGGCTGTAGCGGTTGAACAAGGCGATGGCGCTGTCCAGGTCGTCGACGATCTTCAGGCTGACTTCCGGGGTTTCTTCCCATTCCCACTCGCGGCCCAATTGATCTTCGGGCAGTGGTTCGACCAAGGCTTCTGTTTGATAACCTTCGGCGCGGCAGACCTCGACCGTTGCGTTCCTCCAATCGTAAGGCACGAACGGCTGGCTGCCCTCGACGATGTGCAGCTTGCAGCCTTCCTCCCGAGCGGCACCGGCCTGTTTCAGGGCGTGCAGAAACAGCGGCACCAGTTCGGCGGCGCGGTCGCGGTGAATCAGGCAGACGTTCAGGGTGTTGCAGACTTTGCGGTCCAGGGAATTGCGCACGACGGCAGCAAAGCGCTGGGCGTCGGCGTCCTTGTCGGCGATCAGCCAGGCGCCACCGGTGCCATGCAGGCTGACGGCGGTGCCGGCCTGCTGCGCAATGCTGCCCAATTGACTGACGGCACGCCCCGAACCACGGGCCACCGCCAGCGACAGGCGCCGGTCGGCGAACATCGCCCAACCGGCGGCGTGATTGACGCTTTCCACCAGCGACACCGCGCCTACCGGCAAACCGGCGTCGCTCAATGCCGGGTTCAACGCATGGGTGACGATGGCTTTCGCCGTGCCCAGGGCGTCGCTGCCGATGCGCAGCACAGCGGTGTTGCCGGTACGCAACACGCCAGCGGCGTCGGCAAAGACATTCGGCCGGCCTTCGAAGACGAAGGCGACAATACCCAGCGGCGAAACCACCTGCTCGACTTTCCAGCCGTCATGCTCGACGCAACTGATCACTTTGCCACGCGTGGCCGACGCATCGCGCCAGGCCCTGAGGCCCGCGATCATGTCGCGGCGCATGCGCTCATCGGCCAGCAACCGCGTGGTCGAGCGTCCACGAGACTTGGCCCACTCGATGTCGGCGAGGTTGGCAGCCTCGATCAAGTCCCAGCAGTCCTGATCTTCAAGGCGCCGGGCAAAGCAATCAAAGAACTCACTGATCGCCTGATCCGGTACGGCGGACATCGCCGTAAATGCCGCTTCGGCCCGCTCGATCGCTACCGCCGCCGCTTTCTGGTCCGCAACGGGAATCAGCAGCAACTCACCGCTGACTTGCTCCACCAGCAGGTGGTCCCCGGGCTGAAAGCGCAAGGCCAGTTCGGGGCTGACCACAGTGACGCGGTTACCAGCGAAAGGAATTGGCGTGCCAGCGATTAGACGTTCGAGCGCGAGAGACATGAAACGGTTTCACCATGCAAGGGGCGGTCGGAAAATGTATAGCAAATTTCCTGGAGCGTCATTAACCCCACCCGCTCGAATCGCTCAAAACACTGACCAGCCAATCCGCTGGCTCAGCAACTCCAGCGCCGCCATGCCTGCAAGTGAGTTGCCGGCGCTGTTCAGTTCCGGCGACCAGACGCACACCGTGAACTGCCCCGGCACCACCGCGACGATCCCGCCGCCCACGCCGCTCTTGCCGGGCAGGCCGACGCGATAGGCGAAGTTGCCCGCCTCGTCGTAGAGGCCGCTGGTGGCCATGATCGAATTGACCTGCTGGGTCTGGCGAGCGCTGAGGATCTGCTCGCCGCTGTGTTTGCAGAAACCATCGTTGGCCAGGAAGCAGAACGCCCGGGCCAGGTCCACGCAGTTCATGCGCAGGGCGCAATGGCTGAAATAGCTGCGCAACACCGCTTCGACATCATTATGAAAGTTGCCGAAGGATTGCATCAGGTAGGCCATGGCGGCGTTGCGCGCACGGTGCTGGTATTCGGACTCGGCGACCTTGCCGTCCACCATCACCTGCGGGTTGCCCGACAGACGCCGGACGAAATCACGCATCGATAACGCCGGGGCGGCAAAACGCGATTGGTTGATGTCGCAAATCACCAGCGCGCCAGCGTTGATGAACGGATTGCGCGGGCGTCCGCGCTCGAACTCCAGTTGCACCAGCGAATTGAACGGCTGGCCGGAAGGCTCGTGGCCCAGGCGTTGCCAAATGGCTTCGCCAGAATGGTCGATGGCCTGCACCAGGCTGAAGACCTTGGAAATACTCTGCACGGAGAACGGCGTATGGGCATCGCCGGCGCAAAACAGTTCGCCATCATTGCCATACACCGCAATACCCAACTGGTTGGCCGGCACGGTGCCGAGGGCGGGAATGTAGTCAGCCACCTTGCCCTGGCCAATCAGGGGACGAACTGCGTCAAGGATCTCGTTCAACAGCGCTTGCATGCCGGGTTCCGAAGTCTCGCCCCATGGGATTGCGGGGACACTGACGCTAGACGCTGGCGGTCGGCAGCGGATCACAGTTGTGAATTGGAATGCGACTGTAGGAGCCGGCTTGCTGGCGATGGCGGTGGGTCAGTCGACACATTTATCGCCAAAACGGACGCCTTCGCCAGCAAGCCGGCTCCTACAGGATTTTGTGGAGGACCGGAAAAACTTCAGGGGTTACGTATCAGAGTGTGTACAACCCCGACCTTGACACACCGCAGCCATATAACCCCACCCCGAAGACACATCGCAGATACACCCGATTGATGAAATGTGCCTGTCGATTGGCTCAGCCGATCAAAGCGCTCAACTCACTCAATGCTACGGAGTATCACCATGTTCAAGCTCTCGACTGCTTCCCTGACCCTCGGCCTGATCATTGCGGGTGGCCTGGCCCTGTCCAACGTCGCGTCGGCTTCCGAGTCCGAAGCGTTCAGCATGAAACAACTGACCCACGGCTACAGCCAGGCCCACGCGGACACCGCTGAAAAACCGGCTGAAGGCAAATGCGGCGAAGGCAAGTGCGGCGCCAGCGAGTAACCCCTGCGCGGGGCCGCGAGCCCCGCATCCCTGACTGAACGGAGACCAAGTCCATGAACGCTGCAATCTCGTCGGCCGTGAAAGGCCTGCACCTGAACCTTGATCGTGCCGGTAGCTGGCTCGCCCCTCTGACCTTGCGGTTGTTCATCGCCTGGGAGTTTTTCGAGTCGGGCCTTGAAAAGTGGAATGGCGAAAACTGGTTCGCCGACATCCAGGACCGCTTCCCGTTTCCCTTCGATCACGTGCCGGCCGCGCTGAACTGGGAGCTGTCGATGTGGGCCGAACTGATCTGCGCCCTCGCCATTTTCGTCGGACTGGGCACACGGATTTCCGCCGTCGTGCTGATCGTGGTGACTATCGTGGCGACCGCAGCCGTTCACTGGCCGGCCGATTGGTCTACATTGAGTGAGCTTGCCCAGGGCTATGCCATCAGCAACAAGGGGTTCGGCAATTTCAAACTGCCGTTGATCTACCTCGCCGCCCTGATGCCGCTGTTGCTCTCGGGTGCCGGCAAGCTCAGCCTCGATACGTTGCTGGCCCGATTCTTCTGGCGTCGCAACAATCGCTGAAATGTTAATGTGGCATGCTGCACCTCCCACCTCACTTGCGTAGACAGGAGCCACCATGAGCGTGACCACCCAATGGATCGAGATCGACAGCGCCGAAGGTAAATTCGGCGCTTACCTGGCCATTCCGCATACTCGGAAAGGCCCGGGTATCGTGCTGATCCAGGAGATCTTCGGCGTCAACGAACACATCCGCTCCGTCGCCGAGCAATACGCCGCCGACGGCTACCTGGTGATCGCGCCGGACCTGTTCTGGCGCAGCGGCCACCGTATCGAACTGACCTACGACGAAGCCGGCTGGAAACGCGCAGTCGAGTTGATGAACGCCACCGATGTCGGCAAGGCGCAAAAGGACATCGAGCTGGCCATCGACGCCCTGAAAGCCCACCCGGGCCTGGACGGCGGGATCGCTTCCATCGGTTACTGCTTTGGCGGCCTGCTCTCGTACCACACCGCCGCCAACGGCCTGGTGGACGTGGCCATCGCCTATTACGGCGGCGGCATCCAGAACCAACTCGACCGTGCCGATGAGATCGAAGTGCCGCTGCTGATGCATTTCGGTGAACAGGACAGCCACATTCCGCTGGAAGCCGTCGAGAAAATCGCCGAGCGCTTCGACAACAACGATAACGTGGAAATCGTCGTATACCCGGAAGCCGAACATGGCTTCAATTGCTCGCATCGCGACAGCTACAACCAGCGTGCAGCGGCCGAGGCCCATGGCAATACGTTGATCTTCCTGGGTATGGAACTGTAAGACCTGACCGCTTTTCGTAGGAGCATGGCTTGCCAGCGAAGACGATTTCAACGACGCCTTCGCCGGCAAGCCGTGTTCCTACAGGATTGGCGTCTGCCCTCGATCTCGATCCACCTCCCCGAACCGTAGGAGCATGGCTTGCCAGTGAAGGCGATTTCAACGACGCCTTCGCCGGCAAGCCGTGATCACACTTCTTCAGCTTGTGAAGTGCCAGCCAGCGTCGGTTGAGCGTTGCGTTCATGCACATGGCGATGGGGCGTGCGGTCGATGTTGAGGCTCAGGATTTCCGGGCGGCTGTAGTGACCGCGGCCATCCATCTGGCGCTTGCGCATTTCGATCTGAAACAAGTCGATGTCAGCAATGACTTCGCCTTCACCTTCGGTCAGTGCACCGACGACCTCACCTTGCGGATCGATGATCGCGGTGTAGCAACCGCCGGAGATAGGACCGATCTCGCAGCCGGTGTCGGCCATGATTTGCGCCTGCTGTTCCGGGTACAACCAGGCCGTCGAGTTCACCACGAAGCACGCCGACTCCAGCGCGTGCATGCGGATGCTGACTTCCATCTGGCGGGTGAACAGCGGGCCGGCAAATGACCCCGGGTACATTGAGGCGTGAATCTGTTCACCGTCTTCGATCAAGGCGTAACGCGCCAGCGGGTTGTAATGTTCCCAGCAGGCCAGTTGGCCGATTCGGCCAACGGCGCTGTCGGTGGCGCGCAGGCCGGAACCGTCGCCCATGCCCCAGATCATGCGTTCGTGATAGGTCGGCGAAATCTTGCGCCGTGCCTGAATCAGGGTGCCGTCCGCATCGAACAGCAACTGAGTGTTGTAGAGGGTGCTGCCATCGCGTTCGTTGACGCCGATGGACACCACCATATTGGCTTCCTTCGCGGCTTTACCGATCGCATCGGTGGTTGCGGAAGGCACTACAACGGCCTGGTCCAGCAACTTGTAATGCTCGGCGCCCATTTTGAACGGGGCCTGCACAAAGGAAAAATACGGGTAGTACGGCACAATGGTTTCCGGGAAAACGGCGAACTGCACGCCCTTCTCGCCGAGTTCACGGATTTTGTCGACGACCTTTTCTACAGTGCCTTCACGGCTGTAGAGCACAGGAGCGATCTGGACGGCGGCGGCTTTGACGATGGTCATGGCGGTAATCTCGTTGGGGAATGGGTTTCTACGAGATACAAATTACGGCAATAATATTCTGACTTAAATGTCGAATACACCACCTTTTAAGCCATGCAGATACCTGGTAGGAGCCGGCTTTCGGCGTTCCGACGATGTCGCACGTGAAATCGCCATCGCTAGCAAGCCAGCTCCTACAGTTCAGTTCCTATTGGCGCGCTGAATGACTTGCGGCGGTTGGCCGAAGGCGCGAATGAACGCTCTGCGCATACGTTCCCGATCACCAAAACCGGTCTCTGTCGCCACCACATCAATGGCATGCCGGCCGGTTTCCATCATCAGACGCGCGGCCTCCACCCGCAGGTTCTCGATAGCCTTGGCGGGTGATTGACCCGTTTCGGCATGGAACACACGACTGAACTGTCGCGGGCTGAGGTTGGCCGCGCTGGCCAGCGCCTCCACCGACAGCTCGGACTTCAGGTTCTGCTTGGCATAGATCAGCGCAGACTGGATGCGGTCAGTCTTGGGCTCCAGTTCGAGCATCACCGAAAATTGCGACTGCCCGCCCGTACGTCGGTGGTAAACCACCAATTGCCGGGCCACACGCCGCGCTACGTCTGCGCCCAGATCATTTTCAACCAGCGCCAGCGCGAGATCGACGCACGCGCTCATGCCCGCCGCGGTCCAGACGTTACCGTCGTTGATGAAGATCCGGTCTTCTTCCACCTTCACTTTCGGGTATGCCCGCTGCAATGCCGGCGCATGACACCAGTGCGTGGTCGCCCGCCGGCCATCCAGCAAACCGGCTTCGGCCAGCGCGATGGCACCGGTGCAAATGGAACCCAGGCGTCGAGTGGTCCGACTGGCGCTGCGCAAAAACTCCACCATGCCGGGCGAGACGGGACGGATCAGGTTGTCGCCCATCACCAGCAGCGTGTCGAAGGGACGAGGGTCGAACGCCGTGGTCTCCACGCCGAAACCCGCAGAGGTCGGCACGGTGCCGCCGTGCTCGGACAGCAAAGTAATGTTGTACATCGGCGTGTCGACGGCACCGTTGGCCATTTCGAAAGCCGCACACATGGCCAGGCCCAATACCTGAAATTCGGGATAAACGATGAGACCGATCTGGTGCACGGGTGGCAACCTCCCTTGACCTTTAAGGTGGCATAACAGGTTTCCGGCCAGCCGAGCTTGCACTGTACGCCTGTCACCTCCACCCGGTCTGAAAATACCTCGCAAATGTATCCGCGAGCCGACGAAACGTCAGTCAGATCAATACTCGGCGAGCTGTGGCAACTCATCCGTGATCTCGAACCATGGCGCCTTGCTCGCGACAAACACATGACGCGTCGCCGCCGCGCCGGGGTCGCTGTCCAGCGTACCCAGCGGAAAACCCAGTACTTGCGGATTGGCATCGAACTTCGTGTAGAGACTCGATCCACAGACCGAGCAAAAGCCTTTTCTCTCACCGGGCGACGACTCGTAAAACGTCAGCAGTCCAGCCCCGCTCAACGTCACCCAATCCTTCGTCAGCACCTTTGCACGGGTACGGAAAGCCGAGGCGTGAAGTTTGCGGCACATCGAGCAGTGGCAGTTGAGGATATCGGTCAATTCACCGCGGATCTCATAGGTGATCTGTCCGCAGAGGCAGCTTCCTTTGTGGGGCATCGGGTTTCTCCCTGAATGCACAGGAGGGATCCTGTGCCTGGCAAGGAGTGTGCAGCGGGCTGGAATTGAAGCGCACGGGCTTACGAGACAATAAGTGGTAGGTTTCGGCCAATGTCGAACGGACGCTCAGGCATCCTGCAGGCGCTAGTGCCTGGTCATCAACCCGTGCAACACGCCGAACCGCAAGCCGGGCTCGGACGGTGTCATGTGCGAAACGCCAAAGACCTTGAACGCCGCCAGCATCAGCACCAGTCCGCCCGGCAGGATGCTCAGGCGATGACTCTGCAGACCGGCCAGCCTGAGCTGTTTGACGTGCCCCACTTCCAGCAGGCGCAACGACAGGCGCAGCAGGCCGCTGTAGGTGATACCGCTGTGGCCATCGTCGTTCAAGTCGTTGGCCTTGAGGACTTTGGCCAGCATGCGTGCGGTGCCTGAAGAACCGATGACCTGCTGCCAGCCCAGCGTGCGATAACGGCGTGCCACGCGTTCGAACTGCAGTGTGGCGACACGCTCGGCCTCCAGCAGCGCCGGAGCGGTGATGCGGCCGCCTTGAAAGTAGCGCGCACCAAAGGTGCCGCTGCCGATGGCGATGCTCTCGGTCAACAGCGGTTGAGCGCCCTGCCCCAGAATCAATTCCGTGGAGCCGCCGCCGATGTCGATAACCAGTCGCTTGCGCTCGATGCCGGGCACCGTATGGGCCACGCCGGCGTATACCAATCGGGCTTCTTCATGCCCGGATATCACATCAATGCGGAAACCCAGGTGCCGTTCGGCGCTGGCCAGAAACAGCTGGGCATTGTCAGCTTCGCGCACCGCACTGGTGGCCACCGCCCGCACACGACCGGGCTCGAAGCCACGCAGCTTTTTGCCAAATCGCGCGAGTGCCTGCCATCCGCGATCCAGCGCCATTTCGTCCAGTGCGCCGCCCTGTAACCCCTCCGCCAACCGAACCGGCTCACGCAGGGTCTTCACTTCCTGGATCACCAGTTGCTGGTTCCGCTTGACCGACTGGCCGATCATCATGCGAAACGCGTTGGAGCCCAGGTCAATGGCTGCAAACAGGGAGGCGTCTCCTTTCATTGAAGTCTTCCTTGCAAAATTCATCTGTCAGCCGACGCAGGTCCGCTGAACGTTCAAGACGGTTTGCAGGAATGTTTACATGGGCTCGATGACATCCAGATGACACCCGTCAGTGAGCCTCTCCACCCTTGGGTTTATAGAAAAGAAACATGCTGGTCTCAGTGGTCTTGATGTACTTCGTGGCCCAATCGGGTTTCACATTGCGGTCGTGAAAATACATCGCGCCGTTGGTTCGATCATTGAGCTGCTTGTTGAGCGCCTTGCGCGCGATCTCCTTGGCGATCGCGTACTGGGTTTCTTCCTGGACCTGATCGGAACGCCCGTCGCACCACCAGGAAAACTGGCAGTTCTTCGTTTCAGAACCCTGTTTGACCACCGCGCACACCGTGTCAGGAAAGCCCTCATGACCCAGGCGATTCATGACCACGCTGGCGACGGCTTCCATGTCGGCGGACGATTTGCCTTTGGCTTCCCAGTAGATCGAGCGCGCCAGGCAAGTGATTGCATCATCCAGCGGTGACGCACCGGCCGGATCGACGGCCTGCACTTCGGAGGTGGTAATCGCTTCGGACTTGGGCACCGGCAGATCGGTGCCCTTCTCCGCCGCTTTCTGTTCCAGCACTTCGGCCTTGTTTTCGGCCACTTCCTTTTTTTGTTCCTGTTCAGTCGCCAATGCCTGGCCGCCGAGTAGCGTGATTGCACAGCAGATTGCTATCCGGATTAATCGCATGATCGACCCTTCTGAGTGGACTGGATTCAAGCAACAAAATGTCGACGTACAGCACGTCTTTCGGGCGACATGGCTTGATTGTAGTTGCCAGAATTCATTCCGACAGACGGCCAACAACCTGTATTTCGGCGCGAAAAGGCATTGCGCTCACGGGGGTGTCATCGCGCATCATGGGCGCAGTCAGATCAAGGGAGATTTCCATGCGTGTACTGTCAACCGTTTTGCGTCTTGCCACGTTGTCATTGGGCTTGCTGTTCGCCGCGAAGGCGCTGGCGGCTGACGAGAAACAACTGATCGATTCGATCAACGACTACCGCAGCCAGGTGCAGCGTTGCGCGGGTGAGGTATCGGCGGAACTGCCGCCGCTGGCAGTTGATCCGCGGCTGGCGTTGTCCGCCACCAGCATGGTCAATCTGCAACAGGCCATGGTCGCCGCGAATTATCCGATGAAGAATGTGCAGGCGATCAGCCTGTCCGGGCCGCGTGATGCGGCCTCGGCGATGAAAGCGATCCAGGAGAGCTTTTGCCAGATCGTGCTGGACCCGCAATTCGTCGACATTGGAGTCAGCCGCCAGGACCGTGAATGGCGCATTGTGCTGGCCCGTCCACTGTTGAGTGCACGCCTGGGCGACTGGCAGGCCGAAGGCCAGAAACTGCTGGCCGAGCTCAATGTCGCACGTGGTCGGCCGCGCCAGTGCGGCACGCAATCCTTCGCCGCCGCCACGCCGCTGACCTGGAACGCCCTATTGGCGACGGCCGCCGAGACCCATTCGCGGTCGATGGCCAACAACAACTATTTCGACCACAAGGATCGCGATGGCCGCACGCCGGGTGATCGGGCAGAACTGGCGGGTTACGGCGGCCAGCAGATCGGTGAGAACATCGCGGCCGGGCAAGACACCGTGCGCAAGGTGGTCGATGGCTGGGTCGCCAGCCCCGGTCACTGCGCCAACCTGATGAACCCGCAATACCAGGAGCTGGGCGCGGCATATGCGGTGGACCCGAAGAGTGATTCGGGGATTTACTGGACGGCGATGTTCGGTACGCCGTAAACGCGCGCCGGCAACAGCAAAAAACCCGGACCGCCATGACAGCGATCCGGGTTGTTTCTTTAAAGGGTCAGTGCGAGTTCATCCCCGCCGCATGCATCAACAATCGCAAGGCCCCCGCCACGACGCCCAACGCCAGCACACTGCCCAGCCAGATCAGCACCAGCCAGCCGAGGCGCCGATACCAGCGCGCGGGTTCTGATTGTCGCGGTTTAATGGTAGCCATCGCCGATCCTCACTTTGCCGCGGAACACGTAGTAACTCCAGACGGTGTACATCAGGATGATCGGCAGAATGAACAAGGCCCCGATCAGGATGAACAACTGACTGGTGGGTGGCGAAGCCGCGGCCCACAAGCTGATGGAGGGCGGCACGATGTTCGGCCAGATACTGAACGCCAGACCGATGTACCCCAGGAACACCAGCGCCAGCGTAAAAACAAAAGGCCAGTGGGTGTGGCGCCGGCGCAAGGTGCTGAGCAAGCCGAAGAACGCGAGCGCGGCCAATAGCGCCAGGCCCCCGAACACGACCAGGTGAGCGTGGGAAAACCAGCGCGTCGCGATGTCCGGGTGCAGGATCGGTGTCCAGATACAGATCACGCCGATCACCGCCAACAGCAACCAGGCCAACGGACGCGTGAACAGGCGCATCCGCGATTCGAGCATGCCTTCGGTCTTGACCAGCAACCAGGTGCTGCCCAGCAGCGCATAAGCGACGATCAACCCCACCCCGCAGAACAACGGGAACGGTGCCAGCCAGTCCAGCGTGCCACCGGCGAACTGTCGATCAACCACCGGGATGCCGGCGATGTAAGCACCGATCACCACGCCTTGGGCGAACGTCGCCAACAGCGAGCCACCGATAAACGCCAGGTCCCAGATGTGACGCTTTTGCGGGCTGGCCTTGAAGCGAAACTCAAACGCGACACCGCGAAAAATCAGCCCGCACAGCATCAATATCAGCGGCAGGTACAGCGCCTCCAGAATCACCGAATACGCCAGCGGAAACGCGCCGTACAGCGCCGCGCCACCCAGCACCAGCCAGGTCTCGTTGCCATCCCAGACCGGTGCCACGGTGTTCATCATCACATCGCGCTCCCGTTCATCCGGGATCAACGGGAACAGGATGCCCAACCCCAGATCGAAACCGTCCATGATCACGTACATCATCACGCCGAAGGCGATGATCACGCCCCAGATCAGCGAGAGATCGATACCTTGAATACCCATGACTCAATTCCTCTTCTTCAATTGACGCGGGCGTCGGTGTCGAGGTTTTCGGCGTCGGCGGACAGCGGTCGACGTGGCGTGACGACCTGACCGAAAGTGTTCCCCGCGGCATGCTCGTGATGCGGCTGCGGCCCTTTGCGCACCAGTTTCATCATGTAGCCGATGCCCACCGTGAACACCGAAAAGTAGATGACCACGAACAGCGCCAACGAGACGCTCATCTGCGCCACCGAATGGTGAGAAGCCGCGTCGGCCGTGCGCAACAATCCGTACACCACCCATGGCTGGCGGCCCACTTCGGTGGTGATCCACCCGGCGAGCATCGCGACCAGGCCGCTTGGCCCCATCCACATCACAAATCGCAGGAAGCCGCGATGCCGATAGAGGCCACCGCTGCGACGCAACGCGAGCCCGAGCAGACCGGCCAGAATCATCAACATGCCAAGGCCCGCCATCACGCGAAAACTCCAGAAGATAATCGTCGCGTTGGGGCGGTCCTCTTTCGCAAAGCTTTTGAGCGCCGGAATCTGTTTGTCCAGGCTGTGGGTCAGGATCAGGCTGCCCAGGTAGGGGATTTCCACGGCGTAGCGGGTTTTTTCGGCCTGCATGTCCGGCAGGCCGAACAGCACCAACGGCGTTGGCCCGTTGTCGGCGTTCTCCCAGTGCCCTTCAATCGCGGCGATTTTCGCCGGTTGATGCTCCAGCGTGTTCAAGCCGTGAGCATCACCCACCACCGCCTGAATCGGCGCCACGATCAACGCCATCCACAGCGCCATCGAGAGCATTTTGCGCACCTGGCGGGTGTCATTGCCGCGCAGCAAATGCCACGCCGCCGACGAGCCAACGAAAAACGCGGTAGCGACGAACGCGGCAATCGCCATGTGCGCCAACCGGTACGGGAACGACGGATTGAACACAATCGCCAGCCAATCCATCGGCATCACCCGACCATCGACGATCTGGAAACCTTGCGGCGTTTGCATCCAGCTGTTCGACGCCAGAATCCAGAAGGTCGAAATCAATGTGCCGATCGCCACCATCACCGTGGCAAAAAAGTGCAGCCCGCGCCCTACCCGGTTCCAGCCGAACAGCATGACTCCGAGGAAGCCAGCCTCAAGGAAGAACGCCGTGAGCACCTCATAGGTCAGCAACGGACCGGTGATGCTGCCGGCGAAGTCGGAAAAGCGACTCCAGTTGGTGCCGAACTCATACGCCATGACCAGGCCGGACACCACGCCCATGCCGAAGTTGACGGCAAAGATCTTCGACCAGAAATGGTAGAGGTCGCGATAGGTGTCGTTGTGGGTCTTGAGCCAAAGCCCTTCGAGCACGGCGAGAAAACTCGCCAGGCCAATGGTGATGGCAGGAAAGATGATATGGAACGAAACCGTGAACGCGAATTGAATTCGCGCCAGGTCCAGTGCCTCCAGGTTGAACATGATGAATATCCTCATCGAGGCTGGGTTAAAAACGGCACACAGCCGGGCCACCGTCGGGCCTTGCGGCCCACAGCCAACTAATGTCGAAAGGGTGAAACCGGAGCGCCGCTCCGGTTTGAACTACGCGATGGAAGACATGATCACGTTGCTGGCGCCTGCCTGTTCGAGCCGGATGGCGACGAACTTGGAGGTCGGCGTGAACGTACGGTCACCGTAGCTTTCCAGCGGAACCAATGGATTGGTTTCCGGGTAGTAAGCCGCGGCTTGCCCCGGCGGAATGTCGTAAGCGATCAGGGTAAAGCCGCTGACACGACGCTCGCGGTCGTCGTCCCAGAGCGACACCAGATCGACCTTCTGCCCCGGCTCGAAACCGAGTTTGCGGATGTCCTGCTCGTTGACGAACACCACGTCGCGCATGCCGTAAACCCCGCGATAGCGATCATCCAGACCGTACAGCGTGGTGTTGTATTGATCGTGGGAGCGCATGGTTTGCAGGATCAGATCCGGTTTCTCTGCCAGGTTGCGCACACCTTCGCTGATCAAATGCGCCGGCAACGCACTCGGGGTGAACTGCGCTTTGCCGGTCGCGGTTTTCCAGACACGATTCGAAGCGGTGTTCGGCATGTGGAAACCGCCCGGGTGCAGCAACCGTCGATTGAAGTCTTCGAAGCCCGGGATGGTGTCGGCAATCATGTTGCGGATGCGACCGTAGTCACCGATGGCCCAGTTCCAGTCGATCGGATGCTTGCCCAACGTGGCGGCAGCGATCCCGGCAATGATCGCCGGCTCCGAACGCAGGTGCGCCGACTTGGGTTTCAGCTGGCCATGGGAGATGTGGATCATGCTGAAGGTGTCTTCCACGGTGACACCTTGCGGTCCCTCGGCCTGCAGGTCGATGTCGGTGCGACCCAGGCACGGCAAAATCAGCGCTTCCTGTCCGGTCACCAAATGGCTGCGGTTGAGTTTGGTGGCGATGTGCACGGTGAGGTCGCATTTGCGCAGAGCATCGTGAGTGCGCGGGGTGTCCGGCGTGGCTTGAGCGAAGTTGCCGCCCAGGGCGATAAACACTTTCGAACGGCCCTGCTCCATCGCCGAGATCGCCATCACGGTGTTGTGGCCGTGTTCGCGCGGCGGCTTGAACGAAAAGCGTTTTTCCAGTGCATCCAGCAGCTCGACCGGCGCCAGTTCGTTGATGCCCATGGTCCGGTCGCCTTGCACGTTACTGTGACCGCGCACCGGCGACAGGCCGGCACCGGGACGGCCGACGTTGCCGCGCAGCAGCATCAGGTTGATGACTTCCTGCAGCATCGGCACCGAGTGCGTGTGCTGGGTCAGGCCCATCGCCCAGCACATGATCACGGCGTTGGCTTTGGCGTACATGCGCGCGGCGAGTTCGATATCCGCCAGGCTCATGCCGGACTGTTCCTCGATGTGCGCCCAGTTGGTGGCATCGACTTCGGCCAGGTAAGTATCCAACCCCGAGGTATGTTCAGCGATGAAGGCGTGGTCAAACACCGGTTCACCACCGCTGGCCTGGGCTTCGCGCTCCCACTGCAGGAGGAATTTGACCATGCCGCGCATCACCGCCATGTCTCCGCCGAGTGCCGGGCGGAAGTAGGCGGTGTTGGTCGGCTCGGAGCCGTTCAGCAACATCTCGATCGGGTGCTGCGGATGTTGGAAGCGCTCCAGTCCGCGCTCTTTGAGCGGGTTGATGCAAATCACCTGCGCCCCGCGCTTCACCGCTTCGCGCAGCGGTTCAAGCATCCGCGGATGGTTGGTGCCGGGGTTCTGGCCGATGACGAAAATCGCGTCGGCATGCTCCAGGTCATCGAACACCACGGTGCCTTTGCCCACGCCCAGGCTTTCGATCATGCTGACCGCGCTGGCTTCATGGCACATGTTGGAGCAGTCCGGGAAATTGTTGGTGCCGTAGGCCCGTACGAACAACTGGTACAGAAAAGCTGCCTCGTTACTGGCCCGGCCCGAGGTGTAGAACTCGGCCTGATCCGGCGACTCCAGCGCATTAAGGTGTCGGGCAATCAGGGCAAACGCCTCGTCCCAGGTGGTTTCCACGTAACGGTCCGACTGTGCGTCGTAGCGCATCGGGTGGGTGAGCCGACCTTGATACTCGAGCCAGTAATCGCTTTGCTCGGAAAGCGTCGACACGGTGTATTTGTTGAAAAAAGCCGGGTTCACCAGGCGACCGGTCGCTTCCCAATTGACTGCCTTGGCGCCGTTTTCGCAGAACTTGACCATGCCGTTTTCCGGCGACTCCCCCCAGGCGCAACCCGGGCAGTCAAAGCCACCGTTCTGGTTGGTCTTGAGCATGGCGCGGATGTTTTTCAGGGCGTTCTCACTGCCGAGCCAGTTTTTGGTGACGGCGATCAGCGCCCCCCAACCGGCAGCGGCGCCCTTGTAAGGTTTGTAACGGTCGACTTGAGACATGATGCTTCTCCGTGACAATGCACACAGGCTTTTCAAAGTACGGAGCAAGAATATGAACGGGGTTGAAATATTGTCTAATCGCTATTAATGACCACATTATCGAAGACATCTATCACGGGATTTATTCATTAAATATCAATAGCTTGAGTATTTGACCCGCAACTTTAACGGTTTAAGAAAGTTCGTCATAGAGCCCATCGATCACCCGGTCATTAATAGTGATTGGACGCCTTATCAAGTTGCTCTTAGCCTGCGCTTCACACCTCCGTCCATGTCGCAAATTAACGGACCAATAACGGGACTGTGACGAATTTGTAGGAGCCGGCTTGCTGGCGATGGCGATTTCACTGACGCCATCGCCAGCAAGCCGGCTCCTACAGAATAGCGAGACCGCAATCCATTCCGCATGACGACGGAATTTCCATCACAAAGTGCGCGGGTCATTACCACCGAAACCGCCAAGCGAGGCTGTCATGTCAGAGCGAGTCTTGATCGATGGGTTCTCCCGGCGTGTGGACTATCTACGGATGTCCGTCACCGATCGTTGTGATTTCCGTTGCGTGTACTGCATGGCCGAAGACATGCAGTTTCTGCCCCGCCAACGGATCCTGACCCTGGAAGAAATCTACGAGGTAGCCGAAAGCTTCGTGGCGCTGGGAACGCGCAAAATCCGCCTGACCGGCGGCGAACCGCTGATTCGTCCGGGCGTGGTGCAACTGTGCCAACGAATCGCTGCCCTGCCCGGCCTGCGCGAATTGTGCATGACCACCAATGGTTCGCAGTTGAGCAAACTGGCCAAGCCGTTGTTTGACGCCGGGGTCAAGCGACTGAACATCAGCCTCGACTGCCTGGACCCGCAGCGCTTTCGCGAGCTGACGCGCACCGGCGACCTGGCGCAGGTCATCAAAGGCATCGACGCCGCCAACGCAGCCGGGTTTCGCAACACCAAACTCAACTGCGTGGTCATGAAGGGCCGCAACGATCACGAGATCAACGATCTGGTGAGCTTCGCCATCGACCGCCAGCTAGACATTTCATTCATCGAAGAAATGCCCTTGGGCACCATCCATGAGCACAGCCGCGCGGAATCGTTTTATTCCAGCGCCCAGGTACGTGAACGGATTGCCGAGCGCTACACTTTGATTGACTCCGCCGAGTCGACCCAAGGCCCTTCCCGCTACTGGCGTCTGGCCGAGGCACCGCAGATTCGCCTGGGGTTCATTTCCCCCCATAGCCACAACTTTTGCGGCACCTGCAACCGAGTGCGGCTGACCGTGGAAGGTCGACTGCTGCTGTGCCTGGGCAACGAGCATTCCGTCGATCTCAAGGCGGTGTTGCGCGCCCATCCCGGCCAGCCCGAACGCCTGGAAAAAGCCATTATCGAGGCGATGAAGCTCAAGCCTTATCGGCACAATTTCGAAGTGAACGATGACGTCCAGGTGGTTCGCTTCATGAACATGACGGGCGGCTGAAAACCATGATCGTGAGACCCAAACCCAACCTGATCGGCGTCCTGACTTCACTCAAGGGTTCGATCGCCAAACGCATTGCCTGGCGCAGCCTGATGGTGACGTTGCTCGCCTCGGCCATCGTGCTGATCGAAACCCTGCACCCCACTTATTTCTCCAAGGTCAGTGCAACACCATTCACCCTGTTGGGCTTGTCGCTGTCGATCTTCATGAGCTTTCGCAACAACGCCTGTTATGACCGCTGGTATGAAGCACGCAAGGCGTGGGGGGATGTGATCGTCGACATTCGTTCGATGATTCGCGAAACCCAGATCGTCAAGGACGCCGGCGAACGGCACAAAATCCTCAGCAACCTGTGCGGCTTCGCCCATGCGCTCAACGCGAAACTGCGCTCGGAGAACGAACTGGCGGCCAGCGGTGACTGGCTCGACCCGATACCCAGGAACAATGCCGCCGACTTGAGTGGGCAAATTTTGCTTCAAGTCGCTCAGCAGTGTTCGACGCTCAGCGAATCGGGCGCAATCAGTGAATGGCGCTATACGCTCATGGCCAGTCATTTGACCCGCCTGACCCAGGCCCAGGCCGTTTGCGAAAGGATCAAACACACACCACTGCCGTTTCCCTACACGCTGTTGCTGCACAGGACCATCTACCTTTTCTGCATCCTGCTGCCCTTTGCCATGGCCGAACCGTTGGGCTGGCTGACACCGATTTTCACGGCCATTGTCAGCTACACGTTTTTCGGTCTGGATGCGATCGGCGATGAGCTGGAAGACCCGTTCGGTCGTGACGAAAATGACCTGCCCACCGATGCCTTGGTGCGCATCATCGAACGTGATGTCCTGTCGGCGCTTGGGGTGACGCAGTTTCCTCCGGTGCTGGAGCCCGTTGATTTCGTGCTTGAGTGATCGAGACGCTCCCCTCACCCAGCGGTGAGGGGGGGGCGACTCGCTCTAGAACAATTCGCTGAAGGGGATGAACCGCACCGGATCACCGACCTTCAGCGTGCAACCTTGCGCAATCTCAGCCAGTCCATCCGCCCATGACGCGCCCAGCAACACGCCTGAACTCTGGTTCGGATAGAGCACGGCATGGCCTGCTTCCAGTTTGACCCGCAGGTACTCCTGCCGGCTTCCGGCCTTCGGCCAGTCGAACCCGGCGCTCACCGCAAAGCTCAATGGCGTGACGTCTTCCACACCCTGAATCCGCAGCAGGTAGGCCCGGGCCAATAACCCGAAGGTCACCAGCGCCGAAGTCGGGTTGCCTGGCAGGCCGATCACCGGCACCGTGCCAAAATGGCCGACGGTCAGTGGTTTGCCCGGTTTGATCGACAGCTTCCACAACAGCGGCCGGCCGCATTCGCGCAACACTTGCCCAAGGCAGTCGGCATCACCGGCGGACACGCCGCCAGTCGTCAGAATCAAATCGGCGGCGTGCTGCAACTGTTCAAGCTTGAGCCGGGTCTGCCGTGATTGGTCAGGGAGAATCCCGGCATCAATGACCTCGCAGCCCAGTGCTTCCAGCCAGTGGCTCAACAACGTCCGGTTGCTGTTGTAAATGCCGCCGGGCTTCAGCGGCGTGCCTGGTTCCACCAGTTCATCGCCGGTGGAAAGCAGCGCGACCCGTGGCCGTCGCACCACATCGACATGGGTCATGCCCTGAGCCGCGGCCACCGCCAGTTCGAACGGTCCCAACCGTGTACCCGCCAGCAACAAAACCTGGCCCACCCGATTCTCCTGGCCTTGCGGTCGAATATTCTGGCCCGCCGTCAACGGCTGCTTGAAGCGTATCTGACCGTCCGCCAGAACCTCGACGTTCTCTTGCATCTCAACGCAGTTGGCGCCCTCCGGCACAGGCGCACCGGTGAAGGTTCGAGCGCAGGTTCCCGGCAACAAGGCGTCGGGGGCGCGGCCGGCAAAAATCTGTTGCGACACGGCTAAAGGTTGCCCGCTCCAGCCGTGAACATTCAACGCATAACCATCCATGGCGCTATTGGGCCACGGCGGAAGGTCCAGATCAGCCACCAGATCATTGGCCAGCACGCGGTGCCGGGCCGCATTCAACTGGACCGGCTCGCTGTCATGCAGTCGTTGCGCCTCGGCCATCGCCAGCAGTCTGGCAATGGCTTCCTCCACGGGCATCAGCGCTGATGAAGTCATCCCCGAGGCCCGCACGCCTGCACCGGTTTGAGGTGCGGTACGAAGTTGCATGGCCTGTGACGTGCGTCCAGCTGCTCGGCAAGGATGCCTTCCCACGCGGTTCGGCAGGCACCGGTCGACCCCGGCAGGCAGCACACCAGCGTCCCGTTGGCCAGCCCGGCCAATGCCCGACTCTGTACTGTGGACGTGCCGATGTCGAGAATGGAGATTGCCCGGAACAACTCACCAAAACCGTCAATCTGTTTGTCCAGCAAACACGCAACTGCCTCGGGCGTACTGTCGCGGCCCGTGAAGCCGGTGCCGCCGGTAATCAGCACCACTTGAATCCCTTCATCGGCGATCCAGGTCGCCACCTGGGCGCGAATCTTGTACAGGTCGTCCTTCAACAGATTGCGCTCGCTGAGGGTGTGGCCGGCTTCCAGCAAACGACTGACCAGCAATTGCCCGGACGTGTCGTTGGCATATTCCCGGGTATCGCTGACGGTCAGCACGGCAATATTCAAAGGGACAAACAGTGCATCCGATTTCACACTCATAAGGTTCTCCGGCAGGCATTAATTAAATAACCTTCAGAGACTAAAGTGCTTATACAACCACTGTCTAATCACTCTAACCAACCAACTTATCGAGCGCCTCTATCACGCATTTCGACTATTGTTTACTTCATTGATAGAGCCCGCCGATGACTCATTAAATATTACTGATTGGACTGAACACAGAGACGGTGAGATCGTCTGCTCATAACGTTAACTGCCAAGCCTGTGCGCCCTTCGCACCTACGCTACTACTTACACCCCATTCCCTCTCGGCAGGTGCCATCGTGGACATCAAACAACTCAAGTTTCTGATTGCACTGGAGCAGACCCGTCACTTCGGGCAAGCCGCCGCGCGTTGCCACATCACCCAGCCCACCCTGTCCATGCGTCTGCGTAATCTGGAGGATGAACTGGACCTGGTGCTGGTCAAACGCGGCCAGCGTTTTGAAGGTTTTACCGAGGCTGGCGAGCGCGTGCTGGCGTGGGCCAGGACGCTGCTGGCGGCCCATGACGGGCTGTTCGCCGAAGCGGCTGCCTGCCGTGGCCAACTGGTCGGCAACCTGCGAATGGGCCTGGTGCCGCTCAGCAGTTTCAATCCGGTCAGCTACATCAAGGGCCTTTCCCACAGCTTTCCCGAGCTCAAGTTCAGCCTGTCCTCGATGAGCTCGGACCAGATCATCGAAGGCCTTGGCAACAACCAACTGGACTTGGGCGTCTGCTACCTGGATCACGTGAACCCCAATTATTTCGAGTTTTTCGAAATCGGCGAGACACGCGTCGGCCTGCTGTACGACACGCGTCACTTCCATTTCGAAGGCACTGAAATGAGTTGGGAGGACGCCGCCGAACTGCCGCTGGGGATGATCAGCAATGGCATGCACTACCGCAAATCCATCGACCTGAGCTTCCGCAGTCGTGGACTCAACCCGCAGCCGATCCTGGAAAGCGACTCGACCTACCAGTTGCTCCAGGCGATTCACGAAGGCTTCTGCTGCTCGATCATGCCGCTGCACAGCGGGCTGGAAGAGCCGATCGAAAACCTGGCGTTCATCGACCTGCCAGATGCCAGCGTTCTCGCGCCGCTGGGCCTGGTCATGCGCAAAACCGAACCGCGCTCGGCCATCGCCGAGAAATGTTTTGCCGAAGCCCGGTTGTTATTCAACGTAACTAATTGATGTTCATGAGTAGCCTGATAAACAACTTGCGCACGCGTTGATCGACAGCACCAATCACGGGATCAGAACAAGCGATTGGACGCCATAATTGAATATCCGTAGCCTGAACTTAATCCAGTGCTGCGGGTTTTAATCATGTTGTGCAAAGTTGAACAAACCACTGAACTAACGGACGAAAACACACCCGTGCCGCAACCGCATTTCGATCAGGTGTGTCGCTCATGACAGACCTTCTGAATACCCCACCCGACCGATTGACGCATATCGACAACCAGGGCCGCGCGAACATGGTCGACGTCAGTGACAAGTCGCTGACCCAACGCGAAGCCAAGGCTCAGGCGTGGGTGCGCATGCGTCCGGAGACCTTGAAGCTGATTCAGACGGATGGGCACCCCAAGGGGGATGTGTTCGCTGTCGCCCGCATCGCCGGCATCATGGCGGCGAAAAAAACCCATGAACTGATTCCGCTATGCCATGCCTTGTTGCTCAGTTCGATTCAAATCGAACTCAAGGTCTGCGAGCCCGACAGCGTGAAAATCGTCAGCACCTGCCGCCTCGAAGGCCAGACAGGCGTAGAGCTTGAAGCGCTGACCGCCGCCAGCGTCGCCGCGCTGACCATCTACGACATGTGCAAAGCCGTCGACCGCGGCATGGTCATTGGCGACATCCGTTTGCTCAGCAAACAGGGCGGCCGGTCAGGGCAATTCAATCTGGAGGACGCGCAATGATTCTTGTCAGTTACTTCGCACGCTATCGCGAGCAGTTGAACCTTGGCGGTGAAAAACTGCTGCTGGATGCTTCGCTCAACACTGTCGATGACATCCGCCAACGGCTGATCGCGCGCGGCGGTGTCTGGGCAGACATTTTCAGTGAGATCAACCTGATGTGTGCGGTGAACCAGGACTTGTGCCGACTGGATCAGGCCGTCGAAGACTTTGACGAGATCGCCTTTTTCCCACCGGTCACTGGCGGCTGAGAATGGTGGCGTTGTGTCGTCATCAGGTGTCCGCCTGAACCACCTCAATCCCCAGTTTCCGATAATCCCCGACATCGCCCGACGCCACATGACGCTCAGTGATCAGTGTATGAATGCGGTTGCACGGCGCGACCACGAACGGCTCCACCGCGCCCAGTTTGTCCGCTGTGGTGACGGCGATCACTTGCGAAGCACTGTCTATCAGCGCCTGTTTCACGGGCACCTCGTCGAAATGCAGTGAGCTGATGCCGACTTCCGGGTGAATCGCGCAGACCCCGGTGAACAGCACGTCGGCCTTGATGCCCTGCAGCAGGCGCACGGTCTCGTGACCGCTGACCGACATCGTCGCCAGGTTGAGTTGCCCACCCGCCAGAATCACTTTGATGCCTTTGTATTCGGCGAGGGTAATTGCGGTCATTGGCGAGGTCGTGATCGCCGTGATGGAAATGTCCGACGGCAACGAACGCGCGATCTGCAGCGTGGTGCTGCCGGAATCGAACATCACGATCTGGCCATTCTCCACCCGGCCTGCCGCGAGCTGCGCCAAGCGGGTTTTCACCTCATCGGTTTCGCTGACCCGGGTAAAGTAGTCCTTGCCCGTATCCTTGGGCCGAGGCAGCGCCCCGCCGTGTACGCGCTGCACCAGACCGGCCGTGGCCAGTTCCGACAGATCGCGGCGGATGGTGTCTTCGGAGACTGCGAAATGCTGGCTCAACTCGGAAGCCATGACCTTGCCGTCACGCTCGAGGATCAGGAGGATTTTTTGCCGGCGCAATTGAGGAAGCTCGGCCGCCGAATGATCATGCATGTTTACGCCTGAGTTTGCGGGTTTGTGCGAGATTAGCCAAACCCAGGCGCAAACACAATCGGCGCGGCGATGGACAACCGTCAGTTGCTCGCGACTTGCGCCACAGTGCCCGAAGTCACCAGCGCCTTCAGCGAGGCGTCGAACTGTTTCAACGCGTTCACTTGCAGCTCGGTTTGCTGGTCGATCTGCGCGGCGATTTCCGGCGCTGCCTTGCCATGCACCCACACCGAAGACAGTTGTTGTGCGCGGGCGCCTTCGGCCTTGCCGATGTATTGCAGGTTCGAGTCGTAGAATTTCGCCATGAACCGCGCTTCAACCTGGTTGTTGCGCTTCGACACCAGACGGCTGTAGGTGTCCAGCATCACCACCACGTCCGGGTGCGCTTGCACTACGGCATCGAGGTTGTCGTAGACGGTCACCGAGGCAAATTCCTTGTGCAACGACCCCATCAGCCAGTTGATTGCCAGTTTTGGATCGGAGCTTTTTACGAAAGCGTTGCTGATGCGTGAATCCAGCGCCGGGTTCTTCGCGCCGTTCAGCGCAACCGAGTGGTACTGCTCAAGGTATTCGAGGGTGTTTAGGGTGTTTTCGCTGTACAGCACGCCCACCGTTTGGGCTGGCTTCAGGCTGGCTGCGCTGTCGGCGACCGGCAAGAAGTGGCAGGTCTGGTCAGCGGCGTAGGCCGGTACGGTGGCGGCAGCGCTGCCAGTCAATACGGCGACAAGGGCCAGCAAGGTAGAGATTCTCATCGCGCAGGTTCCTTCGGAGGCGAATTCGGTATGTGGCTATCCTCCTCCGTTGCCGGAAAAACAGAACTTGCGTTTATTGATGGTGGTTATTGATTAAACGAATGGTTGCGCGAGCCCCTCATGATGCGTCCCGACGCAAAAGGCGAAAAAATCTGGCTCGGGCCCAAGCCCTTCGTAAGGGCCGATGCGAGCCCCGATACCACTGCTCACTCAAATTCCGGGTTTTCTTGCCCAAACAAAGACTGGGTGCTTAAGTTGATGTCATGAGGAACCTGCCGGTACTGACTTCCTGCCTGCCCCTCGTTTCGACGTTGCACGTGTTCTACGAACTCAGGGGCAGAACGATATGTGGAAAAGAGCCTATTTACTAAACATAACCGCTCTTCTCGCTGTTTCTATTTTTCTTGTACCAAAAATTATTTTGATAGAGTTTTTTTCCAAGAGATGGATTGATACCGGGGTGTCCAGTATTTTTTTGTTTCTGTTACAAGACCTGATCCTTTGCGCGATCATATACCTGATAATAACAAGCACACTAAGCAAGAATAAATTCTATTTTTACGTGCTGAGTATTGCCTCAGGGGTTATCTTGTTATGCCTTCTATTGGACATGAGGGTTCGAGAACTATGGCTCAAGCCTTTGGATTTTTCACTAATAAATTACAGTTTGCAAAATGCCAGTGATTTAATCTCAGGAGCAGAAATATTTTTCAAACAGATCTCTGGCTTTGGATTAACCTTTCGATTCATTGTATTTATTCTCTTCCTTGCTTACCTGACAACCTGGCTTCTAGTTGGATTGGTCACCTATAAAACACACAAACATCAAAAAGCAATCATAGAAGAGAACACCAAACACAGGACACTGTTTATATCATTCCTGGCAACCCTGTTTTTGTGGTCAATTTTTACGAAAGACGCTCGCTACGACCTGAATACAAATATTTTCACAAACCCTTTGATTGCTGCTTTTAAAAGCATCATCTCTTTAAATTCCACTCAAGCTGTAACCCAACTGGAATTCGAACAACCAGCTTACCCTCTATCAGCAATCAACGAGATTCAAAAGCTAAACCCCCAGCCCACTCCAGACTTTAACAACCTGGTAGTGATTGTCCTGGAATCGGTCCGATGGAACAGTATTTTTGGTGCCGGTGTAAACACTGGTGAAAAATACCCCGTATTTGCAAAACTTTCCCGAGAAGGAATGCTTTCCAAATCGTATGTGTCCGTCCCACATTCGTCCAAAGGTTATTACTCAATACTTACCGGACTGCATGCATACCCGGATATCGAAATAAAAGAGGCGATGAAACTGTATCAGCCCAGCATAATTCATGAATTAAAAAATAAAAAAAACATGGAAGCCGTCGCATTCAGCTCATTATTCCTACAGTTTGAAAACATGGATGGTTTTTTAAAATCTGTAGGCGTACCGAACGCGTATGTAGTTTCTGACATCAGCCCAGTTAAAAATCACCACCAAAGCAGCTTCGGAGAAAGTGATGAACATCTATTCTCGTCAAGTGTTTCGCACCTGAAAGACATCACCCATAAAGGCAAAGGATTCATTGCGCTGTATTTTCCATTCGCAGCGCATTACCCCTACAACTGCACGCCCCATTCAACCTCACAAACAACGATAGAAAGATACGAAGAATGCATAATGAAAACAGACACCCTGATAGGTGAAATGCTGGATAAATTCGACACATCAGGCATCTTGAACTCAACGTTATTTGTGTTTGTTGGTGATCATGGAGAATCTTTTGGGGAGCACGGACTGTTTATTCACAACTCTTCCATGCACGAAGAGGAAGTCGCGGTGCCTTTAATATTCTGGGCAAATGGCAAGGTATTATCCAAGAACACATCAACGACAAGCCACCAGACTGACATCGTACCAACAATCGCTGACTTTTTTGGAGTGACTGATTCCTCTCTCAACATACAAGGCGTCAGTTTATTGAGAGAACAAGGGAAGCGAGTATTTTTCATGTCGACTTTTTTTGACGAGTTGTCATCAGCACTCGTTGAATATCCCCACAAATACATATATGAATACAGCCCAGACACCATGACAAAATATAATCTCGAAGACGATCCACAAGAAAAATCACCTCAATCCGTTCTTGGCAATGAATTCAATACCATTAAAAACAGATTGCTTTCTTACAACGCGTACCAAAAAACTGTTTTTGCAAAAGAACCCGAACAAACCGAGTGACGTTCAATCATCGTTGCGTTGCAAATCAATCGGCACCTGAATGCATGGAATATCGAATTCCAGATGCATTCACGCCACTCGCTCGACCGTATCCGCACTGGTTTTCTTCTTTCCCCTGTACCAGCGCATCAAGACAATTCGAACGAACTTGTTCCAGGCATAAGCAACCCCGACACCACCGACTATGGCAATGACCACCGCGAGCGCCGGCACATCAACGATGTGACGGGCCAGGGACTGAAACTGGAAATGCGTCAGATAGATATACAGCGTTGACGAGGCTATCGAGGCGAGCCCTCGCGCGATCATGCCAGGCACCAGAACGGATTTGATCCAGATCACCGCGAGAACGGCAGGCACGGCGATATCGGTATATCCTCTGATGTCCAGTTCGTGCGGTCCATAGACCACCAGAAGATCCTGCCCGCCCAGCACAATGACGGTCACCGCACTGACGACCCATTTCTGGAAGGTCGAATTGGCGTAGTGAATGGCCATCCCGAGCACCATGATCGCAAGATAGTGCTGCGGCACTCTTTCATAGAGTGCCTCAGCATCAAACAGATAGGCATCAATCAGAATATCCGCCACTGCCAATACGCAGGCGGCCATGACCAGATGTTGAAACGGATTTGACATGATCCATTTTCTGATTCGCTCGAACGACAGGGCGAATCCAATGATCAGGATCATTTGCAGAAGAACTTCGACATACCAATAGGTAAAGTTGCCTACGACACTTTCTGGAAACCAGTTCGAAACAAGCAGCACCGTTTGCCAGTGAACCCTGTCGAAGACCATCTGGACTAACATGGCATACAGGATTGTGGGTATCGCGATACTGATAATGGACTTTAAAAGTGTACGCGCGTTACCGCGCTCATTGATGGCCTGAAGTTGAAACCTTGCGAGGCTGATGCCGGACACGACAAACAACACCTTGGTCTCGCCGGCAATCAGAAATTTTGAAAAAAGATCAAGATGCCCGATAACAATGAGCAAAATGGACATGACGCGAAGAAGAACAGGAACTTCCATTGCCCGAAGTGATAACCGGGAAGGCCGGGTTTTATGGCTCAGCTCACACAATTGGCGTACCGGTATCATTTCCCACTGATCCGGGAGATGGCCAATCAGCGCTTCAAGTGCCATGGAAGCTTGTACAAACGAGAGTGAATCCCCTCCCAGCTCTACGAACGACAAATTTGAATCTATACGCGGGACTTCGAGTATTTCCGACCATGCGGCCGCCAGCGGTGACAGGTCCTGGCTCGAACTCATCGACGCGTCCTTATCAACCGAGGGTAACGCGCGCCTGTCTATTTTTCCGTTCGGTGTGAGTGGAATGGCATCCAGGAAGACGAACAACGCCGGCACCATATAGTCGGGGAGTTCCTTGCCGACATGGTCACGCAATTCACTCGATGAAACCGGCGTTGTCGCAACGCAGTAGGCAACCAGCCTGGCGAGCGACGTGGCATGGTTGGCGAGCACCACGCACTGCTTGATTCGGGGATGCCGTGACAGTGCGCCTTCGATTTCAGTCAGTTCGATTCGATGGCCGCGAATCTTGACCTGACTGTCACCTCGCCCCAGGAAGCTGACACTGCCATCGATAAGATAAGTGCCAAGGTCACCGGTTTTATAACAAATATCGTGCTCGGCATTCGTAAACGGGTTCACCACAAACTTTTCTCGGGTTTGCGATGTGTCATTCCAGTAACCCAACGACAAATAAGGGCTGCGTATCAGTATTTCTCCGGCTTCCCCCACACTGACCAGCTGATTTGATTTATTCACGACCAGCAGTTGTGCGCCTTCAATCCCCTTGCCCAGCGGAATTTTTCCGTTATCGGCTTCAGGATCGACAGGATGGTACGCCATCGCCTGTGGCGTTTCCGTCGTGCCGTAGAAGTTCACGCTCACGGCATTTGGCGCAACAACGCGTATTTGTTTGTACAGCGTATGACTTAATGCTTCTCCGCCCCAGAACAGATATCTCAGGGTGCCTAATTCAATTTTGCGAGGTTTGGCTCCTGTCTCAATGAGTTTCCCCAGCGGAGGGGTCAGATGAATAATGGATATTTCGTTCTCTTGTATCCACGCAGCCAGAGCAAAAGGGTCAATGACGATTGACTGGGCCGGAACAACAACTTTCGCGCCAATGGACAGCGGCGTAAACACATCACGGTATACCGGGTCGTGGCCCAGACCGGACAGCAAGGAAAAGCGATCGTCTTGCGATAACTTATGGCACTCGGTATGCCATTCAATGAAGTGAACCAAAGGCGCGTGATGGGTCACAATCCCCTTCGGCTCACCCGTGCTGCCGGAGGTGAAGGTGACATAGGCCGGATCGGCCGGGTCGACTTCAGGCAAGCTCGTTTGATCACAGGCGAATGCCTGCAGGACATCGGCGGGACATTCCGGTATTTGAACGACCCGCGGATTTGACGCAAGGCGTTCACGCTCGAGTTCGACAGTCGCCTCGCCGCACACCAGCACGAAGGAAGGCTCGAGCGCCCGAATGATTTGCCCTATACGCGCTGGCGGGTAGGCGACGTCGGCCACCGTGAACATCAATCCGGCACGCGACGCTCCGAGCATTGCATAGACCAGCCCCACACAACGACTCGAAACAATAACAACCCGGTCGGATGGTTTAGCGCCCTCTCTGATCAGGGAAGACGCAATGCCCCGGCTTATCGCTTCAAGTTGTCGATAGCTGCACGTCGCCTCTTGAGCGATGACGGCGATTGCATCAGGCGAACGCTTCGCCTGCTGCAGGAAGTCCAGGAATATCGGGCGTTCGGCAGAGTACTTCAGACTGAGCGTTGGGTCTGGGCGAAGATCGTGCATTATCCGTATGCTCCGCAGGATCTAGACGAGCTTTACATCGTGCCCCGAAAATCCTCAATGAGATGGCGCGGAATTCATCGGTGGCCGAGCAAAACATGCAGCGTAGTTCCAGTTCGCGACGACTGCATGAACGTTAGTGCAGGTTGGCCGGCGGCGCCGATAATTTTGAAGGGCCGCGATGCTCTGCTCGGTGTCATCAATGTTCGGCGATCATCAGCAAAAGCATCCGAATGCCTTCATGAATCGCCTGCGTCGTCAGGCCCGCCACGTTGAGGTTGGCACTCTGTCGGCAGACGAGACGACGGTCAGCGTTACGCTACACTTTTCTGTCTGCGCCGCGACAGCCAAGTAGCCAAATCCCTGTCTCCTGACCTGGAGGTTTCCCATGAGCGATGACACCGAACTCACGTCCTTCACTGGCTGGGCCGCAACGGCGGCCGGCGCGCCGCTGGAGCGCTACAGCTACGATCCCGGCCCATTGGGAGAAGAGGAAGTGGAAGTGGCCGTGGAATATTGCGGCGTCTGCCACTCCGACCAGTCGCTGATCGATAACGATTGGGGCATCAGCCAATACCCGTTTATCCCCGGCCATGAGGTGGTCGGCCGTATCGTGCGAATGGGTGCACAGGTACGCGGTCTCGAAACGGGGCAACGGGTGGGCATCGGCTGGTACAAGGGCAGTTGCATGCATTGCTCTTCGTGTATCGGCGGTTCCCATCACCTGTGTGGCACGGCCCAACCCACCATCATTGGCAGCAACGGCGGCTTTGCCGACCGCGTGCGTTCGCACTGGGCCTGGGCGCTGGCAATACCGGACGGCCTTGATCCCGCCATGGCCGGCCCTCTGTTCTGCGCCGGCTCGACGGTGTTCAACCCGCTGATGGAATTTGACGTCAAGCCGACTGACCGGGTCGGTGTGGTGGGCATCGGCGGTCTAGGCCACTTGGCATTGCGCTTTCTCAATGCCTGGGGCTGCGAAGTCACGGCCTTCACTTCGTCACTGGGCAAGCAGGACGAAGCCAAGCGTCTGGGCGCACACAACGTCGTCGCCTCGACCGACAGCGCTGCGCTGAAAGCCATCGCTGGAACCCTGGATTTTCTCCTGATCACCGCCAACGCCGACCTCGACTGGCCGTCCATGCTCGGCACCCTGCGCGGCAAGGGTCGCCTGCATTTTGTCGGCATCGTGCCCGGCGCGATTCCCGTGCACGTGTTCAACCTGATCCCCCAACAGAAGAGCCTGTCCGCCTCACCGGTCGGTTCGCCCGCTACTACGGCGACCATGCTGGAATTCTGCGCACGGCATCAGATCCTGCCGCAGGTCGAGCACTTCCACATGAGCCGGGTCAACGAAGCCATCGAGCATCTGCGCAGCGGCAAGGCGCGTTACCGCGTCGTGCTCGACGCCAGCAAATGACTGACGGGCGCGCCGGCTGACACCGCGCGCGCCTTCAGTGGCGTATCAGGCCTTTGATTCGAAAGCATTTCGCTCGCCCACCGGCGCATGGTGTGCCATCACCTCCACGACCCAATCGATGAACACGCGCAACTTGAGGCTGATATGCCGGTTCGGCGGAAACGCCACGTAAAGCGGCATCGTATCGAGGTGCCAGTCTTCGAACAGCGGCACCAACTGGCCGCTCGCCTCAAAGGTTTTGGACATGTACTTCGGCAACCAGAGTACGCCCAGCCCGGCCAGACCCGCCGCAAGGTAGGCATTGCCATCGTCGACAGCCAACACATAGCGACCTTTGACCTGCACACTTTCACTGTGATTGTGCATCGCATAGGGCAGCGGTTTGCCGGTGCGCGCCCACAGGAAACCGACGATTCGGTGATCCGACTCTTCCAGCTCACGCGGATGCGAGGGCGTGCCGACCCGAGCCAGATAGCTCGGTGCTGCAAATACGCCGAGCGGCAGGTCAGCGACGCGCCGGGCCATCAGCGACTGATCCGTGAGTTCACCACCGCGCACCACGCAATCGACGTTCTCGTCGATCATGTCGACGATGCGATCACTCACGCCCATGTCGATCTGGATGTCCGGATATCGCGCGTAAAACGCGGGCAATGCCGGCATCAGAATCATGCTCGCCAGCGGGCTCGGCACATCGACTCGCAGCCGGCCCCGGGGCAATGCCGAGGCGCCGGACAGACTGGTTTCCGCGTCGTCGATGTCGGCCAGCAGTTTGATCACCCGCTCGTAATAAACGGCGCCATCGGCGGTGACGTTGACTTTGCGGGTCGTGCGGTTGAGCAACTTGACGCGCAATCGCGCTTCCAGTTGCTGCACCAGTTGAGTCACGGTGGTTTTGCTCATGTGCAGGGTTTCTGCAGCCTTGGTGAAGCTGCCCGCCTCCACCACCCGCGCGAAGGCCTGCATCGCATCAAAACGGTCCATCGCCGCCCCTTGTGTCGATCAGATTGTTTGGGTTTCCCAAACAGTGATCACCAAGGTTGCTCGTTTATCGCCCCGGCGCAAGTCCTTACAGTCCCTTCAACGTTAGGTTCGGGTCGGCTTTGGCCCTTTGATGGAGGTCTTTTATGACAACGCGTGATGTGGTTTTTCCGAGCGGACGCCAGGCACTTTACGAGCGAAATCGCTACTCGCCGGCAATTCGCTCCAATGGCTTTCTGTTCGTGTCCGGGCAAGTCGGCAGCAGGGAGGATGGATCGCCCGAGCCGGACCTGGAGAATCAGGTCCGGCTCGCCTTCACCAACCTGAACGCGATCCTGGTCGCGGCCGGTTGTACCTTCGACGACGTGATTGATGTCACCGTCTTCGTCGTCGATCCCGAATCGACGTTCGAAACGATCTGGAAGATCGTGCCGGAGTTCTGGGGCAACGCGCCGCACCCGACGCTGACCGGGATTGGCGTTACGTGGCTGTATGGTTTCCAGTTCGAGATCAAGGTGATCGCCAGACTTGCGGAAACCGTCCAGGGATGAACGACCGTTGTTCAGGGTGGGTAGCCGGCCTCTAACGAACTTCTTCGACGAGGCCTACCAACTCATTGAAAGCCACAATATCCAGCGGCCGGCTCAGGAAATAGCCTTGACCTTCATCGCACGATACCGCCTTCAGCAATTTCAGGTGGTCGGCCGTTTCAATGCCCTCAGCCGTGACGGTCAGCGATAACGCACGTCCCAGGCCAACGATAGCCCGGATGATCGCCTTGTCATCCTCGCTATCGGCCAGCCGGTTCAAAAAGCTGCGGTCAATTTTCAAGCCGTCGAACGGGAATGCACGAAGGTAGCTCAGCGATGAATACCCCGTTCCAAAGTCGTCCATTGATATCCGAACGCCAAGGCGTTTGAGCGTACGCATCACCTCAACTGCACCGGTGGCGTCTTCAAGCATGACGCTTTCGGTAATCTCCAGCTCTACACGGGCAGGGTTGATTCCCGAGTCGGCGAGTGTTTTCTGAATGCGCTCGACCAGATTGCCTTGTTTGAATTCGGTCGGTGACAGGTTGACGGATACGAACAAATTTTCCGGCCACCGTGCGGCGCAGCGGCACGCGGTATCGAGAACCCAGTTGCTCAGGGAAAGTATCAGTCCGGATTCCTCGGCAATCGGAATGAACGTGTCGGGTGGTATCAAACCGCGCTCAGGATGTTGCCACCGGACCAGCGCTTCGGCCCCCACCATCTGACCGTCAGCGATACGATAGCGTGGCTGGAAATGCAGCCGCAGCTCTCCATGTTTGATCGCAAAGCGCAGGTCACTTTCCAGTCGACGGCGCTCTATGATCCTGGCGTTCATGTCGCCGGCATAAAAGCGCCAGGTGTTGCGCCCTCCGGCCTTGGCTTCGTACAGTGCGATATCCGCATAGCGAAGCAGTTCGGTCGCCTCGCAGGCGTCATGAGGTGCCATCGCGATGCCAACACTGGCGCTGATGAACACCTCCTGCTCATCGATCGTTATTGGCTGCTCGACGGACTCGATCAAGCGGCGACAGAGTGTCTCGACTTCGTCCTGGGAGCTCACGTCGGTCAGGATCAATACAAACTCATCCCCGCCGACCCGAGCAACCAGGTCGCCATGGCGCACGCAGTCTGCCAGGCGCCCCGATACTTCATTAAGGACCACATCACCTGCAGCATGCCCGAGCAAGTCATTCACCGGTTTGAAACGATCCAGGTCCAGGCTGAGCATCACCAGCGGCTGGTCTATCGTCGGCAATGCCTTGAGTTTGCCGTCGAGAAACTCTTGAAGACGGGTTCTGTTCGGCAGTCCGGTCAAGGCGTCATGCTGTGAGAGGAATTCGATACGCCGACGGGCTTCGACTTCCTCGGTCACATCCGTCGCAGTCCCCCGGAACCCTCCCCCCGCCATTTTTCGAGCCGAAAGACGAGTGATTCGATCCTGGCCTTCGGTATCGACGTATCGGCACTGAATACTGATATCCGGACGACGGTTCGGGATGCTGAGCCACTGAGCCAGCGTGCCCAGTTCGGTGCTCAGCAGATCATCGATCACCGCACCAATCCAGGCCTCTCTGGAGAGCCCCGTCACGTCTTCGAATCGTTCTGACAAATAGGTGAAATGCCATTCGGGATCGATTTCCCATACCCAGTCCGAGCTGGCTTCAACGACGTCGCGAAAGCGTGATTCGCTGGTGGCAAGGGCATCCTGACTGCCTTGCAGTGATGCATAGCTGGCGTCAAGTGCCAGCGCACCCGCCGTCGTGCGACGCAAAATGACCCACGTCATCAGGCACACCAGCAACGCAGCAACGCCGATCAAGGGCAACCCTATTCCCAACAACCGCAGGCCTGGTCTTTGCGGACTCCACTGCAGGCTGCCGGCCGAACCGTCATCGCCCAGAGGAAGGAGCGACGCAGTGTCCATTTCACTAGAGGTGGCGAGGTGCAGGCGATCGACCCCGAAATCGTCGCCGATCATCTGCAGCTTGGCGCTGTTCAATACATCGACGAAAACCAGCACTGAAGGTGGCCGGTCATCAGGCACCACTGTCGGATCGGTTCCCGGCGTGATGGCTGCTGCCGCGACGAGGGCGGGCACTCCCCCCACATTGATGAAGGCTGTTGTCGGCGTCTCTGTTTCCGCTCCTGCACGCGCCTTATCAAGAACCCCGGCGATGGACTGCTTGAGCCACTCCGTGACTTCTACGGATTTCAGCTCACCCTTGACCACAGAGTAAACGGTGCGATCGAGGTCGTTGACGACAAACAGCCCCTGGATCCCGAAATCCGCGTAAAGCGTTGCTCCGACGTTCTGTCGTACGAAGGCCCAGTCAGGGTCCACTTTGGCATGCAGGTGCCTGTAGGCGTCGCCCCAGAATGCGTAATCCTTGACGGTTGAGCGCAGCGATTTTTCCAGAGACTGGATGGCCTTCTTCGTGTAGAACGCGCTTTCAGCCTCCTCCGCCCGGTCTAGATCATTTGCAAGGTAAACGAGTGAATAGCTGGCCAGTAAAAACACGCCTGCCAATAGACCCACAAACTTGAAGAGCGAGGCGCGAGCCAGGACCACGCTGGAACGACGGGAGGAAGAAGGGTTATTGGAGGCGAAACTGTTCGGCATGGATTCCCGCCTGTCGTTGAAAAAAGTACTTTGCATACACTGCTATCGGCTACTTTTGCAGAACGATGAGCCGGGGCATTACATGAAGAGCCACTGTCTATTAAAGCCTATTGTTCTGCCCCCGACACGATCCAGCCATGAAGAGCGTTCACCGGGGAATGATCTGACGCCCGAGCCGGAGAGGCAATGACAGCCCCCATCGTTATCGGTTCAGCGTTAAAATCCGCCCGGTCCGGTTCACATTCTTGAGGATGACCCAGGTATGCCTACGCTCGACACTTCCCTGCAAGACACCGCCGCGCCTGACGGCGTTTGTTACGGCTGCGGCGGCAGCAATCCGCACGGGCTGCAGATCAAGAGCTTCTGGCATGAGGACGGCGAGCATGTCATCGCCGAGCACATGCCGGAAGCCAAGTATTGTGGTTGGCCGGATCTGGTTTACGGCGGTTTGATCGCGATGCTGGTTGACTGCCATTCGAACTGGACGGCGATGGCCTATCACTACCGCATGGAAAACCGCGAAGTCGCCAGCCTCCCGCGCATCAACTGCGTCACTGGCAACCTGGGCATCAAGTTCATCAAGCCGACGCCAATGGGCGTCCCGTTGACCCTGCGTGCGAAAGTCGAAGGTGAAGTCGGACGCAAAACCCGCGTCATCTGCGAGGTCTACGCGGGGGATGTGCTCACGGCTGTCGGGGACTCCATTTTTGTGCGCGTCGATACCGAGCAACTGGCGGCGGTTGCGCATGGCCGGTAGTTTGCGACCCACTGCAAAAAACCTGGGCTTTTCTCGGGTGCCGATTCCTTTTGCTGCTATCCCCAACCGGACTGACCTGTGCCGTTAAAAACCCGCAACTATATGCTTGAAGTCCTCGAGGACCTCGGCATCGGTGGTTTCGCAGCCCGTCCCTTCGACTGCGCCTTCGAATTGCTCGCCGCACCGCCCAGCCGCAAGCGTCTGATCGTGATCGGCTTCAACGGCTCCCTCGCCGACGACATCCACACCAATGCCGGCGCGGTACACGCAGGCTACGAGCAACCCGAGTTTTCCAATGTCGCCCATGGCCTGAAAGGCGGCTGGGGTTCGACGCCCCTGCCCCGGCGATTGACCGAGTTGCCTGCCAAGCTTGGTTTTGACTGGCGCGACACCCTCTATACCAATGCGTTGCTGCTGTGCTCGGCTGATGCAGCGTCCATACAAAAAGTTGCGCGGCAATCGTCCGCGGCGAGTCTGGAATCGCTGACACGCAAATCAATGGATTTTTTCGAACGGGTGACAGTGTCGCTCGCGGAGCCCGAGTTGATCATTGCTTACAGCAACGGCCTGGGAAGCCCCTCGGCGGCGAAGATTTTGTGGGAGAGATTCGGGAACGGGGAAGCACTGGATCACGTTGACTCGTCTTCGTACCGAGCGACTTATGGCTTCACTGCAACCATTGGCAGCCGCAAGATTCCGGTCGTGGGGATTCGGCACATGTCCCGATTTGTGCCGAGCATTGACGCAATCAAACTGGCCTGGGAACGGCAAAAAACGTGCACCGACAGTCAGACAAACCGCTGATGACTTGCTTACACACCCCGGTACATTGATTGCCGAAGCCCGACGACATTGAACCGCTGACCGCAACCACCCACGTTGCGTGCCGGTTCAACCTCGTCGGGCCCACCGTTTACAGGTCGGTGATTTCCTTATGGCGTGGCACCAGCAGTTTCATCACGCTCCACGCCACCAGATAAGCCACCGCACAGATGGCGAACATGATCATGTAGCCGGTGTGAATGTCGTTGATCGATTTGTAGTAGTCGAACACCCAGCCGCCCACTTTGGTCATCGCTACACCGCCCATACCGCCGGCCAGGCCGCCAATACCGACCACCGAAGCGATGGATTTTTGCGGGAACATGTCGGACACGGTGGTGAAGATGTTGCACGACCACGCCTGATGCGCCGACGCGCCTATGCCGATCAACAGCACCGGCACCCAGAAACTGATGTAACCGAAAGGTTGCGCCAGCAGTACCAGCAGCGGGAAGAAAGCGATCACCAGCATGGCTTTCATACGACCGTCATACGGCGCGTCGCCACGCGCCATGAAATAGCTGGGAAACCAGCCACCGCCAATGCTGCCCACCATGGTCATGCTGTACAACACGGCCAGCGGCCACACGATGGCCTGGCCTTTCATGCCGTATTGCGCCGAAAGATACGTCGGAAGCCAGAACAGGAAGAACCACCACACGCCGTCAGTCATGAATTTGCCGAAGGCAAAAGCCCAAGTCTGACGGTAGGTCAGCAACTTGAACCACGATACTTTTTTATCAGCGACGTCCGGTTTCGGGGTGACGACCACTTGAGCATCACTGCGGATGTAGGCCAGTTCCTGCGCCGAGAGACGTTTTTGCTTTTCTGGTTTCTCGTACAGCGCAATCCACACGGTCACCCAGACGAAGCCCAGCATGCCGATCACGATGAATGCCGCTTCCCAACCCCACAGGCCAGCAATCAGCGGTACGCAGATCGGCGCCAGGATCGCACCGACGTTGGCGCCAGAGTTGAAGATGCCGGTGGCGAAGGAGCGCTCCTTCTTCGGGAAGTATTCGGCAGTGGCCTTGATCGCGATCGGAAAGTTACCCGCTTCGCCGATCGCCAGCACGGCGCGCGACAGCATGAAGCCTGCGATCGACACCGGGATGACGGCCAGTCCGAACGCGCCACACACCGCTGCGATGCCCTCGCCCATCGGCACTGAAAAAGCATGCATCATGGCGCCGGTCGACCAGATACTGATCGCGATGATGTAGGCCTTCTTCGTGCCGATCTTGTCGACGAAACGGCCCGCAAACAGCATGGAAATCGCGTACACAAACTGGAACACGGACGCGATGTTGGCGTAGTCGCTGTTGCTCCAGCCAAATTGCGTCGACAGATCCGGCGCCAACAGACTGAGCACCTGACGGTCCAGGTAGTTGACGGTGGTGGCAAAAAACAACAGTGCGCAGATCGTCCAGCGGTATTTACCGACGGCCTGGCCGACACGTTGCGCATTGATGGGCTCGTTCAGATTCATGGCATCACTTTATTATTGGATTATGGTGATGATCTCTCGGTTTCAAGCGAGATCACTTCTTACACGCAGCACGCCGCTCAGCGGCTCGCGTCAGACGAGTAGCACGTGTAATCAGGGGGTTGGCGCAGCTGTCACAGACAATGCGCACGGACAGGCAGTCAGGACCGGCCCATAAGAAGCGCCATGCAGGGAGGCGAGAAAGCGGATTGAATTCATGATGGGAACCGGTTTTTGTTTTTAGGGATGTAACATCGTATGTCATCGTACAACTTCGCCTTTTATAGCGAGTCCCCTACCCGGCTGTCAATCTGGAAAATTGCCGTTCGTCTCGACATTGCGCGCCGCTGAAAATGAAATTTTCGCCAAACGGCGCAGACTACGGTGCCTGACAGCATTCAGCCGTCGGTGAGTGTCAGTGGGCATTTAGGGAATCATATAGTCGTACGACAACGCATGTCGTAACGATATAGGCCTATGTAGGAGCGAGCTTGCTCGCGATGGTCGTTAACGAAAACGCGTGTTATCTGACTAAACGCGGTGCTCTGAAGTCCATCGCGAGCAAGCTCGCTCCTACAGGCTTACTTGACCAGCCGCGTTTCCTTCGACGGCCTGTACCCGAAATACGAGCTATAGCACTTGCTGAAATGACTCGGCGACACAAAGCCACACGCCACCAGCACATCCACCTGGGACAGCTCCGTGTGCTGGAGCAGTCGACGCGCCTCGGTAATCCGCAGCTCCATGTAATAGCGCTGTGGCGTGGTACCGAGTTGCTCCTTGAACAAACGCTCCAGCTGTCGACGAGAACGCCCTGCATAGACCGCCAGTTGTTCCAGCTCCAGCGGCTCTTCGAGGTTGGCGTCCATCAGCTTCACCACCTCGCGCAAGGGAGCGCTCACACAGACATTTTCCGTCGGTTTGATGCGCCGGTAGCGGGACTCTTCGAACGCGAGGATGTCTTCAATACCCTCGACGAGCGCCTTGTCGTGCAAGCCCTTGATCCAGTCCAGCGCCATGTGGAAAGCCCCTGACGGACTGGACGCCGTGAGCCGGTCCCGGTCGATGACAAAAGGCTCGCTGGTGACGTGCGTGGCCTTGGCAATTTCCGCGAGCGCAGGGCGATGTTCGGGGTGAATCGCGCAACGGTAACCGTCGAGCAAACCGGCGATCCCGAGGAACCATGCGCCATTCCACAATCCAGCCAGGCTGACACCTTGGTCGGCGGCCGCTCTCAACAGGCTGATCAACTCATCAGTCGCTTTCAACTCGGTTCGGTAGCCACCGCAAATGACCAGCAGATCGAGGTCGTGAATCACCGAACAATCGATGCGCGCATCCGGGCGAATGACCAGCCCCAGATCGCTGACGACTTCCCCGTCGTTCAAGCCGAACGTGCGGGACGAAAACAGTTTGGGTCGTAGCAGATTCGCGGTGACGATCGTATCCAGCGCCTGGGTAAAAGCAGGCAGCGAGAAATGTTCGAGCAGCAAAAAGCCTGTCCGTGTCATTTGAACAGGCTCGCCGGGGTTATCGTTCAGATAGCGAAGATTCTTCCCCTTCATGCCTCCGCTGAATTGGCGTCGTTCGATCAAGGTGTGTGGCACTCGGTTGCGTTAACGGACAGGGACTCTGGTACCTCAGGATATCGCAAAACGGGCTACGCTCCTCCAATCGGTTCATCTGGAGACAGCGCCATGATTCGCACTATGCTGACGGCTACCCTGCTTCTTGCGCTAAGCCTTCCATCCCATGCCGGCGTGCCTCCCTTCCCCACTTCCTTCCGCACTCAGGACATCCCGGTAGAAGGCGCGAAAATCCATGTCCGCATCGGCGGCAAGGGTCCCGCTGTGGTGCTGTTGCACGGCTTCGGCGACACTGGCGACATGTGGGCGCCACTGGCTGCCGACCTGTCCAGGGATCACACCGTCGTGGTGCCGGACCTGCGCGGCATGGGTTTGTCGTCGATCCCAGAAAGCGGTTACGACAAGAAGACGCAAGCGGGTGATGTGCGTGCGGTGTTGGCCTCGTTGGGTATCGAACACTCGGTGGTCATCGGCCACGACATCGGCACCATGGTCGCCTTCGCCTACGCCTCGCGTTATCCGCAGCAAACCGATCGCCTGGTGGTGATGGATGCGCCCGTGCCGGGCATCCCGCCGTGGAACGATATCGTGCGGTCACCGATGCTGTGGCACTTCGACTTCGGTGGCCCGGATGCCGAGCGCCTGGTGGCCGGGCGTGAGCGCGTCTACCTGGATCGCTTCTGGAACGAGTTTGCCGGCGACCCCACCAAGGTCGACGAGGCAACCCGTCAGCACTACGCCAGACTCTACGCACGACCCGGCGCGATGCATGCGGCGTTCGCGCAGTTCCGCAGCATTCGTCAGGACGCGCTGGACAACGAAGCGTCGATGAAGACGCGCTTGACCATGCCGGTGCTGGCGATCGGTGGGGAAAAATCCTTTGGCAACAACGAAGCCATCGTCATGCGCAACGCGGCGGACAAGGTCACGGAAGTAGTGATTCCAGGAGCAGGACATTGGCTGATGGAAGAAGCGCCCACGCAGACCATTCAAGCGATTCGAGACTTTTTGCAGTGACAGCCTGTCGCCGATCAAAAACGAATTGAACCCCTCGCGCCATCGTGTTTTCGAAACTTTATCAGCGCTGACCCCTGATCCGGCAAGGCGCCACTGGAGAGGAAATCCCGATGAACAGTAGAGTTCTGCTTCTGATCGCCAGCCTAGGCCCTACCTTGGTTTTCGCTGAAGGCTGCGACGTACTGACCCGCTCCCAAAGCCCTTCCGTGCCTGTAGTCGAATCCCATAGCTGTTATGAGTACGAAGGCATGCCGGTAAATTCCATCGATTGGTCCTGCAGCAATGAAAGCAAGGAAATGACGACCAGCACCAGGAAAAAGGTCGACCAGTGCGACGAGCATTATCAAGCCACCTGTATTGCGACCTTGACTCAGGAGTCGCTGGCCAACCCTCATTCCACCAGTAAGGACAAGAATGCCAAGTCGCTCAACATTCCCGACAATGCCCAAGTGACGACGTATTACTACGACGCCGAGCACTTGAGCCAGGTGAAGATCGATTGCGAGTCGGGCGGTGGTCACTGGAAAGCGAAGTAATTACCCAGGTTTTATTCCGGCGACCAAAACACTTACCCTGCCAATTGAAGCAGGACATTTATAAAACACTTACGAATCATCCATAAAAATTATTACGCCATGACAATATACAGGCGTCACTTAAGTGACTATTACCCGCTATACTCCAGAAGGCCGCTGACTTACAGCACGGCCCCGACCCTTATACAGTCGGGATAATTCATACGCCCCGACGAACGGACTACCATTTTAAATAAATACTTTTAAATCATCGCCTTACACTTACTAAAATAATCAACAATAACTGTGCTGAAATATCGAAAAACTATAAAAGACCGACCACAATTTCAAAAGTTTCAAACTTTTGAATTTAATAAAAAAATATATATAACACTTTTAAATACTGTTCTTCGATGCTAATAATTCGGCGATCCGGGCTCCAGGCAACGCACTCTCTCACCTGAAGTGAACATCAATTCACTTCGCACGCCGATGACCCGACCTTAATTAAATCCAATTACCGCTAGCTTGCTCAAGTTCCAATAAAACTGGGCCGCTGTTGTGTTGCGCACTAAAACTGCGCGAGGAAGGCATCATCGCTCGCCAAAAGATTAAAATCCTTTCGATCTTCGGGACCCGTCCGGAAGCCATCAAGATGGCGCCGTTAGTCAAAGCCCTTGCCGCGGAGCCGGGCATTGATTCGCAGATCTGCGTCACCGGCCAGCATCAAAGCATGCTGAAACAGGTGCTGGATCTGTTCGACCTCAAGGCTGATTGCACCCTTGATGTGATGACGCCGCACCAGACGCTCAACTCGCTGACCGCGGCGTTATACGCCGCGATTGACCCAGTGCTGGAACGGGTCCGCCCGGACCGGGTGCTGGTGCATGGCGACACCACCTCGGCCATGGTCGCCGCGATGGCGGCATTTCATCGACGCATTCCGGTCGGCCACGTGGAGGCCGGGCTGCGAACCGGGGACATCTACAGCCCGTGGCCGGAAGAAATGAACCGTCGCTGCATCGACCTGGGTGCAGACATGTTGTTCGCGCCGACCCTCGAGTCGCGCCAGAACCTGCTCGACGAACGCCTGCAGGGTCGCACCTTCGTGACCGGCAATACGGTGATCGACGCGTTGCAGATGACTGCGCAACGCATTGAGCAGGACGCCGACTTGCGTGCCAGTCTGGACCAGCAGTTTTCGTACCTGCAGAGCGGCCGCAAAGTCTTGCTGGTCACAGGGCATCGTCGGGAAAACTTCGGCGAAGGCTTCCTGGATATCTGCAAGGCCCTGAGTCATCTGGCCCGGCGTGCGGATATCCAGATCGTCTATCCGGTGCATTTGAACCCCAATGTCATCGGCCCGATCACCGAGCAACTGGGCGACCTGCCCAACGTGCACCTGATCAAGCCGCTGGATTACCTGGCCTTCGTGCGCCTGATGCAACGCGCCCACGTGATCCTCACTGACTCCGGTGGCGTGCAGGAAGAAGCGCCGTCACTGGGCAAACCGGTGCTGGTCATGCGTGACGTAACGGAACGCCCGGAAGCGGTAGCGGCGGGCACGGTTCGCCTGGTTGGCACCTCGCCGGACTCGATCATCGCCGGCGTCAACGCGCTGTTCGATGACGATCTGCTGTGGCGGCGATGCTCTCTGGCAGCCAACCCTTACGGCGATGGCAAGGCCAGTGCGCGCATCGTCGACGCCCTGATGGGGCGCCCGGTCGATGATTTCATCGTGGTCCCTGCGCTGCCCGGATCCCTGGGAACTGTAGGAGCGAGCTTGCTCGCGATGGACTCAAGAACGCCGCGTTCGGCCAGTAGATATGCGCCATCGTTAACGACCATCGCCAGCAAGCTCGCCCCTACAGATCGACATTAGGCCAACACCTCTCTTTAAACCGAACCGCTCCTCCCCTTATCAGCTCGAGATCTACCTGAATGAAGTCTTCCGTTGCCATCCATACGGGCGCGCTCAGCGCCCTTGCCTGTGGCGTGAGCCTGCTCGCGCTCATGCCGACCTTTGCCTTGGCCGCGGACAGCCCGCTCACCCAGGCGATCAACCGGCTCAACGCCGACACTCGCCAGGAGCGTGTGGTGCGTTTGAGCGATCTGGGGATCGACGCGCCGATCATCCTCGGCTCCACCGATGCCCGTCGCGAGCTGTATCTGCCTGTGCCGGCGGGTGTGCCGCTGACGGAGGCCACCCTGAATTTCAACGCCAGCTATCTCAATGGTGAAGGCGGCCGCAACACGCTGCTGCTGTCGCTGGACGGTTATCCGGTGCGCGCCGAAGGGCTCAGCGAACCTCAGGGCGATGCCAGCACCACGCTGGGCGTGGACAAAAAACCGCGGGACAGCGGCTCGTTGCGCCTGGGCATTGCCTGGTCGTCCATCGTGTCCCGCGTGTTGTGCGAAGACGAACGCGCCATCGGCAACGTGTTGCGTATCGAACCGGACACGCGCCTCACCTACAGCTACGACGCCAGCCAGTTGCAGGACGTTGGCGCCGCGTGGACGGCATTGCCGGGCAAACCGGGCATCATGGTCGCGTCCGGCACCTTGTCCGCCGAAAGCTACGATGCGGCGTGGCGCCTCGGGGTGGCGCTGGAGCGGATCGGCAAGCACGGCCGCATCCTGCCCTTCCCTGCCATTCAAGACAGCGTTGACCTCAGCGGCCTGCGTATTCCGGCTGAGTTGCTGAGCATTCCGGCATTCGCCAGCCTCAACGGCAAAGGCTCGCACACGCTGGCAGACGCTGCACAAATCGGCGCCCTGCTGATGCTGGGCCAGACGCCGAACGTCCAGGCGGACCTGGCCATCAACGACCCGCAACTGCTCAAGGCCGTCAATGCATCTCTGGACGCGCTGCAGAGCCAGATTCAAGGTCTTGACGCCACGGCAGCCAACGCGCTGACACAGTGGCGTGAGCGGCATATCAACGCAGGTCTGGCCGCCACCGGTACTGACAACGTGCGCCTGGCGCTACTGGGCACACGCCCGGTGCTGATGATCGCGCCGCAAGCCACCGGCAAGGCCTTGGCCTTGTTCAGTTCCGCCTGGAACACACTGGCACGCAGCCGCCAATTGACGGTCAGCGAAGCTCAGTTGCCATTGAGCGCCGACGGCCGTGTGGCCTTGTCGCGCCTGGGCGGTAATCCTGGCGCTATCGACGTGCTGGCCAAATCCGACTGGAGCACTTCATTCCCTCTGGGCAGCGTGGCCTATGACGGCCGCTTGCCAGTCAAGGCTGTGATCGATGTGTCTGCCGCGCCGGGCGCCTCGGACACCGCCCCGGTGGCCTCGCTGTTTCTCAACGACTATCTGATTGGCGCGCAACAGCTCGTGGCCAACGGTGAAATGCAACGTATCGAAGCGCGTATCCCGCGATATGCGGTGGGTGCAACGAACGTCTTGCGCGTGTCGTTCCAGCGCCAGCCAGTGAGTGACCGCTGCCTGGAAACGCCACAAGCCTTCCCGGTCTCGGTGCTGCCGACCAGCCACATCGTGCTGGATAAAACGGCCCTGGGTGATGACTTCTCCGGCATGGCCGCGCGCTTTGCCATGGACACGCAAATCCTCGTACCCCAGGCCTACCTCGACCACCCGGCAAGCAGCTTGCCGCAAGTGATTTCGGTGGCCGACGGCGCCGGGGTCTCGCCACTGCGGGCACAACTGAAAGTCAGTGCCGATCCAAAGATATCGGTCACGCCGGACAAAGCCTTCCTCGCCTTCGAGCTGCCGATCATGGACAGCAAGGAATCGGTAAAAGCGGATGAGCAGGGTCGCCTGCGCATCAATCACAAGGATCAGGTGCTGCTGGACGTGCATCCCCTCAACCACCTGACCTCGTTGCAAGTGGTCAATGCCGGCGGACAGCACGGTCTGGTCTATCGACCGCTGGGCACTGACTCGCCACGCTTCGCCAAACCGATTCTGCTGGCCCGCGGCGACGTGGCGATCCTCGGTGACAACGGTGCACTGACCACCTTCGACACCCAGGACCCGAGCGGCAGCCAATTGATCGACAACGATGAACCCAAGGGTCTCGACGCCTGGCGCACGCCGTCGCTGTTGTGGCTGATTCCGGGTGGCATCCTGTTGGTTCTCATCCTGTTGCTGGCTGGCCGAAACGCCCGTCGCAATCGCCAGTAACGGAACCCTTCGATGACGTCGCTTTATTGGCCCTACTGGTTGGCCCACTACTACAGCTTCCTGGAGATCTCGACCATCGTGGTCGCGATACTGATCCTGATCTCCAGCCTGGACGATCTGTTCATTGACCTGTGGTACTGGTCTCGCCGTCTGTTTCGCAAGTTCACCGTGGACCGAAAATACCGGCCGCTGACCGCCGAGCAATTGATGGCCCGGGACGAACAGCCGCTGGCAATCATGGTCCCGGCCTGGCTGGAATACGACGTCATCGCGCCGATGATCGAGAACATGGTGTCGACCCTGGATTACCAGAACTATGTGGTCTTCGTCGGCACCTACATCAACGACCAGCGCACCATCGATGAAGTGGAGCGCATGCGTCGGCGCTACAAGCAACTGCATCGCGTGGAAGTCCCGCATGCCGGGCCGACCTGCAAGGCTGACTGCCTGAACTGGGTGATTCAGGCGATCTTCCTGCACGAAAAAACCCACGGCATGACCTTCGCCGGCGTGGTTCTGCACGACAGCGAAGACGTGCTGCACCCGATGGAATTGCGCCTGTTCAACTACCTGCTGCCGCGCAAGGACATGATTCAGTTGCCCGTGGTGTCACTGGAGCGCAACTGGTACGAATGGGTGGCCGGCACCTACATGGATGAATTCGCCGAATGGCACGGCAAGGATCTGGTGGTGCGTGAAAGCATGACCGATACCGTGCCGTCCGCCGGGGTCGGGACCTGTTTCTCCCATCGCGCCCTGCGTGTGCTGGCCGGGGAAACCCAGAACCAGCCATTCAACACCGACAGCCTCACCGAGGACTACGACGTTGGCGCACGCCTGGCCAAGGTCGGCATGAACGCGATCTTCGTGCGTTTCCCGGTGCAGTTTCGCGTGCTGCGCAAATCCTGGTTTCGCAAGCCTTACGAATCGACCCTGAAGATGCCGTTGTGCGTGCGCGAATTCTTTCCCGATACCTTTCGCACCGCTTTTCGCCAGAAAGCTCGCTGGACGCTGGGCATCGGCCTGCAAGGCTGGGAACAAATGGGCTGGAACGGCTCGCTGGCCAACCGCTATTTGCTGTTCCGCGACCGCAAAGGCGTGGTGACCGCGTTCGTCAGCATCATCGCCTATGTGATTCTGGTGCAACTGCTGGGCCTGATCATCCTGCGCCAGAGCGGGCTGTGGGACGTGAGTTTCCCGACGCCGTTCGAGACCAACGGTTTCATCAAATACCTGCTGCTGGCCAACGGTATTGCGTTGGCCTGGCGTATCGCCCACCGCTGCTATTTCACCACCGTGCTGTACGGCTGGCAGCATGGCTTGCTGTCGATCCCGCGCATGGTCGTGGGCAACTTCGTCAACTTCATGGCCGCCTCCCGCGCGTGGCGCATGTTCATCGTCGGCAAGGTGATGAACCGCAAACTGGTGTGGGACAAGACCATGCACGACTTCCCGTCCACCGACCTGGTCGCGGCCGCACCGCGCAAGCTGGGCAGCGTGTTGCTGTCCTGGCAGGCGATCAACGAAACCGATCTGCAAAGCGCCCTCACCGAACAGAAAACCCGGCACATGCCATTGGGGCGGATTTTGCTCAGCAACGGTTGGCTGGATGACGAGACACTGGCGGAAGCCATCGCCTTCCAGAACGATCTGCCGCGGGTGTTCGATGTGGCCGGCAAGGCGCAGTCGTCGACCCTGACCCTGGACGATGAATTCGCCCTGCGCTGGCGCGTCGTGCCGCTTGGCTTGAATGCCGACGGCCGCGCACAAGTTGCCGTTGCCAGCCCGTTGCCGGCTGCCGGCCTGCAACAGGTCAGCGAGGTATTGGGTAGCGAACCGGTGCAGCTGATTGCCCGGGAAAGCGAAATCGTTGCGCAGTTGCGTCAACTGAACGTGCGCGATGGCCAGGCCGTGCCGGATGCCCGCGCGCCACTGCTGGGTGACCTGCTGATAGAAATGGGCCTGCTGGATCGCGACGAGTTCAACCGCGCCATGCTGCAGTACCGCCCGCAGCGTCACGGACGCATCGGCGACTATCTGGTCGACAGCGGCGTGTTGTCTCGCGCCACCATCGAAAAGGCCGTGGCACGTCAGCACAGCCATTACCCTGCGGAGCTTCCGGCATGAACCGCCCCTTGTTGACCCTCATGGCCACGGGGCTGAGCCTGCTGCCCGCGCTTGTGCACGGCGAAACATTGCCGCTGCCACTGACCGGCCCGGCCTATGTCACCGCCAACGAGGCGTACAGCGCCTATGAGCGTAAAGACTATGACCTGGCCATCGCCAAGGCCCGCGAAGCCTTGCGTCAGCGCGCCGACATCACGCGCCTGAATACGCTGATTACGCTGGCCCAGCGCGACAAGGAATTGCGTGACCATCCCAAGCGCTATCCGCAGTCCCGACAGACCCCCGGCTTCGGTGCCGCGGCAAAAGCCTTCAAGGCCTATGATCGCGATGACTTCGGCGCGGCGGCTCAAGCGGCACGTAACGCTATCGCGCAGGCACCCAAACGCATGGATTATCGACTGCTGCTGATCGAGTCCTTGCAGCGCCAGCAACATCTGCAAGACGCAGATCAGGCTACCATCCAGGCCCTGGCAGTGTTCCCGAACGACGATACGTTGCTGATGCGCCGCGAAGCGATTCGTCGGCAACTGGCGGCGCCACTGGCGGTTGCGGGGTATCGCGCCCTGGAGCAAGGCCATGTGCAGCTGGCCGTGGACCAGGCCAGGAAAGCCGTGGCCTGGGCGCCGGAAATCGGCGCCAATCAGCAACTGCTGATCAGTGCCCTGCTCGCTGCCAACGACTACCGTGGCGCCGAGCTGGCCGCGTCAGGCGCGTTGGCCCAGGACGATGGGGAAATCGCTCCGTGGATTCTGCGCAGTTATGCCCTTGATCGACAGGGCAAAACCCAGGCGGCCCAGGCGGACCTGAATCATGCCCTGGCCATCGATGGCCTGCTGGCAACAGAAACCCGCGACATTCGTTTCTTCGCCGCCGACACCGCACTGGCCCACGGCGAGCCGCAACAAGCGCTCGATCATCTGCAGCCGCTGGCCGACGATGACAACGGTGAAGTGGCCCGCCGACGCACCGCCGCTCGCATGGCGTTGCGACAGAAAGTCAACGGCTCAAACGCTGTGGCCCGCTTCCCGGCACCGGCCTTGAACTGTCAGGAAACCGCGTTCGGCCTGGTCTGCGATATCTGGCCGGGCAACCAGCGTGACGGCGGAACCGAGATGGCCGGGCAGGCCTACGCAGCGCTGGCTCGCAAAGACCCGGCAACAGCGGGTGCACTGGCAAGTGAAGCCATTCGCCGCGCGCCGCAGAATCCGGCTTACCGACGTCTGCTGGTCAGTGCTCTGAGCGAACAGAAACGTGTGCCCGAAGCCATCGCGGCGGCCAGCGAAGGCCTGAAGATCACCGGCGATGACGCCCAACTGTTGGCCCAACGCGGTCGCCTGCGTCAGCAATCGGGCGACGATTCCGGTGCACGTCAGGACTTTACCCAAGCCTTGGCGCTGGGCAGTTTGCCCGCTTACGAAGAGGCCAGCCTGTATGCCGCCATCGGCCAGCGCCGGACCGCGCGCGAACGATTGCAACAAGCGCGGGACACCGGCGAACTGGAGTCGATGAGCGATTTGCAGATCGCTTATTTGTCGGTCCAGGCCGGCGATGACGACGGTGCACACGCGTCATTTCGCAAGTCCGACGCCGTCACCCGACTCACGCCGACAGCCACGCAGGACGCGGCCTATAACGCCATGCGGGTCAATGACGACGAGCAAGCCGTCGCCTACTTCAAACGCGTCATCGATGCGCAAGCGTCCGGTGATCTGGACATGCCTGCGCAGCAGCTGTTCGACACCCGCCGAGCGGTGGGCGATGTGTCGCGCAGGATCGGCTTGACCAGCACCACCAGCTATCGCGGCAACAATTCCAGCAGTGGCCTGAGTTCAGCGCCCAGTAGCGGCAGCAGCAGCAATGACAGCCTGCAAAACAGCACCGAACTGTCCTGGCGCCCTTTGGGTTATCGCAACGCTCGCTTTGTCGAACTCTACGGCCGCGTCACCGACACGCTGTGGAGCAAGAACGGCGATTCGGATACCGGTTTCGACGCGCTGCAAGGCGCCGTCGGAGCCCGGGTCAAACCGTTCACGTCGCTGAACGTGATGGCCGCCGTCGAACGCACATTCCCGATTGGATCATCGGACGTCGATGGTGACTGGCTGGTGCGCCTGGGTTATGGCGCAAGCGTGGGCACCGATCTACGGGTCGATGCCTCCAGCTGGTGGACCTCGCAGTTCTTCGCTGAAGGCGGTCATTACATCAACGACTCGCGGGACTATTTCAACAGCGAATGGCAGGTCGGTCGCAGCTACGCCATTGGCGGCGCGGGTTCGCGCTGGGTCAGTTTCCCCCATGTGGTGGCCGCGTTCGATTACGACTCGAAAATGAACAGCGGGACCGATGCCGACGGCAGCACCGAATCATCGTCCGGCAAGGCCGGGGGCGTGGGTGTCGGCAATAACGTCCGCTACTGGTTCCGCGAGGACACGTACAACGCCCCACGCTCCTACGTGGATTTTTCCCTGCAATACCGCGTGAAGGTGTTGGGCGATGACCGCGCTCAAGGCGTATTCGGTCGCCTGACTTATTCCTATTGAGGACTTGCATGAACGTTCGAATTTGTTTGTGGCTGGGCCTAGGCCTGTTCCCGTCGTGGGCCCAGGCCGCTCCCGAAATTGCCCAGTTGTACGCGCCAAAATTGCCCGAGGGTTCGGCATGGTTGCGGGTGGTCAATCCATCCGACACGGCCATGCAGGTACAGGTAGGCCAAGGCCTGAGCCTCACCCTCTCCGCCCCGAGTACAGTGGCCAGTCCCTTTCAGGTCGTCGACTCGCGGCAGCCGTTGCAGGTCACCGTCAATGGTCGCCAGATACAGGGCCTGAGCGCACCCAAAAGTGCGTGGGTCACGCTGATTCTCGACAGCGATCCGGCACGTGCACCACGCCTGGTGATCGACCCGCCCCAGCGCGGTAAAGACCTGCGCGCCGAACTCAACGTGTACAACCTGGGCAGCGGTTGCGAAAAGGCCAACGTCCAATTGGCCAATGGCGCTCCGGTATTCAGTCAGGTGCCGTTCAACGGACAAGCCCAGCGCACGATCAACCCGGTGCAGGCGACGCTGGTTGCCAGCTGCAACGAGCACAAAAGCCTGCCGTTGAAGCTGGAACCCTTCAAGGCCGGCGACCGTTACAGCCTGTTCCTGATCGGCTCCGGCCAGGCGCCACGATTGATTGGCCTTGTGGACCAGACCGCGCCATGACCTCTCCTTTCAAGCACGATCGCTTTACCCCTCGCCGGGCAGTTTCCACCGTGATTGCGGGTCTGCTGCTGAGCCTTTCGGGCACGGCCGTTCAAGCGTCATCGGCAGTGATCACGGGCAACGGCGGGTGGCTGTTCCCGGCCTGGGAAAGCCTGAGCAAGGTCGACAACACCGGCACTGCCCGCAACATTGCGCTGGTCAAGGAACTCCAGCAACAACTCGAACGCGAACACATCGGGCTGGTCGTGCTGGTGGTGCCGATGAAAGCGCCGTTCTATGCCCAGCGCCTGCCCGCCGATCAACCGATCAGCGCGGCGGTGATGCAGCGTTACGACCACTTGCAAAGTGACCTCTCTCGCGCCGGCCTGAGCACGCTGAACATCAAGCCCATCCTGCAAAACACCGAGCAAGGCAAACAAACCGCGTTTTACCGCGCCGACTATCACTGGACCGCCTGGAGCGCCGAAAACACCGCCGACGCCACGGCGCAACTGATTACCAAACGCTACCGGCTACAAGGCGAACCCGGTAGTGGCGCCGCACTGGGCCAGTGGTTCGACCGCCGCGCGTTCGGCGACCTGGCGAGCAACTTTCTGCCGGCAATCAAACGCAAGGCGATTGGCCGCGACATCTACACCGTTCGCCATCAGGCAGAAAACGATTTGCTGATCGATGACGCGCCGGCACCGGTGCAAGTCATTGGTAACAGCTTTGTCCAGCCTTACCTGGGTTTTACCCAGAAGCTCTCCAATGCCCTGGACCGCCCCGTCGCACTGACCTGGAACCCCGGCGATGTCGGCCCGTGGGCTACGCTGCTGCAATACCTGGAGTCGGCGGATTTTGCCCAACACAAGCCGCAAGTGATCGTCTGGCAATTCAATGAGGGGCAGTTCCACCTTGGCCCCGATGCGACTGCCAACTGGAACGCCAAGGGCGTCACCTCACTGAGCCAATGGCATCAACGCATCAACAAGGCACTGCCGTGAATATTTTTGGCTACACCGCCAGCCGCGCAACCGTGGCAGCGCTGTTGTTTGCCGTCACCCTCAGCGCAGGAATCAGCATGCTCTACATGACTAACAAGGCCCTGAGCCCGGGGATTGTCGGCATCGTCTGGCAGCCGGACAACAAGACGGTCGGCATCAAAGGCCACTGGGAAAAACTCGGTGCACGTGAACTGCTGGTGCAATGGACCGTCGTCGACGATCAGGCATTTGTTCCCGGTACCGGCCTGCCCAGCGTGCCAGTGCTGCCCGACTGGGCGCGTATCGCCAAGGCGCCGTGGGCGCAAGATGTGATCCTCGGCCTGGCGGGTTACTTCAGCGAAAATCGCTCGCGGGACAACATCGAGCAACTGGCTAAAGTCTCGGAACGCATCGCCAAACTGCCGACGCCGCTGCACGTCACCGGCTGGTATTTCCCTGCTGAAGTCGACCCCAGCTGGACACGCGCCAAAGAACTGCCTGCCCTGCTCGCCAAGCTGCCGCGACCCTTGTGGATCAGCGTTTACGACGGCGCCAATATCGGCCCCGCCGCCACCGCCGAATGGCTCAAGCAGTGGCTGCCAAATGACATTGGCGTGTTTTTCCAGGATGGCGTCGGTGTCTACGCCCGCACCGCACCCGTCGCCCGAACCTACGCCGACGCCTTGCGCCAGCGTCTGGGCAAAGACCGGGTGCGGATCATCGTCGAAGCCTTCCGCCCCAACTTCGGTGGCGGATTCCGTTCCGCCACCGCCGCCGAGCTCAAACCGCAGTTGGCCGCCTATGACGGTTACCCGCTCTACCTGTTCGACGGGCCGCATTACGTGACGCCTGAGTTGGTGGAGCAATTGGGGCGATAGTAGACAGGGAAACGTCAGGCGCGTGCTTTCGGGCAAAAGCGATCTCTTGCACCGGGGAACAATCGCCTTGAGCAGTCGCTCGACACTGCATCTGCCCACCGCTTAAAGTGCCGTCCCCTCATCAGTGGATCGCCACTAAAAATGACTGATACGTTGCAGGGCAGCTGCCTTTGCGGTGCCGTCCAATACCAGCTGCGGTCACGCCCCAAAGCAGTTTCGCACTGCCATTGCAGCCAATGCCGCAAAAGCCATGGCGCCGCATTTGCGAGCTACGGCAGTGTGTTGCGTGGCGACTTTGTTCTGGTACGGGGTGACGATGAGATCCAGTCTTACTCGTCCTCTGAATCTGTCGAGCGCCAGTTTTGCACTCGCTGCGGTTCGTCGCTCTTCTGGTCAAATAGCCAGGGCGAATACTCCGGTTGGATATCCATAGCCCTCGGTACGCTGGACACGCCCTTTACCAGCGACAAACAGAAGCATGTCGAGGCGACGTCCAAGGCGCCATGGCATGACATTGAGGATCACTGGCCGCAGTCTCGATAACAGCTACGGGTCCAGGCTGTTTGAAAACACTGGAGTCAGCCCCTGGATCGGGAGTTCAAATTCCGCTGCCGGGCTGCGCGCCCTCGAAACGAACCCTGTCACCCTCGAACAACAGGCCCATGGCAAGGTATCCCTCTCATACTTTTCAGAGCCCTAAGCCCTGCTACGCTTTAAATTCCTCGAATGGACTTGGGTAATCACTCAAGAAAACTCTGTTCCCCTTGGCGGTTGAGGTTGCGAAACGTGAGAGGCGAATTGATTGGGGCCGCCATCGTTATCTCGGTGATTATCATGACGACGCATGAGTTTATGGCCTGGACGTCTATCGAGAGCGAGCGAAAGGATACCGTGTGCAAGATTGCACAGGAGCATATGAAAAACCTGGAAATCCAAGCCCGGGCGATGGTTGCCGGGCTGTCTGTCGAAGCGTTGGCAGAGGCCGAGAATACTGAGGTCGGCAAATTGGTCAGGGCGTTGGATACGGCAAAAAATAATGCCGAGGTGGAAGCCGTCATAGAGGCACACGCCGCCGAGCTGGAGGCGCAGGAAGCGGCAGCCGATGCAGAGTTGAAAAACCAGGAGAGTCAGCTGTTTCTCGAACAGCAAGTCACAAAACAGCGAATAACGACTGACATCAAGCTGCAAATCAAACGCGCCAGGAAAGCTGTAATTGATGCCTGTGAGTAGTGCGTTCCTGGCTTCCACAAAAGGCTGCCATGGGTCGAAAAGGTCAGTCCCGGAATCAATCCACAATGAATAACCTGGCACCCGTGGTGCTGAACGATCGATGCCCCTCAGCGTTGCTACCCACTTGATAGCTCATCCCGGCGGTGAGCGTGAACTGGCGACCATCCTCCAGTTCCGTGTGCAACTCGCCTTCCAGGCACAACAGGATATGACCTCTCCAGCACCAGTGATCGGCCAGATAGCCGGGACTGTATTCAACCATCCGCACGCGGGTCGACCCAAACTGGCAGGTTCGCCACCAGGCGGTACCCGTTTGTCCGGCATGCTGGACAGCTTCGACAGTCGACCAATCGGTCGTACCAAAGGGAACAGCCGTCAGATCCATGGTTGCCTCATCAATCAAAGAGTGTCTGTAGACCGTAGCCATCCAGCGACATTCTCGATAGACACAGATGCCTCGCATTTGTGGGATACAGGCATCCATTCACGCATGAGGGCCTGAGGCAATCACGCTCGCATACACCCCTCGGTCGACATTCCCCCCAGACAGAATCACCCCGACCCTTTTGCCCTCCATGGTTTCACGCTCCTGAATAAGTGCTGCCAGGGCCGCCGCACCTGCCCCTTCAGCGAGGTTGTGGGTATCGGTGTAATAGATGCGCATAGCCTCGGCTATCTGGCTGTCGCTGACGGATACGATTCGCGCCGCCGCTGCCCCGTAGATGGCGAAAGCCTCGGGAACTGGCTTGCGCACGGCGAGGCCGTCGGCAAAGGTATTCGCCGAGGCGGTTTCGCACAGGGCACCCGCCTCAAACGATAACTTTGCAGCCGCAGCCTCTGTGGAAACCACACCCACCACTTGGGTGTTCAAGCCCAGCGCGTCGCGGGCGGCGATCACCGCGCAAATCCCCGAGCCACAGCCAATCGGTACGTAGACGGTATCCAGGTTCGGCGCCGCCTGGAACAGTTCCAGCGCATACGTGGCCACGCCTTTGACCAACTCGGTGTGGAATGGCGGCACCAGGTACAGGCCATGCGCTTGTGCCAGACGTGCAGCTTCTTCACGGGCTTCATCGAAATCGCGGCCGTACTCAACCACTTCGCCGCCGAAGCCGCGCATGGCATTGTTCTTTTCCGGCGAATTGCCTTCCGGCACGACGATCAACGCCCGCAAACCCAGCGCGCTTGCCGCCAGCGCCAGACTCTGGCCATGGTTGCCGCGGGTCGCTGAAACAATGCCCTTCACGTCCGGGTGCTCGCGTTTGAGCCAGTGCATGAAGGTAATGCCGCCGCGCACCTTGAAAGCGCCCGTCGGCGTGTGGTTTTCATGTTTGACCCACACCGTGCAACCCAGCCGCTCCGCCAGCAATGGCCAAGGGTACTGGGCGGTGGCGGGCATGACCTGGTATACGTGGCGAGCGGCTTGTTCGATATCGTCGCGAGTCAGTCTGTTCATGAAGCAGCTTCCCTGAGGTTTTTCCCAGTCTAGGAAGGGGTGCACTGCGCTGGCTTTCAAAAAACCGACCTGACTTTTGTGCGCCCTCTTCACTACTATGGTGTTCATGAGCCATCGAAACCGTCAGCAGCCATCGCTCGTTTCTGAACCGATCCGCCGTGTCGAGGCCGGCCCCTGGGCGATCGAATTGTTGCCCGGCTGCGCCTACACCGCCCGATATATAGCGACCCATGCGGCGATCGGTTTTGCCTTCGACAGCCAGCGCGGCCTGCACGCGATCGGCAGCGACCGGGTGCACCCCTTCGTCGCCACGCCCAATAGCCTGGCGTTCGTACCGGCCGGTTGCGACGTGTTGTCCGAGTCATCCAGCGGCGGTGAGTACCTGCGGGTCATACACACCGAAGGTATGGAATGGATGGGCGATCGTGCCTTCAACAATCGTATTGATCCGCAGGCCATGAGCCTCGCGCGACGAATGCGCAGCGTGCTGTTGAATGCCTCGGTGGATGACGATTGGGAAGCCTGGGCACTTGCCCTGGCTGAACGGGCGAAGGGGCACGACGCGTTGTCGGTACCGCTCCAGGGTTCTATCACCCACCGCCGTATGCGCCTGCTCGATGAGTTCATTGACGCTGGCCTTGAGGGCCCGCTCAGTGTGCAGGCGATGGCAGGATTGCTTGAATTGTCCGAAGGCTATTTCATGCGGGCATTCAAGAACGCGACGGGCAAAAGCCCGCACAGCTACCTGATCGACCGACGCCTCGCCAAGGCCCGTGCCCGACTGCGCGATTCAACCGCCAGCCTGTCGGAGATCGCCCTCTCCTGCGGTTTCAACTCCCAGGCGCACATGGCGACTGCCTTCAAGCAACGCCTTGGCGTGAGTCCGGCACAGTTGCGTAAAGGTTAACGGTCCGATAGCAGGCATTTGTAATGCACGGCGTAGCTCGGCAGAATCGCGTCCCGATCCGGCCAAAGGTGCCGGACGTTCGTGGTGAAAAGGGGCGGCAGTTGAACGAACAGACATTGTCCATGCGCCTGGAGCGCGTGGCGGCGCAGGTGCCAGCAGGTGCGCGCCTGGCCGATATCGGCTCGGATCACGGTTACCTGCCGGTGGCGTTGATGCGCCGTGGCGCCATCGCGGCGGCGGTGGCCGGCGAAGTGGCAGAGACGCCGTTCCGCTCGGCCGAGCGCACCGTGCGCGAGAACGGCCTGGACCGGCGGATCACCGTGCGCCTGGGCAATGGCCTGGCGGCGATCGAGCCGGCAGACGGAATCACGGCGATCAGCATCTGTGGCATGGGCGGCGAGACCATCCGCGATATCCTCGACAGCGGCAAGACGCGCCTGAGCGGCCAGGAGCGCCTGATCCTGCAGCCCAACGGCGGCGAGCAACCACTGCGTCAATGGCTGATGGAAAATGGCTACCGAATCCTCTTCGAGGAGGTGCTGCGGGAAAACCGCTTCGACTACGAGATCATCGTCGCCGAGCGCACAGGGTCGGTGATGTACACCCCCGAGGAGCTGTACTTCGGCCCGCTGCAGATGAAGAAACGCAGCCCCGCGTTTCTGGTCAAGTGGCAGCGCATCCTGCGTCATAAGCAGCAGACCCTGACCCACTTCGCCCGAGCGCGGCAGGCCGTGCCCGAGGAGAAGATGCAGGACGTCGCCCGGCAGGCCCGGTGGATCACCAAACTGCTGGCTTGAGCCCGCTACAGATGTTTTATTCCCTGTTTTTCGTCGAACGGATGAGATTGCCCCGTAGTTTCACGATTGCCTTCTGCATTTGCACGAAATCGTCAGGGTCAAGACCGGTTTGCGGGAAACCATCTTCCGTGAGGCCTTCACGCAGTTTTCGCCCTTCTTTTGTGAGGCTGATCCGCACCTGGCGTTCATCTTCCGGGTCGCGCTGGCGCAGCAGATAACCCATCGCTTCCAGCTTCTTCAGGATTGGCGTGAGGGTGTTGGATTCAAGAAAAAGCTTTTCGCCGAGACTGCCAACGGTCTGATTGTCTTCTTCCCACAACGCAACGAGAGTGATGTATTGCGTATAGGTCAGTCCCAGCCGTTCGAGCATTGGCTTGTAAGCCTTGCCGAAGGCGAGGTTGGAGGAATAGACCGCAAAGCACAGGAATTCGGAAAGCTTCAGGTCGAGGGCGGCTGTCTTGTCGGTAGTTTTCATGGACATTCTCTTTGGCCAGTCTTGCAAGACTGAAACTATACGTCGTATGCGATGGTGTCGGAAGTGCCAAAACCAGTAACAGTTGGGGCGCGTGCGTCCCAGACCCGGCATGCTCAGGGTCAGTCGGGCCCGCAGGAAATAGGCCGGGCCGGTCTGGCAGGCCCAAGGTGTCGAAGATTATTTGACGTCTCGACGACGAGCGGTGGGTGAGGAGTCGCGGCCCTTGGCTCGCAACCTCAGCCCACCGTCTAATCTGATAAGTACACGACTACACACACGCTGCTAGCCGCCTCTTGCAGGTAAACGCCATGACCGGAAAAACAGCACGTCAATGCTCGTCATGGATCCTGCCTTCACTGCTCGCCATCAACCTCGCGTTGCTGGCGGGATGTTCAGGTAAATCGCCCACTCCTCGCTATTCGGTCTCAAACGCTGGCTCAAGCTGTTATGCCAAAGCGCTGCCCACTTCCGGTGAGGGCGGCCTCGCTTGGGGGGACACCTTGAACATGGCGCGCCAGAAATCCCTGAATAACTGCATTCGCTATGCCGGCCGCTCCGGTGGCACGCCGGATACTTGCCAGGTGGTGTTAGCCGAGTGCAGAAACTAGGCGTACGGTCATGTGCGCGGGGCGCGCATTTCTGCAACGACGCATGACGGGATAGCAGGAGAATCCTGCCCTCCCCGTTTCCTGGCCAAAAAACAAAATTGCCATGTGTTTCCTTCGTTCTTCTATGCGTCGCAGTTCTTCACTGCCCGTTCCTGTCCGTCTGGAGTTTCTCAATGCCCTCGCCCAAATCCTTGCCCGCTGCGCTGCTGGGCTTGGCCCTTGTCTGTCCGCCCGTTGCCGAAGCCCAGGGCCTGGAGCTCGGACAAGTGCTGATCGGGGCTGAGGACCGGAGCGGCGAAGACGCGTCAGTCGAGGACGCCGAAGCCCGCCTTGCCGAAGTGCCCGGTGGGACCAATGTGGTTGATCTGCGCCGCCCCTTGCAGGGCCGCGTGGCCAGCAACCAGGATGTGCTGGCGTATCAGCCGGGCGTCTATGCCCAGTCTGCGGGTAACGAAGGAGTAAAAATCTCGATCCGCGGGTCGGGGATCAACCGTGCACCAGGCGCCCATGCTTCGGGTTTGTACAGCATGCTCGACGGTCTGCCGCTGACCGGCCCGGGCGGCACGCCCTACGAATTGCTGGAACCGCTGTGGCTCGACCACGTGGAAGTGCTGCGCGGCGCCAACGGTTTCGACCGGGGCGCCCTGGCCTTGGGTGGCGCGATCGATTACGTCAGCCACACCGGCTACAACGCACCGCGGTTGCAGGTGCGCTACGCCATGGGCAGCCACGGTTATCAGCAACGCCAGGTCAGCTCCGGTCAGGTGCTGGGCGATTTCGATTACTACGTGTCCATGACCGACGCGAGTTCCGATGGCTACCAGGACCACACCGCCAGCGAGAGCCAGGGCGTCATCGCGAACTTCGGTTATCGCTTCAACCCGAACCTGGAAACGCGTTTCTACCTGCGCTATCGCCAGACCGACAACGAGCTCGCCGGGCGGGTGACCAAGCGCTCCATCGAGCACGACTCACGGGCGGCCAACCCCGCTTACGTGTCGCGGGATGACAGCCGCGAGCAGCCGGGCAGTACCTTCATCGGCAACAAGACCACTTACTATATCGATGACGATTCGAGCATCCAGACCGGCCTTGTCTACCACGACTATCCCATGGACTTGCGCGAGGGGCCCAACCGCCTGAAGGTCGCGTACACGGATGTCAGCGGCACGTTCGACTACAAGCGTCGCGACACACTCTGGGGTATGGAAAGCCGCAGTACTCTGGGCCTGCGAGTGACCAAGCACCTGCCCAATGCCGGCGCGAGTGAATGGGTGCGCATCCCCACCGGCAACACCGCCCGCTACACGCCAGGCACACACATTCGCAATTTCACCTATCAGGGCTCGGACACCGTCCTGCATATAAGCAACGACCTGGAGATTGCCAACGACCTGTGGCTGACGACCGGTCTTGCCGCGATCTACACCCGCCGCGAAAGTGCCGTGACCTATCCGCAAGGAGGCGGCAAGACCAGCCTGAACGACTGGGACTACGCCCCACGTTTAGGCTTGCGCTATCAATTGACGCCTGATTTGCAACTGTTCGGCAATCTCAGCCGCTCGGTCGAAGCGCCACACCCTTGGTCGCTGATCTACAGTTCCAACATTCGATTCCCGGCAGGCAGTGGCGTCGCCACAGGTGCGCAGCGCGACCCGATCAAGCTGCAAAACCAGACCGCGACCACCCTGGAAATTGGCGGCCGTGGCGACAGCGCGATGGGGCAATGGAGCCTGGCCTGGTACTTCGCCCAAGTGCGCCACGAGTTGCTCTCGGTGCTCCCCGACGCCACCGCCACCACGCCTTACGAGCTCAACGCCAGCCCCACCGTGCACCAGGGCGTGGAAGCCAGCCTGCAAAGCACCCTGTGGTCGCGGGACGATGGCGGCCAACTGAGCCTGCGCCAGAGCTACACCTTCAGTGATTTCCACTACCGCGATGACGACCGCTTCGGTGACAACCGTCTGCCGGGCCTGCCGATGCACTACAACCAGGGCGAGCTGCGCTACGACTGGCCGCAAGGCTTTTTCGCCGCGCTCAACACGCAGTGGGTGTCCAAAGTTGCGGTGGATTACGCCAACAGCTATTACGCCGATCCCTATACGCTGTTCGGCGCGACTCTGGGTTACAACGCGGTCAAGGGCGACTGGCAGACCTGGCTGGATATACGCAATCTGACTGACAAGCACTATGCCGTCACCGTCACTCCGGGCTATGACGACAAAGGGCTGGACGCAGCACGATCTACGCCGGGTGAAGGTTTGGGCGTGTATGTCGGGGTGTCGTGGAGTTTGCTCTAGATTGAGTTGGACCACTTCAGTAGCTTCCTCAAGGGGCAGGTTCTGCCGCGCAGCCTTGCGACGTTGCAGGAGTTCGGCATCGCGATTGACGGTCTGAGCAGTAAAGGCAATGACGCCTTCCATTGTCATCAGCGTCTGCGACAAGGCCGCCGGCGAGGCATTCCCGGCAAAACCTGCAGCCTGCCTGAGTCACCCCTGATCCTTGCTTGAGCATTCCTTTGAATAACAAATAAACGCCGGTGTGGCGAGATAGGGAAAACTCTATCTCGCCACACCGGCGTCGTAGCAGTCGGCAGTACCCGCTATCAGTTCTGCGCTTTGCTCATTTTAGTGAACAGCTCGGTCGGCACTTTCTTGCCATTGGAGGTGAACTGGTTAGTGCGGAATTTGTAGACCTCGCCTTCAGAGAGGAAGCCGTCGTTGTTGGTATCCATCGCCTTGAATTCCTCACCGCCTTTCGGGGCCACAGCCAGCAATTCTTTCAGGGAAACACGGCCGTCGTGATCGGTGTCTGTACGTGCAAAGGAAGCGTCGCCGCATTTGCCTTCACCGCACTTGCCTTCACCAGCCTTGGTGACCTTGGCGCCGGTTTCACTGGCGCCGCACTTGCCTTCGCCACACTTGCCTTCACCAGCCTTGGCGCCGGTTTCGCTGGCACCGCACTTGCCTTCGCCACACTTGCCTTCACTGGTCTTTTCCGCTGCGGCGAGTTGGTAGCCTTGAGGCAGTGCTTCAGCAGCGAAAGCGGACGACGCGAGGTTCATGCAGCCAACCAGCGAAACAGCCATCAGGCCAATACGGGATTTGTTCGAGAGACGGGACATGGTTATTACTCCGGATACGGTGTGCGGTGAGGCCGTTTAGGGTCATGCCACCAGGGCGGTAAGCCGTGGTGCGAGGTGCGTTTGCTTTCTCGCTAAGGCCAGGTTATTTGACTGCATCCGTGTATCCCGGATGTATCCGGATCGAGGGGCATTTGTACATCAGCATCTGTACAGCGGCTCTGGATACACTGCGATACACATGCCGCGCTCTTTTGATCCTGGTGGTCTGGAGCCCCTGAGTAATCCCGCATCAAACGCATTCCTGTGGCGAGGGAGCTTGCTCCCTCCGGACCACGCAGCGGCCCCAAAAGAGCCATACTGTTCAGCATGACCAGTGCAACTTTCCGCTTCTACGAGGAGCTCAACGATTTCCTGCCGGCCGAACGGCGGCGGCAGTCATTCACCTGCAAGTGCGCGCAGGGGGCGACCGTCAAGCACATGATCGAGGCGCTCGGGATACCGCACACTGAGGTCGAACTGGTGTTGCTAAACGGCGAGTCGGTGGGCTTCGAGCGGATGATCTTCGACGATGACCGGCTGGCGGTATATCCCAAGTTCGAAGCGCTGGACATCAGCCCGCTGCTAAAGGTTCGAGCACAACCTTTACGGGTGCTGCGCTTCGTCGCTGATGCACACCTGGGCGGGCTGGCCAGTCTGCTGCGCATGAGCGGCTTCGACACCCTCTACGACAATGGCTTCGAGGATGGCGAGATCGCTGAGATCGCTGCGCAGCAAGGACGCATCGTGCTAACCCGCGACCGCGAGCTGCTCAAGCGGCGGATCATCAGCCACGGCTGTTACGTGCATGCCCTGAAACCGTCGCTGCAGCTGCGCGAATTGTATGAGCGCCTCGACCTGGCGCGTAGCGCGCGGCCATTCAGCCTGTGCCTGCATTGCAACCTGCCGCTGCACGAGATCAGCCCCGACCTGGCCCGGCTGAAGGTGCCTCCACGGGTTGGAGCCCTCTATTCGCGCTTTCTGCGCTGCGACGCCTGCCAACGGATTTACTGGGAGGGTTCGCACTGGCGCGGCATGTGTGCACTGCTGGCACCCTTGCTGGACCGATAGCCGAGCGCATCGGACCAGACCGTTTAACCTCGGGCAGAAGAACCGGGTGATCGTAGACTTCGTCTTCGTCGACAATACTCTTTAGCAGCTGGGACATCGGCCCGTTGAGCCCTGGGAAAATCCTGGAGCTCCCTCGTTTGAAGCCGGCATTATTGAAAAGAAGCTGCGGATCCCAGTT
>NZ_BDAG01000025.1 GCF_002091715.1 Pseudomonas migulae NBRC 103157 | reverse complement strand
AAAGTTTCAAGAAGAGCTGATGCGCCATGGCATTTCGCAGAGCATGAGTCATCGCGGGCAGTGCTGGGACAATGCTCCAACGGAACGCTTTTTCGGCACCCTGAAGTCAGAATGGATCCCTCGCAACGGCTACAGCACGAGCGAGGAAGCAAAAACCGATATGGTGCGTTTCTTCATGTACTACAACCGCACCAGGCTCCACAGCTACAACAACTACCTGTCGCCAATAGCTATGGAGCTAAAAGCGGCATAAACACCGTAACTGGTGTCCGGGATTACTTGACCAGATCAGCTTGTTGGCGATGAGGCCATTAAAACCTGTACAAAACCGATGCCCGTTTACCCCTGCAACGCCTTTCCTTGTATCTCCCCCCTCTAACACCAGTGCAAAATAGTATCGATTCAAGTGCGATGGATGATTTGTCTCATCCTCAATTGAAGGCTGTAATCAGTGCACATTCTTCCCCCCCAGGAAGACACAAAAACAATAACTGTCCTTCTGCCCCCAACCGGGCGCAGAAAAGGAGTGCACGATGCAACCTTCGGTAAAAGCTCTGCTGGCCCTCACCTGCATGACCCTCAGTAGCGTCAGCCTCGGCGCGCAAACCCTGACCATCGCCACGGTCAACAACAGCGACATGATCCGCATGCAAAAGCTCTCGAAAACGTTCGAAGCCGAGCACCCGGACATCAAGCTCAATTGGGTGGTGCTGGAAGAAAACGTCCTGCGCCAACGCCTGACCACCGACATCGCCACCCAGGGCGGACAGTTCGATGTGTTGACCATCGGCATGTACGAAGCTGCACTGTGGGGCGCCAAGGGCTGGCTGGAACCGATGAAGGATTTGCCCGCCACTTACGACCTCGACGACGTTTTCCCATCCGTGCGTGAAGGTTTGTCGGTCAAGGGTTCGCTGTACGCCCTGCCGTTCTACGCCGAAAGCTCCATCACCTACTACAGAACCGACCTGTTCAAGGAGGCCGGGCTGACCATGCCCGAGCGCCCGACCTGGGAACAGATTGGCGAATTCGCCGGCAAACTCACCAACAAAGACAAAGAACAGTACGGCATCTGCCTGCGCGGCAAGGCCGGCTGGGGCGAGAACATGGCGCTGATCACCACTGTCGCCAACGCCTATGGCGCACGCTGGTTCGATGAGAAATGGCAGCCCGAATTCACCGGTCCCGAGTGGAAAAACGCGCTGAACTTCTACGTCGACACCATGAAGAAGTCCGGCCCGCCGGGCGCGTCGAGCAACGGTTTCAACGAAAACCTGGCGCTGTTCAACAGCGGCAAGTGCGCGATCTGGGTCGACGCCAGCGTTGCCGGTTCGTTCGTCACCGACAAGAGCCAAAGCAAAGTCAGCGAGCACGTCGGTTTCACCTACGCGCCGCACCAGACCACCGATAAAGGATCAGCCTGGCTCTATTCCTGGGCGCTGGCGATCCCGACCAGTTCCAAAGCCAAGGACGCGGCAAAAACCTTCAGTGCCTGGGCGACTTCAAAGGAGTACGGCGCACTGGTCGCCGAAAAGGACGGCATCGCCAACGTACCGCCAGGCACTCGGGCCTCGACCTACAGCGACGCCTACATGAGCGCCGCGCCGTTCGCCAAAGTGACCCTGGAATCGCTGAAAGCGGCGGACCCGAGCAAACCGACACTCAAACCAGTGCCCTACATCGGCATTCAACTGGTGACCATTCCCGAGTTCCAGGGGATTGGCACTCAGGTGGGCAAGTCGTTCTCGGCAGCGCTGATCGGTCAGACCACGGTCGATCAGGCCTTGGCTGCCGCCCAGCAAACCACCGAACGCGAGATGAAGCGCGCGGGTTATCCAAAGTAACCCTGGCGTCCCCGCTCTCGCCTTATGTGGGAGCGGGCTGGCTCGCGAAGGGGACGACAGCCTCGACATCAACGTTGACTGACACACCGCTTTCGCGAGCAAGCCCGCTCCCACATGGAATCTTCTCAGGTCTGTATGACTCGGTTCTTTGCCATGAATATTTCAACTGCCAAAGCTCACATGGACATTCCCCAGCCGGTGCGTAAAAGCCGGTTGGCCAATCCCGGCTGGTTTCTGGTCAGCCCCTCGGTGGCGTTGTTGCTGCTGTGGATGATCGTGCCGCTGGGCATGACGCTGTACTTCTCGATGATCCGCTACAACCTGCTCAATCCCGGTGAAAACGAGTTCGTGGGACTTGAGAACTTCACCTACTTCCTGACGGACTCCGGGTTCATGCCCGGCGCCACCAACACCCTGTTGCTGGTGGGCAGCGTATTGCTGATCAGCGTGGTGTTCGGGGTGTTGATCAGCGCGTTGCTGGAGGCCAGTGAGTTTCTCGGTCGCGGCATCGTGCGGGTGATGCTGATCTCGCCGTTCTTCATCATGCCCACCGTCGGTGCGCTGATCTGGAAGAACCTGATTTTCCACCCGGTGTCGGGGATTCTCGCCTACGTCTGGAAGCTGTTCGGCGCGCAGCCGGTAGACTGGCTGGCGCACTACCCGCTGCTGTCGATCATCATCATTGTGTCCTGGCAATGGCTGCCGTTCGCGATCCTGATCCTGATGACCGCCATGCAGTCCCTCGACCAGGAACAGAAGGAAGCCGCACGCCTCGACGGTGCCGGGCCGATCGCGATTTTCTGGCACCTGACCTTGCCGCACCTGGCACGACCGATTGCCGTCGTGGTGATGATCGAAACCATCTTCCTGCTCTCGGTGTTCGCCGAAATCTTCACCACCACCAACGGCGGCCCCGGCTACGCCTCGACCAACCTCGCCTACCTGATCTACAACCAGGCGCTGGTGCAGTTCGACGTCGGAATGGCGTCCGCCGGTGGCTTGATCGCGGTGGTGATCGCCAACATCGCGGCGATCGTGCTGGTGCGGATGATCGGCAAAAACCTGACAGACAAAGCCTGAGGCCTGCGCCATGACCCTTCAACAATCCCGCCGTCTGCAAAGCCTGCTGCTCGGCACCCTGGCCTGGGCCATCGCGATCCTGATCTTCTTCCCGATCTTCTGGATGGTGCTGACCAGTTTCAAAACCGAAATCGACGCGTTCGCCACGCCGCCGCAGTTCATCTTCACCCCGACGCTGGAGAACTACCTGCACATCAACGAGCGCAGCGATTACTTCAGTTTCGCCTGGAACTCGGTGGTGATTTCGTTCAGCGCCACGGCCCTGTGCCTGCTGATCGCGGTGCCGGCGGCCTATTCGATGGCGTTCTACGAAACCCAGCGCACCAAAGGCACGCTGCTGTGGATGCTCTCGACCAAGATGTTGCCGCCAGTGGGCGTGCTGATGCCGATCTACCTGCTGGCCAAGAGCTTTGGCCTGCTCGATACGCGGATCGCGCTGATCGTGATCTACACGCTGATCAACCTGCCGATTGTGGTCTGGATGATTTACACCTACTTCAAGGACATACCCAAAGACATCCTCGAAGCCGCACGCCTCGATGGCGCCACGCTGTGGCAGGAAATGGTCCGGGTGCTGCTGCCCATTGCCAAAGGTGGCCTGGCTTCCACGGTGCTGCTGTCGCTGATCCTGTGCTGGAACGAGGCGTTCTGGTCGTTGAACCTGACCTCCTCGAAAGCCGCGCCACTGACCGCATTGATCGCTTCGTACTCGAGCCCGGAAGGCCTGTTCTGGGCCAAGTTGTCGGCGGTGTCCACGCTGGCTTGCGCGCCGATCCTGATCTTCGGCTGGATCAGCCAGAAACAACTGGTCCGCGGCCTGTCGTTCGGCGCGGTGAAATGAAGATTACTGACACGCCACGATCTCTTGTAGGAGCCGGCTTGCTGGCGATGAGGCCCTTGGATATTGCATTGCTCTCGAGGCCGTCATCGCCAGCAAGCCGGCGCCTGCACAAAGCGTGCGCGGCTCAATCTGAATAACTAAAAGCGGAGGCCCATCACCATGGCCAACCTGAAAATCAAGAATCTGCAAAAAGGCTTCGAAGGCTTTTCCATCATCAAAGGCATCGACCTGGAAGTGAACGACAAGGAATTCGTGGTCTTCGTCGGCCCGTCGGGCTGCGGCAAATCCACGCTGCTGCGGCTGATCGCCGGCCTGGAAGAAGTCAGCGGCGGCACCATTGAACTCGATGGCCGCGACATCACCGAAGTCAGCCCAGCCAAGCGCGACCTGGCGATGGTGTTCCAGACCTACGCCCTGTACCCGCACATGAGCGTGCGTAAAAACATGTCGTTTGCCCTCGATCTGGCCGGCGTACCAAAAGCCGAAGTCGAGAAAAAGGTCGGCGAAGCAGCACGCATCCTCGAGCTCGGGCCGATGCTGGAGCGCAAACCGAAACAGCTGTCGGGCGGCCAGCGTCAACGCGTGGCCATCGGCCGCGCCATCGTGCGTAACCCGAAAATTTTCCTGTTCGACGAACCGCTGTCCAACCTCGACGCCGCCCTGCGCGTGCAGATGCGCCTTGAACTGTTGCGCCTGCACAAGGAGTTGCAAGCGACGATGATCTACGTGACTCACGATCAGGTCGAAGCCATGACCATGGCCGACAAAGTGGTGGTGTTGAATGGCGGCAGGATCGAGCAGGTCGGTTCGCCGCTGGACCTGTATCACCAACCGGCCAACCTGTTCGTCGCCGGCTTTCTCGGCACACCGAAAATGGGTTTCCTCAAGGGCCAAGTCACCCGTGTCGACGCCCAAAGCTGCGAAGTGGCGCTCGATGCCGGCACCCGCATCACGTTGCCATTGAGCGGCGCCAAACTGAGCGTCGGCGGCGCGGTGACCCTGGGCATTCGTCCGGAACATCTGGAACTGGCGCAAACCGGCGACTGCACGCTGCAAGTCACCGCCGACGTCAGCGAGCGCTTGGGCAGCGACACCTTCTGCCACGTGCTGACCAAGTCCGGTGAAGCGCTGACCATGCGCGTTCGCGGCGACCTGGCCAGCCGTTATGGCGAAACCCTGAGCCTGCATCTGGACGCCGAACACTGCCATTTATTCGATGCCGACGGCGTGGCGCTGACCCGCCCGTTGCGCGCTGCGGCCTGATTTCAGAGAGCCTGTGATGAAACTGAATAAACAGAACCTGCACCACCTCGCACCCGAAGTGGTCCTGCCCGCCTACGCCCTGAGCGATACCCGCCAAGGTATCGCGCACATCGGCGTCGGCGGTTTCCACCGCGCCCATCAGGCGTATTACACCGACGCCTTGATGAACACCGGCGAGGGCCTGGACTGGGCGATTTGCGGCGTCGGCCTGCGCGCCGAAGATCGTCGCGCCCGAGACGATCTGAAGGAGCAGGATTACCTCTTCACCCTGTTCGAATTGGGCGACACCGACGACACCGAAGTCCGGGTCATCGGCGCGATCCGCGACATGCTGCTGGCCGAGGACGGCGCGCACGCGTTGATCGATAAACTGGCCAGTCCCGAGATCCGCATTGTCTCGCTGACCATCACCGAAGGCGGTTATTGCATCGACGACAGCAACGGCGAATTCATGGCGCATCTGCCGCAGATCCAGCACGACCTGGCGCACCCGGATTCGCCGAAAACCGTGTTCGGTTTCCTCTGCGCCGCACTGGCCAAACGTCGTGCCGTCGGTACGCCGGCGTTCACTCTGATGTCCTGCGATAACCTCCCGCACAATGGCGCGGTGACCCGCAAGGCGCTGCTGGCCTTCGCTGCTTTACGCGATGTAGAACTGCACGACTGGATCGCCACAAACGTGAGCTTTCCGAATGCCATGGTTGACCGCATCACACCGATGACCAGCACCGAGCACAAACTGCAATTGCACGACAAACATGCAGTCGACGATGCCTGGCCAGTGGTCTGCGAACCGTTTGTACAGTGGGTGCTGGAAGACAAATTCGTCAACGGGCGTCCGGCCTGGGAAAAGGTCGGCGTGCAGTTCACCGACGACGTGACACCGTATGAAGAGATGAAGATCAAACTGCTCAACGGCAGTCATCTGGCACTGACGTATCTCGGGTTTCTGAAGGGCTACCGTTTCGTTCACGAGACCATGAACGACCCGCTGTTTGTACGCTACATGCGCGCCTACATGGACCTGGACGTGACACCGCAGCTGTCGCCCGTTCCGGGGATCGATCTGACCGAGTACAAGAACACGCTGGTCGAGCGTTTCTCCAATCAGGCGATTGCCGATCAGCTGGAGCGCGTGTGTTCGGACGGCTCATCGAAGTTTCCCAAGTTCACCATTCCGACGATCAACCGTTTGATTGCCGATGGCCGGGAGACCAAACGTGCGGCGTTGGTCGTGGCGGCGTGGGCGTTGTATTTGAAGGGGGTGGATGAGCACGGCGATACCTATTCGATCCCTGATCCACGCGCCGCGTTTTGCCAGGCGCTGGTGGCGGATGATGCGTTGATTACCCAGCGGTTGCTGGGGGTTGAAGAGATTTTCGGGACCGCGATTGCGCGTTCGCCTGAATTTGTGGCGGCGTTTGAGTGGTGCTGTAACAGTTTGCGCGAGGTGGGTGTGACGCGGACGTTGGAGCGGGTGTTGGCGTAAGAGCGACGGTGAAATGACCGCCGTCATCGCGAGCAAGCTTGCGAGCCACACTCCAACGAACGACACAAAACCTGTAGGAGCAAGCTTGCTCGCGATAGCTTCACCCAGATCGACCTGACACACCAAGGACTTCCCATGGCAAACCAACAATTATTCCTCGGCATCGACTGCGGTACCCAAGGCACAAAGGCCCTCGTTCTCGATGCGGTCAGCGGTCAGGTCCTCGGCCAGGGCGCCGCCGCGCACACGTTGATCAGCGGCGCCAACGGCCGTCGTGAGCAGGACACCTCGCAATGGCTTGAAGCATTCACGTCGGCGACTCGCCGTGCCTTGATCGCGGCAAACGTCGACGGTCAACAGATCCTCGGTATCGGCGTCTCCGGCCAACAACACGGCCTGGTCCTGCTCGACGATCAAGGCCAGGTGCTGCGCCCCGCCAAGCTCTGGTGCGACACCGAATCCACCGCGGAAAACGAACGCCTGCTCGCCCATCTCGGCGGTGAAAAAGGCTCGCTCGAACGCCTCGGCGTGGTCATCGCACCGGGCTACACGGTGTCAAAACTGCTCTGGACCCAAGAACGGCACCCGGAGGTTTTTTCCCGGATCGCGCGCATCCTGCTGCCCCACGACTACCTCAACCACTGGCTCACCGGCCGCAGCTGCAGCGAGTACGGCGACGCCTCGGGCACCGGTTATTTCAACGTACGCACCCGCCAGTGGGACTTGCAGCTGTTGCGCGACATCGACCCCAGCGGACGCTTGCAAGCGGCGCTGCCGGAGTTGATCGACGCCCATCAGCCGGTCGGCACAATTCTGCCGGCCATCGCCGAACACTTGGGCATCAACCCCGACGCGCTGGTGTCCAGCGGCGGCGGCGACAACATGATGGGCGCCATCGGCACCGGCAACATCCAGCCTGGCACGATCACCATGAGCCTCGGCTCTTCGGGCACGGTTTACGCCTATGCCGATCAACCGAAAATCAGCCCGGACGCTTCGGTCGCAACGTTCTGTGCCTCCAGCGGTGGCTGGCTGCCGCTGATCTGCACGATGAACCTGACCAACGCCACCGGAGTGGTTCGCGATTTGTTCGACCTGGATATCGAGCAATTCAACCACCTCGTGGCGCAAGCCCCCATCGGTGCCGAAGGCGTGTGCATGCTGCCGTTTCTCAACGGCGAACGCGTCCCCGCCCTGCCCCATGCCACCGGCAGTTTGCTCGGCTTGACCATGACGAACCTGACACAAGCTAACCTGTGCCGCGCCGTGGTCGAAGGCACGACCTTCGGTTTGCGTTACGGACTGGACCTGCTGCGCCAGAATGGCTTACAAAGCCTGCGCATCTGCCTGATCGGCGGCGGCTCGAAAAGTCCGGTGTGGCGGCAGATCGTCGCCGACATCATGAACACCCCGGTGATCTGCACCGAACAAAGCGAAGCCGCCGCCCTCGGCGCGGCGATTCAGGCCGCGTGGTGCAAATCCTCGGCAAACGGCCACGAAGACAGCCTGGCGGACCTGTGCGAACGCTGCGTGAAGCTCGACCTCGCCAGCGAAACCCTGCCGATTGCAGCAAACGTGGCGGCCTGTCAGCAGGCCTATGAACGCTACCAACAGCATGTCGCAACCCTTTAAAGAGTGAACAACTATGTACCTGGTGTGTGGCGAAGCGCTGTTCGATTTCTTCAGTGAAGACGACGCCAGCGGCCTGGCTTCAAAAGTGAATTTCAAGGCGATTGCCGGCGGTTCGCCGTTCAACGTCGCGGTCGGTTTGCGCCGGCTCGGCGTGGATGCAGCGCTGTTTGCCGGGTTGTCGACTGACTACCTTGGCCGGCGTTTGCAGCAAGTGTTGCAGGATGAAGGCGTGCGTGCCGATTACCTGGTGGACTTCGCGGCACCGACCACGCTGGCGATGGTCGCCGTGGGTGCCAACGGTTCGCCGCATTACAGCTTTCGTGGTGAAGGCTGCGCGGATCGGCAGTTGAAACCGGAGCATCTGCCGGAGTTGGGGCCGCAGGTGCGCGGCTTGCACATCGGTTCGTTCTCCCTGGTGGTGCAGCCGATCGCCGATACACTGCTGGCCTTGGTGCAGCGAGAAAGCGGCAAACGGCTGATCAGCCTCGATCCGAACGTGCGGCTCAATCCTGAACCGAACATCGACCTGTGGCGTTCGCGGGTGGCCACGTTGGTCGAGCTGGCCGACCTGATCAAAGTGAGCGATGAGGATTTGAGCCTGTTGTATCCCGAGCAGGATCCGCAGCGCGTGATCGAAGGCTGGTTGCAACATCGCTGTCAGCTGGTGTTCCTGACCCGTGGTGGCGAGGGCGCGACGGTATTCAGCCGTGCTCATGGCTCGTGGTCGGTGCCGGCTTGTCCGGTGAAGATTGCCGACACCGTGGGGGCTGGCGATACGTTTCAAGCGGCGTTGATTACCTGGCTGACCGAGCAGCAGCTGGATTCGGTGGAGGGTGTGCAATCGCTTGCGCGCGAGCAGATCGACGGGATGTTGAGGTTTGCGGTACAGGCGGCGGCGCTGACGTGCAGCAAGACCGGGCCGGATTTGCCGTATCGGCAGCAGTTGGATCTTCGCTGAAGCTGCCGGCCTCTTCGCGAGCAAGCCCGCTCCCACATTGGATCTCCTGCGAGCACAAAACGCATGAACACCAGCGTCTAAATGTGGGAGCGGGCTTGCTCGCGAAAGCGGTCTGACTCACACCGCCAGCCTTAATGAAACCGTGCCATTAGGGGTTTCCCCGATGCGGCCCTGCCTCACCGTCTACGGCATTTGCGCCTTGAATGAGGCGGTTTAATCCTGCACCATCCGCATCTGCTTATCCAAAGGACGGAATTCAAGGCATGCTGGACGCGAACGCAACCCATATTTCCCTCACGCTGGAAGGCGTTTCCGTTGACCTTCAAGTACTCAGTTTCGTCGGTCGCGAAGCCCTCAATCAGCCCTTCTGTTTTGACATCGAACTGGTTAGCACCCGCCCCGACCTGAAACTCGAAGACTCGCTGCACAAGCGCGGCTGCCTGACCTTCGGCGCCACCGGCGAAGGCATCATTCACGGGCTGGTTTACCGCATCGAGCAAGGCGACTCCGGCAAAAGCCTGACCCGCTACAGCATCAGCCTGGTGCCGCAACTGGCGTACCTGCGACATAACCATGACCAGCAGATCTTCCAGCACTTGACGGTGCCGAAGATCATCGCCGAGGTTCTCGAAGCGCGAGGGATCCTCGCCGACGCCTACAGCTTCCAGCTCGGCGCCAACTACCCGGAACGCGTCTACTGCGTGCAGTACGACGAATCCGACCTGCATTTCATCCAGCGCCTGTGCGAAGAAGAAGGCATCCACTTCCATTTCCAGCACAGCAGCAGCGGCCACAAACTGGTGTTTGGCGACGACCAGACGGTATTTCGCAAACTCGCGCCCGTGGCCTATCAGCAAGACTCGGGCATGGCCGCCGAGAAACCGGTGATCAAGCGCTTCAACCTGCGCCTGGAAACCCGCACCACCCGCGTCAGCCGCCGCGATTACGATTTCGAAAAACCCCGCATCCTCCCCGAAGGCACCGCTTCCAGCGCGTTCGCGCCTGATCTGGAAGACTACGATTATCCCGGCCGCTTCACCGACCGCGCCCGTGGCAAACAACTGGCAACCCGCGCCCTCGAACGCCACCGCAGCGACTACAAACTCGCGGAAGGCAAAGGCGATCAGCCGACGCTGGCCAGCGGCCACTTCATGGCCCTGAGCGAACACCCGCGCGCCGAATGGAACGACCTCTGGCTGCTGCTGGAAGTGGTCCACGAAGGCAAACAGCCGCAGGTGCTCGGCGAAAACGTCACCAGCGACGTCACCCAGAACAAAGACGACTTCCATCAGGGCTACCGCAACCGCTTCCTCGCCACGCCGTGGGACGCGCACTACCGCCCTGCCCTCGAACACCCGAAACCGCAAGTCCTCGGCAGCCAGACCGCCATCGTCACCGGTCCACCGGGTGAAGAAATCCACTGCGACGAGTACGGCCGCGTCAAAGTCCAATTCCACTGGGACCGCGACGGCCAGGCCAACGACAACACCAGCTGCTGGCTGCGCGTCGCCACCGGCTGGGCCGGCAGCGCCTACGGTGGCATCGCGATTCCGCGCGTCGGCATGGAAGTGCTGGTTACCTTCCTCGAAGGCGATCCCGACCAACCGCTGATCACCGGCTGCCTGTACCACAAGGAAAACGTCGTCCCCTACGACCTGCCGGCGAACAAGACCCGCAGCACCTTCAAGACTCTCAGCTCCCCGGGCGGCAAGGGCTACAACGAATTTCGCATCGAAGACAAAAAAGGTGCGGAACAGATCTACCTGCATGCCCAGCGCGACTGGGATGAAAACATCGAGCACGACCAGAAAATCCGTATCGGCAACGAGCGGCATGACACGGTTGAAGCCAAGGTTTTCAGCGAGTTCAAGGTTGAAGAGCATCGGATCACGCACCTGGATCGCAAGACCGAAGCGCGGGCGGATGATCACCTCACGGTGGGCGTGACTCAGCACGTCAAAGTCGGCACAGCGCAGTTTGTTGAAGCTGGTGAGGAGATTCACTACCACGCGGGCAACAAGGTCGTCGTTGAAGGCGGGATGGAACTGACGGCGAAGGCTGGGGGGAGTTTCGTCAAGGTTGATGCGGGTGGCGTGACCATTAGTGGTGCTGAGGTGAAGGCGAACTCTGGCGGTGCGCCGGGGGCAGGAACCGGGATTCAGATTCTCGGACCGTTACTTCCTGGCGCCGCGGATAAAGATAAATCAGGCAAATTGCTCGAAGGTGCCCCTCGCAGTCATAAGGCACGCTACCTGCTCCAGGATGAAAAAACAGGCGAGCCAATGGTGGGTAGCCCCTACACACTTAAGCTAGCAGACGGAACAAAGATCGCAGGCTATACCGACGACCAAGGTCGAACTTTTTTGGCTCACAGCCAAGAGCCAGCAGACGTAGAACTGTTCACGCCACAACGCAATCCTGAGCCTAAAAAACCTTTAATTAGGGCCGGCGAAACGGCGCCTGTCGAGATGAGCCTGGATTATCGAAACGCCACGGAGGCAAGCTAGATGGCAATCATTCAAGAACCCAAGTCGCCACAAGCACCCAAGGGATGCACGACAACAAGCGTTAAAGGTGAAGTCACGATAGGCACGGTCGCGCCAAACGATCAAGGCTACTTAATGGAAAAAGCACGCTACGCTGCTCGTTTCCCGCGCTTGACGGTCAAACCCACGCGTGATGGCGGCATTGCTGATGTCGAATTGAAACAACTCGTCATGAGCGGGTTGATTAAGGCTGATGAATTTCGACATGACTTCCGATGGGATTACAAGGCAGAAGTAAGTTTCGACATGGCACCCAAAATGCCCAAGCCGCCAATACCGTTTTTGAGTACTTCGTTATCAAGAGGCCAGCGACCTGACCCAGACCGGCGTCATACCATGACATTTTTCCCTAGCGGAAGAACCTCAGGTCTTCTGCGGCGGCCCGATGTCATCATCGTGCAAAACCCTAATGTACGCTGGCCCGGAACGATGGGCCCCGATCACGATGGAGCGATGCACCCAGATAATCTCGAGCGGGTTGTCGAAGTTAAGTTCCCAAAGGATTTTCTATCTCGAGAGCAGCGCCAGGACTATGAGCGCATTGCGGGGAAGAAAAAGCGCTTCGCTGTACTCGAAGTTAGCGATTGTCGAGACGATGAAGAGCGTGAACGCGACAGAGAATTTAACAAGGAACACAAACCAACTCGCGCCTCAGACCCTGCCAAATGGCTACCTTTACTACCGCCCAATACCCCGGATCAACCGCCACGACCCGCCCCCGTACCAGTGCCGGTATATGGTCCAGCACCAACTACTCGTCCAGCCCATGTCGAGAGTTGGACGCAACAAGTACAAGCCTCTGTCGATAGCCTATTGGAACAGGGGGCACAAGGTATCAGGCAACTGTCGAAAGAGGTTCAGCAACATTTGCAAGACGCTGTTGCCTGGCTCGACAAAAAGGGCGAGTGGGTGCGCCGAGAAGCACAAAAAACCTGGGTTTGGGTCAGTGAAACCGGCGGCCAGATTTTGAGCTGGACGGACGATCAGCTGAGAGCGGTATGGAAGGAAATTCAGCGGTATACCGATCTGACGTTAGAAATGCTCAAAGAAATAAACTGGGCCCAGGTACTCATTGATCTGGGTATCGCCGTCGCGACAGTTGTCGTAGTGGTGGGTATTGGTGCGGCGTTGGTCAGCATGGGAATACCCGCTGCACTTGTTTCGGGGCTCTTATTGCTGATCCGCCTAGCTGCAGTTGCATGGACGGCATTGGCAGGCGTTTTGAGCACCATGTCCGCAGCCGTTAGCGGTGCAGTGGCAAGCACATCCGCGGCGGTAAGCGGTGCGGTGGCCGGTACGACGGCGGCTGTGGGCAGCATGTTGGTCATCCCAGCCGCAGCAACTGCAAACTGAGAGTATGAGCATGATTGAATTTGAAAAACTTGCGGCCATGGCACCAGATCTTTGCTTTGAGTTGGCGGATGGTATGCCCGTAGTAAAACTGGGGTTGATTGCCACCGTCTATTTTAAGGAGGGATATACCACCACAAAAAAAATCAAGGTAATTGAGTGTTTTCGTGCCTTCTATGAACAGTTTGGAAAACACTTGCGAGGCCAACTTCAGGACAAATACAGAAAACTGACACCCGATACATTTGAAAAAGCTGCGGCAGCCATCGTTACATCGGGCGGCAATGATCGGTACGAATTGCAACTTACCAGCGCCTCTAGTACCAAGGACGCCGAGGCCTATGGCATATCTACCTTAAACTCATATGAGCTGCATGAAGACAGCGCCCGCTCTTTCATAAAGATCGTGTTGCCCTGGGAAATGCTCCAAACGGAGGCTGGACGTGCGACCTATAACTCATGGCTCAGTTACCTGTGCAACCAGGTCAATGCAGATCATGGCTACGGAGGACTGTCCACGATTCTGCCGTTTGACTATGACAGCTACCTGCCTATTGAATTTGAACTCGCCCAGAAGTACCTAGGCCTGGAAGTCGATTCAATGCCGCATAGCCTAGCGTTGGAGCTGATTGATTGTATAAAAGGCGTGAATTGGCAAACAATCATCGGCGAATCCTTCGTGCAAAGTCTGGGTGGTGAAAACGGTCTACGTCATGCATTTAGCGGCCGAGGAGATATTTCCCTAAACAATTATGAGGGTGGTTTGATTATACAAGCGGGCGACCATCCACAACTTGGCGAGGTGCAGGAAGGCGCTCCCAAGTCTTATGTCGCTGTTAATCAGGTTGTCAGATCACTGCGGATTCAAGAACCTGATCAGCTTCATCAGTACTCGCCATACGGCAATTGCTTCGAAGAGGAAAATACCGCTGAATGGTTTGCACGATTTGACCGCGAAGACTCCGACCATAATTCGCCTTCCCGTGTTGAATCGGGTCAACCATGCTCCAAGGCGGGCTTTTGGTTCACACCAGCCAAGGAGAATTCCCGGCGTCATTTTGATAACGGCGAAATCATGCCTAGCTTCAGCGGCTCTAGTTGGGGAGATACGATTTGGTATTGGTCGGGTGAAGAGTAGACACACCTGCGACTTACGTTCAGCGGCCACTTCATGATACTGAGTGAACACCCGCGCGCCGAATGGAACGACCTCTGGCTGCTGCTGGAAGTGGTCCACGAAGGCAAACAGCCGCAGGTGCTCGGCGAAAACGTCACCAGTGACGTCACTCAGAACAAAGACGATTTCCATCAGGGCTACCGCAACCGCTTCCTCGCCACGCCGTGGGACGCGCACTACCGCCCTGCCCTCGAACACCCGAAACCGCAAGTCCTCGGCAGCCAGACCGCCATCGTCACCGGTCCACCGGGTGAAGAAATCCACTGCGACGAATACGGCCGCGTCAAAGTGCAATTCCACTGGGACCGCGACGGCCAGGCCAACGACAACACCAGCTGCTGGCTACGCGTCGCCACCGGCTGGGCCGGCAGCGCCTACGGTGGCATCGCCATTCCGCGCGTCGGCATGGAAGTGCTGGTTACCTTCCTCGAAGGCGATCCCGACCAACCGCTGATCACCGGCTGCCTGTACCACAAGGAAAACGTCGTCCCCTACGACCTGCCGGCGAACAAGACCCGCAGCACCTTCAAGACTCTCAGCTCCCCGGGCGGCAAGGGCTACAACGAATTTCGCATCGAAGACAAAAAAGGTGCGGAACAGATCTACCTGCACGCCCAGCGCGACTGGGATGAAAACATCGAGCACGACCAGAAAATCCGTATCGGCAACGAGCGGCATGACACGGTTGAAGCCAAGGTTTTCAGCGAGTTCAAGGTTGAAGAGCATCGGATCACGCACCTGGATCGCAAAACCGAAGCGCGGGCGGATGATCACCTGACTGTTGGTGTCACCCAGCATGTGAAGGTGGGAACGGCGCAGTTTGTTGAAGCCGGTGAAGAGATTCACTACCACGCGGGGAACAAAGTGGTGGTTGAAGGTGAGATGGAGCTGACAGCGAAGGCTGGCGGGAGCTTCGTCAAGGTCGATGCGGGTGGCGTTACCATCAGCGGGGCTGAAGTGAAGGCGAACTCGGGTGGTTCGCCGGGTGCGGGGACCGGGATCGCAATCCTCACTCCCATTATCCCAGGTGCAGCTGCAGCCGCCATTGCGGGGCAACTATTGAGCAGCCCACCGGTTGGAAAATTTAACGCCGCCCCTGATTCGGCGCCACCTGCGGTGGAAGAGGAGCTTGAGGAAGAGGAAGAAGAGGTCGAGCTGGAAGACATCACCTTACGGGTTGGGATGTTCTTCGATGGGACGGGCAACAACCGCAACAACAGCGAGCGTGTGTTTGGCTGCTTTGCGCCGGACGTGAACCTGGAGGAAGCAGCTGAAGATATTCGTCAGTTCTGTGCGGCTCACGGTTATGACGGCAAGGGGAGTTCACCAGACAACAGCTATGGCAATGATGTCAGTAACGTGGCCAGACTCTATGACCTTTACATAGACCAAGCGGATGAAAGCCTGCCCATCGATGCCAAGACGGTTAACTTGTCCGTTTATGTGGACGGGATCGGAACCAGTAGCACAGGAGAAGATTCCACTTTTTCCCAAGGTACCGGTATAGGTGTGCAGGGCGTCAGGGCGCGAGTTGAAGAAACACCGCCACTTATTCTCAAGGCTATGCAAACATTTCAAGACAACAACCCCGATAAGCGCGTCGCGAAAATCGAATTCGATATTTTCGGCTTCAGCCGTGGCTCCGCAGCGGCAAGGGATTTTGCCAATGAGGTATTAAAGGGGAACCAAAGTATCCTCGCAAAAGTGTTACCGATGGGTGCTCCGATATTGTCGGAAAGCTTTTCCTGGACGCCGCATTCTGATGTGTCCATAAATTTCATTGGCGTTTACGACACGGTTGCGGCTATTGCCAATCCGCTGGTAGGGGACTGGACTGGTAATAACGCTTATAACCCAGGGATCAATATCCATCTGGCGCCAGATGCGGCAAAGAAAGTCGTTCAATTGGTCGCTCGAAATGAACGGCGTTATAACTTTGCCCTCAACAGTCTTGGGTCGGCCGATATTGTCCTGCCTGGCGTGCATTCAGACTTGGGCGGCGGCTATTTACCCAAAGCGATGGAGCGCATCCTGCTCAGTAAACCGCGTCAAAGCGCGGTCGAAGAAAGGACGTCTTTCGCTGAAGCCAACAGTTACAAACGTGCCCAGCAAGACTTGAGTCGGCTTCAAGATCAACTGGCCCAATATAATCTTTCGTTGGAGATCCGGACGTGGGAGGTGCCGTTTCGTGGCACTGACAAAGACAACCGCAAAAACATGAAATACGTGTATGCAGCAGTCAGCAGCCAACGCGAAGTCCGCAGTGATTTGTCCTTGATCTACTTTCGGATCATGCGCGAACTGGCCGTGGAAAATGGAGTGCCTTTTCGACAGATCCCCGAAAAAAGTCCGCGACTTGCGTTACCCGCGGACCTCGTTCCCATCTCCGAAAAACTGATGGCCTACGCTCAGGGGAAAAGCATAACAGCTGGGCTAACCTCGCAAGAGGAGGAAGTGCTGTTCCAGCGTTATGTTCATATCTCCGATAACTGGAACGCCGCTAAAAATCGCAACAATAGCGACCTGAACATCGTCTTCATCAATCGACCAGACGAAAACTCTGTACGTACGGTGCATCCGAATGAGTAATTTTATACGTGTCGCTCTTGCCGCATTTCTGCTCAGTGGCTGCACATTCGCCAATAGCCAGTCAATGCCCTATAAAGCCTGGCGCTTGGGATTTTCGGCTCCCGCTTACATGGAAGTTTGGATCGAGTCGGCGGATGTGGTCGATATACAGGAACAGGTATATCCACGTGCGATGAGTGGCACCGCGTCAATACTAACGCCTCCCAACAACGCCGGTGATCCCCGAGGCTGGCCGAAAAGAGCAGGTTGGGGTAAGGGTAAGTACGTGACAGGGGCTGACTTGCCCAAACAGATCTATGTCCGCTGGCAATCGCTGGTCGAGCCGCAAACCTACCAGATGGTGATTAACATACCCGAGGCGACCAGAGAGATTATGCGTAAGGGGGAAAAGGTGTACTGCGCTGCCGACGGGCAATGGATCACCGGCTATCGTGAGGCAATCGGTATAAGGCTGGTTCCCGGAGGTATTGCCAAAGTCTGGGTAACCGGTCCTTGCATGACACCGATCGAGGTGACTACGGTACAAGCCGTGATTGATCCGCGTGGCCCGTATGAAGGTAAGTCTGGCGGTGAGTACGACTCACTCTCTGATGTGTCCAAAGCCTATATCGAGAAGTTTGGGGTGCCGTACGACTCTTGGAAGTAGGTCAGAACTGGCCCTTTAAGTACCCTGGATGCGAAGGGGAACCTCGTCCGATTCCGCCTTAAAATCAGGATCCGGTGTCAGATCATTAGAGGCTTGGGTACACGCGATTGCGCCTTGAACGTGGCAGTCTAATCCTGCACCATCCGGCCTTGCTTATCCAAAGGACGGAATTCAAGGCATGCTGGACGCAAACGCAACCCATATTTCCCTCACGCTGGAAGGCATTTCCGTTGACCTTCAGGTACTCAGTTTCGTCGGTCGCGAAGCCCTCAATCAGCCCTTCTGTTTTGACATCGAACTGGTCAGCGCACGCCCCGACCTGAAGCTCGAAGAGTTGCTGCACAAGCGCGACTGCCTGACCTTCGGCGCCACCGCAGCGACTACAAACTCGCGGAAGGCAAAGGCGATCATTGCCGACTACATCTGCGCGGTGGAGTTTGGCTGGGGCAAGGATTGGGATGGGCATGATAAGGGGGCGGATGGGAAGTGGCTGGAGGGTGTGCCGAGTGCGAGTAAGACGGGAAAACTCTCAAAGGGTGGTAGTCCTAAGGCCCGTCATGTTCTTTACAAATTGACAGATGGTGCTAATGGAACTGGTATTCTCAAGACCGCTGAAGGAGCTTATCGCCTTCAACTCGATGATCAGGGTTTCACCATGATCAGGCCCAAGGGCATCAAGAGCGGGTTAGCGTGGGGACAAATTGTGCGAGTGAGGGAAAAGCCCGATTTCTACTGGGTTGCCTGTGCCGAACTGGATCGAAAGGGGAAGGCGTATGTCATCCCCAAACACAGCAATGCCATGGACGCTGAGCTGTATCAACAAGGCCTGAAACTGTTTCTGAGCCGCGTGCCGAACTCGGCCGCATTTTGAATCCGGCGAAGACCGCGAATGGGACTTCACTCGATCGCTTGGCCTCGTCGTCCGTCGGGCAAGACCAAATGAAGAATTTTGTGTTTGGCGTTGGACTTGCTACTTTCTGCGTTCAGGTGTTTGCTGATCAACCGTCTCTACAAACGATGGTTGATTGTGAACTGGCAGGATCACAACACACGATTTCGCTGCTGCGTGGTTCGCCAATCATCGATTCCTATATTTACAAAACCCGCTACGGCCAAATCACCCGGTTTATATACGACGATGCAGAGGCCTCTCGAGGAAGCGAAGTGCAATGGCAATGCGCTTCAGATCAAAAAAATGCCCATGCATTCGTGGTGTCGGGCGAATTCACTTCTAACTATCTGCAAGGTGCTTTGTTCTATTTCGATTCAATGGACGGAAAAATCCAACGTATAGATTTCGCCGAAAGGAACCGTCCTCGCTGGGTAAAAATTTCTGCACAGGGAGCGCAGGTGATCTTTGAGAATAGGGGCAATGAAAGCTCGCACAAATATTTGAGCTACGGAAAGAATGCGCTTTTTCTAGAGTTAGACGAGTTTCCAGTGACGTCGAAGGGTGAGTCGTTGATACAACTGCACGCCTCTAAGCCTTGACGCGACGCCCCTTCCATAAAAAATCCAGCGCCTACGGGCGCTGGATTTGTCAGTATCAAACGTCAGGCTTGTGCCTTCCAGCTCAGCATCCGTTGTTGCGCAACCTTGAGTAAATCGCAACCGTCCTGCGTCAGCAGATAAAGCGCGTGGGTGATGTGCGGAATGTCTTGCACGTCGCCGTCTTTGAAACATTGAATATGGAGCGTTTCCAGTAAATCACTGGAGGCGCGGATGCGCTGGAGGGCGGCTTCGAGGATGTCCTGGGGGTTGGCTTCGGTGTCGATGACCAAGGGGGATGAGGCGGTGACGCTGCTTTTGATTGGACGGTAGCGATCGGGGAAAGGATTTATCGTTGGCATAGCTAGTTACTCATCTGTTTTGAAGTAACCGCCAGCATCGTGACCAAACGATGGGAGGCGGACCGTGTACAGGTTTGGTCAACTGAGAACAGTAACTCAGCTCGCCCGAAGGCGTCCTGCACACAGCCGCCACAACATTGCGCTATGCGAACAGAGATGCTCGCAAAGCGAATGATGTCACAGTTATGTGCACTGTTTAATCAGGTGACCAAACCTGTTCGCTGATTTTGCAGCGAGCCCAAACAGTAATCGCTACGCCCCATCAGCCGAAAGTCGACAAAGCATCCATCCTTGTAGGACGAAGCCGAAGCTACCGAAGATTCTTACCCCGACGAAACGCCTGACAAGACAGCCCTACAAGACAGGTAATTTTGTTCACTTAAGCGCGGGCACCCACATTTGCGGCGAGGGGATTCATCCCCGTTCGGCTGCGAAGCAGTCGCCAATCCGAACAATCCAGTCTTTTGGCCGGAATGCTGGGACCGCTTCGCGACCCAACGGGGCGGTGCGACGTTTCGCTAAATCCCCTCGCCACAGGTTTCTTGCCTGCCTGAAGATTTTCTTAAGTGAACAGCATTACACACGACAGACGGCATTCCGCCCGGTTAACCATCGCTTAACGCTGCGGTCCAAGACTTTACTGGACCGCACGCCCTCAGGTTCTTTCTGACGCCCAGTGCGGCAGGCTCGACGCCCGTTATGTCGAGCTGACTTCCGTCTGCACTGGAGAACGCTCATGAACATGCGCACTTTGCTGGTTACCGCCGCCCTCGCCTGCACCGGGTTTACCGGGCTGGCCCAAGCCAACGACACCCCTTCCTCGCAAGCCGTACCTTATAAATACGGGATGCCGCTTCACGTAGCCAAGGTGATTTCGCTGACCGAACCCTCGACCCTGGAATGCAAAGTCATCACGGCGGAGATGAAGTACATCGATGAGTCAGGCAAACCTGCAGAGATCACGTATCGCAAACTGTCCGATGCGTGCAGTTATCAGAGTTGATCGAAAACGACGACCGCGGGTCTGGCTTCCTGGCCAGACCCGGATCTGACGACGGCGTGTTAATGCGTTTGCCGGTCAGGGTGCAGCGGCTGGGTGTTGGCCTGATGCTCCATGTCGGAGCGCAAAACACTGATCAGGTCTTGTATTTCCCGACATCCATTGAGCGAATTGGCATCAATGCCTGTTTTCAATAGTTCTACTTGATCGGTTTCACCGTCCGAATACACCTTGACGGTCATTTTCAGGTCCGGCGACAGCGTGCATTGACAACGTTTCGGCAGAAAACTGCTTTCTACGATGTTGCGGAGTTCCAAGGCAGAAAGAAACATGGCGACCCTCTCCTTATTGTGAGATTGCCAATCAGCGATCAATGCCGACTCAATAAATTCGCGGTCAGCTTCAGGACCAGCTACAGCATAAAACATGCCTTGAATTTCGCCGTGCAGCTCATCGGCAAATCAAGGGTTTAATGTGTCTTCAAGTAAACAGGCCCATGCAATCTGCAAGAAACCCGCTTCTCGTTCCTGCAAATTGCAACTTGATGAGTCCGGGTTTGCATTGGCCGTCATTGGCAGTAAAAATTGCGCCCCGCTCACTCAGTATCTGCTGACCCTACTCACACGCAAGGAGGCATCATGGGTTCATTGACCTGCATCACTACCGTCGGGCTGATAGTTGCCGGGCTTTCGACCGCCGTTCAAGCCGCGAAACTCGAAGACGTCGCGCCCTTCCCCAAAGCCGAAAGCGGGTTCACCCGCCAGGTCATTCACCTGGCGCCACAGAAGCAGGAAGACAGCTACCAGGTCGAGATTCTCGCCGGCAAAACCCTGGCCGTGGACTGCAATCGACAGCGCCTGAGCGGCATGCTCGAGGAGAAGAATCTCGAGGGCTGGGGTTACCCGTTTTACCGTCTGGAAAAAGTGATCGGCCCGATGAGCACGCTGATGGCCTGCCCCGATGGCAAAAGCAGTCAGGCGTTCGTCCCGGTGGTCGGTGATGGTTTCAGGCTGCGCTACAACAGCAAGCTGCCGATCGTGCTTTATGTGCCCAAGGATGTTGAGGTCCGTTATCGGGTCTGGTCGGCGTCCAGCAAGGTCGAAAAGGCTGTTCAGGAATAACCATCAAATGCAAAACCTATGGGAGCAGGCTGGCTCGCGAAGGCGGTGTGTCAGCCGGCATCTCTGTTGACTGATACACCGCCTTCGCGAGCAAGCCCGCTCCCACACAGGGGATTGGGTGATTGCTTGGCCTCCTGCGTCCGCTCACGCCGGGGCGCCGCTCAATGCGGCGCGTTCGGCGACATGGCGCAAGCTGTCGAAGTTGATGTTGGCGCCGGAATCGATGGCCACCAACGTTTGACCACGCACGCCCGTCTGCGCCACGTACTTTTTGATGCCCGCCACGGCCAACGCGCCGGAAGGTTCGGTGATCGAGCGGGTATCGTCGTAGATGTTCTTGATCGCGGCGCAGAGTTCGTCATTGCTGACAGTCAGCACCTCGTCGACGCAAAACCGGCAGACTTCGAAACCATGAGCGCCGATCTGCGCCACGGCGACGCCATCGGCGAATGTGCCTACGTTCGGCAGGACGATACGCGCGTCGGCCTGTAGGGCGGCCAACAGACACGCGGAATGTTCCGACTCGACGCCGATGATACGGATTTCAGGCCACAGGTATTTGACGTACGCGGCGATGCCCGCGATCAGGCCGCCACCGCCCACCGGCACGAAGATCGCGTCGAGCGTGCCTTGGTGCTGACGAAGGATTTCCATGGCGACGGTGCCCTGCCCCGCGATCACGTCCGGGTCGTCGAACGGCGAGACGAAGGTGCGACCGCTTTGTTCGGCCAGTTTCAAGGCGTACGCCAGGGCAAACGGAAAACTCTCCCCGTGCAGCACGGCATCGGCGCCCCGGCTGCGGACCCCGAGCACCTTCAATTCCGGCGTTGTGGCGGGCATGACGATGGTCGCGGCAATCCCCAACTCACGTGCTGCCAGCGCCACGCCTTGAGCATGATTGCCGGCGGACGCGGTGATCACGCCGCGGGCCTTTTGCTCATCGCTCAGTTGCACCAGTTTGTTGTAGGCGCCGCGGATCTTGAAGGAAAAGGTCGGCTGCAAATCCTCGCGCTTCAACAGGATCTGGTTGCCCAGGGCTTCGGACAGTGCCGGCGCTGCCTGCAACGGCGTGCGCACCGCCAGTTCGTACACGGGCGCAGCAAGGATCTTTTTGACGTAGTGCTCCAGCAGGGTTTGCTGGGCGGGTGTGCTATCCATGGTCGTCTCCTGTTGTACACGGTCGACGTAGGAGCTGCCGAAGGCTGCGATCTTTGCTTTTAAAGATCAAAAGATCGCAGCCTTCGGCAGCTCCTACGCCGTGTGTTGGTTTAAAACCCTGGAGACAGAAAGTAAAAACCCGCCTCTAGGGCGGGTTGGGTGCTGCAGTCGTGAGCTAGCCCGCCAAATGAGGAATGGCGGTAATAATGCTTGGCTGGCAGCGCAATACGGTGGAAGTCATGGCTGGAAATTAGCCGGGCATGGAGGGCAAGTCAATGGTCAATTTCCGGCGGCTTCTGTAGGCTCGGGATTCTGCTGATTGTCCAAGGAAGGAAACCATGAAGTCTGTCGCCCTGCCCCTGATTGCCCTGCTCGCCTTTGCTGGCTACACCGTTTCGGTGATGCTCCAGGCCGAACGGTCGTTGATTGAATTTGGCATCAGCCTGATGTCGCGGCCTGATACGGCGCAGGTGGTGATAGATCTTTATCTGTTGGCGACGCTGGCCGGGGTGTGGATGTACAGCGATGCGCGCAAGCGTGGGCGGTCGGCATTGTCCGTCATTCCCTATCTTTTGCTTACTGCGTTTTTTGTGTCGGTTGGGCCGTTGTTGTATCTCGTGGTTCGTGGGTGGCAGGATCGGAAAAAAACCGTCAGCGTCTCGCAAGGGGTCTGATCAAAGATGTGTGATGCTGTTGAGATCGCCATCGCCAGCAAGCCGGCTCCTACAAGGTTGCGTGTGCCTGATCATTGATCGTGATGGACGATTTGTAGGAGCCGGCTTGCTGGCGAAGGCGGCCTGTCAGCCAATGCATCTATTTCGCCAACCGCCTGAGCCCCAGCACCATCACCCCCGCCCCCAGCATCATCGCCGTCAGAAACAACGGATACGAAACCCACCACGGCGTACCCGCCGTCATCATGCTGAACTCGGACATACCACCAATGCTCGCAATGAGGTTCAACGGCAGGAACACCACGTTGATCAGTGTCAGTTTGCGCAGCAGGTTGTTCATGCTGTTGTTCATCAGGTTGCCCCGGGCATCGATCAGCCCGGAGAACACCGTGGAGTAGATTTCCGCCTGTTTGTAGCACTGGTTGTTTTCGATGATCAGGTCGTCGATCAGGCCGATGGCCTCGGCGCTGAAGCGCTGTTTTTCCGCGTGGTTGCGCAGCCGGGTCAGGACCGCGCCGTTGCTGTGAATCGCGTTGATGTAATAGATCAGGCTTTCGCTGAGGTTGAACATCTGGATCAGATGCTGGTTCTGCATCGAAGCGTTGAATTTCTGCTGCAACTCCCGCGCGACCAGCTTGATCACCTTCAGATGGCCGAGGTAGTGATGGATGTTGTTGAACAGCAGGTCGAGCAATACATCCAGTGGCGTGTTCAACTTCTGACGGGTGCCGAGCCCATGCAACGGCGAATCGTCGGTGGCGATCACCAGCAAACGTTGCGCACAAAAGAGCAAACCGCAGGACGACACTTCGAACGCCAGGCTGTCGGCGCCGGAATAGTTTTCCGGACGCTTCCAGATCAGGAACAAATTATCGGGGTGAAACTCGATACGCGACACCTCGTCCGGGTCCAGCGCCGAGGCCAGCGCGTGTTCATCGAGCTTGAAATGGCTGTGCAGCAAGTCGCGCTCGGCGGCATCGGGGTTGCTGAACAGCATCACCTCGGCGTCCAGCCGTTCGACCGCGTGCAGCACGCCGTGGGTCAGTTGAAAGCTCTTGATCATCGGCCGGTCACCAGGCCTGGCCGCGACGTTTCAGTTCCAGGCGCCGGACAAACTCTTCCAGTACCAGCGAGTACAAATCGTCCTGCAAGTAAGCGTCTTCGATACCAGCGTCCATGTTCGGGTTGTCGTTGACCTCGATCACCACCACCTTGTCGCCGGACTGTTTGAGGTCGACGCCGTAGAGGCCGTCGCCGATGAGGTTGGCGGTTTTCACCGCCAGTTCCACGACTGCGCGGGGCGCTTCATGGACCGCCAGCGTGCGGCATTCGCCGTTGATGTCCTGACCCTTGGCCTTGTGGTTGTAGATCTGCCAGTGGCCCTTGGACATGAAGTATTGGCAGGCAAAGATCGGTTTGCGGTTAAGCACGCCAATGCGCCAGTCGTACTCGGTGTAGAAAAACTCCTGAGCCAACAGCAACACTGAATGTTCGAACAGTTCGGCCGTCGCCTCGAGCAAGGCTTGCTGGCTTTCGACCTTGATCACACCGCGAGAGAAACAACCGTCGGGGATCTTCAATACCAGCGGAAAGCCCAGACGTTCACCGACCCGCTCGAAGTCTTCCGGTCGCTCCTTGTAGAGGATTTCGGTGGCGGGCATGCCCAGCTGATGGCTTTTGAGCAGGTCGGTCAGGTAGACCTTGTTGGTGCAGCGCAGGATCGACGCCGGATCGTCCATCACCACCAGCCCTTCGCTCTCGGCTTTCTTGGCGAAACGGTAGGTATGGTTGTCGACACTGGTGGTTTCGCGGATCAGCAGGCCGTCGTATTCGGCGATGCGCGCGTAGTCCTTGCGCTCGATCAGCTCCACGTCGATGCCCAATGTCTTGCCGACGCGGACGAAATTGTCCAGGGCCTTGGGGTTGGACGGCGGCAGCGCTTCCTGCGGATCGTGCAGGATTGCCAGGTCATAGCGGGCCAATCGTCGCGAACGTGGCATGCGCCAGATCTTGCGACTGAAACTGTCCAGCGAGTTTGCAAAATGATCTTCCTGATCTTCGCGCAACTTGTGCAGCGCACCCGATTTGACACCTTCAATGTGCCAGCCGTTAGTTCGACGGAATTCAACCAATAATATCGGACACGGAAAGACTTCAAATAACTGACGCGCCAGATCCTGCAACGGTTCGATATTGGTCCTGCCAAAGTAAAGTGTCAGCGTGAAGCCTTCGGTATCGCTGTAAAGATGATTGCTCAGGGCTTTTTCCAGCGGTTTGTCCAGGTCATCGAGGGCCAGGCCGTACAGGGATTTCTTGGTCAGTTCACTGATGGTCCGCACCGACGGAATGACCTTGTGCCCCCGCGCCTCGGCCAACAACGAGCAGTAATAACCGTGCCCCAGGTACTTGTAGCTGCGGCACAGGTTGATCACCTGGACCCGTTTGCCCTGCTCGCTGTCGCGGGTCTGCTCGAGGTATTCCTGAGCCGTGACAATGTCTTCACTGGGGAAGTAGGAAGCCCAGTCTTCCTTGCGTTCGACGATGATAATCAACTGGCTGGAAGTTCTAACCGTTTCATTTAAAAAAGTTGCCGCCGGCAAAGTTTGCTCGGATACTTCGCGCCAATGACCCTGTACCGCTGACATAGTGATTGATCCGTTGGAGAACAAGACCTTTCCTATTAAGCACGAACTTTTTCGAAAGTCCCGTTTCGTTACGCAACTTTTACGGCGGTCATATGAATCCTGTCTTTCGCTTGGCGGTAGTTGAAGACTTACCCGCGTTGCTGGCACTCGAACAGCAATGCTTCACCACGGACCGGCTCACCAGCCGCAGTTTTCAATGGATGATCACCCGGGCGCACGGGCAGCTGCTGGTGGCTGAACGCGACGGGCAATTGCTGGGTTACGCGGTGGTGCTGTTTCACCGAGGCACGTCGCTGGCGCGGCTCTACTCGATTGCCATCGCTGAACAGGCGCGCGGTAACGGGCTCGGCAAACAATTGCTCGAACACATCGAGGCATGTGCCCTTGAGCATGACTGCGCTTACTTGCGGCTGGAAGTGCGCATCGACAACCCCACGGCAATTGCCCTGTATGAGCGCAACGGTTATCGGCGTTTCGCACTGATTCACGATTATTACCAGGACCATGCCGATGCGCTGCGCCTGGAGAAACGCATCCTTCAGCATCGCGATGCGCGCAGCATCAAGGTGCCGTGGTATGCGCAGACCACCGATTTCACCTGCGGCCCGGCGTGCCTGTTGATGGCCATGGGCGCCTTGCACGCCGACCGCGTGCTGGAGCGCCGCGAAGAACTGCAGATCTGGCGCGAGGCGACCACCGTGTTCATGACCTCGGGCCACGGCGGCTGCAGCCCTCAAGGCCTCGCATTGGCGGCAGCACGGCGCGGATTCCGCGTGCGCTTGCAAGTGAGCATGGCGGGGCCGTTGTTTCTCGATGGCGTGCGTGATGAGCATAAAAAAGACGTCATGCGCCTGGTGCACGATGAATTCGCGGCCCAGTTGCACGCCACTGACGTCGAACAGGTGCTCGGCGGGCCATTGGACTTGCCGCGATTATTGGCCGATGGCGGGCAGCCGCTGGTGCTGATCAGCAGTTATCGGCTGACCCGTTCCAAATCGCCACACTGGGTGGTCGTCACCGATTGCGATGAAGAGTTTGTCTACCTGCACGATCCGGATGTCGACCATAGCCAGCATCGTCAGCCCATGGACTGCCAGCATTTGCCGGTGAGCCACGGGGAATTCGAGAAGATGTGCAGTTTCGGGCGGGGCAAGTTGCGGGCGGCGGTGATTCTGTATGCCCGGGTTAATCACTGAATTTTGTGGTGAATCTACCTATGCTTTCGCGAGCAAGCCCGCTCCCACATTTGATTTGTGTCGTTCACAGAGCCAATGTGGGAGCGGGCTTGCTCGCGAAAGCGGTATATGATTTTTTACTTCAGGCCAACCTTGTACAGAGTCCCATCGTCCTCATCGGTGAGCACATACAAATACCCGTCCGGCCCCTGCCGCACGTCGCGAATGCGTTTGTTGAGTTCGCCCATCAAGCGCTCTTCATGAACCACTCTGTCGCCGTCGAACTGCAGGCGAATCAGCTCCTGAGTGACCAGTGCACCGATAAACACGTTGTGCTGCCAAGGCTTGAAGCGGTCCGCATCGTAGAACGCCATGCCGCTCAGGCCAGGGGATTTTTCCCAGACGTGTCGCGGCGGGACGGCGCCTTCGGCGGTCTTGCCCCTGGCTTCCGGAATCGGCTGGCCGGAGTAGTTGATGCCATGGGTTGCCAGCGGCCAACCGTAATTCTTGCCGCGCTCGATGATGTTCACCTCGTCCCCCCCTAGTGGGCCATGCTCGTTTTCCCACAGCACGCCGGTCCAGGGATTGAGCGCCGCACCTTGCGGGTTACGCTGGCCGTAGGACCAGATTTCCGGGCGTACGCCGGACTGACCGACAAAGGGGTTGTCGTCGGGCACCTTGCCGTCCGGGTAGATGCGTACAACCTTGCCCTGCAGCTTGTCCAGATCCTGGGCCGTAGGCCGGTCGTTGTTCTCGCCAAGGGTGATGAACAGATAGCCATCGCGGTCGAACACCAGGCGCGATCCGAAGTGATTGCCGACCGAAAGCTTCGGTTCCTGACGGAAGATCACTTTGAAATTCCTGAGGGCGGTCAGGTCTTCCGACAACTGCCCGCGACCGACCGCCGTACTGGCCTTGCCGCCCTCACCCCCACCTTCGGCATAGGACAGATAAACGGTGCGGTCCTGCTTGAAGTCGGGCGACAGCACTACATCCAGCAGACCGCCCTGACCCTTGGCCCAGACTTGCGGTACGCCACTGAGTGGTGCAGAACGTTTGCCATCGGCGCTGATCACCCGCAGGTTGCCGGGCCGTTCGGTCACCAGCATCCCTTGTCTGTCAGGCAGAAAAGCCAAGGCCCACGGATGGTCCAGCCCCTTGACGATCGTCGTCACCTCAAGGGTGCCCTGCTCGCTTTTCAGTTCTTGTACGGACGCGGCAAGAACAGGCGTCGCGACGGTGATCAATGCGCTGGCACAGACTGTGGCCAGGAGGGATGTTCGCAACATTCACGATTCCTTTTGTCGTCAGAATGGCTGGCAGGATTGACGTCCTGCCACTCAACGGTTGCTGGTGTCTGCGTCTCGGTGGGGCGGATTGGGGATGAATTTCGGCGGGCTGGCGGGCACCGACCGATCCTGGGGATAGCGGTTGCCGATGCCGCCGTTGTCCAGCGTTGGCGGCCGCGGAACCGGCACGGTGTTGGGCCCGCGAATGACCGGAGCGCTGGGCTGCGTGCCTTGCATGCTGTTGGGGTTGGCCCTGCGAATCGGGCTGTTGTAGGGATTGCTGGCGGCGCCCGTCGGACTTTGGGCCAACAGCAGAGACGACGGGACGTCAGCCAGGGCCGAATTGCTCAGCACGCCACTCAATGCCATCGCGATGATGCCAAGCGCTAATCGGTTCATGGGCGACCTCTCTACGTGATTACAACCTTCGATAGCACGCTACGCCCAGGGTTCGGATTTGTTAACCAAAACCTCCCCGGCAAGATGTAACACGAAGTTGATCCCCCGGCGGGCCAGGGCCACACGCGGCTGAAACTTTTGCGCCGGGCCACGGGTCACCTGATCATCACTCGCGAGTAGACGACCATGGCACGGGCAATCTGGAAAGGCGCAATCAGTTTTGGGCTGGTGCATATCCCTGTGGCGCTGGTCTCGGCGACGTCTTCGCAAGGGGTGGATTTCGACTGGCTCGACAGCCGCAGCATGGAGCCGGTGGGCTACAAGCGCGTAAACAAGGTCACCGGCAAGGAAGTGACCAAGGAGAACATCGTCAAGGGTGTGCAGTATGAAAAGGGTCGCTACGTGGTGCTCAGTGAGGAAGAGATCAAGTCGGCGCACCCGTTATCCACGCAAACCATTGATATCTTTTCCTTTGTCGACGCCGAACAGATTCCTCTGCAAAACATCGACACGCCCTACTACCTCGCGCCGGACAAGCGCGGTGGAAAAGTCTATGCGTTGCTGCGCGAAACCCTGAGCAAAACCAACAAGGTCGCCCTCGCCCATGTCGTTTTGCACACCCGCCAGCATTTGGCCGCGCTGATGCCACTGGACTCGGCGATGGTGCTGGTGATGCTGCGCTGGCCAGCGGAAGTCCGCAGCCTCGACACGCTGGAACTGGGCAGCGAGGTGACCAAACCGGAGTTGGCCAAGGGTGAACTGGACATGGCCAAGCGTCTGGTGGAGGACATGAGCGGCGACTGGAGCCCGGACGATTATCGCGACAGTTTCGAAGACAAGATCATGGCGCTGGTCGAGAAGAAAGCGAATGAAGGGAAGATTGAGGATGTCGAGACGGCGACGGGCGAGGAAGAGCGCAAGACGGCAGATGTTATTGATTTGACCGAGTTGCTTAAACGCAGTTTGGGGGGCAAGGCTGGCGGGAAGACGGCTGCGAAACCGAAGGCAGCGGAGAAACCGGCGGCGGCGAAAAAAGCCACCAAGCGCTCCAGTGGTTGACGGATAGTGATGCATTCATCTGTTGTGCGGTGATTGTGCCGGCCCCATCGCGAGCAAGCCCGCCCCCACATTGGTCCTGCGAACGACACAGATCAAATGTGGGAGCGGGCTTGCTCGCGATGGCGCAATACGCGGCGACGCAGAAATCAGACCCAGACAAAAAACGCCAGCAACCCGGCAAAAATCGCCCACTTCTCCAGGTAATACAGCTTGCGGTTGCGCTTCTTCAGCGCTTTGCCGCGCAGGCGAATTTTGTAGATTTTGGCGAACAGACGATTGATACCGCCCGTCTTGTCGCCGGCATCGTTCGGCGCGCCCGCCGCCGACATCACGTTACGGCTGAACCAGCCGTTGAACGCCGCCGCCCAGCGGTACTTCATCGGCCGCTCGACGTCGCAGAACAGAATGATGCGGTTCTGCTGCGTGGTGTTTTCAGCGTAATGAATGAAGGTTTCATCGAACATCACCGCTTCACCGTCGCGCCAGTGATAATTCTCGCCATCGACGTTGATGTAGCAGCCAGCGTCGTTCGGCGTTTCCAGGCCCAGGTGATAACGGTAAGAACCGGCATACGGATCGCGGTGGCGCACCAGTTTCGAACCGGGTGGCAGTTCGGCGAACATCGCGGCCTTGATCGAACCGATGCTCTGCACCAGCTCGGTGGTGCGCGGGCAGAGCTTCATCGCCGAGGGATGACTGTCGCCATACCACTTGAGGTAGAAGCGCTTCCAGCCGGTCTTGAAGAACGAGTTGAAGCCGACGTCGTCGTATTGGTTGGAACGCTTGATCTCACCAGCCTTCAGCAAGTTCTGACCTTCGGCGCGGATTTCTTCCCAATGGGTCTGCAACGGGCTCAGGTCCGGGAATTCGGCCGGATCGAGGTAGGGCTTGTTGGGGATTTTCGAGAACAGGTACAAGAAGCAATTGATCGGCGCGAGAAACGTCGAATGATCGCTGAGTTGTCGGCCCAGCTTATGGCGCACGCGACCGCGCAGGTGAACGTACGCAATCGATACAACATAAACAGCAGCAATGATGAGTTTCACGGGAATCGTCACACGTCAGAAGTGAACAAACTGCGTCCTTGCCAGCCCTGTGGCCCTGGGATCTTTGTGCAGCGTCTGAATACGAAATATTGTCCCTGAGCCGCGTCCTTGAGCATTGCGGTGACCGGCGGCAGGTTCAAAGATGGCATTTTAGCCACTGTTTGTAACAAATAGTTAGCGTTCAAGTGTGAAAATCTGTCCGTCGATGCTGCCAAAGCAACCGTACGGCCTCAATGCCCTATCGTTTAAAGAGCCAGACCAGTACAATCGCCGCCAAACATTACGCGCCCCCCTTGGTTGATGACGGGAATGAACCCCGTCTCAGCGCACTTCGACTCGGGCCAAGCGCTCCACATGCTGCTGTCCACTTATTGCCAGATGGACCTTCCGCTTCTGACCGGGATGTATTTCCCGTGGTTCGAAAACCGGAAACGGGTACTGAATCGGTACTGCCGCACCCCTAGCTACTCTGAATGCTTCGCAGGAAAAACCTTTGATCTCTACAGCTAACATCACGATGCAGTTCGGCGCCAAGCCGCTATTCGAAAACGTTTCGGTCAAATTCGGCGCGGGCAACCGCTATGGCCTGATCGGCGCCAACGGCTGCGGCAAATCGACCTTCATGAAAATCCTCGGTGGCGACCTCGAGCCGTCCGGCGGCCAGGTCATGCTCGAGCCGAACGTGCGCCTGGGTAAATTGCGCCAGGACCAGTTCGCCTACGAAGAATTCACCGTGATCGACACCGTGATCATGGGTCACGAAGAGCTGTGGAAGGTCAAGGCCGAGCGCGACCGTATCTACTCGCTGCCGGAAATGACTGAAGAAGACGGCATGGCCGTGGCCGAACTGGAAACCGAGTTCGCCGAAATGGACGGCTACACCGCCGAATCCCGCGCCGGCGAGCTGTTGCTGGGCCTGGGTATCGGCATCGAGCAACACTTCGGCCCGATGAGCGAGGTTTCCCCTGGCTGGAAACTGCGCGTCTTGCTGGCTCAGGCGCTGTTCTCCGATCCAGAAGTGCTGTTGCTCGACGAACCGACCAACCACCTGGACATCAACACCATCCGCTGGCTGGAAAACGTGCTGACCCAGCGCTCCAGCCTGATGATCATCATCTCTCACGACCGTCACTTCCTGAACAGCGTGTGCACCCACATGGCTGACCTGGATTACGGCGAGCTGCGTCTGTTCCCGGGCAACTACGATGAGTACATGACCGTGGCGACCCAGTCCCGCGAGCAGTTGCTGTCGGACAACGCCAAGAAGAAGGCACAGATTTCGGAACTGCAATCGTTCGTCAGCCGCTTCTCGGCCAACGCCTCGAAAGCCAAGCAGGCCACTTCCCGCGCCAAGGCGATCGACAAGATCCAGCTGGCCGAGGTCAAGCCTTCGAGTCGCGTGAGCCCGTTCATCCGTTTCGAACAAACCAAGAAGCTACACCGTCAAGCGGTCATCGTCGAGCGCATGGCCAAAGGCTTCGACGGCAAGACACTGTTCAAGGACTTCAGCTTCCAGGTTGAAGCGGGCGAGCGTGTTGCGATCATCGGCCCGAACGGTATCGGTAAAACCACCCTGCTGCGCACCCTGGTCAACGAACTGACCCCGGATGCCGGCACCGTGAAGTGGACCGACGCCGCGGAACTGGGCTACTACGCCCAGGACCACGCGCACGACTTCGAAGACGACTGCAACCTGTTCGACTGGATGGGCCAGTGGACCCAGGGCGGCGAGCAGCTGGTTCGCGGCACCCTCGGCCGGATGCTGTTCTCCAACGACGAGATTCTGAAATCGGTCAAGGTCATCTCCGGTGGTGAGCAAGGTCGCATGCTGTTCGGCAAGCTGATCCTGCAAAAGCCGAACGTGCTGATCATGGACGAACCGACCAACCACTTGGACATGGAATCCATCGAAGCGCTGAACCTGGCGCTGGAGAACTATCCGGGCACGCTGATCTTCGTCAGCCACGACCGTGAGTTCGTCTCGTCGCTGGCGACCCGCATCATCGAGTTGAGCCCTAGTGGCGTGATCGACTTCAGCGGCACTTATGATGATTACCTGCGTAGTCAGGGTGTTGTGTTCTAAATAGCTGCTGAAAATGAAAAGCCCTGTCCTGGTGACGGGGCTTTTTGCATTTCAACAGCAAAAAACTTGAGCCTGCGTACCGCAATTCTGTAGGAGCCGGCTTTCTGCGGGCGGCGTTCCGACGATGGCGATCTCGAGGACGCCATCGCCAGCAAGCCGGCTCCTACAGGGGGGGGGTGTATTTCAAGGCAAGACCTGCTTGCTTTAATCGTTAGCCTGCTTTCTTTTATTTCACACCCGCGCCATGATGCAGTTCTCCCACCGCCGCCCGCGAACGAGCCCTCATGTCTGCGCAGCAACTGCCACCGCAAAGCTCTATGGCGATCACCCTGCAGATCGTCTCCATCGTTTTCTATACCTTTATTGCCTTCCTCTGCATCGGTCTGCCGATTGCGGTATTGCCGGGTTATGTCCACGAGCAGCTCGGTTTCAGTGCGGTCGTGGCCGGGCTGACCATCGGCTCTCAATACCTCGCCACCCTGCTCAGCCGCCCGATGGCCGGGCGCATGTCGGACAGCGTCGGCACCAAGCGAGCGATTGTTTACGGGTTGTCAGGGATTGTGTTGAGTGGCGTGCTGACGTTGGTGTCGACGCTGTTGCAAAGCTTTCCGCTGACGAGCCTGTTGATCCTGATCGCCGGCCGCTTGTTGCTGGGGATCGCCCAGGGCCTGATCGGCGTCGGCACCATCAGTTGGTGCATGGGTCAGGTGGGCGCTGAACACACCGCACGCTCGATCTCCTGGAACGGTATCGCGTCCTACGGCGCCATCGCCATTGGTGCGCCGCTGGGTGTGGTGATGGTGGCGGAATATGGTTTTGCCAGCCTAGGGATCGCGCTGTCATTTCTGTCGGCGTTGGCGCTGGTGCTGATCCGCAACAAACCCTCGGTGCCGGTGGTTCGCGGTGAACGCATGCCGTTCTGGGCAGTGTTCGGGCGCATTGCACCGTTTGGCGCAAGCCTGAGCCTGGCCTCTATCGGCTACGGCACGTTGACCACCTTTATTACTCTGTATTACCTCAGCCGTGGCTGGACCGGCGCCGCGTATTGCCTGACGGTGTTCGGGGTCTGCTTCATCCTGGCGCGCTTGCTGTTTATTTCGGCCATCAGCCGTTTCGGCGGTTTCACCTCCGCGATTGCCTGCATGAGCATTGAAACGGTGGGCCTGGTGCTGCTGTGGCTTGCGCCTTCGACCGGTTTTGCCCTGGTCGGTGCTGGCCTGGCCGGGTTCGGTTTGTCGCTGGTGTATCCGGCGCTAGGGGTAGAGGCGATCAAACAGGTGCCCAATTCCAGTCGCGGTGCGGGGTTGAGTGCCTATGCGGTGTTTTTCGATTTGGCATTGGCGATTGCCGGGCCGGTGATGGGCGCCGTGGCGTTGAATCTGGGGTATTCGTGGATATTCTTCAGCGCGGCGTTGTTGTCGATCACTGGCCTGGGTTTGACCCTGCTACTCAAACGCCGCGCAATGGCCTGACACCTGCAGTCCGATGTGCAAGAGAACCCCTGTGGCGAGGGGGTAAGCCCCCTCGCCACAGGGGTTCGTTCCCACCGGGTATGCGCAGGCTATTGATCAGCCGTTTGCATCCCCGCACGGGTCGGCACGCCCAGCGCATGGGAAAAGAACCGCCCGGCTTCGGAGATCATGTTGCGGTGAATGTCTTCGCGGTCGACACCGTCGGCATCGGTGCACAGCGCCGGCATGGCGGCGATTTGTTCTTCGTTGCACGGCGCCAGGAACACGAAGTGCCCTGCCCCGGCCAATAACTTGAAGTCCGGCGCGATCGGCAATTTGCGCGCCAGCGCCGCGGCGTTTTTGTCGAATGCCACCAGTTTGTCGCCGTCGCCGCTGTAAAGCAGCACCGGCACATGCACGTCGGCCAGGGTGTGACGGCCGAACTTCAGGCTCAGCGGCGCCATCAGCAACAGCGCGTGAACCCTTGGATCCGCGACCGGTTGCAGGTCATCACGGTCGACGATCAACTCGCCCTGGGTGTTGCAGGCATCGCGATCGTCCGGACGTTCCTGGCAGTAGCGACGCAACCGGTCCAGATCGGGCGTCGCGCCGGACAGAATCAGCGCCGTCTCCCCACCCGCCGAGTACCCGATCACGCCGACCTGATCGGCATTGACGAACGGCGCGAGCATGCGGTCGCCCAAGGTAGCGGTAATGGCTTCGGAAATCTGGATCGGCCGGCCGTACAGGTTGCTCAAGGTGCCGAGGCGGCTGTGGTCTTTGGAGTTGTCGCCGGGATGAATCACCGCCACCACCACAAAACCCTTGCGCGCCAGCGACGTGGCGAGGTCGTGCAGGGCCAGCGGTGTTCCGGTGTTGCCGTGGGACAACATCAACATTGGAAAACGGCCGATGGCGACGCGGGTGTCTTCGCCCGCTTCGACCGTGTAGCCCTCGAGTTTGCTGGTGTGCTCCCGGTCGCTGGAGGGGTAGAACGCGATGGCGCGCATCGGTTGCAGGTCCAGCGGATCGAGAAAGCTCATCTCATGGAAGCCGACGCTCCAGTGAGGATGTGGCGCAGGCGCGGCGTGCACTGAATTCAGGCTGCTGAGCAGGCAAATCAGTAACGTTGCACAAAGACGCACCATGGGATGCCCCACCTTTGTTACATGACCGGAAAGCCTGTTCTCCATCGACTACCGAGGAAGCGGCCTTGTACCAGCATGGCGGCCAACAAGGTCGTTACAGAACAGGGACGTAAACCCTCGACTGCATAACCTGGGCCACAACATGAACGAATTAAGAAACTGCTAGAAATAGTCAGAAACAAAAAACTCCGCATCTGACACTTGCGTGATCAGAATACAGAGTTTTTTGGGGTGTTGCCCGAGCTGATTTACATCTTTTACGCAAGCCTTACGCGGCAGCGAACAGTTGCTCGCTGATCTGCGTCTGGGCATCGCCCATGGCTTTGGTACGCACTTCGTCACCGTAAGCCAGGCCGTGAGCACGGACGAATTCGATGTCGGTGATGCCAATGAACCCGAACAGCACTTTCAAGTAATCTTCGTGAGCGACACCAGTGGCCTGACCGACATGCAAGCCGCCGGAAGTCGACACGATCACGACTTTCTTGCCACCGCACAGGCCTTCAGGGCCGGCTTCGGTGTAACGGAAAGTCTGACCGGCAACGGCGATGCGGTCGATCCATGCCTTGAGTTGGGTCGGGATGGTGAAGTTGTACATCGGCGCGGCAATGACCACGGCATCGGCGGCGAGGAATTCGGCCAGCGTCGAGGCGCTCAGTTCGGCTTCGTGCTGTTGGGCGGCGTTGCGCAGTTCGCTGGCGGTGCCGGCGGCGACCAGGGTCGTCGCGGAGAAATGGCTGATGGCATCGCTGGCCAGGTCGCGGTAAGTCACCACGGCGCTTGGCTCGGCGGCTTGCCAGGCTTTAACGACTTCACTGCTCAGCTGACGGGAAGCCGAGTTGTCACCAAGAATGCTCGAATCGATATGCAGCAATTTCATGTGGGATCTCCAGGTGAGGATCGCCACGGGGCGATCTGATGGGGACAATCCTACAGAGGAAACCAATGGCTGATTAGACTGCAACAATGCGATAGTTCGTCTCACTGATAGAACAATCGAGTTAAAACCATGCAAGACCTCAATGACCTCTACTACTTCGCCAAGGTGGTCGAAGCCGGCGGTTTCGCCGCAGCCGGGCGTTTGCTGGGCATTCCCAAGTCGAGGTTGTCGCGGCGAATCGCCGAACTGGAAGAACGCCTTGGCGCGCGCCTGCTGCAACGCACCACGCGACAGCTGAAGTTGACTGCCGTGGGTGAACGTTACTTGCGGCACTGCCAGGCCATGCTGCTGGAAGCCGAGATGGCCGATGAAGCCGTGGCCAGCATGTCCAGCGAGCCTCGCGGCCGCTTGCGGGTGTCCTGCCCGGTCGGGCTGGCGCACGAAATGCTGCCGACAATAATCAGCCGCTTTCTCGAAAAATACCCGCAGGTTCAACTCGAAGTGCTGCTGCTGAACCGCCGGGTCGATCTGGTGACCGAGGGCGTGGACGTCGCCCTACGTGTGCGGGAATTGGGTGATGAAGACCCGTTGCTGGTCACCCGACGCCTGCGTCAGGCGCAGATGCTGTTGGTGGCCAGTCCGGACTTTCTCCATGGGCGAGCGATCAATCATCCCGAGGACCTCAAGAGTCTGCCGGTGCTTGGCGCCCTTGAAGCCGACCGCATGGTGCATATCCGCATGCTCGATCAACAAGGTAAAAGTCATGAACTCGCGCTCGAAGCCCGATTGGGCATCGACGACTTCATCGTGCGCAGGGCCTGCACCCTCGCGGGCCAGGGCTTTACCATGCTGCCGATGATGTATTGCGAACAGGAACTGGAAAGCGGCGCGCTGGTGCAGTTACTGCCCGACTGGTCTTTGCCTGGTGGCTGGCTGCAAGCGGTCTACCCTCACCGGCGCGGGGTCATGCCGGCAGTCCGCGCCTGGCTCGACCATTTGATCGAATCATTCAATAGCTGTGGAGACCGACTGATATGAAAGCTGGACGCATGAGCGAAGAGGATGCCGCACAGTTCTGTCTCGCGCTGCCGGGTGCGCGGGAAGACTACAAGTGGGGTGGCGTGCGGGTGTTTTCGATTGCCGGGAACAAGATGTTCGCCCTGCAGAACCTGCGGGGCGAATCCCTCGCCTTCAAGGTCGACAAGGACCTGTTTCTGGGGCATTGCGATCGCCCGGGCGTTCATCCTGCGCCGTATCTGGCGCGGGCCCAGTGGATCATCATGCAAACGCCCTACCCGATGGGCACCGAGGAACTGCAAAGCCTGTTGCAACGTTCCCACCAACTGGTGGTGAGCAAGCTGCCCAAGCGCACGCAGGTCGGGCTGCTGCTTTAGAACAGCGCCAACAGGTTTGCCTCCAGAAACAGCTGATCAATCCAGAACACTTGATGCAGCAATACGATCATCCAGAACAACAGCTGAAATGACACTTTGCGCGTCTTGTGCCGGAATACTTGCTGGGCCAGCAAAGCGCCCGGCCAGCCGCCGGCGAGCTCCACCGCATGCAAGACATTTTCAGGCGTACGCCAGCTATCGGTGCGGGCCTTGCGCTTGTCGCGCCAATAAAGGAAGAACGCCAACACGCTGACGATGCCGTAGGCCGCCAGGGGAATCAGTGAAATCCCTCGCAGCCAAAACGACAACGAGCCTGTCAACGGCAGTGCGCACACGACCGCGAACACCAGCAGCTTCAGTCGCAGGTTGTGAATCTCGCCCCCGGACCGGCGTCCGGGACTGTTGCGCCCGCCGGCATCATTCATGGCTTGACCGCAGTCCAGTCGACCCAGCCGAACTGCCAGGTGGCCAGAATCACCAGACCGAACGCAATGCGATACCAGGCAAACGCCGCATAGCTGTGGCTGGCGATGAATATGAGCAAGCCTCTGACGGCGATCATCGCGAAGATGAACGCGGTGACAAAACCGATGGCGAACACCGGAAAATCAGCCGGCACAAACAAGTCGCGATACTTGTAGCCCGAGTACACCGCCGCTCCGACCATGGTCGGCATCGCCAGGAAAAACGAAAACTCGGTGGCGGTCTTGCGCGACAGCCCGAACAGCAAACCACCAATGATCGTCGAGCCGGAACGCGATGTGCCGGGAATCATCGCCAGGCACTGAGCGAAGCCGACTTTCAAGGCGTCTTTCCAGGTCATCTCGTCAACGGTTGATGCATGCACCTCATGTTGACGCTGTTCCGCCCACAACATCACGATGCCGCCCACGACCAATGCCGTGGCCACGGTAATCGGATTGAACAGGTATTGGTGGATCAGGTCAGCAAAGATCACCCCCAATACCACGGCCGGCAAGAAGGCAATCAGCAGGTTGGCGGTAAAGCGCCTGGCGCTGGGCTGCGTCGGCAAGCCAACCACCACATCGAAAATCTTGCGCCGGAATTCCCATACCACGGCGAGGATCGCGCCGAGCTGGATAATGATGTTGAACGCCATGGCCCGCTCACCACCGAAATTGAGCAAGTCGGCCACGATGATCTGGTGTCCGGTACTGGAAATGGGCAAAAACTCCGTCAGCCCTTCTACAACGCCAAGTATCAATGCCGAAAAGGCAGTCCAAAGGTCCATCAATCCCCCAAGAAGCGATGCGCGACGGCATGCCCCGTTAATATTTTTTCAGAAACAGTCAGCGTAGCTAAAAGGCCCGCGCGCAGAATCCGGACGGAACCGTAAAAATTCCGTGAAACATCGACTTGGACTCAGGTTTTTCCGCGCGGGGCCGAAATCCTATCAGACAAGCCTGATTAACGCTGCCACGTTATAGGACTTGGGTCTGATATGGCCGATCGACAAAGTGTGGTTGGATGCTGGCGATCATTTATTACAAGAAAAAGAAACTGGAGTGACAGCGTTATGAGCAGCTTGCGAAATATGTCGATCAGCCGCCGTTTGTGGCTCATTTTGATCGTGGCCGTCATGATGCTTTTGACGTTGGGCGTGTTGATGCTCAAGCAGATCCACGAAGACCTTTATCACGCCAAGGCCCAGAAAACCCAGCACGTGGTGCAGACCGCCAGCGGCATTCTGACCTATTACCACGGCCTCGAAACGGCCGGCACGCTCACACGCGAGGCCGCGCAGAAACAGGCGCTGACCGCCGTTCGCGGCCTGCGCTATGACCAGAACGACTACTTCTGGATCAACGACCTGACGCCGGTGATGATCATGCACCCGGCCAACCCGAAACTCGATGGGCAGAACCTCTCGGCGATCCGCGACCCGGACGGGTTTGCGCTGTTCAATGAAATGGTCGCCCTCGCCAAAGCCAAGGGCGCCGGCGCGATCGACTATCGCTGGCCGAAACCGGGCGCCAGCGAGCCGGTAGCAAAAACGTCCTACGTCAAACTGTTCGAACCCTGGGGCTGGGTGATCGGCTCGGGCGTATACATCGATGACATGCAAGCAGAATTCACGGCTCAGGTCTGGAAAGCGACCGTCGTCGGGCTGGTGATTGCCGCCATCATGGCGTTGCTGGTGATCCTGATTGCCCGCAGCATCGTGCGCCCGCTCCAGGACACCGTGAACGCCATGGCCAATATTGCCAGCGGCGAAAGCGATCTGACACGCACCCTCGATACCCATGGCCAGGATGAAGTGACGCAACTGGCCCGCCACTTCAATGCCTTTACCGCCAAACTGCGGTTGGTGATCAGTCAATTGCAGGCGTCCGCCAGCGCGCTGGGCCAGTCGTCCAGCGAGCTGGGCAACGACGCCGCACAGGCCCAGCAGCGCAGTCAGCAGCAATCCCAGCAGATGGAACTGGTGGCCACGGCCATCAATGAAGTGACGTACGGCGTGCAGGATGTGGCCAAGAACGCCGAACAGGCGGCCAGCGAAATGCGCGATGCTGAATCCCAGGCGCAACAGGGCCAGGTCAACATCGACAGCAGCCTGCAACAGATCGACAAGTTGTCGGGCACCATTGATCAGGCCGTGGAAGTCATCCGCACACTGGCCACCGAAAGCACCCAGATCGGCAGCGTGCTGGAAGTGATCCGCTCCATCGCCGAGCAAACCAACCTGCTCGCCCTCAACGCCGCCATCGAGGCCGCCCGGGCCGGCGAGCAAGGTCGCGGGTTTGCCGTCGTCGCGGATGAGGTGCGCCTGCTGGCCCAGCGCACCCAGAAGTCCACCGCCGAGATCCAGTCGATGATCGAACGCTTGCAAGGCCACTCCGAAGCGGCGGTCAAGGTCATTGGCGACAGCAGTCGCGCGTCCCAGCTGACCATCGAACAGGCCGGCCTCGCCGGTGCGAGCCTGAACGCCATTGGCCAGGCACTGCGCAATCTCAACGGCCTGAACGCCTCCATCGCCAGCGCAACCTTGCAACAGTCCCACGTGGTCGAGGACATCAACCAGAACGTCACCCAGGCCGCCGGTTTGTCCCACAGCACTGCGCTGGCGGCGGAACAGTCGAGTGTGGCGAGCGTGCGGCTGAAGGATCTGAGCGAACAATTGAACGGGCTGCTCAAACAGTTCCGCGTCTAAAACCAAACACTGACCCTGTGGCGAGGGGACTTGTCCCCGTTCGGCTGCGAAGCAGTCGTAGATTTTTTGGGACTGCTTCGCGGTCCAACGGGGACAAATCCCCTCACCACAATAATCCTCTCGTAACAAAAGCACTCTCGCCACAGAAGCCTCATCAATACAATCCCGGTACAATCCGCTCCCTCTACGATTTTCCCAAGGAACCTCCATGTCCGGGCTTGAACTGTTTGCCGCCACCCTCGGTGTCATTGCCGTCTGGTTGACGGTCAAACAGAACCCCTGGTGCTGGCCGATCGGCCTGGTCATGGTGTCGCTTTACAGCTGGGTCTTTTTTGAAGTGAAGCTGTATTCGGACATGCTGTTGCAGGTGATCTACGCCGCGCTGCAACTCTATGGCTGGTGGCAGTGGACGCGCGCGGGGGCCGCGCGGCAGGGCCGGCAGGTTAGCCAACTGAAGGGGGAATCGATCGTGTCAGGCCTGGCCATCGGTGCCGTCGGCAGTCTGTTGCTCGGCGCGGCCATGGCGCACTGGACCGATGCCGCCCAACCCTGGCTCGATGCGGCGTTGACCGGTTTCAGTCTGGTGGCGCAGGTCTGGATGGCACAAAAGCGCGTTCAATGCTGGCCGCTATGGATCACCCTGGATGTGATTTTCGTAGGGCTCTTCATCTATAAGGGCATGTACCTGACCGCCGGGCTCTATGGGTTGTTCATCGTGATTGCCGTAGAAGGCTGGCGGGAATGGCGCGCCGATCCGGCGTTGCGCACATGAAAGTCCTGGTACTGACAGGTCCCGAATCCAGCGGCAAGAGCTGGCTAGCAGCCGAGTTGCAAGCGCGTTTCGGTGGGGTGCTGGTCGACGAATATGTGCGCTGGTTCATCGAGCAAAATCCGCGGGATACCTGCCTGGCCGACATCCCGGACATCGCCCGCGGGCAACTGCAGTGGGAGGACGAGGCCCGCGCCCGGCAGCCATCGCTGCTGATTCTCGATACTCACTTGCTGAGCAACATCCTGTGGAGCCAGACCCTGTTTGGCGATTGCCCCGCGTGGATCGAGCAGGCGCTGCTGGCTCGCCAGTACGACTTGCACCTGCTGCTGTCTCCCGAACAGGTCGACTGGATGGACGATGGCCAACGCTGCCAACCCGATTTGAGTGAACGCCGGGCATTTTTCGACGCAACCCTGACATGGCTGGAAACCCATCGACAACCGTTTCAAGTGTTGCAGGGAGACTGGGCCGAGCGTCGTCTGCAGGCGCTTCGAGCCGTCACGTTACTGCTGGAGCCCTGACCCGGTTTTTGGGTTTTTCACCCAGAAAATCCCCTGTTCCGGGGGGGAAAGTGTCCATACCTGTTACACCCTGCCCGCCCCAAACAGGCCGTTTCAACGGCCTGCCCCCTCTTCGCCCGCACCTGTTAATCACGTAATACACCTCGACGCAAACCCTTGTTCCAGAGCATTGCAACCGCTTTTGCTGGTCAAAAGCGCATGTGCGTGTCTCAGACGTGAAACAGCCCCGACAGCGCCTTCCCGGACAAAACTTTTAACCCATTGAATTAAAACAAAATTCAAAAAACGGCACAGCATTCGCTCTCTCCTCCCACATCGCTGACTAGGGCCAGCCCACAAAAAGAAGGAATTGCCGCTGTGGGGACTTTCAATAAAGGCTGCACCTGCCTCCTCCTGATCGGATGCGCACTGGGCTCAAGCGTCAGCCTGGCAGACGACGGCATCATCATTATCAAACGTGATGTCCAGACGCGAAACGCAGTACAAGCCCCAGTGGTTCCCGACCCTAACCCCACGACCGTCAATGCCAACCCCTCCAAGCTGATCCTCAGTCAGACGAACGAGCTGAACGACGGCGATTTTGCCAACGTCGCCAGTGGTGCAGGCATTACACGCCTGGTCAATTTAAACAACACCAATCTGGGCGGCAATATCACCACTCAAAACCAGATTTCCAATCTCCCCGCCGGCCGTTCGGGAGGGGGCAACGGTATTTCCAACCTGGTCAATTCAAGCGTCCAGCGAGGCCTGAGCGGCCTGAACGTCATTACGGGAGGCCGTTGAGATGAACCACAAGCTGCTGATTATCGCCATGTTTTGCAGCGCATCGAGCTTTGCTCAACCCCCCGTCGTCAATAACGCCGACATCAGCGGTTCAGGCATGCAGTACCAAGGCAACTTCGCGGTCAACCAGGCTGCGGGAGATCAGCAGCAACAGGCTAACGCCCGGGCCATCGCCATAGGCGATGCAGCCAGCGCGACCACTCAGATTCGCCAACGGCTGAACACACAGGTCGACCCCAGGATGGATGCTCGAGCCAGCATTCAGGGCGACTCCTTCAGCCACGGTAACGGCGTACTCGGCGTCAACCAGAGCGCGGGCGCCAGCAACCAGCAAGCCAATGCGCTGCGGATCAGCATCAGTAAGCAGCCGCAAAGTATCGACGACAGCGTCCTCATGCAACAGAACGTGGCGCTGCTCAAAAACTCCGATCCAACCGACTCCGCACCAGGCTATCGCCAGGTCACTACCAGTGATCAGGCTTTCACCGGTAGCCGTGGGGTGATTCAGTTGAATCAGAGCGCCGGGGTAGGAAACCGAATGGCTAATACCCTGAGCGTACGGGTCGCGGACTGACCCAAAAAAGGTAGGAAACAACACTTAACCTAAAATAAGTACGGAGAATCACCATGAAACCTTCGATGGCACTCAAGCCTCTGGTTTTCGCAATTGCTGCGCTCATGGCTGTTGCTGTGCAAGCTGGAAACGATCGTCGTCACGATGACCACCACAATGGTCATAACAACAACGGTCACCACACGCCGCCTCCTACAAAGATCCCTGTCTATGCGACTGCCAATGCCTACGACAAACAGAGCAGTACCAACAATCGCATCCTTAACCAAGGGACTATCAACAACGCCGAAATGAGTGGCTCCGCAACCGGCGCCGACGGCAACGTGGGCATCAACGTGGCGGCAGGCGACGGCAACCAACAAGACAACGCTGCAGCCATCGCGAACGCTGGCGCCACCTCCGCACTCGATAACTCCTTCGTGTTCGGCGTTGCCACTGCCACTGCCAGCGTCAAGCAGTACAGCAACCACAACAAGGTCGACAACTACAACACCACGGCCTCTGCGGTGATGAGCCAGTCGGGTAATGGCGGCAACGGCAATATGGGGATCAACATTGCTGGCGGCGACCTGAACCAACAGAAAAATACCATGGCAATTGCCAACTCCAATGCTCCGCTCGGCAACGCTACAGCTACCGCCTCTGCTGATCAAAACGGCCCTGGTCTGGTAGTGAACAACAAGGCGGATCAGAACGTCGCCCTGACTACAGTGACATTAACCACAACCAAAAGCGGCAGTGCCTCTTTCAGCCATAACTCCGAGTTGAACGTTGATAAGAGCGCTTCCAGCAATTGGGCCAAGAGCGGTGCTAGCAGTTATGACGTCAGCGGCACCAAGCACTTTGATGCAAGCGGTTCAAAAAGCACCGATAAGAGCGCTACCGGCCATGCTTCTATAGTCGCTTCCCTGGAAGCAGCGGCGGATGGTTCCAAATCCGTTACTGTTAATTATGGCCATGGCGATCGCACCCGCAGTTCGTCGTTCGATGCATCGCTTAACGCGTCGCTTAATGCATCTGTCGATACAGAGCACTCGAAGTCCACCGACTCTTCGTTCGCAAAAGAGTTCGATTCCTCGTTTGCAAAATCGTTTGACTCTTCGTTCGAGAAATCAGGCGAGAAATCGTCCGCTTCTACCAAACACGAAGTGAAGGGCTACAGCGAAAGCAATTCATGGGATTTGAGCAACACAGTGTCCTATCAAATCCTGACCCCAAATGGCTGGGCAAACCCTGTGACCAACACCGCAACCCTGAGTGGTTCGGTTAATGGCGGCAGTGGCAACCTCGGCGTCAACGTGGCTGCCGGTGTAGGTAACCAACAAAGCAACTCGCTGGCCATTTCCAACCAATCGTTCTGATGGCTGACTCTGGAGGCCCCCTCACGGGGGCCTTTTTCAACACAACCAGAGGGCGTCCCACCATGCGCATTATCGCCTTGGTAATTTTGCTTTGCGTGGCCAGCGTGATCGAGGCTGCACAACTGCCGCTTTCCGTCCTCCCGGGCGGCGCGGTGGTGTACAAGCCGATCCAGAGCGTACGCGAGCGTAAATTTGCCGACCTGGTGCAACAAAAAACCGACTTCAGTTGCGGTGCAGCTGCGCTGGCAACCATCTTGCGCCAGGCCTACTGGCTGGACGTGAATGAAGAACAGATCATCGAAGGCATGCTGGCACACGCCGATCAAGACCTTGTCCGCGTACAGGGCTTCTCCATGCTCGACATGAAGCGTTACGTAGAAAGCATCGGCATGCGGGCCCGTGGCTACCGGGTAGCGGCGGAAACGTTGAGCGATATCAGAATTCCCGTCGTGGTCCTCATGGATATCCGTGGCTACAAACATTTTGTAGTTCTGCAAAAAGTCCACAACGGCTGGGTCTATATCGGAGATCCGGTATTGGGTCATAAACGTTTCACTGTCGACGACTTTGTCAAAGGCTGGAACGGCATCATCTTTGCCGTCATTGGCCAGGGCTATGACAAAACCAATGCGCTGCTCGACCCTCCCCTGCCACTGACTGCCAAGAACCGTATTGACACCTTCAGCCCGGTGCAAGACGCAGAGTTGTTGGACTTCGGATTTATCCGAAGCGACTTCTTCTAATAACAAGGGAGCACGACGCTCCGGGAGCATCTAATGAAGACTCCAATCTGGCTGGCTGTAGTTTGCCTGGCCGCCAGCCTGCCAACCCAGGCACAGATATTCAAACCCATCGAGCTGAGCGATCAGGAACTGGCAAGCCTGCGAGGTCGCTATGTCATGCCGGGACGGATCGTCAGTTTCGGGATTGTCATGACCAGCACCTGGCAAAATGCCAACGGTCAAGTGATCGGGGCAACGTCCTCGATGCAAATTCAGCAAACGACCATCCAGCCACAGTTCTATGTGTCGATGATTGACGAAACAGGTAATGGCTCGACGGTTACTCAGGGCACCGGTACCGTCAGCGGCGGAAACGGTTTGAACACGACCCAGGGCGTCACTCAAGTTGTTCGCGCTGCCGGCGACAACAACAGCGCTTACAACAACGTTAATCTCAACGTCCAGAAAGGTGGCCAGGCTCCGCAGATGAACAACCAAGGGCAAGTACTGGCCGCGGGCTCAACCTTGACCCACGCCAATGGTGCCGGGGCGCTGAGCATTTCCTCTACCGGCGCGGGCGTGCAGCTCAATATCGTGGCCAATAACAACCAGGGGAGCATCGCGCAGCGTCTCGCCCAGGGCGGGCTCATGCAAAACGCGACCTTGCTTGGCGGTGGCAACCAGGTAAACAACCTGATGTCGATCAACGTTGTGCTGCGCGATAACCTGCCATCAACCAGTTCGCTGAATGGCAACCTGGATCAGCTCAAAGGTCTTCGCGCTCTCGGATTCTGATCTACGCTCAGTCTCATCAGATGTACTCAGAAGGGACGCCTAACCATGCACCGATCGTTAACGCTCAGAGCTATCGTTTGTTTGAGTAGCCTGGCACCGGGCACAATGCTTTACGCAGCATCGGATCCCCAGGTTGAAGCATTAAAACAAGAACTCATGGAGTTGAAACAGCGTTACGAAGCACAACAGAACGCGCTGATGGTCCTCGAACAGCGCGTTCGCCAGGTAGAAGAAACACCGGTGACACCGCCTCCCAAACGTTTGACCAAATCCCCTGCCGAACCGAGCAGGGGTGGCCAGACGGTGGCGGCTGGTGCGCCGGGAACCACCGGCAGTTCATACGGCCAATCGCTCAGAGATGATTCCGAGCCTGCGCAAAGCGTTTCCAACCTGTATGACGAAGCCAGTGGCTTTTTCGGTGGCGGCAAGTTCAGTGTGGAAACCGGCCTGACGTACACGCACTTCGATACACGTGCGCTGACGCTCAATGGCTTTCTGGCGCTGGACTCGATTTTCCTCGGCAACATCAACCTCGACCGCATCAAGGCCGACAACTGGACGCTGGACCTGACTGCCCGCTACAACGTGGCGCAACGCTGGCAGTTCGACATTAACGTCCCCGTGGTTTATCGCGAATCAACGTATTCCTCGGGTGGCGCTGGTGGTGCAGGCCCTGTGACGTCGGACGCAACCGTTACCCGCGACCCGACCATCGGCGATGTGAACGTGGGCGTTGCCTACAAGTTTCTGGATGAGTCGGCCAGCCTGCCCGACGCGGTCGCTACACTGCGCATCAAGGCACCCACCGGCAAGGATCCTTACGGCATCAAGCTGATCGAGGATCCGAACAACGATAACCTCGCGGTCCCCGAGGACTTGCCTACCGGCAATGGCGTCTGGTCGATCACCCCGGGTATCTCACTGGTCAAGACCTTCGACCCGGCCGTGCTGTTCGGCTCCCTGGCCTACACCTACAACATGGAGGACTCTTTCAGCGACATCAGCCCTCAGGTCGGCGCCAAGGTTAAAGGGGACGTGAAACTGGGCGATTCCTGGCAGGTCGGCGCCGGCATTGCATTCGCCTTGAACGAGAAGATGAGTATGTCGTTCTCGTTCACCGATCAGTTCGCCCGCAAAAGCAAGATCAAGCCGGACGGCGGCGATTGGCAATCGATTTCCAACAGCGATTACAACGCGGCCAACTTCAACATCGGCATGACTCTGGCAGCCACCGACAACCTGACGATCGTTCCCAACCTGGCCATCGGCCTGACCGACGACGCGCCAGACTTTTCCTTCAGCCTGAAATTCCCGTACTACTTCTGATCCAAAACCGAATCCCGCTGCGATTTCGATCGTAGCGGGATTTTTTATTGTCTGATCTTGCGTTCAGCGGATCTGGTGCTTGTGCAGCAGTCTGTAAAAGGTGGGCCGCGACACGCCAAGCACCCGGGCGGCGACACTCAGGTTGTCGCTGTGGCGGTTCAAAACGTCGCACAGCGCCTGGCGTTCGGCGCGTGTCTTGTAGTCTTCGAGGGTGCCCATCGGCGCAGCAATCGTCTGCTGGCTGATCAGCCCCAGGTCACGCGCCTCGATCTGCCGTCCCTCGGCCAGGACCAGCCCGCGGCGTACCCGGTTGGCCAGTTCACGTACGTTGCCAGGCCAGTCATGCTTGCCCATGGCAATCAGCGCGTCTTCGCTGAAGCTGCGCGGACGACGGCCGGTTTCATGGCTGTAGAAATGGGAGAAGTGGTTGGCCAGCATCGACAGATCGCCATGGCGCTCACGCAGCGGCGCAGTGACCACTTGCAGCACGTTGAGGCGGTAGTACAAATCTTCGCGGAAGCGTTTTTTCTCGATGGCGGCTTCCAGGTCAACGTGTGTCGCCGCCAATACCCGCACATCCACCGGAATCGGCTGACTGCCGCCCACACGCTCGATGTGTTTTTCCTGGAGGAAGCGCAACAGATTGGCTTGCAGCTCCAGCGGCAGGTCACCGATCTCGTCGAGAAACAGGGTTCCGCCGTTGGCGGCTTCGATCCGACCGACCTTGCGCTGATGGGCGCCGGTAAAGGCGCCCTTCTCGTGACCAAACAGTTCGGACTGGATCAAGTGTTCAGGAATCGCGCCGCAATTGATCGCGACAAAGGGTTTGCTGTGTCGCTGAGATTGCCGATGGAGGGTGCGGGCGACCAGCTCTTTGCCAGTCCCGCTTTCACCGCGAATCAACACCGGAGACTCGGTGGGCGCCAATTTACTCAGCAGTTTGCGCAGCTCGCGAATCGGTTTGCTGTCGCCGAGCAGCTCATGTTCGGGCTGATTGATGTGAACCGTGCCCTGGCCACGCAAGCGCGCCATGCCAAATGCCCGTCCGAGCGTCACCTGAACCCGCGACACATCGAACGGCAAGGTGTGGAAATCGAAAAACCATTCGCAGACGAAGTCCCCGACATTTTGCAGCCGCAGGACTTCCTGGTTGAGCACGGCAATCCACTCGGTGCCGCTGCGGCTGATCAGCTCCTTGACGGCCTCGGGGCGTTCCAGATGAAACGGCTGCAAACGCAACAGGCCAACGTCGCAGGTTCGGTCGACGGCATGTTCCAGGGTGCAGCTATCAACGTCCCAACCTACCGCGCGCAACCCCGGCAACAGACGATGGCAGTCGTCGCACGGGTCCACCACTAACAGACGTCGTAACGCGGGCGCTTCGATCATGACTGTTCCTTGGCGCCAAATTTTAGGAAATATTATTAAAAACAGTCATTTGGCAGACCTGACTGTAACATTAGCAATAATTTGACATTGTCTTGTATCGATTGACTATAGGAAGGCCGCTTAAGCAGTTATAAGAAGTAACTTTGTTAGTTACCTAACGAGCCGAACCTTTCATTCAGCTTTCAAAGCCTGTCGAAACGCTGGGTCGAAGAAAGAAAGTTGGAATTTCTGTTAATTGTATGTGACCCACCCATGGGTTGCGGGCATCAGTACAAGTAACCAGCCGAACGGTAAGCCCAACCGACGGCACATCACTTGATTGGGCATACAGAGAGAAAATCCCATGACAGCCCCGCTCCGTATCAACGAAGCTCTTTTGATTGCCGATCGCGCGTTCAAGCCATTTCAATGCGTGGCCTGGGCCCCACAAGACGGCAACGGCGAACTCAGCCTGACCGTCATCGACCGGACCAATACCCGCATTGGCCGCACGCAGATCCCAAGCAGCGCCTATACCGATCCCGCGCAACTTGAACATGTTCTGGAAGAAGCCCGTAAAGAGCTGAGCCAGGAAGGTTACACGCTGCAATCGTGGTCGATGCCGCACTAAAGCGTTTTGCGGATTACTTCCGGTAATCCGCACCCTCCCCTCGATCGTTAGTTTGCTGGCCTTCTGCGCCAGATACACTGGCGACGTCCGTTTATTCGAACTTTCGAAGGCCAATTGATTGGTTGGCTTTTCAGTGGTTCGAAAAGACACTGTTCTGGCACAAAGCGACGCTCCGCCTGTTAGTTTTGTCAGTTGTGCAGTTGCTCATTCAGGCGTTGAATATTTCCCCAGTCGCCCCTCCCCCACTCCTGGATCAAGACGACTCGCAGGGAGATGCGTGCATGTCAGTCCAGACCTCTTTGGCCTTACCCCTTAAGCAGAACGATGCCGGGAAACTCGACGAGTCCTTTGCCGGCACCGGCAAAACCCAAGTGTATTTCGCCGGCAGCACCTCCAGCATGGCCAATGGCGTCGCGATTGATTCCGCGGGCCGGTTACTGATAGCCGCCAAAGTCGGCACCCCGGGCGGCAGCCGCTTTGGCCTGGCGCGCCTGCTTGAGGACGGCTCGGCGGATCTGGCCTTCGGCCAGCAAGGCAGTGTCATCAGTCAGTTCGAACCCGGTTTCGAGGCCATGGCCGGCAAAGTCTTGCTACTGGCCGATGGGCGCATTCTGGTGGCCGGCCTGCACTATGAAAATGCGCATCGGACACTGCCCGCCTTCGCGCTTTTCAATCAGCAGGGCAAACCGGTCCAGTCATTTGGCAACAACGGACGCTGTGTCGTGCGCCTGCCGGGCAATCTTTCCCAAGGTGTGCGCGATGCCTGGTTGCCACCTGGTGTGCCGGGCGCCGAAGCGTGTGATGTCTATGTACAGGACAACGGGCGAATCCTTTTGCTGGCCAATCATCATTTCGAGCTGGCCGATCATGTCGGCGTACTGGTACGGCTTCACCCTGACGGTTCACTGGACGACACCTTCAACGGTCGTGGCTTCGTGCTGGTCCGCCACCTGCTGATGAACACCTGGCTGAGCAGCCTGCTGGTGCAACCTGACGGTCGGATTCTGGTCGGCGGCTCGATCAATTTTCCTGAAGAAGGCCTGCTTGCGCGTTATCACAGCGACGGCAGCCTCGACGACCGTTTCGCCGTGGACGGTTTCATGAGTTTCATGGCACAGGAGCATCACGCTCAGGTCAGCCAGATCGTCCAACAGCAAAACGGCGATTTGCTGTGTTTTGGCAGCACCCGCGACCCAATGCAGTGCATGGCCCTGAAGATTCACAGCAATGGCCGCCCAGACATTCACTGCAACGGCGGCCAACCGCGATTACTGGAGATTGGCCACAGCGGTTGCCAGTGGACCGCAGCCCAGGTCCTTGCGGACGACAGCGTGCTAACCGTTGGTGCCACGGGCGGGGGCATTGAAGCCGATTTCATTCTGGCCCGGCATCTGCCCGGCGGACAGCTGGATTGCAGCTTTGGCAATGGTGTCGGTTGGATCCGCACCCGCCTCAGCCGCGGTCCGGATACCGCGACCTCCCTGGCCGTGCAGTCCGATGGCAACATTGTCGTAGGCGGCTATTCACTGGATGGCAACTACCGGGCAATCGTCGCACGGTATCTGGGATAGCTACTCTGACATTTCCTACGCTTGATCTTCCTCTCAGCTTACGGCAACTTGCGCGCTTCTTAATATAAGGAGCAGCCGATGTCCGGCTCAATGGCCCAGGCGTTCGCGCATAATTTTCTCGGGCACTCACCTCGCTGGTACAAGGCCAGCATTCTCGGCTTCCTGATCCTCAACGCCCTGGTGCTGTGGACCGTAGGTCCCGTAGCGGCCGGTTGGCTGCTGGTGCTGGAATTCATCTTTACCTTGGCCATGGCGCTCAAGTGTTATCCGTTGATGCCCGGCGGCCTGTTGCTGATCGAAGCGCTGCTGTTGAAGATGACCACGCCCCAGGCGCTGTATGACGAACTGGTGCACAACTTCCCGGTGATCCTGCTGCTGATGTTCATGGTGGCGGGTATCTACTTCATGAAAGAACTGCTGCTGTTTATGTTCTCGCGCCTACTGCTCGGGGTTCGCTCCAAGGCGTTGCTGGCATTGATGTTCTGCTTTCTGTCAGCGTTTCTCTCGGCTTTTCTCGATGCCTTGACCGTGACCGCGGTGATCATCAGCGCGGCGGTAGGGTTTTACTCGGTATATCACCGGGTCGCCTCGGGCAACGATCCGCGCCAGGACAGTGAATATGGCGACGACCAGCACCTGCCAACACTCCATCACGCCGACCTCGAACAGTTCCGCGCTTTTCTGCGCAGCCTGTTGATGCACGGCGCCGTGGGCACCGCATTGGGCGGCGTTTCTACCCTGGTCGGCGAGCCACAGAACCTGCTGATCGGCCACGAAATGGGTTGGCACTTTTCTGAGTTCTTCCTGAAAGTCGCCCCGGTTTCGCTGCCGGTGCTGTTGGCGGGCCTGGTGACTTGCGTGCTGCTGGAGAAGTTGCGCTGGTTCGGTTACGGCACGCTCCTGCCGGACAACGTGCGCGCCGTGCTGGCCAACTATGCCGCCGAAGACAACGCCGATCGCACCTCGCGCGAACGCGCTGCGCTGATAGTTCAAGGGCTGGCGGCGCTGATCCTGATTGGCTGCCTGGCCTTCCACGTGGCTGAAGTGGGCCTGATCGGCTTGATGGTGATTGTGCTGATTACCGCGTTCACCGGCATTACTGACGAGCATCGGCTCGGCACTGCGTTCAAGGACGCCATGCCGTTCACGGCGTTGTTGGTGGTGTTTTTTGCGGTGGTGGCGGTGATTCACGATCAGCAGCTGTTCACGCCGCTGATCCAGTGGGTGCTGGCGCTGCCGGCGGATCAGCAACCGGGCATGCTGTTTATTGCCAACGGACTGCTGTCGGCGATCAGCGACAACGTATTTGTCGCGACCATCTACATCACCGAAGTGAAACAGGCGTTCATCTCCGGTCACATGAGCCGTGAACATTTCGAGACCCTGGCGATTGCGATCAACACCGGCACCAACCTGCCGAGCGTGGCGACGCCCAATGGCCAGGCAGCGTTTCTGTTTCTGCTGACGTCGGCGATTGCACCGCTGATTCGCCTGTCGTATGGGCGGATGGTGTGGATGGCGTTGCCTTACACCGTGGTGATGGGTGTTCTTGGGTGGTATGCGGTGAGTTACTGGTTGTAAACACGGTCAAATGTGGGAGCGGGCTTGCTCGCGAAAGCGGTGTGTCATTCAACATTAAGTTGTCTGATACACCGCTTTCGCGAGCAAGCCCGCTCCCACATTTGTTTTGTGTCGCTAGTGAGGGAGGATGTACCGCTCGATCGCCTGCGCCGCGCCATCCTCGGTGTTGGCCCCCGTCACCACGTCGGCCTGACGCTTCACCGCTTCTTCCGCCTGCCCCATGGCGATCGACAAGCCGGCGCGGTGAAACATGGCGGGGTCATTGCCGCCATCGCCCAAGGCCGCCGTCTGCTCCAGCGGCACGCCGAGGAACGCGGCCAGTGTCGCCAACGCGTCGCCCTTGTTGGCTTGCATCGCGGTCACGTCGAGGTACACCGGTTGCGATCGCGACACCTGCGCCTGGCCCTCGACCTTGGGCAGCAATTGCGCCTCCAGCTCTATCAACAGCTGCGTGTTGTTGCTCGCCGCAACGATCTTGTCGATGTGTTCCAGATAGGGCTCAAAACTTTCCACCACCACGGGCGGATACCCCAGGCCATGCTGCTCTCGAGGCACCATCGGCCCGGTCGGGTCTTTCACCAGCCAGTCCCCGCCGCTGAACACCCACACTTCGATGTCCGGCAGATCGGCAAACAGCGCCAGCGTGGTCAGTGCGGCCGTGGCCGGCAAGTAATGCGCGACCAGCAAACTGCCATCTGGATGGACGATCGTGCCGCCATTGAATGCTGCCGTCGGCAGATCGACGCCCAAGGCCTCGATCTGCTGCAACATGGCTTTGGGTGGCCGGCCAGTGGCGAGGCTGAACAACACGCCCGCCTCGCGCAACGAACGGACGGCTTCGATGGTGCGCTGGCTGAGGCTGTGGTCCGGCAGCAACAATGTGCCGTCCATGTCACTGAGCAGAAAACGGATGGCGTGTTGCGTGACTTCACTCATCCGAGGTCATGCCAGACGCGACCATCGCGAGTCAGCAGGTCTTCTGCCGTCGCCGGTCCATCTTCACCGGCTGCGTAAGTCTGCACGCTCGCGTCCTGCTGCCAGGCGTCGAGGAATGGTTGCACGGCGCGCCAGCCATTTTCGATGTTGTCGGCGCGCTGGAACAGCGTCTGATCGCCAGTCAGGCAATCGTAGATCAGGGTTTCGTAGCCGGTGGACGGCTGCATTTCAAAGAAATCCTTGTAGGCAAAACCCAGTTCGATATTGGCCATTTTCAACGCCGGGCCAGGCCGTTTGGCCAACAGGTCGAACCACATGCCTTCGTTGGGTTGAATCTGGATCCGCAGATAGGTCGGTTGCAGCTCATCGACCTCGGTATCACGGAACTGCGCATAAGGCGCCGGTTTGAAACAGATGACGATCTCAGTGTCGCGCACGCTCATGCGCTTGCCGGTGCGCAGGTAGAACGGCACGCCGACCCAGCGCCAGTTGTCGATCATGACTTTGAGCGCGACATAGGTTTCGGTCGTGCTGTGGGGCGATACGTTGGTTTCCTGGCGATAACCCGGCAACGGCTTGCCGTCAATTTCGCCGGCGGCGTATTGGCCGCGCACCGAATTGGCCCGCGCCTCTTCGGTGGACCAGGGACGGATCGCCCCCACCACTTTGGCTTTCTCGCCGCGAACCGCATCGGCGCCAAAGGCGGCCGGCGGTTCCATGGCCACCATCGCCAACAGCTGGAACAGGTGATTGGGCACCATGTCCCGCAGGGCGCCGGTGTGTTCATAAAAACTGCCACGGGTTTCCACGCCGACGGTTTCTGCGGCGGTGATCTGTACGTGGTCGATGTAATGGTTGTTCCAGAAGGCTTCGAACAGGCTATTGGAAAACCGGCTGATCAGAATGTTCTGCACGGTTTCCTTGCCCAGATAGTGATCGATCCGGTAGATCTGGTTTTCCGTCATCACCTTGAGCAAGCACGCGTTCAAGGCTTCGGCGGTGTGCAGATCGGAGCCGAACGGTTTTTCGATCACCACCCTTCGGAAGGCTTCCGGCGTCTCTTGCAGCAAACCGGCGGCGCCGAGACGACGCACCACTTCGCTGAAGAAACGTGGCGCCGTGGCCAGATAGAACACCGCGTTGCCGGTGCCGCTGGCGGCAATTTTCGCCGCCAGCGCCTGATACGTGCTGTCGTCCAGGAAGTCGCCCTGGACGTAGCTGATGCCTTTGGCCAGTTTGGCCCACAACTGCGGGTCAAGGACTTGATCGCCCTTGCCGACCTTGCTCGCCACTTCGGCGCGAATGAAGTCTTCGAGCTTCTGCGCAAAGGCTTCATCGGTGATGGCATTGTGGTCAACGCCGATGATCCGCAGTCCATCGCCAAGCAGGCCGTCGCGACTCAGGTTGTACAGCGCCGGCATCAGCAAGCGCTTGACCAGGTCACCGTGGGCACCGAACAGGAACAGCGTGGTCGGTGGTGCGGGGTCTGCCTTGGATTTATTGCGGATCAGCCGGGTCATTTTTTCGCAGTCTCCACATGGCCGCCGAAGCCGAAACGCTGGGCCGAGAGAATCTTGTCGCCAAAGGTGCCTTGGCCGCGCGAACGGTAGCGCGAGAACAGCGAGTTCGACAGCACCGGCACGGGCACCGATTGCTCCATCGCGGCTTCGATGGTCCAGCGACCTTCACCGCTGTCAGCCACCGAGCCGGAATAACCGTCGAGCTTCGGATCGCTGGCGAGGGCGTCAGCCGTCAGGTCGAGCAGCCAGGACGACACAACACTGCCGCGACGCCAGACTTCGGCAATGTCGGCGACGTTGAGGTCGAAGCGCTGATCTTCCGGCAGGTTGGTGCTGGCCTTGGTCTTGAGGATGTCGAAGCCTTCGGCGAAGGCCTGCATCATTCCGTATTCAATGCCGTTGTGGATCATCTTCACGAAATGGCCAGAGCCCGCGGGGCCGGCGTGGATGTAACCGCGTTCGGCGCGATCGTCGTCCGACTTGCGGTCCTTGGTGCGGGGGATATCACCCAGGCCTGGCGCCAGGCTGTCGAACAGCGGATCGAGGCGTTTAACCACCTCGGCTTCGCCGCCGATCATCATGCAGTAGCCGCGTTCCAGGCCCCAGACGCCGCCGGAGGTGCCGACGTCGACGTAGTGCAGGCCTTTTTCCGACAGGGTTTTCGCCCGGCGGATGTCGTCCTTATAAAAGGTGTTGCCGCCGTCGATGATGGTATCGCCGGGTTCGAGCAAGGTGCTCAGGGTGTCGATGGTGTCTTCGGTCGGTGCGCCGGCCGGCAGCATGACCCAGACCGCTCGTGGCTTGGCCAGGCCGGTGACCAGGGCTGGCAGGTCGATGACGCCTTTGGCGCCTTCGGCGGCCAGGGTATCGACGAAGGCGGTATTGCGGTCGTAAACAACGGTGGTGTGCCCGTTGAGCATCAGGCGCCGCGCAATATTGCCGCCCATGCGGCCCAGTCCAATAATCCCGAGTTGCATGTGCTGATGCTCCCTACTACAAATAAATGTGTGTCAAAGGTTATAGCCCAACGCGACTAATGAGGGTTAGTCCAGAGCGCTGGCGTGAAGTTTCCGGGCATTGTGCCCGATCCAGACTGATAACGTCTGGAATCGTGCCAAAGACACAACGACCTTGAAAAATAAAAAAGTTCCCTTACAGGGCAAAAGAAATCAAAATCGCTGCCGATAGTAAATAAGCACCGATGTCGGGGCGGATTTACAGTTGAGACAGCCATTTGCGAGGTGAGCAATGGGCACAGTACAAGCAGCACGGCCAGCACAAACCCTTTACGTCACGATCCGTCGCGATGAATTGCGCCAGTTGAAAGACGAGCGCGACCAGCTGAAGCAGGAAGTCGAGCAATTGCGCCTGCTGACGCAAGGCATCCAGGCTCAGCCCAAGCCCGTCACTCTGCGTGCTCCCCACGCCTGACCTCCTCGCCTGACTCGGAAGCAGCCCTGTGCTGTTTCCGTTGCGTCGTCCCGATTCGCCAGCGTTCACAGCTCACAAAACTTTCACACGCCCTTGTTGATACTCCGGCCCGATATGGCCGCCCGGTATTCGCGCGGCGCCCGTTCGTCGGCGACTGTCCAGTCCCGACGGTGGAAAGTGATTCTGGCTGGAGCGCGCAATGGCTTTGTTTCAACGCAGCAGCAATTCGTCTGCGAAGGGTTTTGATTGGGCAGGGTTTCTCTGGCTGTTCCTGTTCTTCTGGTATTTTTCCGGCATCACCCAACTACTGATCCAGTTGACCGGTACCTCCGGGTTCACCGGATTCCGCCAGGCCTTTGTGATGAGTGCCGTCTGGCTGGCGCCAATGCTGCTGTTCCCCCGGCAAACCCGAGTATTGGCCGCACTGATCGGCGTGGTGCTGTGGGCCTGCTCAATGGCGAGCCTGGGTTATTTCTTCATCTATCAGCAGGAATTTTCCCAGAGCGTCATCTTCATCATGTTCGAGTCGAACATCTCTGAAGCCGGCGAGTACATGACCCAGTATTTCGCCTGGTGGATGGTGCCGGCGTTCCTTGCCCACACCCTGTTCGCGTATTTCCTGTGGACGCGTTTGCGCCCGGTGTACATGCCCCGCGGTCGCGCGCTGGTGGCGGCGACGGCCATTCTGGTGGCCGTGGTCGGCTACCCGATGATCAAACAGACCGTGCGCACCGGCAGCTTCGCCGAAGGTTTCGAAAAACTCGAAACCCGCATCGAACCGGCAGTGCCATGGCAGATGGCCGTGGCTTATCACCGTTACCTCGACACCCTCGCCGGCATGCAGGACATGCTCGACAGTGCGAGCAAGATTCCTCCGCTGCACAACCTCAAGGATGCCATGGCCAACCAGCCGGCCACCCTGGTGCTGGTGATCGGTGAATCCACCAACCGTCAGCGCATGAGCCTCTACGGTTACCCGCGTGAAACCACGCCGGAACTGGACAAGCTCAAGGATCAACTGGCGGTTTTCGATAACGTCATCACCCCGCGCCCCTACACCATCGAGGCGCTGCAACAGGTGCTGACCTTCGCCGACGAAGAAAACCCGGACCTGTACCTGTCGACCCCGTCGCTGGTCAGCGTGATGAAACAGGCCGGCTACAAAACCTTCTGGATCACCAACCAGCAGACCATGACCAAGCGCAACACCATGCTCACGACCTTCTCCGAACAGGCCGACGAGCAGGTGTACCTGAACAACAACCGTAACCAGAACGCCGCCCAGTACGACGGCGATGTGATCGCACCGTTCAACAAGGCCCTGGCCGACGCGGCGCCACGCAAATTGATCGTCGTGCATCTGCTCGGCACGCACATGAGCTACCAGTACCGCTATCCATCGACGTTCGACAAGTTCAAGGACCGCAACGGCGTTCCCGCCGGCGTGCGTGACGATCAACTGCCGACCTACAACAGCTATGACAACGCGGTGCTGTACAACGACTTCGTGGTCTCGAGCCTGATCAAGGATTACGCCAAGTCCGATCCGAACGGTTTCCTGCTGTACCTCTCCGACCACGGTGAAGACGTATTCGACTCTGTCGGCCACAACACACTGGGTCGCAACGAGGCCAAGCCGACGGCGCCGATGTACACCATTCCGTTTATGGCCTGGGCTTCGCCGAAGTGGCGCGAAAGCCATGACTGGAGCTTCGCCCAAGACCTCGGGCGGCCGTACAGCAGCTCGCACCTGATCCATACCTGGGCCGATCTGGCGGGTTTGAGTTTTGATGAGCTCGATCGCAGCAAGAGCCTGGTCAGCGATAGCTTCAAGCCTCGCCCACTGATGATCGGCAATCCGTATGAGCGCGCGCAGAAGGCGTTGATCGACTTCAGCCTGATCAAACCGAAGGTGAAGCCGGGGCCTGCAGACGTCGTTTTGAAGTAAACCTTTCAGGGGCCGGTTCCGGCCCCTTTTTCTTGCTCGTCCCAAGCCGCGATGCGAGGCCCCGTACGCCGTTAATTACCAATTAACGGAATCGGCAGATAATGGTCGCTCGACATTGCTTCATGGAAGAAAGGCACCCGATATCCATTGTGGGAGGCGAACCATGAAACGTACACCCTTGATCGTTGCCGGCCTGATGACGTTCGTTTCGGTCAGCGCATTTGCCGAAGGCGGCGCGGAACGAATGCGTTATTACTACGAGAGCCTGCGGCTGAGCCAACAGGAGAATCAGAGTCAGCAAACCGCTGAAGTCCGGGTTCCGGACGATCAAACGGCGCAAGTAACGGAGCACTACAAGCCTTGAACCGAGCAATGGAAAACTCGGACGTGTAGGAGCCGGCTTGCTGGCGATGGCGTCTTTGAGATCGCCATCGCCAGCAAGCCGGCGCCGACGAAAAACAGCGCGCGGTGCTACAGCGCCTTGGTCCAGAACAGCATCCGGCCGTGCGCCGGATCGAACATGCCGGCGCTAAAGCCGAATTTGGCGTAGGACGACTGGGCCACGGCATTGCCTTCCAACACTTCCAGGGTGATTTTGCAGCAGCCACGCTGGCGGGCGATTTCCTCGACCTTTTGCAGCATCTTCTGGCTCAGGCCCAATCCACGAAATGCCTTCATCACCGCGACGTCGTGCACGTTGACCAATGGCCGACAAGCGAACGTCGAGAAACCTTCGAAACAATTGACCAGTCCTGCCGGTTCGCCACCGACGAACGCCAGCACACTGAATGCATGGGGACGCTTGGCCAGTTCTTCCGGCAGGTGCTCCAGCACCTCGGCGGGCAAGGAATGACCGCCACCCATCGGATCTTCAGCGTAATGATTCAACACAAGGCGCACTGCCTCGGCATGCACCGGGTTGGTGTAGCTGGCCTGAAGCACAAGAATTTCTGCGGATTCCATTTCCATCCTCGATCACACGTGAAATAGCACGGCGACCCTATCGCGAACACTGCGGATGGCGCAACGCGGGATCATTCGAAGGCTGCGCTCTTTCGATCTCAATACCCCCAGATCAACGCCTCGGTCCACCCAAGTTCGGCAAAATCCGCAGCCCGCAGACCCGCCTCACCGGCACAGAAGAACTCGTCCAGTTGTGGCGGTGCGATCGACGTGCCGCTGAGCATTGCATGAACCTGCCCACGGTGATGAATCTGATGCTCGAACAAGTGCGACAGCAGGCGCAACCGACTCTCGTGTTGCGGCGTATCACGGGCGATGGTCACGATCTTGCCCAGGTCCGCGTCGCGCATCTGCTCGCAGTAAGCGATCAACCGGCGATCCACATGGGCCTGTTCACGCTTGAGGTCCACAGCAGCGGTGAACGGCTCGTCGTCAGTGAAAAACACGTAGCAATCCGGGTGTGGCGCATCCCCGCGCAACTCCCGTTCCAGCGCATCCACGTAAAACCAGTCGCAGGTCAGGATGTGATTGAGGGTCGCCCGCAGGCTGGGGAAGAAACTGACTCGCGGCGCCGCCAGCTCCTGCGGACTCAACTGCCCCCAGGCCTTGGCCAGTCGATGATTGGCCCAGGCGTTCTGATAGGCCATGGTCAGCAAATGATGGGACAAGGGCTGATTCATGTTCTCGGCTCCTTGGGGTCAAGCGTCGGCGAAACGCTGCAGCTGCATTTCCTGTAATCGGCTGAGGGTGCGACGGAACGGGAATTCCAGATAGCCTTCGGTATAGAGCGATTCCATCGGCACCTGCGCCTCAAGGTACAACGGCACTTTTCGATCGTAGCATTCGTCCACCAACGCAATGAAACGCCGCACACCGTCATCGTGTACCGACAATTGCGGCAATTGGCGATCGCCCGCCACCACCCGCTCGACACCGTCTTCGGTGCCTCGAGCGATGCGCCCTTCGCGCTTTTGCGCGCTGAGGTTAGGCACTTCACTCAACAGAATAGCCTTGTAGGTGTCGCACAGGGCCATGAAATCCATGGCAGCAAAGGGTTGTTCGCAGAGGTCGGCGTAACGGCTCCAGAGCACGGTTTCGCTGGCCTGCACTACATTCAGCGATCGGTAGCCGACCTTGATCGGCTCGCGGGAAACCGACTGGCCGGCGGTCAAGGCCTTGAACACATCACCCAGCGCGCCGGGCTCGCCGGGCGCGGCGACCCAATAGCGTTGCAAACCGGCGCCGGGATGCAGGCGATGGTCTTCGCCGCCATCCACCGCAATGACCTGCATATGGCGCTTGATCGCCTCGATGGCCGGCACGAAGCGGTCACGGTTGAAGCCATCGGCGTACAGCTGATCTGGTGGCTGATTGGAGGTGCAGACCACCACCACGCCCTGGTCGAACATCACCTGGAACAAGCGCCCGAGGATGATTGCATCGCCGATATCGTTGACGAACAGTTCATCGAAACACAGCACGCGCACTTCTTCGCTCAATTCCCGGGCCAGCGCCTTCAGCGGGTCGGCAGTGCCGGTCAGCTGAAACGAGCGCTGATGCACCCAGCCCATGAAGTGATGAAAGTGCTGGCGTCGGGCCGGGACCTGCAAGCTTTGGTAGAACTGGTCCATCAACCAGGTCTTGCCACGCCCGACCGGGCCCCACAGGTAAACGCCCTTCACTGGCGTGCGACCTTCATGCAGCGCTTCGTAGCATTTTTGCAGCGCCCAGACAGCATGTTCCTGGGCTTCGTCCTGGACGAAGCCCTTCTGTTCAATGGCGTGTTGCCAGGCGCTTAACGGGGAGTCGACATTCATGCGCGGCAGTATGCCACCGCGGCGCGGCCTCTACAGTGAAATGTCCAGTCGAGCGATCTTGCCCTGCTCGTTCAGACGAAACATGTAGCGCAATTCCAGCGGGCTGCCGGGAAACGTGCCGGACACCCGGTTATGGACCAATACCTTGCCGGTGCGCAGTTGTACGTCGAGCACCTCGACTTTTGGCTGATAACGCCGAGCGGTATCTTGCATCCATTGGGCGATGGCCTGGGCGCCGATCTGATGCCGGCCTTCATCGAACACATTGGCATCCTCAGCGAAGAAACTGGCGACCTTCGAAGTATCGCGGGCATTGGCGGCAGCCAGGTACGCGGCGATGGCAGGTGCCAGCGAAGAGGCGGGACTGGACATGTTTATAACTCCTTGTTGGTTGATTCTGGAGCCATGCTAAAACATGCCTGTGTCAGTTCTTGTCAGGAGTGAAACGCCCCGCTTCATCGAGTTGCATCTGCTTGCGCCAGGTACGCAGCAGGTCACCACGCCGCCCCGGATAACGCTCCCCCTGCTCGTTCGCCGCCGAAATCCGGTCGGTGCGAAACGTCCGATAGGCGCTGCGCAGTTCACACCAGGCGACGATGATTCGCACCTCGTTGAGAAACCCCAGCGCCAGCGGCCAGATCAACCGCTGACTGGGCACTTGTTGGGCGTCTGCATAGTCGATGTGCAACTTGGCCTGGTTGCGGATCGCCTGACGGAACACATTCAGCGCCACGGCGTTGGGCGCAAAGCCATAACCGGGAGGGCCCGGCAGTACCGTCGGGTTGCGCAACGCGTCCAGCGCCTCGGGCGCGAGCACCGCAGCAATCTTGGCCAGCGCATCCGCCGCCGCCTTGCTCAACACCTCATCACCGCGCTGATCCACGTAGCGCAGCCCCAGCACGATGGCTTCGGTTTCGTCGGCGTTGAGCATCAACGGCGGCAGGAACAAACCGCTACGCAACACGTAACCGATGCCCGCCTCACCGTAGATCGGCGCGCCAAGTGCGGTGAGTTCCGCAATATCGCGGTAGAGCGTACGCTCGGAAATCTCCAGTTCGCCGGCAAGGGTCGCTGCCGTAACCGGGCGACTCTTGCCCCGCAGCACTTGCAACAGGGTCAATAAACGCGTTGTGCGAGACACGATCGGCGGGCTCTGTCCGGAAAAGAGATCGGAGCTTAGCAGAGTGCCCTGTCAGAAAATGGCAGTAGCGATACGCCCGCTGATCAGCCCTTTTCTCACGGTTGAAAAAGCGCCTTGACGGAATACATGACAGTAATCATCTTTAATACATGTCTAGCGACATCTATGCTCGGTCACTGCGCCTTTCCTTCAGGAGTCATCCCATGCATTACAAAGTCTTCGGCCGAAAAACCGGCTTGCGTGTCTCGGAACTGGCGCTGGGCGCCGGTAACTTTGGTACGGGCTGGGGCCATGGCGCCGAGCGCGATGAAGCCAAACGCATATTTGACGGTTACCTGGAGGCCGGCGGCAATTTCATCGACACCGCCAACGGTTATCAGGGCGGGCAGTCGGAAGCCATGCTCAGCGACTTCATCGCCCCGGAACGCGATCGCCTGGTCATCGCCACCAAATACACCTTGGGGACTACGCCCGCTGCGGGCATTTCCCACACCGGCAACAACCGCAAGAACATGGTTCGCGCCGTGGAAGAAAGCCTGACACGGCTCAAGACCGATCACATCGACCTTTTCTGGGCGCACATGAGCGACGGTGTCACGCCCATGGAAGAGATCTTGCGCGGTTTCGATGATCTGGTGCGCGCCGGCAAGATTCATTACGCCGGACTGTCGAACTTCCCGGCATGGCGAATCGCCCGGGCCGACCTGCTGGCCGAAGTGCGCGGTTTTGCGCCGATTGCCGCCATTCAGGTCGAGTACAGCCTCGCCGAACGCACGGCCGAACGTGAGCAACTGCCGATGGCCGAAGCGTTGGGTCTGGCTGCGACCTTATGGTCGCCGTTGGGTGGCGGGTTCCTGACTGGCAAATACCGTTCCAGCGACGAGAACAACCGTGCCGCCAAACTGGGCATGCTGGTGCACGCCGAGAAAAGCGCCCGCGAAACCGCTCTGCTCGACACCTTGATCGCTGTCGCAACGGAGCTGGGCGCCAGCCCGACGCATGTGGCCATTGCCTGGTTGCGGGAAAAAGCCCAACGCTCGACGACCGCGCTGATTCCGATTCTGGGTTCGCGTACGCGTGAGCAGCTGGATGCGACGTTGGGGGCGTTGAATGTGCAGGTGAGTGCAGAACAGTTGGCGCGGCTGGATGGAATCAGTGACGTGCCGAAGGGTGTGCCGCATGAATCCATTGCCGGTTCTGTATCACGGTTTGGCGGCGGCGGAACCCTGGATCTGCCAATCATCCCGGTCGCCTGAAAAAGCATCGCCAGCAAGTCGGCTCCTACAGTTTTGTGGCGGTCACACCTGTTGTGTTCGGCCACACTCTGTAGGAGCCGACTTGCTGGCGATGGCGTCGGAAGCCCTACCGATCGACCTTATGTTTGGCCGCATACAAACACAGCATCTCCATCGCCAATGTCGCCGCCGCCAGTGAGGTAATGTCCGCACTGTCGTAGGCTGGCGCCACCTCCACCACGTCCATCCCCACCAGATTGATCCCGCGCAACCCGCCAAGGATCTCCAGCGCCTGTACCGTGCTCAAACCGCCGCACACCGGCGTTCCGGTGCCGGGGGCGAAGGCCGGGTCGAGGCAGTCGATGTCGAACGTCAGGTACACCGGGTTGTCGCCGACCCGTGCCCGAATGGCTTCGACAATCGCATCTACCCCACGGCGATGCACATGCCGCGCATCCAGTACCTGAAAACCTTGATGATCATCATTGGTGGTGCGCAAGCCGATCTGCACCGAGCGCGACGGGTCCACCAAACCTTCCTTGGCCGCGTGCCAGAACATCGTGCCGTGATCGACGCGCTTGCCCTCTTCGTCCGGCCAGGTGTCGCTGTGGGCGTCGAAATGGATCAGCGACAGCGCCCCGTGTTTACGGGCGTGGGCCTTGAGCAGCGGGTAGCTGATGAAATGATCGCCGCCAAACGTCAGCATCGCGCAACCGGCATTCAGAATGTGCTCGGCATGGGCTTCAATGCTTTCCGGCACCGACTGCGGCGAGCCGTAATCGAAGTCGCAGTCGCCGTAGTCGATCACGGCGAGGTGATCAAACGGATCGAACGCCCACGGCCAGTGGCGTTCCCAGGCAATCCCGGTGGACGCCGCACGAATGCCACGGGGTCCGAAACGCGCGCCGGGGCGGTTGCTGGTGGCGGTATCGAACGGCACGCCGCTGACGGCCACATCAACACCGCGCAAGTCGCGGCTGTAGCGCCGGCGCATGAAACTGGTGATGCCGGCGTAGGTACTTTCGGCGGCAGTCCCGTAGAGGCTGTCGCGGGTCATGGCCTGATCGTTTTGTACTGGGACGTCCATCAGTTTCTCCTTGTTTTAGTTATTGGCGGCTACGGAAAGTGGTCCACAAACGGGTGCGCTGACGCATGTCCTTGAGGCTCATGCTGCGATCGGCGTACAGCCGTTCGCGCACATCGGCGAGCGGGTAAATATCCGGATCGGTGCGCACCGCCTCATCCACCAGCGGTGTGGCGGCCTGGTTGGCCGTGGCGAAGAACAGCGTATTGGTCAGCACCGCCACGGATTCGGGACGCAACATGAATTCGATGAAGGCGCGGGCCGCTTCAGGGTGCGGTGCATCCTTGGGAATCGCCAGGTTGTCCTGCCAGACCAGCGTGCCTTCCTTCGGAATCCGGTACGCCACTTCGTAGGGTTTGTTGGCCTTGCGCGCCTGATCGGCGGCCATGCTGGCGTCACCGTTGTAGGTCAACGCCAGGCAAACGCTGCCATTGGCCAGGTCGTTGATTTGCCGACCGCTGGCGACGTACAGCACATTCGGCTGAAGCTGATGCAACAGCGCCTCGGCGGCTGACAGATCAGACTTGTCGGTGCTGTAGGGATCTTTACCGAGATAGTGCAGCGCCAGGCCGATCACTTCCTGCGGCGAATCGATGATCGCCACACCGCAATCTTTCAGCTTGCTGGCGTATTCGGGTTTGAACAGCAGGTCGAGGCTGTTGAGCGGCACATCCGGCAAACGCTTTTTCACCGCTTCGACATTCATCCCGAGCCCCAAAGTGCCCCAGGTATAGGGCACGCCATAGCGATTGCCGGGATCGACCGTGGCGAGTTTTTCCAGCATCTCCGGATCGAGGTTGGCGTAGCCCTTGAGGCCTTCGTGGGGAATCGCCTTCAGCGCACCGGCCGCCAACCCGCGCGCCAGCACGCTGGACGACGGCACCACCACGTCGTAACCACTGCCGCCTGTGAGCAGCTTGGTTTCCAGGACTTCCGAGGAGTCGAAGGTGTCGTAGCGCACGTGAATGCCGGTTTCGCGCTCGAAGCGCTGCAAGGTTTCCGGCGCCACGTAATCGGCCCAGCTGTAGAGATTGACGACGTTCTCCTCGGCCTGGGCCGAAACCGCCATGGAAAGGAACAGCGCGGGTAAACACAGCTTGAATGAAGGACCCATGACGAACACCTGACCAGAGGAAGTGGCTGCAGCATGCGTCGCCGGATACATTGGAAAAATACCAAGTCAATTATCCTGACTTTATTGCGGAGTAATGTTTGATGCTCGGCCAGCTTCACGATGTGGATCTGCATTTGCTGCGTCTGTTCGTCAGCGTGGTGGAATGCGGCGGTTTCAGCGCGGCCCAGGGTGAGCTGGGGCTGAGCCAATCGAGCATCAGCCAGCAAATGGCCAGGCTCGAAACCCGGCTCGGTTATCGACTGTGCAGTCGCGGCAAGGGCGGATTCAGGATCACTCCCAAAGGCGAACAACTGCTGATCGCGACGCGGGGACTGTTCGAGTCCATCGAAGCGTTCCGCCATCAATCCAATGGCGTGGCCGGCCGCTTGATCGGCGAGGTGCGTCTTGGGTTGTCCGAAGCCGTTGATCAATCGGTGCTGCAACGAGTGGCCGAAGCGATCCGCCGCTTTCGCGAACGCGATGAGTCGGTGCGCATCGAGCTGATCAGCGCCATGCCCGGTGAAATGGAACGCTTGCTGCTGCAACAACGGCTGGACCTGGCCATCGGTTATTTCTCACAGGTGCAGAGCGCGTTTGACTACCGCGAACTGTTCAGCGAAACCCAACACTTGTACTGCGCCCCCGGCCATCCGCTGTTCACCAACGATGCGCCGGACGATCACGCGTTGCAGGCCTGCGACCGGGTGGATCACCCTTACCGCTTTCTGCGCAGCGATGAACCCTTCCAGGGCAAGCGGTGCTCGGCGCGCTCGGAACAGGTCGAAGGCACCCTCGCCTTCATTTTGTCCGGCAAGCATGTCGGTTATCTGCCTAGCCACTTTGCCCGCAGCTGGGAGGACAAAGGGTTGCTTCGGGCCGTGCGCCGCAGCGACATGAGTTTCGACGTGGCTTTCCATCTGGCTCGCCATCGTGCGCAGGTCCCGGGGGATGCGCAGAAAGCGTTTGAAGAGGATCTATTGAAGGCGTTTGCCTGAGGAACACCGCGACCCCTTGTGGGAGCGGGCGTGCTCGCGAATGCGGTGTGTCAGTCAACATCTCATACTGAATGACACAGCGCATTCGCGAGCACGCCCGCTCCCACAGGGTTTTGTGTACATCGACAGATTTTCTGGCATCCTGCGCGTCCATTTTCTGACCCGGCCCGCCTTTCGGCACGCAGACCACCATGACCGCCTCTGAAAAATCCCCTGCCCCGCGCCACAGCGACTTGATTTACGGCCTCGACGACCGCCCGCATTTGACCGCCACCGTCTTCGCCGCCCTGCAACACGTACTCGCCAGTTTCGTCGGCATCATCACCCCGACCCTGATCATGGGCAGCGCCCTCGGCCTGCAAAGCGAAATCCCCTACCTGATCAGCATGGCGCTGTTCGTCTCGGGCCTGGGCACCTTCGTCCAGGCACGCCGGTTCGGCCCGATCGGCTCCGGTTTACTGTGCCTGCAAGGCACCAGTTTTTCGTTCATCAGCGTGATCCTCAGCGCCGGCTTCATGGTCAAGGCTCGCGGCGGCGGCACCGATGAAATTCTTTCGACGATCTTTGGCGTGTGTTTTTTCGCCGCGTTCATTGAAGTGGTGTTGAGCCAGTTCATCGGCAAGCTGCGGATGCTGATCACACCCGTGGTGACCGGGACGATCATCACGCTGATGGGGCTGTCGCTGATCAAAGTCGCCATGACCGATATCGCCGGCGGCTTCGGCGCGACGGATCTCGGCGCGGCCAGTCATCTGGCGTTGGCGGCATTGGTGCTGGGCACCATCGTGATATTGAACCGGGTCGACGTGCCATTCCTGCGCCTCGGGGCGATCGTGATCGGCCTGACTTTCGGTTATGTCGTCGCCTGGCTCATGGGCCACGTGGATTTCGGCAGCATGCCCGACGTGCCGCTGATGAGCGTGCCGGTGCCGTTCAAATACGGGTTCAACTTCGACTGGGTGGCGTTCGTGCCGGTGGCAGTGATTTTCCTGGTATCGCCGCTGGAGGCTGCCGGTGATCTGACCGCCAACTTGATGATTTCCCGGCAGCCGGTCAAAGGTCCGATCTACATCCGCCGGATCAAGTCCGGTCTGCTCGCCGACGGTCTCAACTCGGCCATGGCAGCCGTGTTCAACAGCATGCCGATGGTGACTTTCGCGCAGAACAACGGCGTGATTCAACTGACCGGCGTGGCCAGCCGCTACGTGGCGTTTTTCATTGCCGGTCTGCTGGTGGTACTGGGGTTGTTCCCGATGATCGGCGCGGTGCTGCAACTGATGCCCAAACCGGTGCTCGGTGGCGCCGAGCTGGTGATGTTCGGCACCGTGGCGGTGGCCGGCATCAAGATTCTCGCCGAAGCCGGCCTGCATCGGCGCAACATGCTGATCGTGGCGATTTCCCTCGGCATGGGCCTGGGTGTGGCGGCCGTGCCGGAGGTGCTGCGCGAGTTGCCGAAAGCGCTGCACAACATCTTCGAATCGCCGATCACCGTGGGCGCGTTGTGCGCTATCGTGCTGAATATCTTCCTGCCCGAGGAATTCATCGAGTTGGAAGAAGACGATTTCGATCCCGAAGCCTCGATACTCCAGGTCATGGAAAACCCGGACGTGCCGGCCAAAGGTGAACCCGCTACGCCTGCGGTTGTCGCACAGCTGAACCGCTAGACTCGCTCAAGGCCGAGCCACGAGGGGTTCGGCCTTTTCTTCAAGAGAGCATGTCCATGCGCAGTGTCCACGCCGTTGTCCTTTCCCTTCTTTTATTGTCCCTGAGCGCCTGCGCCCTGTTGCCCAATCGCGACCCGCTGAACATCAATGTGGTCGGTTTCGAACCGCTACAGAGTCAGGACATGGAAGTGCGTTTCGCGGTGAAAATCCGCGTACAGAATCCCAATGAAACCGCCATCCACTACAACGGCGTGGCGGTGGACCTGTCAGTCAACGGCCAGCCCCTCGCCTCCGGGGTCAGTGATCAGTCGGGCTCGATCGGGCGCTTTTCCGAGACAGTACTGACCGTGCCGGTGAGCGTTTCGGCGTTCTCGGTGCTGCGTCAGACACTGGGCCTGAGCCAGACTCAAACGCTGAACAACCTGCCTTATGTCTTGCGCGGCAAACTGGCCGGCGGCTTGTTTGGCACGATGCGGTTTACCGACAGTGGCAAGCTCAGTTTGCCGGGAGCGACGACCGGCACCTGGTAAATTCGCATCAAGGAGTTGCGCAACACATGGACGCCATCCCCACGCTGTACACCGAACGCTTGATTTTACGCCCGTTGGAATTGGCCGATGCCGACGGCATTCAACAGCAGTTCGCACACTGGAAAGTGGTGCAGTATCTGAACGCGCTCGTGCCTTGGCCCTATCCCGCTGACGGTGCCTTGACCTATTTACGCGATATTGCGTTGCCGGCGATGGCTGCGGGCAAAGAGTGGCACTGGTCGATGCGGTTGAAGTCCGCGCCGGAACAACTGATCGGCAATGTCAGCCTCATGGATGAACAGGACAACCACCGCGGATTCTGGCTGGGTCCGCCATGGCAAGCCCAGGGTCTGATGACTGAAGCCAGTGCCGCCGTGACCGAATACTGGTTCGAAACGCTCGGCCGGACGGTCCTGCGGGTGCCGAAAGCAGCGCCCAATATCGGCTCGCGCAAACTCTCGGAACGCACCGGCATGCGCTTGATCCGCACTGATGAGGGCGATTTTGTCGGCGGGCGGTTCCCCAGGGAAATCTGGGAAATCACCCGGGAAGAGTGGCTTCAGCAGCGCTGAAGATCCGGTGTGGGAGCGGGCTTGCTCGCGAAGGCGGTGTGTCAGCCAACATCTTTGCTAGCTGACACACCGTTTCGCGAGCAAGCCCGCTCCCACATACGTCAAGTGTTGAACCGGACACCGGGTTTGGCGCGCTCATCCACCGTCAACTCGAACACATCCGGGCGCGCATAGTGGCCGACGACGTCGAAGTCGTAACGCGCGCGGACCAGGTCGTCTGTGTCAATTTCAGCGGTGAGCAATCCGCGCGTTCCCCGCAACGGCCCGGCCAGAATATCGCCCATCGGCCCGACGATGACGCTGCCACCGGCAATCAACGGCCGGTCCGCCGGCCAGTTGGCAATCTCCACCCCGAGCGCTTGCGGCGAGTCCTGAACCTGGCAGGCGCTGACCACAAAGCAGCGGCCTTCATGGGCGATGTGGCGCATGCTGACCTGCCACATCTCCCGCTCATCCACCGTTGGCGCGCACCACACCTCCACGCCTTTGGCGTACATCGCGGTACGCAGCAGCGGCATCATGTTTTCCCAGCACACCACCGCACCGATCCGCCCGACCTGACTGTCGATCACCGGTAACGTCGAGCCATCGCCCTTGCCCCAGATCAGCCGCTCAGTGCCGGTTGGCATCAGCTTGCGGTGCTTTGCCACCAGCCCGGCCTGCGGATCGAAATACAGCGCGGTGCAATACAACGTGTTGCCAGCGCGCTCGATCACTCCGATCACCAGGTTGGCGCCCGTACGCGCCGACAGCCCGGCCAGCGCTTCGGTTTCCGCCCCGGGCACATCGATGGCGTTGGCGAAATAACGGGCAAAGGCTTCACGCCCTTCCGGCAGGCGATACCCCAGTTGGGTGCCAAACCCCTCACCTTTCGGGTATCCGCCCAGCAACGCTTCGGGCATCACCACCAGCGCCGCGCCGGACTCAGCAATGGCGTTTTCATACGAGAGGATCTGTTCCAGCGTCTCGGCCTTACCGCCGGGCAAGGCGCCTATTTGCAGTGCAGCAACGATTGACTTGGGCATCGCGGTCACTCCGTTCATATCAGGTGTTGCTCATTCTCAGGCGCCACGGGATCATGAATAAAGACCAACCTGCTTATGAATGATATGAATAAAATGAATATCGCCACCATCGATCTCAATCTGCTCAAAGTCTTCGAAGCCTTGCATGAAGAGTCCAGCGCCAGCCGTGCGGCGTTGCGTCTGGGCGTGACGCAATCGGCGGTCAGCGCGGCATTGCGCCGGCTGCGCGATGTGTACGGCGATCAATTGTTCGTACGCACAGGACGAGGCCTTGCGCCGACGCTCAAGGCCAATCAGTTGAAACCGGTGATCAGCGATGCCCTGAACAAATGCCGACAGAGCCTGGCGATGGTCGATCCGACCACCGATCACTACGACGGCCGCTCGGTCACGGTCGGTTTGTCAGATGATTTCGAAATCGCCTACGGGCGTCGCTTGATCGAGGAAATCGCCCGCTGCGCGCCGAAGCTACGGCTGATCTTCCGTCAGACTCACAGTCAGATCGTCGCGCAGGCGCTAATGGAACGCAGCATCGATCTGGCCATCACGGCCGGCGGATTTGCCGAACGGTTGCTCAGTCGTCGGGTGCTGGGTGAAGGCGATTATCTGTGTCTGGTCGACCCGATCAGTCTGGTCGAGGGACAGCACACCCTAGACCTTGAGACGTTCGTCACCCGTGAACATATTCTGGTGTCATCGGGTGGCTTTATCGGGATCACCGACGAAGGGCTGGCCGCGTTGGGCCTGAGCCGGCGGGTCTGCGCTTCGACCACGCATTTCGCAGCGTTGCCGCATTTGCTCAAGGGCAGTCAGGCGGTGGCGACCATTCCGGCGCATGCCGCTCGAAGCCTTGCAGCACTCACCGGGCTGGCGCTGCTGCCCTGCCCTTTGGCGTTGCCGCGCTACCCGATCGAACTGGGCTGGCGCACCAGCACTCAGCTCGATCCGGTGGTGTTGAAAGTGCGGGAGGCGATTGTCGCGATTTTTGCGTGAGGTTCGGCCTTACTTGGCCGCCATCAACCGATTGACTTCACTGCGCACCATGTTCGCGAATTCCGGGGGCGACATGCCGTCGAGTTCAGAACGGACCCATTCGGCCCATTTGCCTTTGCGCTTGGCGCGCTCGCCGAACAACCGCGCAGCCTCGCCCTTGGCTTTGCCCAGGTTGTTTTGCCAGAGTTCGAACAGACGGGATTTCTCGTCTTCAAGCGCTGCGCGCTCGGCAAGGGGTTTGTCGGCCAGATTGAAGCTCATGGGGAATTACCTGCTGCGTAAATAGGCGACATCTTACACTGTAGGAAGAAATGTCCTGCGCTGGATTTTTCTACAGGATGGCGTTCGGGCGCAAAATCACTGCAACTTTTACCGTTGCGGCGAACTCCATTGTTCACTGCTTATTCACTTGCAAGGAGTACCTCATGGCCCGGAAAACTGCCGCACAAGTCGCCGAAGACCAAATCAAGGACCAGGCTTTCAGCGAACTTCAGTCGCTGATTGAAGAGTCGGAAAAGCTGCTCAAGAGCAGCGCGTCACTGGTCGGCGAAGAAGCCGACACGCTTCGCGGACAAATCGCCCAGAAACTCCAGCAGGCACGGGACTCGGTCACCCGCGTTCGAGACCGGACCCTTCCGGCGGTCGAAGCCACTGAAACCTACATTGGCGGGCATCCATGGCAGACCGTGGCCATTTCCGCCGGGTTTGGTCTGGTCGTCGGGTTGTTGCTGGGCCGGCGTTAAGCCCGCGATATCAAGTATTGAAATACGGTTCCTGTAGGAACCGGCTTGCTGGCGATAGCGGACAATCAGCCGACACCTACATCGACTGATCCGCGGCCATCGCCAGCAAGCCGGCTCCTACAGAGTCAGTGCCTCGACGCTACATTCCGGCCAACTCCCGCAAATTCGCCAGCGTCTCCGCGTCCAGCTGAATACCATTCACGCCGGACTTCGCCCGCTGATGATGGCGTCGATCACCCGGCAACCGCTTAAGTCCCACACCGTGCATCTGCCGCACCAGCTCCTGACTGCGCTCGGCAAAGTTCTGCCCGGCGGCCTTGCTCGGATCGATCACGATCAACAGTTGGCCGGTCCATGGTGTTTTCGCACCCGGGTGGTTCTTCCAGTCGAACTCGAACGAGAAGTTGCCGCCGGTCAACGCCGCCGCCAACAGCTCCACCATCATCGACAGCGCCGAACCTTTATGCCCGCCAAACGGCAGCAACGCTCCGCCTTCAAGAATCGCTTTCGGGTCCTGAGTCGGCTGACCGAGGCCATCCACGCCCATGCCCGCCGGCAAACGCTCACCCTTGCGTGCGGCGATCTGCACATCGCCGTGGGCAATGGCACTGGTGGCCAGATCGAAGACGATCGGCTCACCGTCCGCTCGCGGGGCGGCGAAGGCGATCGGGTTGGTGCCGAACAGCGGACGATCGGCGCCGTGCGGCACCACGCAGGTCATGCTATTGACCACGCTCAACGCCACCAGCCCTTCATAGGCGAACGGCTCGACATCCGGCCACAACGCCGCGAAGTGATGGGAATTACGAATCGCCAACACCGCAATCCCTGCGCTTCGAGCCTTTTCCACCAACAAGGCGCGGGCAGCGGCGAGCGCCGGTTGAGCGAAACCGTTGCCGGCGTCGACCCGGACAAAACCCGACGCCACGTCCTCGATCACCGGCACGGCCTTACCATTGACCCAGCCGCTTTTCAGCGTCGACACATAACCGGGAATACGGAACACGCCATGGCTGTGGGCACCATCGCGTTCGGCGCCGGCACAGTTGAGGGCCAGCGTCCTGGCGACATCGGCAGAGGTGCCGTGACGCAAAAAAATCTGTTCAAGCAAAACAACGAGCGCGTCGAAATCGAGAGTGTTGGCGGCCATTTCGGGTGTAGCGGTCATCTGAAGCTCCAGTTTTATTTTTGAGTACGGGCAACAGGGTGAAACGAGGTTGCAACGCAACCGAAAACAGTCGTCGATTAAGCGCTGTTTTACCGGCGTGCTGTCAAGTCTTGACCGCCTGTTCGACACAAGCAATATGTACCGCACCGAAGCCTTTCAACGACCGTACTGTTTTTCCTCAATCCAATCGCTCGCGATTCACAGCCGATCGCAGCACATCGAGGAAAAACATGAACGAACCCTCATTGCCCTATTTTTTCGACGAGGCAGAACGCGCCTCCAATGCCAGGCAGCCCGGTGATCGCGAAAAAGCGTTGACCTTCACGATGGACGACCTGAAGTGGCTGAAAAACGTGTACCTGGCCACCCACGCTGCCCGTATCGCGCAAAAAAAAGATGCCATGCACGTCTACCAGTTACTGCTGAGCGTAACGGGCAAGACGGATATCCCACTGGCCGGGGCTTTCGCCATGAGCCGCCCCGACGGCGCAGAGGTAACGCTCTATACACCGTGGAAAGGCCTGATCAAATTCGCAGACATGGCTGATCTCAAAAGCAAACTCAAGCAGTGGCTGGCGCAGGCCACTGGAAAGCGAGAACTGCTGCGCTTCCTGTCCATCGATCAACGCTGCGCTTTACCGGATCCTCTTGCGCTGGATATCTCCACCAAAGAGATTGAAGGAGCCGTGTTTCCGAATCAGGAGCAAATCCTCGGACACAACCAGGAGCAAAACATCAAGACGATGCTGAGCGAGCTGGTCAAGACGCCGACATTGCAATCGATGCTTGATCAGACGCTCCAGAACGCGTTACGCCAAGTGTTTCCCAAACTGGACCAACGACTGACTCAACTGAAGAGCTTTATCAACACGGTTTCTGCCTTCGATGACGACGATTATCTCCATACGATTTCCTCGTCATCACTGAGCGATGCGCTTATGCATTTCTACCTGACCAATCAGTGGCCCGCGGGTGTTTCCAGGGTCTTCGCCCATCCCGAACACGGCGTGAGCAGCGACGCCGACAACCATGCCTGGGAAAGCACGGTCAAAGAGGTCGCGCAGAGCTTTACGCCCCATTTGCACAGCCTGCTCGACTCATTCTGGAACACGCCCATGAGCAATGGGCTTTCACCTTTCGCGTATTTCAGCGAGAGCATGCGCGATACCTTTCACTACAAACTGTTGCTCCTGCGTCAGCAAGGCACTTTAACGACGCAGGAATACCTGCCATTGATGAGCGCCAGCTTCGCGTCTGCTGCGGCCAATCCTTTACGCATCGAAAAAGTGCGGGTTACCGCGCCCTTCAAGCATTTTGTCGAGTTGGCTTCGACCTTGATGATCGGGAGCACCGACACCCTGGGTTTCCTGTACACCCAGTCCAGAGGCATCGAGGCGACGAGCAATCTGCCCACAGTCAAAAACATCGTGCTGCAAATGATGAAAAGCGAGGGGCATGAAGACACGCTGCTCAATTTCATGTCACTGGACGAACGCGCCACCTTTCTTGCGCTGGCACCGGATGATCGCGTCATCGAGGGTCAACCGATCATCGGCTCGGTGTTTGAACAACTCATGACCGACATCCTTGGCAAGCAACGGGATAACCTTGGCCATGCCTTGAGCCGCTTCCGCGACAGCGAAGGCACACTGGACCCTCATGCGTTGATCGACAAGGCGCTGGATGTCCGCGGATTGATCGATGATCGACTGCTGAGCACCGATGCCTCAGGACGCTGGAGTACACGAGTGGACCAGCGCTGGAGCGCGCAGCCGGCTACCGTGCGCGCCGAGTCGGCCAAAACGGAGTTGGCACTGCTCGACTCTGTTGAGAAGGCTCTCGATCAAGTCCTCGAAAACCACCCCGCGATTCCCGCCACAACCGAATCGGTAGCCGATGCACAAAACCTTGTCGCGTCTTCCCTGGCGAGTCTGCAATCGAGTTTTACTCATACCTTGTCGACGGCATTACGCAGTGAACTGAAGCTGCGGGCTGTTACGCGAACCCTCGGTGCGACGGAACAAGCGATTATCAAAACCGTACTCGACTCTCCGGTGCACTTGCAGCGCGCAGCATTGAGCGGTTTTTTGCCGGACGTATTTTCCCTGGCGCTGAAGGCAAGCGACGCCACGGACCCGTTGAAGCTGGCCAGTTGTTTTGTCCTGACTGAACGAGGAGGCCTGGACCCATTGAACTCCGGCAAGGCGATTTTATGGACGCCTGCGTTGGGGTTTGAAGCCTTCAACTCGTTGAAACCGCTGCAAAGCGAACTCGATCGACGCCTCAAGGACAACGATCATCGCTCAATTCTTCTCGAGAATCTGGGGCGTAGCGAGCGCTTGGCCGGCAGGACTTACACCCTGGCACCGCTGCAACGGGTGTTCGGGTATTTTTTCGATCACTTGCAAAAACCCTTTGTCCATCTGGATCAGCCAAACGTCGCCAGCGCACTGGCGACGCCGCTCTCTGCCGGGCCGCTCGCATGGCTTTTGGACCTGGTGGCGCTACGTTCACCGTTGACGGGTCTGCGCGGCGCGAACGACATTGCCCGCTCCCTGACCACTCAGCAAAAACTGCCCGCATGGCTGGCCAGAGCGTCCATCAAAGATCTGATGCTGCATGGCGAACTGCTCCAGCAATACCTTGATAACGTCAAGGACGACCAGGACTACCTGACAGGCCTACGCTCGTTACAGCGCACGACTCATCAGGCACTTGAAGACAAACTCAAGGCAGACGACTTCAACATCGATCCGGACAACGTCCAGGTCCAGATCAGCGCACGCCCCACCACTGCAGCCAGCACCCAGACCCTGACTGAATTTGCACTGTCGCCGATCAAGGAGGTGGATCAGAGTCTTTTCAAACTGATTTCGCTTGATACGACTGTGATTCCCGAGGGGATGGACGAGCGCTACATCAAGGACCTGATACGAGATCTCAAACCGAGCGAGCAACAACAGAAAATACTGAGCGAAGCCCTTGCAGACACGCCGGCAAACGCGGATCGCCGAAAGCGGTTTTACACGCAGTTACCCTGGCAATTGATGCACTACGCCCACACGGAAAAACTGCAGGAACGCCTGAGCGAAACCGGCTTCGATCTGGTATGCCAAGTCATGGACATGCCCGACGCCATCGCCCGTGCGGCAGTCGACGGTGCCCGCGCGATCATCCGTCCCCTTGAATTCCTGGGTGTCAGGAAGGGACAGACAGTCAAAGTCCCAGGCATCTATCTGATTGGCTCATCGGCCGAGAACACAACGCGGCAGGTGCTGGTCGCACCTCACAGTCCTCGGCACGGGATAAAAGAATACGAAAACGAAACACAGCTGCTGACAGAACTGAAGACGCGCGGTGGACTGCTCGACTGGGTCCTCATGAACCTGGAGAATCCTGACCGGATAATGCTGGAGACCCGGATGGCGACGCGCACGAACCGGGTTGCGAGAGCCACGCAGGAGAACACTGACACCCCCGTGACGGAAGTCACACTGGCGTCCCATCCCATCAAGGGGCACCTGTTCGGGCAGCTTCTCAATGACAATGTCGCGTTGTTGGGCCGATTGCTCGGTTGTCAGTCCGATGACAGAAAGCAGAGCGAGTGGGCAACCATCAAGCACGTGCTGGGCGAAGACTTGCACGAGGCGTATTCGTTTTTCATGGGCAAACTCGCCTACCCCGTCACGGTATGGCGCAGTTATCGTGACATCAAGCAATCAGCCGAGGACCTGCAAACCCACAAATGGGCGGCGGCCATCAGGGAATTCATCAGCGGTATCGCACAACTTGCCTCACTGCGCGGATCGCTGGAAACACAGGCACCGCCGTCTATCGCGCCTGCTGCACCGGTGCCACACATGTCTGTCGCACGCGGCAAATGGAAGGACATCGACATCACCGCGCCCGAACGTACCCGCTTGAAACGTCATGAAAATATCAATGTCGACCTGAGTTCGCTGAAACACGACTCAACAACCGGGCTCTACACGCATCCGACAACAAAACAACTCTACGGGCCGGTTGAAGGCAAAGTGTATCCAGTCGCCAGACACGGCACGCACTGGCGCATCAGCGATGAAAAAACCCGTGGTCCTCATCTGATTCTAAACACCTCGAAGCAATGGGAACTGAACAGGGAAGCATCAGCGCCCCGCTTCGGCCTCGCCAACCGTTTGCAGACCAGGCTCTCGGTCTGGGAAAGCATGAATGTCGACGCCCGTGGAATGCCGCAGATCCGTCGAGTGTTTCCGCAAAGGGCCCGACAGATAGACGAAGCGCTGGACCTGGCAACCACTTATGCCTGGAACAGTTTTCGTAACCTGCAATTGTTGAAAACTCCTGGCGGCACGGTCACTCCAGCGCATCAACTCATCATGGACTTTATCCATGTGCCTACCGTGTTGCCCGAACATGTGGAAAAGCTCGAAAAAGTGGTAGGCGATATATTTGCAGCCCTGCTGGACCCTACGCTCAGAAAGCAGGACTCCAGCCGCTTTGCGATCGGCAGGGTGGTTGAGGACGAGGACAATATTTTCGCCTTCACCGTTGCAACAGACATAAAGAATAAAATCTATCTGGCAGAAAAATTCTTCTCCCCCAAGTTCGATTACTACCGTGAGCATCTTTCCGACGCGGCCTTCCCTGTTGACACCCATTCACGAGCAGCGACTCTTATTCATGAGCTGTCGCATATCTCCTGCCAGACTGCCGACATCGCCTACCTCGATTCCGGCAGGCCCTTCGTCGATCTGATAGGTACGGTCAGCCCTCGCGCCCGTGAGCTGAAAGATGCATTGGCCGAACTTCAAGGCACCGCTCTGTCAGTCAAGACGCCCTACACTCAGCTGTTTATGAACCAGGATGCCGATACAGGCGTATGGGAAGAGCTGGGGAGCACTTCTTATGAAGAAACCGACCACATCAAGGAGCGTGTCCTTGCCTTGACCGGTGCAGACAATCTGAGCGGTGCCCGTACTGTTTTCAAGAATAACTCACTGATCCGACTCGACGTGCTGCTCGCCAATGCCGACAGCGTGGCCTGGTTGATCAGTCATCTCGGACGTCAGTTACACGTCGATACCCCTTGATTACAGAAAATAAACAGGCGTTTGATGGGTAAATGCCATGACGGCTGTTCTCGCAGACTGCCCTCAAGGTTAGAATGCAGGAAATCAGGATGAGTCAATGACCGACAGCCCTCTCTCACAAGCCGACTATGACGCCGTCACCGACGCCGCTGCGCACTGGTGCATGCGTCTTCATGCCAGCGATTGCACTGCGCAAGAGCGCCAAGCCTTCGAGCAGTGGCGGGACGCGCATCCGCTGCATGCGTTCGAGTACGAGGCGATGTTGGAGATCTGGGAAGTCGCCGAAGATTTGCCGCGTCTTGAGACCGTCGTGCCCATCACTCGCGCCAAGCCTGCAACGCCTTGGCGCACCGTTGGCATTGCTGCCGCCGTTTGCGCCCTGGCGTTGCCACTGGCGGCGTACAGTGGCTGGAACCTGGGTTTGCTGCCCAATTCGTACCAGCATTTCGAGGCCGGCAACGCAATCCGCCAGATCACCCTGAGCGATGGCAGTCAGGTCGAGTTGAACCTGGGCACCGAACTGACCTTCAGCAATTACAAGGATCAGCGCCGGGTTACGCTGGAGAAGGGCGAAGCGTTTTTCAGTGTCAGCCACGACGCCACCCACCCTTTTATCGTCAAGGCGGCGGACGGCAGGATTCGGGTCACCGGGACCAAATTCAACGTCTGGATGTATGAGGATCAGGTGCGTGTGAACCTGATTGAAGGTTCGGTGCTGGTCAGCAGCAACGATGACTTGCCGGGCGATGGTTTGCGTCTGGAGCCATCCATGCAGGCGCGTTATAAACACGGCGACTTCACGCCGCAAATCAGCCAGACCTACGCCAATGACACATCGCTGGCCTGGCGCCACGGCAAACTGGTGCTCGATGACCTGGCGTTATCCGAAGCCCTGCCCCTGATCAATCGCTATCTGGAAAACCCCGTGATGGTGGCCGACAACAGCACCGGCGCGATCCGCCTCGGCGGCATCTACAACATCAAGGAACTTCACAGCCTGGTGGCGACGCTGCCCAGGGTGTTGCCGGTCTACCTGACTCGCAACAAGGACGGCAATCCGGTCCTCAACTCCATTCCGCAACAAACCCCGAAAAGCTGAAAAGGCCGCCACCCTTGCGGGGTGCGGCCTTTTTTCATCGTTCTAGCACCGTTTTACTTTTTGGCCACCTTCCCGGCTTTTTCATCCTGTTCATTGATCGTCTGCACCTGATAGTGCGGATCCGACGTGATCTGCTGCTCGGTGAACGGCAACACGCTCAACTGTTTCTTCGAGAAGGCCAGCGTCTGGTCATTGGCATGTTTCGACGCCGGGTCGCTGGACAGCGAAAACGCCAGTAGCCCCTTGGCCTGCGGCCCCTTGTCGTCGAAGGTCACCACCTGCAAGTAGCTGGTGCCGCTGACCACCTCGCGTTTGCCATCGGTTCTCGGCACGCTCTGAATGGCGTTGTAAACGCCCAGTGTGCCTGGCCCGCCATGAATCGGCGTCTGCTGGCCGCCGCTGCTCACCACCTGGATATCGCCCCACCGGCTGTCGGGCTTGAGCCCCGACTTGCTGATCCGTTCCACCGACGCCAGCATCGCCTCACGCAAGGCCTTCGCAACCTCCGGACGATCGACCGCCAGGCCCCGCGGTGTGTATTGCGGATCTTTCGGATCGAACGCGACCCGCCAGACATCCGGCGTTTCCTGCAATGATTCCATGACGTTCTGGAAATGGACAAAACCAAGGCCGCTGTCCAGATTTGCACTGCGATCCCAGGCCTTCAGGCTGGCACACAGCGGTGTGAGCGTCGGCGCATCGGCGCCCAGGTCCGCCGCGCAGAATTGCAGCAGGTCCGGCATGACTTGCGCCGCCTGATACACCTGATCGTCCATCACCATCCGTTGCAGATCCGCCGCCCCGATCGGGCCGGCCTTGTTCAACGTGCCGAGGCGATCCAGGGCAAAGCGTGACCGTAGCCCCAACGGCTGACCGTCCTGGCTGATCAACGGCGAGAAGCCGGTGAGCGGCTGCGCCGGGTTGGCCATCCATGCCGAATCGTTGGAGTGCTGCACGAAGTCCTTGCGCAGCAGTTGTGGCAATTTGTCCGATGCATAGATGCCTTTTTGCGCCGCCGCCGGGTCGATGTCCCAGGCACAGGCGCTGCTGGAACCGTCGAGCACGATCAGTTCCAGTCCGGCCCGTGGATCGCTGCATTGGGCCAGTTTGTCGGCATTGACGTTCGGCACCACCGACAGGTTCATGTACAGCGTCTGGCCCTGATCGTCCGCCGCCAGGGTGTTGACCCACGGGATGCCCTGGATTTTGTGGACCGAGGCCTGCAATTCCTTGAGGCTGACCGCGCGGTTCATCGCATACCACTGCTGCAGCACCCGGTCGTTATCGAGGTTGGCGTCGCGCAGGCTGTAGGCGAACTGGTTATCCCAATCCAGTTTTCCAGGCCATTGCACAATCGGGCCGAACTGCGAGCTATAGACCACGTGCGAAACCGCACGGGTCTGCCCGTCAGGCTGTTCCACGTTCATGGTCACGGTCTGCTGCTTCATCGGCAACGACTTGCCGTCGAGCAGGTAGCGGGTCGGATCCTTCGGATCGAGTTGCAGGCGATACAGGGTGAAATGCTTGGACGAATCCACGGTGTGGGTCCAGGCCAGGTGTTGATTGAAGCCGATGTTGATCATCGGCAGGCCGGGTAACGCAGCGCCCATCACGTCCAGCTTGCCGGGAATGGTCAGGTGCATCTGATAGAAACGCATCCCGCCGACCCAAGGGAAATGCGGGTTGGCCAGCAACATGCCACGGCCATTGAACGAGCGCTCGCTGCCCACCGCGACGGCGTTGCTACCGCGATCGAGGGCGAAGCGCTGCCTGCGCACATCGGCGACCTGGAACGACGCTGACCCGCCTGAGTTTACAGCGACGGATTTGGGCGGCGTGGCGCCGGCCAGTGCTTCGGCAAACTGCCCGACGCCGCCTTCGACCAGCAGGCGACGGGTCAACTTGACCAGGTCCTGGGCGGTGATGTCCCGCACCCACTCGCCCTGGCATTGCTGCGGCAAACCTTGTGCGCGACGTTCCGTCAGCGAACGGTTGTAACCCGCCACATACCCTTCAATGAGGTCGCGGACTTCCGGCGTTTGTGCCTGCCAGAACGCAGAGACGGCTTGCGGTGTATTCAGCCAGTTGAAGAAGACGTCGCTGACCTGGTTTTCGCGTTCTTCGACCGTGAACTGCTCCGGGCCGAAGTACCGTGAACGTTCGCCGTTCACCGTGGTGATTTCGTTGGCCAACAGGCACAAATTGTCCTGAGCGTAGGCGTAGCCGATGCCATAGCCCAGACCACGCTCGTTTTCAGCGCGAATGTGCGGCACGCCGAAGCTGGTCCGGCGGATATCGGCCGTCGCCGGGTCCGGCTGGCTGCGCGCGTTTGCCGCAAGACTCAAGCCCACCAACACAGCGGCAAGGCTCAATCGGGTTAATTGCCTGGTAATAATCACGCTCGCTCCTGATGCCATATGCCTATGTAGGAGCGAGCTTGCTCGCGATGGACGTAGGGACAACGCGTTCACCCAGGCATTACGCGTCATCGTTAACGTCCATCGCGAGCAAGCTCGCTCCTACAAGGGAACGAAATTCAGGAAAAAAATTTAGGGCACTAAAGGGCGTTTCTGCGCGGGTTTACAAGCTTCTGACGTGATGGCGACAAAATTTCTACATCTGAGCCTTCATGATTTGAGTAGCTCGTACGTCTTATTGGTAAGAGCACCCAACACATCTTTCCGGTTCAGGCTCTGAAAAGGAGTTTTTGCATGTACAACTCGCAACTGCCAACGGACGGTAGTACTGCGCCAATGGGCACGTCCATGAGCTCGGGCCTGTTCACTCAGCGCACCGAACGTCACGGCAACGAACGGATCCGGATTCTGCTCAAGAGCTTTGGCCTGCGCGCCAGCCTGATCCGCCTGAAAGTCATCGATGCCTTGCTGACCGCCGCCGACAGCGACCGCAGCCTGGGGGTGCGCGGTGTGCACAGCCACCTGCTGGAGCTGGATATTCCCCTGTCCTTTCTCAGTGTGCGCGAAGTGTTGAAGCGTTTGTGCAGCGAAGGCGTGATTACGCTGAACGCGGACAAGAGCTACAGCCTGCATCCGCAGGCTGCCGCCGTTCTACACGGCGAGTAATGGTACCGGCGGGCGTCGTTCAGGGTTTGACCTTGCGGCGCATCACGCCATTGATCACCACCACGATCACCGCCACGCCAATGGCGATGTACTGAAACAGCTTTTCGCTGATGACCCCGGCATTCTGCAAATACGAAAGGCCAAACATGATCCCCAGCACCACCAGGGAGATCAGAATCGAGTATTTCAAACGTTGCGACTGGGTCATTGCCCTTTTCCTTAAACAAAAAGCTTAAACATAAGCCTGAACGTGAACCTGGAAAATGTATCCGGTTTGTATCCGGATGCATGCCAAGCCCCTACCGTTTTTCGGGGATGCGGCGCTGCAAACGGGGTCTCATGTTACAGCCGATGAAGCCTTTTGGCTTCATAGCGGCGATAACCATGAGGATTTTGAAATGTTCCGTCGAATCACACTGCTGATTCCCCTGCTTGCCCTGCTTTCCCTGAGCGGCTGCATTATTTTTCCCCACGGCGGCTGGCACGGCGGCCACCATTACGACGGCCGTGGCGGACCCGGTTACTACCAGCATCGCTGAGGTTTTTCAGCGCGCTGACTGATCCCTGAAAAAGTCATTTCCCGGCTGCGCGCAAAGCTCGATCATCCAGTCAACGAACACCCGTACCCGCCGCGACAACTGACGGTGAGGAGGATAAAGCGCCGTCAACGACATCCCCGGTGGCGGCAAGTCCCTCAGCACTTCGATCAAATTCCCCTCCCTGATACGCCGGGCCACGTGATAGTACGGCGCCTGCACCAACCCATATCCGGCCTCGCACGCCGCCAGATACCCATCGGCGCTGTTGACCGAGACATGCCTGGGCAGATTGACCGGTTGCAGCTGGCCATCGACGACAAATTCCAGCCCGTAGCGTTTGCCGTTGCTGGCGACGTACTCCACCATTTGATGCCTCGCCAGATCGGCCAGACCCTGTGGCGTGCCATGACGCTGTAAATAGTCGGGGCTGGCGCAGGTCACCTGGTCCAGCATCACCAGCGGCCGCGCCACCAGTGAGTCATCGAGCGCCGCGCCGCCGCGCAACACGCAATCGACACCTTCGCGAATCAGGTCGACAGGCCGGTCATTCAAACCGATTTCCACTTCGATCAAGGGATAGCGGGCGGTGAATTGCGGCAATGCCGGAATCACCACCAAACGCCCTATGCCCGCGGGCATGTCCACGCGTAACAGACCTTTGGGGTTGTGCCGCGCCGCAGAGAACACGGCTTCGGTTTCCTCAAGGTCCGCCAGCAACCGCACGCAGCGAGGGTAATAGGCCGCGCCGTCGAGGGTCAGGCTGATCTGCCGCGTGGTGCGCTGCAGCAGTTGCACCCCCAGGTGGCTTTCCAGTTGCTTGATCAGAATGGTCACCGAGGCGCGGGGAATCTGCAGGCTGTCCGCCGCTTTGGCAAAGCCGCCCAGCTCGACGATTCGGGTGAACACGCGCATGGCGTTGAAACGATCCATTGTGGTCTGCCCCGGCTGATTATTTAGAAATCATGAATAGTGATAGCAGTTTTAGCCGGTTTATCTCATTTCTGTCGAGACCGACAATGGGCTTCACATTCACAGGGAGCTGATTTCATGCAAACACGTCAACTGGGCAAAAACGGTCCACAGGTCAGTGCAATCGGTCTGGGCTGCATGGGCATGACCGATTTCTACACGACGGGCGTCGACACCCGCGAGGCTACGGCCACCCTGCACCGGGCGCTGGAACTGGGCATCAATCTGCTCGACACCGCCGACATGTACGGCCCGCATACCAATGAAGAGCTGATCGGCAAGGCCATCGTCGGCAAGCGCGATCAAGTGTTTCTGGCGAGCAAGTTCGGCATCGTGCGCAACCCGCAAGATTCAACGGCCCGCGGGGTCAACGGCCGACCGGACTACATTCGCACCTCCATCGACGGCACCCTCAAGCGCCTCGGCGTCGAGACACTGGATTTGTATTACCAGCACCGTATCGACCCGCAAGTGGCCATCGAGGAAACCATCGGCGCCATGGCCGAACTGGTAAAGGCCGGCAAGGTGCGTTACCTGGGATTGAGCGAGGCATCGGCGGCGACGCTGGAACGGGCGAACAAGGTCCATCCGATCAGCGCGCTGCAAAGCGAGTACTCGTTGTGGAGCCGTGACCAGGAAGAAAACGGCTGTCTGGCCACGTGTCAGCGGCTGGGTATCGCCTTTGTGCCTTACAGCCCGTTGGGCCGGGGGTTTCTGACCGGCGCACTGAAAAGCGCCGATGATTTTGCGGCAGATGACTACCGCCGTTTCAGCCCCCGTTTTCAGGGCGATAACTTCGCGAAAAACCTGATGCTGGTGCAGCAGGTTCAGGACCTGGCGGCAGAAAAAGGCGTGACGGCGGGCCAACTTGCGCTGGCGTGGGTCCTGGCTCAGGGTGATTACCTGATCCCGATTCCGGGGACCAAACAGCGCCGGTATCTGGAAGAGAACGTGGCGGCGCTCGAGGTCAAACTCAGCCGCGAAGAGTTGCACGCGCTGGAAGCCATCTTCCCGGCGAACGCCACCGCCGGTTTGCGTTACCCGGAAGAAGTCATGAAGTTGCTTGACCGTTGATCTGCAACTGGCCCGTTCGGTGATCTGAACGGGCCAGCCCCCTCTACCGCTCGTCACCCCGCCCCAATCTTGTACGTTCGTACCTAAAGCTCGACATCTGCAGGCCGATAGCCCTTTGAAGCGCCGAAATATTCCAATAAGAACGCTGCTAAAAAGGACCCGGCTCCATGCCCGTATTCCGCACCATTCAGGCCCGCTACACACTGTTTCTGGTCCTGTTCATTCTGCTGCTGTCCATTCTCACTGTGGTCGGGATCAGCCAGTTGGTCGCGCCGAAACTGCGCCACACCGAAGAACAAGTGGCCCTCAATCGCATCGCTGAAGTCGCCGAGCAGATCCAGGGCGAACTGAACAAGGTTCAGGCACAACAACGCAGCATCACCCAGACCATTCCTCTGCTCGACAGCGCCGCCATCGACACCGTTCTGCCGGGGCTGGTCGATCAGTACGGCGAACTGAAAGTCTTCGGCGGCGGCATCTGGCCCCTGCCCGGCCAGCGTGAAGCCGGGCGCAACAAATTCAGCACCTTCTGGCACCGCGATGCCTCGGGCAAGCTGGCGGTGAATACGTTCTGGAACAGCGACGCCGCGCCCAACTATTACGACCAGACCTGGTACAAGGGCGGCATGCAAACCCCGCGCGGACAATGCGCCTGGGCGGCGGCTTATAAAGATGACGCCAGCGCCGAGCCACGCACCAACTGCGCCATGGCCATTCAGAAAAACGGCGCAGCGTATGGCGTGTCGACCATCGACGTGACCCTGGGCTTCTTCAACGATCTGGTGGCACGCAAGGAAAAAGACCTCGGCGCCGAAATGCTGATCGTCGAAGCCGACGGCAAGATCATCAGCAACAGCTCGCGCATCAGCGGGCCGATCGTGCTGAAGAACATCAGTGAACTGGCCGGCAATTCGCCGTTCGCCGGTCAAGTGAAGGCTGGGCTGCAAAACCGCGATCAGGCTCAGCGCGTCGAATTCGACAACAACGGCGAAGGCAGCACCTTTTTCATGCGCCCGATCGAAGGTACGCCGTGGTTCCTTGCCACCGCCCTGCCGACCAGGCTGATCACCGCCCAGCGTGACGATGTGCTCAGTACCCTGAGCCTGCTGCAGATCCCGATGGTGATCCTGCTGGTGTTGCTGCAAATCTACGCGATCCGCCAGTTGGTCCAGCGCATGAAAGCCCTGAAGGCCAATATCGACGCGCTGTCTGCCGGTGACGCCGACCTGACCAAACGCATCACCATCCGCGCCGAAGATGAACTGGGTGCCATCGGCCACTCGGTCAACGCCTTCATCGCGTACCTGCAAAACATGATCGGTGAAGTCACCCAGGCCACCGGCGCCATGGCGTCCAGCCTCGACAACCTGCAACGCACGTCGGCGCACACCAGTCAGATTCTGGTACGTCACGCCTCGGAAACCGACCAGACCGTCACCGCCATCACCGAGATGAGTTCCACCGCCGAAAGCGTGGCGCAGAATGCAGCCGAAACCGCCGCTTTCACCCAACGCGCCAACGCAAACGCCGACCGTTCGCGGGTGGTCGTGGGCGAAGCGTCCAGCAGTGTGATCGCCCTGATCGACGAAGTGGCCAGCGCCACGCACAAAGTCGAAAGCATGCAGCAGGACGCGCAACGCATCACCGAGATTCTCGGGGTGATCGGTGCCATCGCCGGGCAAACCAACCTGCTGGCGCTGAACGCCGCCATCGAAGCCGCTCGCGCCGGTGAACAAGGTCGCGGTTTCGCGGTGGTGGCCGATGAGGTCCGCGCCCTCGCCGCCCGCACCCAGGCCAGCACCTCGGAAATCAACGAGATGCTCACGCGCCTGACCCAAGGCGTCAGTTCGTCGGTCAGCGCAATGGAAAACACCCAGGCCAGCTGCCAGTCGGCGGCCGATGCCACGGCGCGGGTCAACACCGGGCTGGATGAAATGGCCGGCTCCGTCAGCCACATCAACAGCCTCAGCACCCAGATCGCCACCGCCGCCGAACAGCAAAGCGCGGTGACGGAGGAGATCAACCGCAGCATGGTGCAAATCCGCCACATGGTGGATGAACTGGTGAAAAGCGGTCAGGCGAGCGAGCTCAATACCCGGCAGTTGCTTGAGGCCAACACACGCGTCAGCGCGATCATGGGACGCTTCAAAGTCCGCTGATTAGCTGAGGGCGAGCGCAAGACTTTTGTGTACACATCCATTGTTGTGGTGATGACGGCGAGTCACTGTAGGCGCCGGCTTGCTGGCGATGGCGACCGTTCAGTCGCTAGACATATCGACTGACCCGCCGCCATCGCCAGCAAGCCGGCTCCTACAGAGGGCGCGTATGCTGTTCATTTTCTCCACCCGCCAAAGCCTGTGCAACATAGAATCGCCCACAAGCTCAGCATTAATTCGAAACAATCTCGCCGCTCTTTACCGGCTAAAATAGTCAGAATGCCTCTTTTTTTGACCGCCATCCGAGTCGAGATCCCTCCATGCGAACCCATCTGCGTCTGGTCGCCCTGAGCGCCCTGTTCATTTCTTCCCTGGCCCAGGCCGCCGACCTGATCCCGATTGAAGTCCACCGTGACGCCAACTGCGGCTGCTGCAAAAAATGGATCAGCCACCTGGAGGCCAACGGTTTCAAGGTCGAGGATCACGTTGAAACCAACATGAGCGAATTCAAGCAACAGCACGGCGTGCCACCACGCCTGGCGTCCTGCCACACCGGTTTGATCAATGGCAAGTTCGTCGAAGGCCATGTACCGGCCGATCAGGTGCTGGCCCTGAGCAAGCGCAATGATCTGTTGGGTGTGGCGGCCCCCGGCATGCCGATGGGTTCACCGGGCATGGAAATGGACGGCATGAGCGATGCTTATCAGGTCATCGGCCTGAAAAAGGACGGCACTGATGTGGTGGTGGCGGACTACCCAGCCCATTGATGTTCGGTGCGTACATCGGCCTGTTCTTCGCCGCGTTCGGTGCGGCAACCCTGTTGCCATTGCAATCCGAAGCACTGCTGGTGGGGTTGTTGCTCAGCGAGCAGTATTGGCTCTGGTCGCTGCTGGCGGTCGCGACCTTGGGCAATGTCCTCGGTTCGCTATTCAACTGGTGGCTGGGGCGCGGTATCGAGCGGTTTCGCGACCGGCGCTGGTTTCCGGTCAGCCCGCAGCATCTCGAAAAGGCCAGGGTTCATTATCAGCGCTACGGCCATTGGTCATTGTTGCTGAGTTGGGTGCCCGTTGTCGGTGATCCGCTGACCCTGGTCGCCGGGGTGATGCGTGAGCCGCTCGGGCGCTTCCTTGTGATCGTGACCCTCGCCAAAGGCGCCCGCTATGGCGTACTGGCCCTGGCGACGCTGGGCTGGATGAGTTGAACGATCATTCGCCGTGATTGCCTGTGTTTAATGTCGCCCTAATCATGTCGATCCAGCATCGGCCGATTTCCTGTGGAGTTTACCCATGCCCCTCGCCCGCTCCCGCTGGCTTCCCAGCCTGCTGCTGACCGCCGCACTGCCCGTCATCGCTGCCGAAGGCCCGGAATACGGACCGGAGCTGCAAGGCTTCGAGTATCCCTACACAGTCAAGCATTTCGCCTTTGAGTCCCAGGGCAAATCCCTGCAAATGGGCTACATGGACGTCGCCGCCCATGGCAAGGCCAACGGACACAGCATTGTGCTCATGCACGGCAAGAATTTCTGCGGTGCCACCTGGGACACGTCGATCAAGGCCTTGAGCGACGCTGGTTACCGGGTCATCGCCCCCGACCAGATCGGCTTCTGCACCTCCAGCAAACCGGACAACTACCAGTACAGTTTCCAGCAACTGGCGACCAACACCCAACAACTGCTCAAAGCCCTCGGCATCCAGAAAGCGACCCTGCTCGGCCATTCCACCGGCGGCATGCTCGCGACCCGTTATGCACTGCAATATCCCGAGCAGGTTGAACAACTGGCCTTGGTCAACCCTATCGGCCTGGAAGACTGGAAAGCCCTGGGCGTGCCCTATCGCACGGTGGATCAATGGCACGAACGTGAGCTGAAACTGACCGCCGATGGCATCCGTACCTATGAACGCAACACTTACTACGGCGGTCGCTGGAAACCTGAATTCGATCGCTGGGTGGACATGCTCGCCGGCCTGAACAAAGGACCCGGACACAAGCAAGTGGCGTGGAACTCGGCGCTGATCTACGACATGATCTTCACCCAGCCGGTGTACTACGAGTTCAAGGACCTGAAGATGCCGACGCTGTTGCTGATCGGCACGTCCGATACCACGGCCATCGGCAGCGACATCGCTTCGCCCGAGGTCAAGGCGAAAATCGGTCACTACGGCGTGCTCGGCAAACAAGTCGCGAAGCTGATCCCCCAGTCGACGCTGGTCGAGTTCCCCGGCATGGGCCATGCGCCGCAAATGGAAGAACCCGAGAAATTCCACCAGGCCCTCCTCGCCTGGCTGAACAAAACCAACCCCGTTCGTTGATGAGGTAAGGCTGATGGCAGTGCAGATCGCGGTAATCGATGACTGGCAGGATGTGGCACGCAATGTCGTGGACTGGTCGGCGCTGGACGCCATTGGTCAGGTTGATTTTATCCACGATTACCCGGCTGACAACGAGACGCTGGCCGCACGCCTGGGCGAGTTCGAAGTGATCTGCGTGATGCGCGAACGCACCCGGTTCGACGAGGATTTGCTGCGCCGGCTACCGAAACTCAAACTGCTGGTCACCGGTGGCATGCGCAACGCTGCGCTCGACCTCAAAGCCGCTGCAGCCCTCGGCATTCAGGTCAGTGGCACCGACAGCTACAAACACGCCGCGCCGGAACTGACCTGGGCGTTGATCATGGCCGCGACCCGCAACCTCGTGGTGGAAGCCAATGCCCTGCGCGCAGGACTTTGGCAACAAGGTCTGGGAGGCGACCTGCACGGCAAAACCCTGGCGATTCTCGGTTTGGGCAGCATCGGCCAGCGGGTCGCGCAGTTCGGTCAGGTGTTCGGTATGCGGGTAATTGCCTGGAGTGAGAACCTGACCGCCGAACGCGCTGCCGCTGCCGGCGTGACCTATGTGAGCAAACAGGAACTGTTCGAACAGGCCGACGTGCTGTCCGTGCATCTGGTGCTCAGCGACCGCAGCCGCGGATTGGTCGACGCGCAGGCGCTGGACTGGATGAAGCCAACAGCACTGCTGGTCAACACCGCACGCGGGCCGATTGTCGATGAAGCGGCGCTGATCAAGGCACTGCAGAAAAAGCGCCTCGCCGGGGCGGCGCTGGATGTGTTCGAGCAGGAACCCTTACCGGCTCATCACCCGTTCAGAACGTTGGAAAATGTGTTGGCGACGCCGCATGTCGGGTATGTCAGCCAGCAGAATTACCATCAGTTCTTTTCGCAGATGATCGAGGATATTCAGGCCTGGTCTGCCGACACACCGATTCGGTTGTTGGGTTGACACATCCCCCCTGTGGGAGCGGGCGTGCTCGCGAAAGCAGTGTGTCATTCAACAATGATGTTGGCTGATCCACCGCTTTCGCGAGCAAGCCCGCTCCCACACTGTTCTCCATCGATCTAACTGACTTTCACCGCCACAAACGCCGCCGTCACATACGGCACCGTCACCACATCCTTGCCCCGCAGCTCAGGCACGGCATCAATCAATGTCCGCATCTGCTCATCCACCTTCGCCCGCTCGACTGCCGGCAATGCTGAGACGAAGCTGGTGGAGCGCACGCGGTTGAAAATCACGTCTTCCGGCGAGCCCGTATGCTCATGGCTAAACTGCTGCTCCTGCAGCGGCCCGAACGCGGCATGCGGAAAAGCCCGACGCCAGGCTCCGGTGTAGAAACGCGGCGTATCGCCCTCCAGTGCATTGACGATCGCATCCAGTTTGGGCACCCAGCTCACGCGAGTGTCGCGCAGGTTCCACACCAACCCCAGCTTGCCGCCAGGTTTGAGCACCCGGGCAATTTCAGTCAGGGCTTCGTCGCTGGCAAACCAGTGGAAGGCCTGGGCGCAGATCACCACATCCACCGACGCATCCGGCAGCGGCAGGTCCGTGGCCGTGCCGCTTACCGCCAATACATCAGGCCAGGCGTCCAATAATTTTTCGAGCATCTGCGGCACCGGTTCCACGGCAATCACCTGCGCCCCGGTCGCCACCAGCCGACCGGTGAACTTGCCAGTCCCGGCGCCCAGATCGACCACGGATTTATCCGCGTTCAAACCCAATGCGCCTGTCAGCCAGCCGGCCACTTGCGGCGGATAATCCGGACGACCACGAACGTAAGTGTCGGCAGCCGTTTTGTAACCGGCGGCCGCTGAGTGATGGACCTGTTTCATGACAGAACTCCAGAACGACTTCGAACGCTGTCGAGCATAGCGCCTCGATTTGCGCTTTCCTTGAAAAGACCGCCAGAAAGAAATGAATAATTGTTCACTCTGCGGTGTTCACCTGCCATCGCATATGAGGATTGCCCGTGAACAACCTGAACCCGGATTCGCCGAGACGTTACGACCGCCTGACCATGACCCTGCACTGGCTGACCGCCGTGCTGGTGATCGGCCTGTTCGCCAGTGCCCAGGTCTGGGAACAACTGGCCAAGGGCACGCCGCTGCGCAAGGAGTTGCAAGCGTTGCACATTTCCTGCGGCATCCTGCTCGCGGTGATCGTCATCACCCGACTGCTCTGGCGTCTGTCCCGAGGCCGGCGCTTGCCGACCGCCAATCAGGGCGTCATGAACATGACGGCCAAGACCGCGCACCTGGCGCTCTATGCATTGTTGCTGAGCCAGATCGTGCTGGGTTTCCTGTTTCGCTGGGCCCAGGCAGAACCGTTCAACTTTTTTGGCTTGTTCGACGTCCCGACCTTGATCAGCATTGATAGAAGCATGAAACCGGTGTTCGGCGGCCTGCACGAACAGGTAGCGTGGGTCATAGTGGTTCTGGCCGGACTGCATGCGCTGATGGCGTTGGTTCACCATTACGGCTTGCGTGATAACACGTTGCGCCGCATGTTGCCGGGGCGTGGTTTGAAATGAAACGAATAACCCTGTGGAGCTTCGCCATGAATAGCCGCTTTGCTGTTTTTACCGTCCCGCTGCTGCTCGCCGCTGCGTTGTCCAGCGCCCTGGCATTGGCCAACGGCGATGACGAAGAACCCGCCAAGCCCAACTGCCCCAAAGGCCAGGTCTGGGACAGAAAATCGCAGAAATGCGTGATGCAGACCAGCAGCCTCGTACCGGACGCCGACCGCACCGACTACGCCTACCGCCTGGCCAGGGACGGGCGTTATGAAGAAGCCCTGGCCTTGCTCGATACGCTGAAAGACCCGAACACCGCCAAGGCGCTCAACTATCGCGGCTACGCCACGCGTAAACTGGGGCGCACCGACGAGGGCATCGGTTATTACCTGCAATCGGTCAAACTCGATCCGCAGTACGCGCAAGTCCGCGAATACTTGGGCGAAGCTTATGTGATCAAGGGTCGCCTGGACCTCGCGCAAGAGCAGTTGCAGCAGATCAAATCGATCTGCGGCAACACCTGCGAGGAATACCAGGACTTGGCCGAAGCCATCCACGATTCATCGAAAACCTGACAGGACGGAGGTCGCCATCGCCAGCGATCAGACAATACGGGCAGAACTGGGCCAGCACCTGGCGCGTTTATGGCGCTACGGCCTGCTGCTGTCCCGGCAACGGCATGTCGCCGAAGACCTGGTGCAGGCCACCTGCGTTCGGGCGCTTGAGCGCGCTGGGCAATTTGTCCCCGGCACCCGCATGGACCGCTGGCTGCTGAGCATCCTGCATTCGATCTGGCTCAACGAAGTGCGCGCGCGGCGGGTGCGTCAGGGCCAGGGGCAGGTGGATGCCGATAGCGCCCTGTCGTTCGATGGTGAACACGCCGCACAAACCCACGTGCTCGCGACGCAGGTGATCCGGCGCGTCGATGCACTGCCCGAAGCCCAGCGCGAAACCGTGTTTCTGGCCTACGTCGAAGGTTTGTCCTATCGCGAAGTCGCCGATGTGCTGGACGTGCCCATCGGCACGGTCATGAGTCGACTGGCCGCCGCACGAGCGAAACTGGCCGAGTATCCGCCGTTGCTGCACGCCGTGCCGAACCCTACCACCGGAGAACGTCGATGAACGATCACGCAAAACCATCGGACGAGCAACTGGTGGCCTACCTGGATGACCAACTCGATACTGATCAGCGCAGCCGCATCGACGCGGCCATCGCCGAAGATTCGGTACTCAATCTGCGTCTGCAATGGCTGGCCCGCAGCAATCTGCCATTCCGCGAGGCCTACGATGAAGTGACACAACAGGCACCGGTGGACCGCTTGCACGCCATGCTCGAGACCTTGCCCTCGCCTGCCCGACCCGCGATGAGTCGACGCTGGTTTCTTGCCGCGGCGGCCGGCCTGGTGGTGAGCGGTGTGGTAGCAGATCGCTTGTTTCTCGGCTGGCAGTCGAGTCAGCCAAAAAATAGCTGGCGCGGGCTGGTGGCGGACTATATGGCGCTGTACGTGCCACAAACCCTGGAACACCTGCCCAGCGACGAAGCCACGCAACGCGCGCAACTGCGCACCATCGACGCACGCCTGGGGTTGAGTCTGTTGCCTGCACAATTGTCCCTGCCACGCCTCGAACTCAAACGCGCGCAAATCCTCGAATACGACGGCATGCCCATCGCCCAGATAACCTATCTGGACCCCGCGCATGGTCCCATGGCGTTATGCATCACCCGCTCCAACAGCGGCAGCCGGCACTTCGCCCACGAACGTCGACACGGGATGAACGTGGTGTACTGGGCGGACATGGAACATGCATGGATGCTGATCGGGCATAACCCGGCGGCGGAACTGGAGCAGATGGCGAAGCTGATCAAAAGCCGGCTCAGCGCGTGACCTGTAGGAGCCGGCTGGCTGGCGATGGCGCCATCAGACATTGCGGTGGGTTCAACAACGCCATCGCCAGCAAGCCGGCTCCTACACGGGTTGGTGCGGTAGTCGCAGCGATCATGAGGCCGAAGTCGGTAGCCACAACCGGAACCGCGCACCGCCCAGCAGTGATGTGACCTGTAGGAGCCGGCTTGCTGGCGATGGCGCCATCAGACATTGCGGTGAGTTCAACAACGCCATCGCCAGCAAGCCGGCTCCTACACAGGGTGGTGCGGTAGTCGCAGCGATCATGAGGCCGAAGTCGGTAGCCACAACCGAAGCCGCGCACCACCCAACGGCGATGTGACCTGTAGGAGCCGGCTTGCTGGCGATGGCGCCATCAGACATTGCGGTGACTTCAACAACGCCATCGTCAGCCAGCTCCTACACAGGTTGGTGCGGTAGTCGCAGCGATCAATAGGCCAAAGTCGGTAGCCACAACCGGAACCGCGCACCGCCCAGCGGTGAAGGTTCGACCGTGAGGGTACCGCCCTGCGCTTCCAGCGCCCGACGGCTGATCGCCAGTCCTAGACCAAACCCGCCTGTCGCTCGATCCCGACTGCGATCCAGCCGATAAAACGGTTCGAAAATCCGCTCACGCTCGTCATCGGGAATGCCGATCCCATCGTCATCGACCCAGATCTCACACCCCTTTGCACAGACCTGCACACCAATCTGAATGCGCTTCTCGCAATACCGCATCGCGTTGCGCAGCAAGTTCTGAATCGCGCGGGCGGTCAGGCGCGGGTCGAGGCTGAAGCGTTCGAGCTGGCCGTGAAGCAGCACATCAATCACGATGTCAGGAGACTCCAACTCTTCATCGACACTGCCCAGAATGCTGTCGATGAATTCATCCAGCGACACTTCAACCTGCTCCGGTAAACGCGCGGGGTTTTGCAGGCGGCTGTAGGACAGCAGCTCCAGCACCAGTTCGTCGAGTTCACGGATGTGCGCAACCAGGCCTTGCAAACGTTCGCGGCTGGCGACCGGCAAGTCGTCGGACAGCGCCAGGGCCAGGCCAAAGTCCAGGCGCGTCAGCGGCGTGCGCAGTTCGTGGGAGACCGCGTTAAGCAAATCCCGCTGCTGGTTGAGCAGGTTCTCAATATCGCCGGCCATGGTGTCGAACACGTTGGCCAGGCTACCGATATTGGAGTTGGCGGAAATCTTCGTGCGCTCGCTCAAGTGGCCTTTACCGAAGCGTTCAGCGGTGCCTTTAAGGCGTTCCAGATCGCGCCAGTGCGGGCGCAGCCACAGCAGCAAACACGCCAGCATCGTCGCGCCGATCAGCACGTTGATGCTCCAGTACAACAAATTGACGTCCAGCGGGTCCGGCGGCACAACCATTTGCACCACCGTTTGTTGGTTCAACGGTGTCACCGCCAAGGTGCGCCAGCCCCAGTCGCCGATGCGCACCACGCTCTCGCCACGCTGCAAACGCTTCTGCTCTGCCAGGGTCAAGCCAGGATCGTCATTGCCGGTCAGAACGATGTGCAGCGGGTCGAATTCCTTATCCATCTCGCTCGCCAACGCCGGCCATTGCGCCTCGGGCACGGCATGGAACTGCTTGACGATGAGGGTTTGCAGCCCGCGGGAATAATCGAGGTTGTAGGTGACGAAGCGCTCCTGGAAGACCTTGATCACCACGTCCGGCACCAGATAGATCGCCGCGCTGTAGGAGACGATGGTTACCAGATACAGGCGAAAGAGGAGTCTGAACATCGCTTCAGCATTCCCACTCGGAGCGGCTAAACAAATAACCCTTGCCCCACACGGTCTTGATCTTGCGCGCTTCGCCAGCGTGGTCGTCGAATTTGCGCCGCAACTTGGAGATCGCCACGTCCACCGAGCGGTCTGTGCCATTGAATTCGATACCGCGCAGGCGTTGCAGGATCTGGTCGCGGCTCAGCACTTCGCCAGCATGCCGGGCCAGCACCACCAGCAGGTTGTATTCGCCGCTGGACAGTTCGACCAGTTGTTCGCGCCAGGTCACGGTGCGCTCGGACAGGTCAATGCACAGATTGCCCATGAGAATGCGGTCATTGGCGGTCTGCGGCTCACTGAGGCTGCTGCGGCGCAACAGCGTACGGACGCGGGCCAGCAACACTCGCGGTTCGCAGGGTTTGGTGACGTAGTCATCGGCGCCCATTTCCAGGCCCAGCACCTGGTCGTGGCTGTCATCGCGGGCGGTGAGCATCAGGATCGGCAGCGTCGCCGAATCCGCGCGCAGCAAGCGACAGACTTGCAGGCCGTCGAGGCCCGGCAACATCAGGTCGAGGATCACCAGGTCCGGCGGATTGACCCGCGCACGCTCGCGCACGTGGTCGCCACGGCTGATCACGCTGACGGAATAGCCGTTGCGTTCCAGGTAGCTGGCAATCAGCTCGGAGAGTGCGGTGTCGTCTTCGACCAGGAGGATGTTGGGCATGGGTGTTTCCAGGGAGTTCTGTGGCGATCACGTGGGCCCCTTCGCGAGCAAGCCCGCTCCCACATTTGATTGCTGTCGAGCACAAAATTCGTGTGCACAGAAATCCAATGGGGGAGCGGGCTTGCTCGCGATGGCGGCCTCGAAGTCGCAAAAGGAATCAAGCCGTGAAGGATATACGCCCTCACCCGCCCCTGAGTAAAACCCTTACACAATTTCACACAGCACCAACAAAGCTTCACCGCTACCCTCGTCGGCTCCCCGTAGGATACGGGAGTTCATTATTGGGGTATTTACATGTCAAAGAACCTGCTTGCCAAGCTCAGCCTGCTGGCACTGGCGTTGATGCTGAGCGCTTGTGACAAGTCCTCTATCGCCGAAGAACAGGCGCCATTGGCCACCGTGCGCATCGAAACCCTCGACGCCCGGCCTCTGTCGATCACCAGCGAACTGAGCGGGCGGATTGCCGCGCCCCGGATCGCCGAAGTTCGCGCCCGTGTCGCCGGCGTCGTGTTGCAACGGGTCTTCCACGAAGGCAGCGATGTGAAAAAAGGCGACGTGCTGTTTCGCATCGACCCCGCGCCGTTCAAGGCTGATCTGGACAGCGCCGAAGCGGAACTGCGAAAAGCCGAGGCCAATGCGTTTCAGGCACGCCTGCAAGAGCAGCGTTATGCCCAGTTGATCGAAGGCAACGCCATCAGCGGTCAGGACTACGACAACGCCCGAGCCGCCGTGCGGCAAACCGCCGCCCAGGTCGCCGCCAACAAGGCCGCCGTGGAGCGGGCGAAACTCAATCTCGGCTACGCCACCGTCACCGCGCCGATTTCCGGGCGTATCGGCCGTGCACTGGTCACCGAAGGTGCGCTGGTCGGGCAGAACGAAACCACACCACTGGCATTGATTCAGCAACTGAACCCGATCCATGCCGACCTCACCCAGTCGACCCGCGAACTCAACGATCTACGCCGTGCCTTCCGCTCCGGTCAGTTGAAGGAAGTCGGCCAGGGCCAGGCCAAAGCCACCCTGATCCAGGACGACGGCAGTCTCTATCCGCTGCCGGGCAAGCTGCTGTTCACCGACATCACCGTCGACCCGGGCACCGGCCAGATCATCCTGCGCAGCGAGTTCCCCAACCCGGACCTCGACTTGCTGCCCGGCAGCTTTGTGCGAGTACGCCTGGAGCAAGCTGTGAATCAGCAAGGCATCAGCGTGCCGCAACGGGCCATCCAGCGTGACAGCGCCGGTATTGCTCAGGTGCTGCTGCTCGACGCAGATCAGCGGGTCGGCCAGCAGCCGGTTGAGCTGGGCGCCGTGCAGAACGATCGCTGGATCGTCACCGCAGGTCTCAAGCCCGGCGACCGCATCGTCATCGAAGGCCTGCAACACGCCAAGCCCGGCGAGAAAGTGCAGATCGACGATTCCCCTCTTCCACTTGCCCAGGCCACTGGTCAGTAAGCAGGACGCTTTTTTATGCCGCAGTTCTTTATCGATCGCCCGGTGTTTGCCTGGGTGGTGGCCCTGTTCATCCTGCTGGCCGGCGCCCTGGCCATTCCACAGTTGCCGGTGGCGCAGTACCCCGATGTCGCGCCGCCGCAGATCGAAATCTATGCCGTGTACCCGGGCGCCTCGGCGCAAACCGTGGACGAAAGCGTGGTCAGCCTGATCGAGGAAGAGCTCAACGGCGCCGATCATCTGCTGTATTTCGAATCCCAGAGCAGCCTGGGCAGCGCCACGATCAAGGCGACTTTCCAACCGGGCACCAACCCGGAAATGGCCCAGGTGGATGTGCAGAACCGCCTGAAAGTCGTGGAGTCGCGCTTGCCGCAAGCGGTCAATCAGCAAGGCTTGCAGGTGGAGAAAGTCTCTGCCGGTTTCCTGCTGCTGATCACCCTGACCTCCACTGACGGCAAGCTCGACGACGTGGCGCTCAGCGATTACCTGGCGCGCAACGTGATGAACGAGATCAAGCGTCTTGACGGTGTCGGCAAGGCCCAGTTGTATGGCGCCGAACGGGCGATGCGGATCTGGATCGACCCGCAGAAGCTGATCGGTTTCAACCTGACACCGGCCGACGTCAACGCGGCCATCGTCGCGCAGAACGCCCAGGTCTCGGCCGGCAGCATCGGCGATCTGCCGACCCGCACCACCCAGGAAATCACCGCGACCATTCTGGTCAAAGGCCAGCTGTCGACGCCGGAAGAATTTGCCGACATCGTGCTCAAGGCCAATCCCGACGGTTCCACGGTGCGCATCGGCGATGTGGCGCGGGTCGAGATCGGCAGCCAGGAATATCAGTTCGGCACGCGCCTGAACGGCAAGCCGTCCACCGCCGTCGGCGTGCAGTTGTCGCCCGGCGCAAACGCCCTGAGCACCGCCACGCTGGTGCGGGCAAAGATGGATGAACTGGCGCGCTACTTCCCCGCCAACGTCGAATACAAGATCCCGTACGACACGTCGCCCTTCGTCAAAGTGTCGATCACCAAAGTGGTTTACACCCTGATCGAGGCAATGGTGCTGGTGTTCGCGGTGATGTTCCTGTTCCTGCAGAACATCCGCTACACGCTGATTCCGACCCTCGTTGTACCGGTGGCGCTGATGGGCACTTTTGCGACCATGCTTGCGCTGGGGTTCTCGATCAACGTGCTGACCATGTTCGGCATGGTGCTGGCCATCGGCATTCTGGTGGACGACGCCATCGTCGTGGTGGAGAACGTCGAGCGGATCATGGTCACCGAAGGCCTGTCGCCGAAAGAGGCAACTCGCAAGGCGATGAAGCAGATCACCGGCGCCATCATCGGCATCACCCTTGTGCTGGTGGCGGTGTTCATTCCGATGGCGTTCATGCAGGGTTCGGTCGGGGTGATTTACCGGCAGTTTTCGCTGTCGATGGCCACCTCGATTCTGTTCTCGGCCTTCCTTGCGCTGACCTTGACCCCGGCGCTCTGCGCGACCTTGCTCAAGCCGATTGCCAAGGGCGACCATCACGCCAAGGGCGGTTTCTTCGGCTGGTTCAACAAGCGTTTCGAGCAACTGACCGAGCGCTATCAGGGCTGGGTCGCCTATGCACTGAAACGCAGCGGTCGTTACCTGTTGATCTATGGCGTGCTGCTGATCGGCCTGGGCCTGTGCTTCAGTCGCCTGCCCTCCTCATTCCTGCCGGTGGAGGATCAGGGCTACACCATCACTGACATTCAGTTGCCGCCCGGCGCGAGCAAGAATCGCACGGTGCAGGTGGTCGAACAGATCGAAGCCCACAACGCCACGGAACCTGGCGTCGGCGACAGTACGGTGATCCTGGGCTTCAGCTTCTCCGGCAGCGGGCAGAACGCGGCGCTGGCGTTCACCACCTTGAAAGACTGGTCGGACCGCGGCAGCGACGACTCGGCGAGTTCGATCGCAGACCGCGCCAACATCGCGCTGAGCCAGATCAAGGACGCCATGGCGTTCTCGGTCCTGCCGCCGCCGGTGGACGGCCTCGGCACCTCCAGCGGTTTCGAGTTCCGTTTGCAGGACCGTGGTGGCCTCGGCCATGCCACGCTGATGCAGGCGCGCACCGAGTTGCTGGCAGCTGCCGAGAAAAGCCCGATCCTGATGAACGTGCGCGAAAGCGCGCTGGCCGAAGCGCCGCAGGTGCAACTGATCGTGGACCGCAAACAGGCGAATGCGCTGGGTGTTTCCTTCGCCGACATCGGCAGCGTGCTGTCCACCGCCGTCGGTTCAGCCTACATCAACGACTTCCCCAATCAGGGGCGGATGCAGCGGGTGGTGGTCCAGGCTGAGGGCGATCAACGCAGTCAGGTCGCCGATCTGCTGAAGATCCATGTGCGTAACAGCAACGGGAAAATGGTGCCGCTCTCCGCCTTTGTCCAGGCCAAATGGACCCAGGGACCAGCGCAGTTGACCCGTTACAACGGCTACCCGGCGATCAGTATTTCCGGCGAACCGACGCCGGGTCACAGCACCGGTGAAGCCATGGCGGAAATCGAGCGACTGGTCGCGCAAGGGCCGGCGGGGTTGGGTCAGGAATGGACGGGGCTGTCGTTGCAGGAACGACTGTCCGGCAGTCAGGCGCCGATTTTGCTCGGTTTGTCGCTGCTGATCGTGTTCCTGTGCCTGGCGGCGTTGTATGAGAGCTGGTCGATTCCGACTTCGGTGCTGCTGGTGGTGCCGCTCGGCGTGCTCGGCGCGGTACTGGCCGTGACGCTGCGCGGGATGCCCAACGACGTGTTCTTCAAGGTCGGGCTGATCACCATCATCGGCCTGTCGGCGAAGAACGCGATCCTGATCATCGAGTTCGCCAAGAGCCTGTACGACGAAGGCCACGACCTGATCGACGCCACGCTGCAAGCCGCGCGCCTGCGTCTGCGGCCGATCGTCATGACGTCCCTGGCGTTCATCCTCGGCGTCGTGCCGCTGGCTATCGCCACCGGGGCGAGTTCCGCGAGCCAGCAAGCCATCGGCACCGGGGTGATTGGCGGGATGATCACCGCGACCTTGGCGGTGGTATTTGTGCCGGTGTTTTTTGTGGTGGTGATGAAACTCATCCACAAGCGCCACAAAACGACCTGACCGCACATTCCCTTTGTAGGAGCCGGCTTGCTGGCGATAGCGGTGGGTCAATCAACCGGTTGACCGACTCGATGGACGCCATCGCCAGCAAGCCGGCTCCTACAGGGATCTCGCGTTGTGCCACTGGCGTCAACCGGAATGATCACCGCGACACTGGCCGTGGTGTGGGTGCCGGTGTTTTTTGTGGTGGTGATGAAACTCGTCCGCAAGCGCCACAAAACGACCTGACCGCACATTCCCCTTGTAGGAGCCGGCTTGCTGGCGATAGCGGTGGGTCAGCCAACCGGTTGACCGACTCGACGGACGCCATCGCCAGCAAGCCGGCTCCTACAGGGATCTCGGCGTTGTGCCACTGGCGTCAACCGGAATGATCACCGCGACACTGGCCGTGGT
>NZ_BDAG01000024.1 GCF_002091715.1 Pseudomonas migulae NBRC 103157 | reverse complement strand
CCCCCATAGCAGCCGTTACCACAAAAACGGATATGCCCCCCCAAACAAACAAACAAACAAACAAAGAAAAACCCCGGAAAGACCAATCCCCCCGAAGGTTCCCCATTCCAAAACAGCACAAACCCGCCAATCAATAACGCTGATACTTCGAACCAAACTCAGGACGGTTTTCAGCCACGTAAAGTGTGCTCGCCTGACCATCTTTATGATCAACATCGACAGTATTCACATTCAACGTAGCCGGTTGACTGACCTTCGCCGCTGCCACAACCACTGGCCAAGTAGCGTGAGGCGCAGCAATAGCCGACGTAGCACCAAGAACCGACAGGGCGAAACCAAGACCGATAATGCTTTTCATGATGTAGCTCCAGAAGCGTGGGAAGAAGATGAGCCCACTCTAGTGCTGGCGCTTCACGATGAAAAAACACCCTGACGCATAGTCGTTATCGAGAACGTTGATCCGCCGTCAGCGCGGCGTACGATCCACCAGCCAACGCTGCTTGATGTGCTCCAGGCGTCCGTCCCGGCTCATCTCGTCCAGCGCCTGCTGCCAGCGTGCAACCTGCCGTGCATCGGTCAGCGGTGAAAAGGCGATGTAGATGGCTTGCTTCATCAATGGAATCTGATAATGCAACTGCTCGGGTGACAAACCTTCCTCACGGGCCAAGTTGGCGACGGACAGCGTGTCGGCCACCACAAATTCGGTGCGGCCCAGTCGCGCCAGTCGCATCATTTGTTCGGGTGTTTCCACGCCGTACAGGTTGCTCACGCTCTGTTTTTGCAAGTAGCTGTAGATCAGCCATTTTCGCGGAACGGCAATCCGGCCCTGACGGCCGGCCTCCAACAAACTACGCACCGGTTGCCGGGAGCTGCCCGTGGAGAACAGTGCGGTTTCCACGTCCATCAACGGACCGACCCACTGATACTGGCTTTCACGCTCGGCGGTACGAAACACGGTGAACACCCCGGTGGCGGGCTCGGTGTTGGCCAAGTGCAAGGCCCGCAGTAACGGCACCCGTTGGAAGTGCACCTGATCGCCAGCGGTGTCGGCCAGCGCCTGTACCACATCCACTCCAAACCCCACCAGCGCGTTGCCCTGCTGAAAATGCAGGGGCGGATGGTTGTCGGTGAGCATGTTCAGGTCTGCCGCGACCGCAGTGAACGTCAGGAAAGTCAGCAGACAACCGGCCAAGCGTTTCATGAATCGTCCTTGATGAAATGAAGCGCAAATCTTAGTACGCACCTGTTGCAACTGTCCCGCGCAATCGTCGGGCTTTTGCGTCAGAACTCAGGATTTATGCGTATCGCTCGCAATGGTGGAAAACGATCAGGCAAAAAAAAGCCCGGGGTCTCCGGGCTTGGGGGATTGCGGATCAACGTGTAATCAATACCGCTGATATTTCGAACCGAACTCGGCGCGGTTTTCGGCGACCACCACACCGCCGCGTACGGCGTTGCCCGGGCTGACCAGTGCCACGCGTTCGCGCAGTTCCTGCAGACGATCCGCCCCACCTTCAGCGACGCGATTTTCGATCAGGCGATCAGAGCCACCTTCAGCCACACGTTCACGCAGCTCTTGCAGGCGATCGGCACCACCTTCAGCCACACGATTCTGTTGCAGGCGATCTGAACCACCTTCCACCAGCAGTTGCTGGACCTGGCTGTGGGACGCGACGCTCACGGTGTTGGCCGAGGCCAGGTTCGACAGGCCGAGACCGCCGACCAGTGCCAGACCGAGTGCCAGGGACGAGACTTTCGAGAAGTTGAACATGGGTGATTCTCCTTGCGCTTGAGTTTGAGTGAGTCGGTAGCTGCGGCTATCCGGTGAACTCAGTTAAACGCTCGGGTGTATCGATGATGTGTGCTTGAACGCCTCGAAATCGATGTCTTCGTATCCGCCATGCTTCCCTATACAGAGGGATACAAAAGTCCTACGAGAAATCTCCTCTGGTGCAGAACCTCAGGACTCGGCGCCGAGCAATTCCACCGGGTAGGAAAACACGTAGCCTTCACTTCGCACGGTTTTGATGTAGGTCGATTCCCGCGAATCATCCATCAGCCGTTGACGCAGGCGGCTCACCAGCAAATCGATGGAACGGTCGAACAGGTCGGCGTCGCGACCCTGGGTCAGGTTCAGCAACTGGTCGCGGCTGAGCACCCGTTGCGGATGATCGAGAAACACGCGCAGCAGTCGATATTCGGCGCCGCTGAGGGCGACCATGGTGCCGTCTTCATCCAGCAGGTGCCGGGCGGTGGTGTCCAGGCGCCAGCGACCGAAACCCAGCAATCGACCGCTTTCGGTGATTAGCAGGTTGGGCGGCAGCATCCGGGTGCGGCGCAGCACGGCATTGATCCGGGCCAGCAGTTCGCGAGCGGCGAAGGGTTTGGTCAGGTAGTCGTCGGCGCCCATTTCCAGGCCAAGGATGCGGTCCGTTTCGTCGTTGCGTGCGGTGAGCATCAGGATCGGTGTGGCCTTGTGCTTGCCCGAGCGCAATTCGCGGCACAGCAACAGGCCGTCATCGCCGGGCATCATGATGTCCAGCACGATCAGGTCCACCTGATTGGTTTCCAGAAAACTGCGCATCTGCCGGCCATCGGCAACCACCGTGGTGCGCAGGCCGTTTTTCTTCAGGTAATTGCCGACTAGCTCGCGAATCTCGCGATCGTCGTCGACGATCAGGATGTGGTTCACATGTTCCATCATTCAACCCTCTTGTTATTCGCAGGTTGCGCATTCTAGGGAGCCGCGCCGCTGCTGCCTGCGGGCCTTTGTATCTCACTGTATCTGAGGATGTAATAGATACATTGGTATACACGGCAACATTTTTCGGGGACGGGTGTATCGAAGTGTATCGAGCTCCCCGTGTGACACCTTACGCCTTAAAAGCCCCGGTTTTACGACACATGGCAGATACCTCGAGTCGGTTGAATGGGTTCTATCGAGACAAGGCAACTTGCCTCACACCGACCACCCATTGAAACCTTGAGGAAATCACCTTGATCCGGAACAAACTCTTCGCTGCCGGCTTCTTTGCCATCCTGAACGTCGCGGCGTTTTCCGCCCACGCCGATGTCCAGACCCCTGCGCAGACCTACGCCGCGGGCACCCATCTGGATATCAAAAAGGTTGTTTCAACTGTAGAAGACGGCGGCAGCCATTGCGGGGTCGTCAACGCGCGGATGACGTACCTGGATTCCAGCGGCACGCAGAAAGTGCTGGATTACAGCAAGTTTGCAGAGTGCGGCAACCAGGGCGGTTGATCGTGGCACCGGCGGCACACACCGCCCAACTGTAGGAGCTGGCTTGCTAGCGATGGCGTTCGAGAGAGCGACTCATGTCTCGAGGGCCAATCGCCAGCAAGCCGGCTCCTACAGGTTTTGCGTTAACCATAGATCCGGTTGTCGTCAGCCTTATGCAACCACCTGGTAACACGGCACATACGCCGCACCGCCTGGCAGCTTCATCCGGTGCTGGGCGACGAAGGCTTTCAGCAGTTGATCCAGCGGCTGCATCACCGCCGCATCGCCACGAATCTGATACGGCCCGTGCTGTTCGATCAGGCGGATGCCCTTGTCCTTGACGTTGCCGGCGACGATGCCGGAGAACGCGCGACGCAGGTTGGCGGCCAGCTCGTGAGCCGGCAGGTTGCGGCTGAGTTTCAGGTTGGCCATGTTTTCGTGAGTCGGATCGAACGGGCGCTGGAAGCCTTCGTCGATCTTCAGCAGCCAGTTGAAATGGAACGCGTCATTGCGCTCGCGGCGGAACTGTTTCACCGCTTTGAGACCGGCGGTCATCTGCCGTGCAACCTCAGCCGGGTCGTCGATGATGATCTCGTAATGTTGCTTCGCCGCTTCACCCAGGGTGGCGCCGACGAACGCGTCCAGTTGCTCCAGATACGGCGCGGCGTGCTTCGGCCCGGTGAGGACGACGGGGAAGGGCAGGCCCTCGTTATCCGGGTGCATCAGGATGCCGAGCAGGTAGAGGAACTCTTCGGCCGTGCCTGCGCCACCCGGGAAAATGATGATGCCGTGGCCCACGCGCACGAACGCTTCCAGACGTTTTTCGATGTCCGGCAGGATCACCAGCTCGTTGACGATCGGGTTCGGCGCTTCGGCGGCGATGATGCCCGGCTCGGTCAGGCCGAGGTAGCGACCACCGTGGATGCGCTGCTTGGCGTGGGCGATGGTCGCGCCTTTCATCGGACCTTTCATCACGCCCGGGCCGCAACCGGTGCAGATGTCCAGGCTGCGCAGGCCCAGTTCGTGGCCGACTTTCTTGGTGTATTTGTATTCTTCGGTGTTGATCGAGTGGCCGCCCCAGCACACCACGATCTTCGGCTCGACGCCGGGGCGCAGGGTGCGGGCGTTGCGCAGCAGATGGAACACGTAGTCGCTGATGCCCTGGGAAGTGCTCAGGTCGATGCGCTGGGCATCGAGTTCGTTTTCGGTGTAGACGATATCGCGCAGGGCGCTGAACAGCATTTCCCGGGTGCTGGCGATCATTTCGCCGTCGACGAAGGCGTCGGCCGGGGCGTTCAGCAATTCCAGGCGCACGCCGCGGTCCTGCTGGTGGATACGGATTTCGAAGTCTTTGTAGGCTTCGAGGATGGTCTTGGCGTTATCGACATGGGCGCCGGTATTGAGGATGGCCAGGGCGCACTGGCGGAAGAGGGTGTATGTGCTGCCGGATCCGGCTTCGCTCAGTTGCTGTACTTCACGTTGAGAGAGGGTTTCCAGGCTGCCTTTCGGGCTGACCGAAGCGTTGATTACTTGTCGTTGGGACATTCAATGATCCTTAAAACGATGTCACCCGCCGAGGACGCATGACATCCGAATAGTATGTATCCATAAAAGAAGATGGCACGAACTGCGCACTATCGCCATGTTCCCCTTTGACGATGAAAAGATGAAAAGGAGCCCCAGCATAGCTAAATCCGCCGCAGAGGCGATAATGCCTCGCAGTCTTTTTGCCGATGCCACCTGAGGAAACCCGTCGCGATGTTCGAAATCCAGCCGCAGAACCCCGAAGTCTATCGACGCCAGACACGCCGCAGCACGATCATCATCGCCCTGGTTTTCCTGGCGCTGGCGATGGTGCTGTCGACCGCGGCGGTGGCGATGTTCGGCGAACCCGGGGGCGACAATCTACGCTTCAACGTGGGTGGCGTGTTTGTCGCGGTGCTATTGATGGTGGCACTGATGCGCGGCACGTTCTGGAATCAGGAATGGATGGCGCCCGCCGTGTACGGCTGGCAGCTCAAGCGCAGCCTGATGAGCATCACCAACGTCATGCATCAGGTGACGGCGGCGGTGGAGAAGGATGATCCAGGGGCCATGAAGCTGTTGCGCTTCTATCATCTTGGGTTGAGCCAGATGCATGAGCTGGACGGCAACTCCAGTGATCACAGCCAACTGGTTCGCGAAATGGACCTGCACAAGGCGCGGATGGAGGCGCTGGGCATCGAGACCGAACAGACGCAATTGAACCCTGCGTGGCTTGAGGCATTGAAACAGACGCCACGCTGACCGCTGTACTGTCGAGGCGTCGTGATAATAAAAAGGCGAACGGGATCAGTCGCCACTCATCAAGAATCAGGGAGCGTCATGGGGCATCCGTCCGTCAAAGAGCGAATCGAACAATCCCGCCACGGCGTGTCCCTGGTGACCGAGGCGGGGGCAAGGCTCAAGGTCCGCTCCGCAGTGGTTTTGCTTCTCGCTGTGTGCCTGTCCATGATCGCCATCGTGATCTGGGAAGCCTGGAACTCGCGCCAGTACCATCTGCATGACAAAGAAGTGGCGATGTCCAACCTTGCGCAGACCCTGGCCTCGCAAGCGCAGGCGACGATCAAGCAAGCCGACACGTTGCTGTTTACGCTGGTGGAACGCCTGGAAACCGACGGCTTCGAGTCGGCCCGATTGCCTCACCTGGAGCGCTTGCTCAGTGCCCAACGCAGTGAGCTGAGACAATTGCACGGCATGTTCGTCTATGACGAGCAGGGGCGCTGGATTGCCAATTCCAATGGTGCGGTCGTGTCCGATGCCAACAACGCCGACCGTGAGTATTTCATCTACCATCGCGATCATCCCGACCGTGGGCCGCACATCGGTCCGGCGATCAAAAGCCGCTCCAGCGACGAATGGATCATGACAGTGTCGCGCAGGATCAATCACGCCGACGGCCGTTTTGCCGGTGTGGCGCTGGCGACGATCTATCTCAGCCATTTTCTGTCCCTGTACGACAGCATCGACATGGGCCGCAACGGCGTGATCAATCTGATCGCCGACGACGCCACCATTATCGTTCGCCGGCCGTTCAATGAAGCGGAAATCGGCACCAGCATCGCCAACAGCCCGCTGTTCAAACAGTTGTTGCCCATGGGCAGTTCAGGCACGGCAACGGTCAGGTCCGTGATGGATGGCGTTGTGCGGGTGGTGGGGTTTCGCCGGGTCGAGGGGTATCCGCTGATCGTTTTCGCCGCGCTCGACAAGAATGAAGTCCTGGCCGGCTGGCGCGAGGAATCCTTGCTCAGTGCGGGCATCGTCGCGTTGCTGCTGGGTTTTGTGGGGGTGCTGGGTTATCGCCTGATCAATCTGATGAAGCAGCAGAACCGTATCCAGAACCAGTTGCTGGATGCCCAGGAAAAACTGATCGAGGTCAATCGCAGCCTGGAACTGTTGGCCCTGGAGGACGCGTTGACGGGGCTGTCCAACCGCCGTCAGTTCGATCTGTTCATTCACTCGGAAATCGGTCGCGCCAGACGCAGCCTGACCAGCCTCGCCTTGCTGATGATTGATGTCGATCACTTCAAACTGTTCAATGACAACTACGGTCACTTGGCCGGTGATGAGTGTCTGCGCAATATCAGTGCGATCATCACCGATAATATCCAGCGCCCCGGGGACCTTGCGGCTCGCTACGGCGGCGAAGAGTTTGCGGTGGTGCTCCCCGGAACCGACTATGTCGGGGCGTTTCTGGTGGCGGAAAAAATTCGTCGCGCGGTGCTCCACGCCGGTATTCTCCACAGTGAAGGCGCGGAAGGCGTGGTGACGGTCAGCCTGGGCGTCGCCGCTTATGATCCGGCCTCGCAAGCCCAGGCTGACGACTTGATTGGTGCCGCCGACAAGGCACTTTATGTCGCCAAGGCCAGCGGCCGGAACATGAGCGTCATTGCCAACTGAGTGTGCCGGTTCAGACGAACCGGTCGCTGCCCTGGACCAGCCTGGTCGCCAGGTACGATTGCTTGAGTTTTTCCAGCCACCAGCCCAGGGCGCGGCCGTCATGATCGCCGCGCCAGCCGGCGTACAGAATGTTTGGCTCGCGCGGATCGGCCATCTGTTTCTCGACCAGCGTGCCGTTCTTCAGCAACGAGGCAACCCGATGCCGGGGCAGCCAACCCACGCCGAGGCCGTCGCACTGGGCGAGGATTTTCGCGCGCATGGTCGGCACGGCGAGCACCGGTTGCCCACCGGAAACGCCATAGGTGCTGCCTTCGGTGGCTCTGGATGAATCCGCCACGACGATCGCTCGGTGCTGCGTCACCGTTGCCCGGGAAATCGGTTCCTTAGCCCTGGCCAGCGGATGCCTGGACGAGACGGCAAACACCCATTCCATTTCCCCCAATTGCATCCAGCGCAAGGAAGGGATCGCCGGCGGTTCGTTGGTGGCGCCGATGATCAGGTCCGCCCGGCCCTCCCGCAGGGCTTCCCATACACCTTTCAGTACTTCCTGGGTGATGCGCAGCGGTACGCCGGATTGCAGCGCGTCGAACTCGTGAATCACCGGGATCAAGGCGTCGAATTCCAGCAGTTCGTCGGTGACGATCCACAGCCGGCTCTCCCAGCCGTTGGCCACTTGTTGCACCCGTTGGGTCAGGCGCGAGACGTCCTGCATCAGCCGCGCCGCTTCGTTCACCAGCAGCTCCCCGGCGGGGGTGAGCTGCAGACGGTAGCGGCGTCGGTCGAACAGCAGCGCGTCGAAACGCTCTTCCAGTTGCCGCGCCGCATAGGACACCGTCGACGGCGCCTTGCCCAGATGCGCCGCCGCTCGCGACAGGCTGCCGGTTTCCCGAATGGCTTGCAGCAATGCCAGGTCTTCAATCGACAACATGTGCAGATCCTCAGAGGAGATTGTTCAGGCGGCCCGGCGTAACTTGCGCAACCTGAACAACCGAAGATAGACCAGCACGTTGAGCGCCAGCACCACGCTGCCGAGTCCCAGTTGAATCGCCGGTGTCAGGTCCGCCGGGTAAATGACCGGCCACACGTAGTGCTCAATGAAACCACCGCCATAGCCGGTTTGCCCGGCGGCGTGGCGCATGCGGTTTTCCCAGTCCGTCAGCGGGCAGAACAAATGGAAAAACTCCACACACACGCCCCACGCGGCGGCCGGCAGGTGCAACCAGACCAAGTGATGCCATTTGAGCACCAGCAGCCCGCCGAACAGCACGAACAGAATGAACAACAGGTGAAACAGCACCAGCCCGTCGGCGGCGATTCGGTAAAGCATGTCGACTCCCTGACACGTTATGCGATGGCTCCATGGTACTCGGGCGGGGCGTTAATCACGAAAATCAGCGAACCCGGCGCGCATCCTGCCATTCGCTGCAGTGCGCAAGATTGTTCAAGCCATCGGCGGCAACTGCTGGCACAGTCTGACGTCTTTCTCTGGTTGTCGAGCGTTATGTCCAATTCACTCCTGCCGCGCAGCGCGTTTCTTCGCGGCGCCGCGGCGATCATGCCGTTGTCCCTGGCGACCGCGCCGTGGGGATTGCTCGCCGGTTCCATGGCCATCGAAGCCAACCTCACACCGCTGCAAGGCCAGGGGTTGTCGAGCATCGTGTTTGCCGGCGCGGCGCAACTGGTGGCCATCGGCATGCTCAAGGGCGGTGCCGGGATTTTTTCGATTCTGCTGACCACGTTGCTGCTGACCTCCCAGCATTTGCTCTATGGCATGAGCATGCGCTCGGTGATTTCGCCGCTGCCGGGGCGCTGGCGTGCAGGGTTGGGGTTTTTGCTCACCGACGAGTTGTTTGCCCTGACCAGTCAGCATGACAAACAGCAGTTCAATCGCTGGTATGCCCTGGGCGTCGGCCTGACGTTTTACATCGCCTGGAACCTCTTCACCCTTGCCGGCATTGTGCTCGGCAGCAGCATTCCGGGGCTGGAGCATCTGGGCCTGGATTTCTCCATCGCCGCGACCTTCATTGCCCTGATCACCCCGGTGGTGCGTAACGTACCGACGGTGGTCTGCGTGGCGGTGTCGTTGTTCTGCTCGGTGTTGTTCAGCTATTGGCAATGGGGCTCGGCGCTGGTGCTCTCGGGATTGGCGGGCATGACGGCGGGCTTTGTCTGCAATAAATTTTATGGTGGGCGCACATGATGGTCTGGGCAGTGATTGTCGGTATGGGGATTCTGGTGTTCCTCAACCGCTACGTGTTTCTCGAACCGCGCCTGCCGCTGCGCCTGAGCAGCAATGCCCGGCAGTTTCTCGGTTTTGCGGTGCCGGGCATGCTGACCGCGATTTGCGGCCCGATAGTGTTTATGCCGGACAAGCAGCTGAACTTGCAGTGGGACAACCCGTATCTGATCAGTTCGCTGGTGGCGGTGGGGCTGGTGCTGTACACCCGCAATACCTTGCTCAGCATGCTGTTGAGCATGGGGTTTTTCTTTTTGCTGCGCTGGTGGCTTTGAGCCGGGGGGGCGAAACTGTTCTACGCTTAAAGTTGATGACTGATCCCTTAGGAAGAGAGGTAAGCATGGCAACTGAACAAAAGCGTCCGGATCCGGATGAAGAAGACATGGATGAACCGACGGAAGAAGAGATCGAGCGGCAGAAGCGTTCGACGCCGACCTGGAAGCACCCCGATGATGGGAAAGAGCTGTCAGATCGTGATATGGAGTTTCCGCTGAAGCCCTGAACGGGGTACATATCCGTTGCTGCGGTAACGGCGGCTATTGGTTCCGCTCTTACAGCGGGTTACTTGGAAGAGCGCCAAGTAACCAAGCGCCTGCGCCCCTGACGTACGGTGGCTCGCGAAGGCTCGCCATTCCCTCACTCCGGTCCTGCTCCGTGGGCCCGCCGCCATCGGCCATCCACGGCCGGGGGCGGCTAACCCGGCATCCATGCCGGGTTGCCCACTGCGCAGAACCTGCGCTCGGCCTTCCGACGGGGCAGATCAAGATCAAAAGCCGAAGCGAGGCGGCCTTATAGCCGACCTGATGTTCGTCAAGGTCATCGGCGGTGAACCCCCATGTCATGCCCACCAAAAATCCCCTGTGGGAGCGGCGGTGCGACGATTCGACTTGCTCGCGAATGCGAACTGGCATTCAGCATTGATGTCGACTGACCGGACGCCTTCGCGAGCAAGTCGAATCGTCGCACCGCCGCTCCCACATTTAATAGGAGTTGCTCAAGAGGGATGTAAACGACAAATGAGCGAAGCGCGCCCGCTTGACGCCCAGGTCGGCCCGCAGGCCGCCTCGCGCTGCTGTGGCGGAGATCGCCCCCTCGAGAGGCCGAGTGGAGGTTCTGCGCAGTGGGCAACCCGGCAAGGATGCCGGGTTAGCCGCCCCCGGCCATGGATGGCCGATGGCGGCGGGCCCACGGAGCAGGACCGGAACGAGGGCATGGCGAGCCTTAGCGAGCCACCGAACGAAAGGGGCAAAAGCCTTTGGTTACTTGGGGCTTTTCCAAGTGACCCGCTGTAAGAGCGGAACCAATAGCAGCCGTTACCACAAAAACGGTTATGCCCCCAACCCCAACCCCAACCCGATCTACCCATACAAAAAGCCCCACAATAAGCGGGGCTTTTTTATTGCAGCATCAAAGTGGCCTGCTCAAACCCCGTTCTTGCTGTTTTGCGGTCCGCGGGGCTGTTGGGTTGCATCCGCCACTTGCGCAGTCTGCTCCTGAGTCTTGTGAACCGCCTGGATAATGACCTTGGCCACGTCCGCCGGACGCGACTGCTGCGGCACATGGCTGGCCTCGACTTCGGTGACCTGCGCTTTCAACTTCTTGGCAAACGCACGCTGCAGATCGGGTTGGATCATGCGGTCTTCACGAGCAACGACGTACCAGGTCGGTTTGCCCTTCCAGGCAGCGGCGCTGGTTTTGTCGTCGAATGCCGAGGCGCGAATCGGTCCCTGTGTGGCGGACATGACGGCGGTCTGTACGGCGGGAAGATCCTGTGCGAAACCGGTGGCCATGCCTTGTGGGGTCATGTAGAGAAAACCGTTTTTATCCGCGGCGATGTCTTTCACGCCGGACGGTGCCGGGTAGTCTTTACCCAGATCCTTGGTGGCCTGGCCCGCATCCGGGGCAAACGCGGCGACGTACACCAGGGCGCGGACTTTCTGGTCAGTGCCGGCCTGACTGATTACTGTACCGCCCCAGGAGTGTCCGACCAGCACGACGCCGTCGTCCTGATTGTTCAACACGCGCTGCGTAGCCGCTACGTCATCGGCCAGGGAAGTCAGCGGGTTTTGCACCACGGTAACCTTGATACCTTCGGCCTGCAGCAGCGGGACAACCTTGCCCCAGTCGGAGCCGTCAGCGAAAGCACCGTGTACGATCACCACCGACGGTTGAGGGGCGGCGGCCTGGCTGCCGACGGCGAACAGTGAAGTGGTCATGGCGAGTGCGAGGGCGATAGCCTTGGGTTTGAACATGGTTGGAACTCCTGTGGTTGGTGTGACGCAGTTTCAGGAATACGGGGGCGGTCCGGTATCGGTCGTTTATCCGAGGCAGACCAAAAATAAGTGATGAAAGGGGAGAGTCATGCGCGAGAGTGACGGTATCGAGCTGGAGAGTGCGATCCTGGCGTTGTCCATGGTCGGGGACCTGAGCATGGGCCAACCCTTCGACCAGTCACGCCGTACGGCTCGCCTGGTGCAGTTGCTCGCGCAGTCCTGCCACGGTGCCGGTGAACACACCGAGGTCGCACGGCAAGTGGCCTTGCTGCGCTGGTCGGGGTGTACGGCCAATGCCGAGGGTTTCACTCGTTTGCTGGGCGATGACGTCGAGGGCCGCAACGCCATGCTCAGCCAGACACTGGGCGCGGCAGGCCTGCGCGCGATGCGCAAATCGACGCCGCTGGCCGTGGTGCATTGCGAGGTGTCGGGCGATATCGCGCACACGCTTGGCCTGAGCGCGCCGGTCGAACACGGGCTGCGACACGTATTCGAACAGTTCGACGGTGAAGGCAAACCCTTTGGCTTGCGCCATCCCGAGGTGCCGGAGGTGGTCTATCAGGTATTGCTGGCCGGTGATCTGGAAATCCTCTCCAGGGTTCACGGATTGGAGGCAGCACTGGAATGGATTGCGACCAAGGGCGACCGTCGCTATCCGGCATCGCTGGCCGCAGAACTTGCGCACAATGCCAAAGACTGGCTGGAATCGTTGCGCGTGCCGCAAGACGTTCCTTCGCAACCGCATCGAAACGAGAGACAGGTTGCGCTTACGCTGGTCGGGGATGTGATCGACCTCAAGCTGCCTTGGCTGGCGGGCTACTCACGCCGGTCGGCTGAACTTGTCCGGGAAGCCGCGAGGTTGTGGGGCTTGCCGGAGCAGTCGGCCGACCAGGCCGCGAAAGCGGCGCTGATTCATGGCATCGGCCGGGCGGCGGTGCCCAACCGAATCTGGAACACGACGGGCGTATTGCTCGACGGTGATCTCGAACAGGTACGGCTGGTGCCTTACTGGACGTCGCGCACCTGCGGCCAGATTCCTGAACTGTCGGCGCCGGGGCGGCTGGCGGCGAATGCCTATGAACGACTGGATGGCAGTGGCTACTTCCGTGGCCTTGAGGGTGATGCCTTGCCCGCCGAGCAGCGTTTGCTGGCAGCCACGCTGGTCTGGCAGGCATTGCGTTGCAACCGGCCGTGGCGTGCAGCCCTCAGCGACAGTGACGCCGAGCGCCTCTTGCTCGACGAAGCCGCGCTGGGGCGTTTCGACCCTCAGGCCTGTCAGGCGGTCATCGCGGCGGCTCGCGGCGAGAGCGCCGTCGCGCCCAGGGGAAACACCAGCCCGCTGAGCGACCGCGAGACGCAAATCCTGCAGCGCATCAGCATGGGCGGCAGCAACAAGGAGGTGGCACGCCAGCTCGGCATCAGCCCGAGCACGGTGCGCACCCATGTCGAGAGCGTGTTCCGCAAATTGCAGTGCACGACCCGTGCGGCAGCGACACTGAAGGCGCTGACGCTCGGATTGATATGACTCTCAAATGGGGATGTGTGTGGTCGACAACACCTGGCGCAACCCCATGAACGAACGGATCTGCCGAACCCCCGGCAGGTAAAGCAACTGCTCCGCGTGCAGGCGGTTGAAGCTGTTGCTGTCCTTGGTTCGTATCAACATGAAGTAGTCGAATTCCCCCGTCACCACATGGCATTCCATGCAGCCTGACACCTTTTGCGCCGCGGCCTCGAAGGCGGCGAAGGATTCCGGTGTCGAGCGGTCCAGCACCACGCCGATCAACACCACCATCCCCGCCTCCAGCGCTTCATTGTCCAGCAACGCGACAATGCCCTTGATCAGGCCCGCCTGCTTGAGGCGTTCGACGCGCCGCAGGCAGGCCGGTGCGCTCAGTTTCACCTTCTCGGCGAGCGCCACATTGGAGATGGAGGCGTCTCGCTGCAGGGTCTTGAGAATGGCGCGGTCGGTCCGGTCCAGCGGGTGTGGCTCCGCACCTGAAGTGCCGGGTTTCTTGTGATTATTTGTTGCGCTCATAGTGATTTCTACACAATAAAAAGATGTTTTAAGTGGTAGTCGATGATTTATGTTTCTTTAATGAATTGAAACTTGCAACACATATTTTTGCCTTTGTTCTTAATATTGAACTCATCGAAGCCCCTCTGAAAGCACCTGGAACGCAGCCTTTTTTGCCTTTCGGTCTGGCGCTTGGATATCCAATAAACAAGGAGCAGAGTCATGAACCTGAATCGTTTTAAACGTTATCCGCTGACCTTCGGTCCTTCTCCCATTACTCCCTTGAAACGCCTCAGCGAACACCTGGGCGGCAAGGTCGAGCTGTATGCCAAACGTGAAGACTGCAACAGCGGCCTGGCCTTCGGCGGCAACAAGACGCGCAAGCTCGAATACTTGATTCCCGAGGCACTCGAACAGGGTTGCGACACCCTGGTGTCGATCGGCGGGATCCAGTCGAACCAGACCCGTCAGGTTGCTGCCGTCGCCGCCCACCTGGGCATGAAGTGTGTGCTGGTCCAGGAAAACTGGGTGAACTACTCCGACGCCGTGTATGACCGGGTCGGCAATATCGAGATGTCGCGCATCATGGGTGCGGACGTACGACTGGACGCCGCCGGGTTCGACATCGGCATTCGTCCCAGCTGGGAGAAGGCCATGAGCGACGTGGTGGAGCGGGGCGGCAAGCCGTTCCCGATTCCGGCAGGTTGTTCCGAGCATCCTTATGGCGGTCTCGGCTTCGTCGGTTTTGCCGAAGAGGTCCGGCAGCAGGAAAAAGAACTGGGCTTCAAGTTTGACTACATCGTCGTGTGCTCCGTGACCGGCAGTACCCAGGCGGGCATGGTCGTCGGGTTCGCCGCTGACGGCCGTTCGAAGAACGTCATCGGCATCGATGCCTCGGCCAAACCGGAAAAGACCAGGGCACAGATTCTGCGTATTGCCCGTCACACTGCTGAATTGGTGGAACTGGGTCGCGAAATCACCGACGAGGATGTGGTGCTCGACACGCGCTTCGCCTATCCGGAATACGGTTTGCCGAACGAAGGCACGCTGGAAGCCATTCGCCTGTGCGGGAGCCTTGAAGGCGTGCTGACTGATCCGGTGTATGAGGGGAAATCCATGCACGGGATGATCGAGATGGTTCGCCGTGGCGAATTCCCCGAAGGTTCGAAAGTGCTTTACGCACACTTGGGCGGGGCGCCGGCGCTGAATGCCTACAGCTTCCTGTTCCGTAACGGCTGACGGTGATCCTCAGTGGCGAGGGGGCTCGCCCCCGTTGGGTCGCGAAGCGGCCCCAATCCTGCAGCCGCGGCCTATCAGTTACACCGCATGCAATGTTTTACGACTGCTTCGCAGCCGAACGGGGGCAAGCCCCCTCGCCACACAGGTTCGTTCCTACCGAGGCCGAATCGGACCGTTCAACCGCCGGGAGTAACGCCATGCACGCGACATCGCAATCCGCAGTCTGGATCAAGGAACCCTCCGCGGATGCCGGGGTGGTCATCGTCACCAGCGCAGCCTTGCCCAAATACATGATCGACAAGCTACACGTGGCAATCGACGACTGGGACCAGGTGGCATATCTGGCCGTCCTGCAATCCAGAGCGTTGATGCTCGACTGGCTGCGGGTCGGGTTCAACCCCGAGCAATCGACACGAGTCGACGTCTGTGATGCCAGCCAATTGCTGCGCTACGTTTCCAAAGGCAGCTTTTTACTGGATGTCGAAGTCGGCGCGGCCCCTGGCCTGACCTGGCTGGGATCTGTCTGTGGTCACCCGTTGCGCGTCGTCGAACTGGGAGAGATAGCGTCCTCCAGCGCGGCGATGGATCGACAGGTGGAAGACGTTTTATCGGCAACCCGCAGTCTGGCGAAAAGCGTGTTGCAGGAGCGCTGCGTCATTTAGCGAATCAACCACCCCAAACAAGAAAGGCAAAGCCTATGAGCCAAACTGCCGACTGTCGTAACAAAGCCCTGAAATGGATGCGCGAGCCTTCAAGTGGTACGCGCATCGTTGTCATCGCGTCCGGACTGGATAGCGATCATATTGAGTTGATCCATCAGGGTTTCAGCTGTTTTGAAAATGTTGCGCTGATCCATGTCGAGACCGCGAATGTCGCCTCGGCCGAGCGTTCCATCCTCGAGGCGGTCGATCAGGTTAAAAGCCTCGCCCGAGCAAGTCATTCGCGCCACCTTGAAGTGTTTCCCGACACCTGCAGGAGTTGCCCATGAACCCGTCCGATATTCATGCCCAATTGCCGGGCCAGACCGCTGAAGATGCACAGGAAATCGCTGAGTGGCGGGATGCCTTGCTATCGGTCATCGCCCATGGCGGCGCCGGGCAAGCCGCGCAGATCATGGACATGCTGGTGACACTGGCCAGCACCTGCGAGATGAACTGGCGGCCGCGCCACGGCACGCCCTACATCAACACCATCAGCGTCGAGCAGCAGCCGGTGTTTCCGGGTGATCTGGCGATGGAAGAACGCCTGGCCTCGATCATGCGCTGGAATGCGCTGGTCATGGTGGCCCGGGCCAACCAGGCTTATGGGGAACTCGGTGGCCACATCGCCAGTTATGCCAGCGCTGCCGATCTGTTCGAGGTGGGCTTCAATCACTTCTTCAAGGCGCGCACCGACACCTGCGGGGGAGACCTGGTGTTCTACCAGCCGCACTCGGCGCCGGGCGTCTATGCACGAGCTTTTCTGGAAGGTCGCCTCGAGGAAAAGGACCTGCAGCATTATCGGCAAGAAATAGGCGCGCGCGCCCAGGGGGCCCGGGGGCTGTCGAGTTATCCGCACCCATGGTTGATGCCGGACTTCTGGCAGTTCCCGACCGGCTCGATGGGCATCGGTCCGATCAGTTCGATCTATCAGGCGCGCTTCATGCGATACCTGGAGCACCGCGGCTTGCAAGACACCGCCGGGCGCACCGTCTGGGGCGTGTTTGGCGACGGTGAAATGGATGAGCCGGAAAGCATGTCCGCCCTCACACTGGCAGCGCGTGAAGGGCTGGATAACCTGGTGTGGGTGGTCAACTGCAACCTTCAGCGGCTGGACGGTCCGGTGCGGGGCAACGGTCGCATCATCGACGAACTGGAAGCATTGTTTGGTGGTGCCGGCTGGAACGTCATCAAACTGGTCTGGGGTTCCGACTGGGACGGCCTGTTTGCCCGGGATCATGACGGCGCGCTGGTCAAGGCCTTGTCCGCTACGGTCGACGGCCAGTTCCAGACCTTTGCCGCAAAAGACGGGCGCTTCAACCGCGATCAGTTCTTTGGCCAGAACGAAGCCTTGACTCATCTCGCCCAGGGCCTGACCGACGAACAGATTGACCGCCTCAAACGCGGTGGCCACGACGTGGTGAAGATTTTTGCCGCCTACCACAGTGCAATGCGCGAGAGCAGAAAGCCCACGGTGATTCTGGCGCAGACCAAGAAAGGCTTCGGCATGGGCGACGCCGGGCAAGGCAAGATGACCGTGCACCAGCAGAAGAAACTCGACAAGGACGCCTTGATCGCCTTCCGCAACCGTTTCAATTTGCCGTTGACCGATGAGCAGGCCACCTCGCTGAGCTTCTTCAAACCCGCCGACGACAGTGCCGAAATGCGCTACCTGCATGAGCGTCGCCGGGCCTTGGGCGGCTATATGCCGTCGCGGCCCACCACGTCGGCGGCGTTGGCGGTGCCCGACATCAATAGCTACGCCGGGTTTGCCATTGCCGCTGAAGGCAAGGAAATGTCCACCACCATGGCGTTCGTGCGGATGCTCAGCGGTTTGCTGCGAGACAAGCAACTGGGGCCGCGCATCGTGCCGATCGTGGCGGATGAGGCGCGCACGTTCGGCATGGCCAGCCTGTTCAAGCAGATCGGTATCTATTCCAGCGTGGGCCAGCGTTATGAACCGGAGGACATCGGTTCGATCCTGAGTTATCGGGAAGCCCTGGATGGCCAGATTCTCGAAGAAGGCATCAGCGAGGCCGGGGCGATCAGTTCCTGGGTAGCGGCGGCGACCAGCTATTCGGTGCATGGCCTGCCCATGCTGCCGTTCTACATCTACTACTCGATGTTCGGCTTCCAGCGCATCGGCGACCTGATCTGGGCGGCGGCTGACCAGCGGGCGCGCGGGTTCCTGCTCGGCGCCACGGCGGGTCGCACCACGCTGGGTGGCGAAGGTCTGCAGCACCAGGACGGCAACAGTCACATGATGGCGTCGATGGTGCCCAACTGCCGTGCCTACGATCCGGCGTTCGCCGGAGAGTTCGCGGTGATCCTCGATCACGGCATGCGCCAGATGCTGGAGCGTCAGGTCGACGAGTTCTATTACGTCACGCTGATGAACGAAAATTACCCGCAGCCCAACCTTCCCGACGGTGTCGAGCAGGCGATTATCAAGGGCATGTATCTGTTCGCCCGGCATGAAGTCGAGGATGCACGCGGCAGCGTCCAGTTGTTGGGTTCCGGCGCGATCCTGCTTGAAGTGATCGCGGCGGCCGAGTTGCTGGCCAGCGACTGGAACATCGACAGCGAGGTGTGGAGCGTGACCAGCTTCACCGAACTGGCCCGCGATGCCCGCGAGGTGGAGCGCTGGAATCGCCTGCATCCCGGACACCCGGCGCGACGCAGCCACGTACAGGAGTCACTCAACGACACGGCGCCGATCATTGCCTGTACCGATTACGTCCGCGCATTGCCCCAGTTGATCGCCAGTTATCTGGGGGCTCGCTACAGCGTGCTCGGCACCGACGGTTTCGGCCGCAGCGATACCCGCGGCAGGCTGCGCGCGTTCTTTGAAGTGGATCGCCATCAGATCGTCCTGAGTGCCCTGACGTCACTGGTTCAGGAAGGGCGCCTCGACGCCAGTGTGTGTGCCGAAGCGATTGCGCGGTACGCCATTGAGGTTGACGCCGTCGCGCCTTGGGAAGCTTGAAGCCGTGCTTCAGGTCGAGTCGAATGTTCAGGAAACGCTTATGAAGAATGTGCATGAAGTGCGAATGCCCGACATCGGCGATGCCAGGGATGTCGGTGTCATCGAAATACGGGTCAAGGCGGGCGATGCGGTGCTCGAAGGGCAGACCTTGATCATTGTCGAAACCGACAAGGCGGCCATGGAAATTCCGTCGCCCACGACGGGTGTATTGCAATCGTTGACGGTCGGGCTGGACGACAAGGTCAGCGAAGGATCGCCGATCGCCTTGATCGAGAGTGAAGGGCACTCGCCTGCGCCTGCACCCATGATCGAGCCCGTTGCAACGCTCGCGGAACCTCGGCAGCTGGCGTCGGCACCGGCGCTCATCGAAGTGCGTGAGCCACCCACCGATATGCCGCTCGCATCACCCTCGGTTCGCAAGTTTTCTCGAGAACTCGGTGTGTCGCTCAAGGCCATTCAGGGGACGGGGCTGCGCTGTCGCATCACCAAAGAAGACGTGTTGGCCCATGTGAAAGGCGCACTGAAAGTATCCGAAGCGGGTGCCCAACCGTTGGACGGCTTGCTGCCCTGGCCGGTGGTTGATTTTGCCAAATACGGGCCGGTGGAAACCCGGGCACTGTCGCGTATCCGGAAAATCAGCGGGGCCAACCTGCATCGCAACTGGGTCATGATTCCTCACGTGACCAATCATGACGATGCGGATATCACGCAGCTCGAACAGTTCCGCGTGCAGGTGAACAAGGAAAAAGCGCAGAGCGGGGTCAAGCTGACGTTGCTGGCCTTGTTGATGAAAGCCTGTGCGGCCGCCTTGAAAAAATTCCCGGAGTTCAACGCCAGTCTCAACGGCGACGAGCTGGTATTGAAGCGTTACTGCCACATCGGTTTTGCCGCCGATACGCCGCAAGGGCTGGTCGTACCCGTCATCAAGGACGTCGATCAGAAAGGTGTGCTGGCGATTGCCCGGGAAATGTCGGCGCTCGCTGAAAAGGCACGCGAGGGCAAGTTGAGCGTTGCCGAGATGAGTGGCGGCTGTTTTTCGATTTCGTCGTTGGGCGGCATTGGCGGGACGTATTTCACGCCGATCATCAATGCCCCCGAGGTCGCCATTCTGGGGGTGGGCAAAAGCCGGGAGCGGCTCGCGCTGGAAGGCGGGCAGGTGGTCACGCGCAACATTCTGCCGTTGAGCCTGAGTTGGGATCATCGTGTGATCGATGGCGCCACTGCCGGGCGTTTCAACGCCTATCTGGGCAGTGTCCTGGCGGATTACCGGCGGCTGGTGCTGTGACGGGCGGCTACTTGATCATACAAATTCCCGTCACGCGGACACATTCCAGATACATGAGCGCGGTTTCATGGGACTGTCCAAAACCATAAAGAGGCTTTTGCCATGTTCCGTAAACTGCAGCATGCCGCCAGGCTCATCAGCCAAAGCACGCGCCTGATGGTGGGCGTTCCGGATTACGACAACTACGTCGCGCAGATGGCGCTGAATCATCCCGGCGAGCCGGTCATGAGCTATTCGGCGTTCTTTCGCGAACGTCAGGAAGCGCGCTACGGCAAACGCAGCTGCACGACGCGGTGCTGCTGAACGCCGGTTGATCGACGGGCAACGAAAAGCCCCGTCCTCTTCGAGAGGGCGGGGCTTTTTGCGTTTTCAGGATCAGCAGGCCGGCCGCTTTTATCAGGGGCCTGCAATCAGTAATCTGTCACACCGACATTTGGATGGAGCCGAATCATGACACTCACCCACCGTCCCGTACGCGCTGAAGATGTTCAGGCGATCTGCAACTTCCCGCAAACCCCTGAGGAACTCTTTTTCATGTTTCCGAAGGCGCAGTACCCGCTGACGGACACCCAGCTGCTTGCATCGATTGCCCAGCGTTCTGACTCAACGGTGGTTGAAGAGAACGGCTCCGTGATTGGTTTTGCAAACTTTTACAAGTTCGAGCGCGAAGGTGTGTGCACGATCGGCAACGTGATCGTGTCCCCCAAGACCCGGGGAAAAGGTGTGGCGAAATTTCTGGTGGAGACGATGGTAGGGCTGGCGATTGACCGTCACCGGGCAAGTGAAGTGCAGATTTCGTGCTTCAACGAAAACACGGCGGGGCTGTTGCTGTATCCGCAACTCGGGTTTGTGCCGTTTGAGATTGAAGAACGGTTATCGCCGGACGGTCGTCGGGTCGCGCTTTTGAGCATGCGATTAATGACGCAGGCCTGACTCTCGGACATTTCAATCCCTTGGACAAAGCTTGCCCCGCGGCGGTGCGCAACATCGAGCGGATGGAGATTCCCCTTCAGCCGCTCTCCGAAAGTTGTTGTTCGAAGATGTAACAGTTTTTCCCGGATACTCTCCTTGTTTATTGTAAATCTCTATTGAAATCAAGTAGTTAACAACTTATAACGGCTTCCTTGCCGTGTTACCGAACACTTGTTTAGTATCGGCAACAGTTCGTACCTCCTGTCCAACAACAAGAACGACGAGGACCTTTCATGACTTCCCAATCGTCACTGCTCAGCCGGGTTGAAAACGGTATCGCCTGGGTCACCCGCGCAACTGGAGCGGTGGCTTGCTCGACCCGAACTGAGGGCTGGCAGTTTCGGTGTATAGGGAGGCCTCATCGCCAGTAAGCCGGCGCCTACGAAATCGGTGTCGTGCATCAGACTCCCGCATCACACAAAACCTGTAGTAGCCGGCTTGCTGGCGATAGCGTCTGCCCAAGCACCGCAACTTTTCGACCGACTCCGGTCGTGAACTAGACTGACTCCCACATTGAACGGTGGGAGCAACCAGCGTGGCGCTATTCAAATGGACTCGTTGATCACCGCGGCTGCACGGGCACTGGCGGCGGGTGATCCGCTGGGTGCGCTGGACCGGATCGCGTTGCGCGATGACGCGCCAGCGCTCGCCTTGCGCGGCATTGCGATGGCGCAGCTCGGCGATCTGGTTCGGGCGAAGGCGCTGGTAAAAAGTGCGGCGCGAGCATTCGGGCCAAAGGAGGCGTTGGCGCGGGCGCGGTGCGTCGTGGCCGAGGCCGAGATTGCCCTGGCTTCGCGAGACCTGGGCTGGCCGGTGAAAGCCCTTGAGGCGGCGCGGGTCACGCTTGAGGCGCACAGTGACCGGGTCAACGCGGCTCATGCGCGCTGTCTGCAGATTCGGCGATTGTTGCTGATCGGCCGGCTCGACGAGGCGGATGTTCTGCTGGCCACGCTGGATCCTGCGCCGTTGCCGCCTGCTTTGCGCGCCGCCCATGAATTGGTGGTGGCCGGGATTGCCATCCGGCGGCTGCAATCGAAAATGGCTCGGCATGCCCTGACGAGGGCCGAGCATGCTGCGCGTGAAGCCGGTATTCCGGCGCTGACGGCGGAAGTCGAAAACGCATTTCTCGTTCTCGACACCCCGGCAGCACGGCTGATCGTCCACGGCGAAGAGCGACCTTTACTCCTGGAAGAAGTCGAAGCCTTGCTCGGTTCGACCTCGCTGGTAATCGACGCGTGCCGGTATGTCGTGCGCGGCGCCGGCATGTCGGTGTCGCTCGCCAAACGTCCCGTGTTGTTTACCCTCGCGCGCGCGTTGGCCGAAGCCTGGCCGGGCGACGTGCCGAGGGAAGTACTGATCCGTCGGGCGTTCCGCCTGAAGCTCTCGGACGAGTCCCACCGGGCACGGCTGCGCGTCGAAGTCGGGCGCCTGCGCGCGGCGCTGAAACCCTTGGCCGGTATCATCGCCACCCAACACGGGTTTGCGTTGGTGGCGCTGGTTTCATCCGATGTCGTGGTGCTGGCTCAACCGGTTGAAGAGAAGTTTGCGGCGCTGTTTGCCTTCCTCGCCGATGGCGAATCCTGGTCGAGTTCAGCGCTGGCCTTGGCCCTTGGCACCAGTCAGCGCACGGTGCAACGCTCGCTCGACACACTGGCGGCGGCCGGCAAGGTGCAGTCATTCGGGCATGGACGGGCGCGGCGCTGGATGACGCCGCCGGTGCCGGGTTTCGCGACGACCTTGTTACTCCCGGCGCCTCTGCCAAGTGATTAGGATCAACGCCACGAACCCCGGAAAAGGAAACTGACATGAAACATTCAACCGCAGAAATCCTTCGTGAATACGGCCCGTTCAGCGGTGTCGACAGCGTGCATGGCGTGACCTGGGACGGCGAGCGCGTCTGGTTTGCCAGTGGTGAAAAGCTCATCGCCCTTGACCCGCAAAGCGGCAAGACCTTGCGTTCAATCGATGTCACCGCCGACGCGGGCACGGCCTTCGACGGCCGGCATCTGTTCCAGATCGCCGCCGATCGCATTCAGAAAATCGATCCGCAGACCGGCAAGGTACTCAACACCATTCCGGCCCCGGGCGGCGGCAATGATTCCGGGCTGACCTGGGCCGAAGGCACGTTGTGGGTCGGCCGCTATCGCGACCGGAAAATCCACCAGATCGACCCAGAGTCCGGTGCGATTCTGCGTACGATTGAGTCGAACCGCTTCGTCACCGGCGTGACCTGGGTGGACGGGCAGTTGTGGCATGGGACCTGGGAAGGGGATGAAAGCGAACTGCGTCGCGTGGACGCCAAAACTGGGGAAGTGCTGCACAGCGTCAGGATGCCGGCCGGTGTCGGCGTGTCGGGGCTGGAATCCGACGGCGGCGATCAGTTCTTCTGCGGCGGTGGTGGCAGTGGAAAGGTGAGGGCGGTGCGACGGCCTGCGTGACACCGCATGATATTCGCTGCGCGACCGGCCTCAAGGCGCTCCAAACAACATCGTCCAGTAAACCCCTTCGTCACTGCGCGAGTCCGTCGCGTAGGCGAACCCTACTTGAGTGAACAGCGGGCTCATCAGGTTGGCGCAATGTCCGGGGCTGGCGAGCCAGCCTGCCATTGCCTTGCTCGGTGAGCCTTGGCCCGCGGCGATGTTTTCGCCGATCTGGCGACCACGGAATCCGGCAGCTCTCGCACGGTCGGCGGGCGTATCACCGTCGGGATCGCGATGGGCGAAGTAATTTCCGTAAGCCATGGCCTTGCTGTGGCCCTGCGCGGCTGCCCCGAGGCTGGCATTCCAGGCCAGTGGTCGGGCAGCGGCGAAGCGCTGACGCCCGCAAAGGCGCGGTTTCGCCCGTGCAGCGTTGACCTGGGCGAGCAAGGCTCGGCTGACGGCTCGCGTGTCGTCCATTTGGCTGTCCAGCACCGGTCGCGCCAGCACCACTTGCCATTCGCTACGGCTGCGGCTGACGCCGATATCGGCGTATTGGCTATCCAGCAATGCCGTGCAGTAGTCGCTTTGCAGCAGATCGAACGCCTCATCGGCATCTTGTGCGCCGACCACGCGCAGGGTACGCACGCTGACGGCTTGGTAACCGGACGCTTTCAATCGGTCGCGCAAACCGCCGCCGTAGCCGATCGGCAGGGCCAGGTTGGATTTCAGCGTGAGCGGCGACAACCGTTGGGCGGGACGCCGCTCGCAATGCTCGGGGTGGGCACGGTAATCGTTGATGGCTTCCACCAGTTGCCGTTCCGCGCCGGCGTGGGCGGGGCGGGTGATAACAGCAAGCAGGGTAAACAGGCACAGCGAAGTCAAGCGCAAGGCGTGGGCGGTTTGGCGCATGGAGAGACAGCTCTGAAGAGATGACAACGGTTAGGGGAGGAATTGGCGCCGCTGTAAGACTGAGGAGCTGAAACAAGGTTCACGGCGCAGGAGGGCATATTTACCGGCGACAGCATGCGTCCGACAGACGTACTGCGGCGGCGGTGGCTGCGGGAAGGAGAGGGCGGTGCGACGGCCCACATGAATCACCGCTGGCGAAAAAACACCGCTAAACCTGTAGGAGCCGGCTTGCTGGCGATGGCGTCTTCGAGACCGCCTTCGCCAGCAAGCCGGCTCCTACACTCCGATGTTGTCCGAAAAAACAGGCATGTTCATGTTCCGTAGGAGCAAGGCTTGCTGGCGATGGTGTCTTCGAGACCGCCTTCGCCAGCAAGCCGGCTCCTACACTCCGATGTTGTCCGAAAAAACAGGCATGTCCATGTTCCGTAGGAGCGAGGCTTGCCCGCGAAGGCGGCTTCACGTACACCGCCACCTTTAAAGCAAGATTCACCCCCCCCAACCCTCCCGCACCGCTGTGCGAATGCCCTCCAGCAACATCGCAAACGCCGGGTTGTCGTTGTTCTCCCGCCAGATCAGATGTAACTCGCTCTGCACACCTTCGCCCAGATCGATGTCGCGAAACACCACATTCTTGAACACCACACTGGTCGCGCAACGCGGCACCAGCGCCAACCCCATGCCGGCGTTGACCAACGCCAGAATCGTCAGCGACGAGCCGAGCCATTGCACGTATTCCGGGGCGACGCGGGCCGAGCGCAACATACCGGTCAGCAGTTCGTTGAACGGCGGGTAAGCGGCGTGGGAGTACATTAGAAACGGTTGTGCATCGAGGTCATTGACCGACACGTTTTCAGCGTTGGCCAGCCGGTGATTGCTGGGCACGGCGAGGACAAACGGCTCGCGCACCAGGCATTCGGTGGCGTAACCCGGCTCCAGCAACGGCGCACGGACGATGCCCAGATCGATACGGCGGGCACGCAGGGCTTCGTGTTGCTGGTAGGTGTTCATTTCCGACAGGTCGATTTTCACGTGTGGCTGTTTGAGCCGGGCTTCGGCAATCACCTTGGGCAGGAACTCGTACACCGCGCTGCCGACGAAACTGATGTTCACCGAGCCGATATCGCCTTCGGCAAAGCGTCGGGCGGTGGCGGCGGCTTGCTGGGCGCGCTCCAGCAGGTTCTGCGCTTCGATAAAGAAAGCGCGGCCGGCAGCGGTCAGGGCGACGCTGCGGGTGGTGCGGGTGAACAGCTCCACGCCCAAATGGTGTTCCAACAGTTGAATCTGCCGGCTGAGCGGCGGTTGCGTCATGTTCAACCGTTCGGCGGCGCGACGGAAGTTGAGTTCGGTTGCCACCGTGGTGAAGCAGCGCAGTTGAGTCAGTTCGAACATTGATCTAATCCAGGTATCAATCGAATGCCAAGTTAGATTAGACGGGATCAATGTCCGCGTCCATGATCGGCCCGTCCCTAAAAAAACAATGAACGGGAGTCGCCCCTTGAATACCCTCCAGAGTCCGCCGGACCCGACTGTGCTCGCCCGCGCAGCGGCCAAGGTCAAGCGCCATGTGCTGCCGCTGTTCGTGGTGATGTTCATCGTCAACTACATCGATCGCGTCAATATCGGCTTCGTGCGCAGCCACTTGGAAACTGACCTGGGCATCGGCGCCGCCGCTTACGGCCTCGGCGCCGGGCTGTTCTTCATCGGTTACGCAATCTTCGAAGTCCCCTCCAACCTGCTGCTGCAGCGCTACGGTGCCCGCGCCTGGCTGACGCGCATCATGTTCACCTGGGGCGCGGCGGCCATGGCCATGGCGTTCGTGCGCGGTGAAACCAGCTTCTATGTGCTGCGTTTCATACTCGGCGCGGCCGAGGCGGGTTTCTTCCCCGGCATCATTTACTACTTCACCCAATGGCTGCCGTCGACCGAACGCGGCAAGGCCATGGCGATCTTCCTCAGCGGCTCGGCCATTGCCTCGGTGATTTCCGGGCCGGTTTCCGGTGCATTGCTGAACGTCAGCGGTTTCAGCCTGCACGGCTGGCAGTGGATGTTCCTGATCGAAGGCTTTGCCTCGATCGTGCTGTGTGGTTTCGTTTGGTTCTGGCTGCAGTCCCATCCACGCCAGGCGAACTGGCTGAGCACGGAAGAAAAGGACGCGCTGGTGGGCGCCATCGCCTTCGAACAGCAGGCCCGCGAAGCCACGCAGACGGTCAAGCCGTCGATGTTCAAATTGCTCGCCGACAAACAGATCGCACTGTTCTGCTTCATCTACTTTTCCATCGCCCTGACCATCTACGGCGCCACGTTCTGGCTGCCGAGCATGATCAAGAAAATGGGCAACCTCGGCGACTTCCAGGTGGGCCTGTTCAACTCGATTCCGTGGATCATTTCCATTATCGCGATGTATGGCTTCGCCGCCATGGCCAGCAAATGGAAGCACCAGCAGGCCTGGGTTGCCTTGACGCTGGTGATTGCCGCGTTCGGCATGTTCATGTCCACCACCGGCGGGCCGGTTTTCGCCTTCGTCGCCATCTGTTTTGCGGCGATCGGTTTCAAGGCCGCCTCGGCGTTGTTCTGGCCGATTCCCCAAGGCTATCTGGACGCACGCATCGCCGCGGCAGTGATCGCCTTGATCAACTCCATCGGCAACCTTGGCGGTTTCGTGGCGCCGACGGCGTTCGGTTTCCTCGAGCAAAAAACCGGTTCCATCGAAGGCGGCCTCTACGGTCTGGCGGCCACTTCGCTGGTGGCTGCGGTGGTGATCTTCTTTGCCCGCACCGCCCCGCGGGGCGATGCCCACAGCGTACTGAAGGGTAAGCCGGTCAACACCGCATCAGCGTCCACCTCTTTAAGTCACCCCGCTTTGAAACCTGATCCAAAGGGAGCAACCTCTTGAAAATCAAACGAGTCACCGTCACCCCCATCGCTTTCCGTGATCCGCCGCTGCTCAATGCCAGCGGGATTCACGAGCCTTTCGCGCTGCGCTCGATCATCGAAATCGAGAGCGACAATGGCTACATCGGTCTGGGTGAAAGTTACGGCGACGCGCCAGCGCTGTTGATCCAGCAACAACTGCAATCGCAACTGATCGGCCTCGACCCGTTCAACCTCAATCAGCTGCGCCGCATCGTCCAGGCCACGGTGGCGGCGAACAAGCCCGCGAGCATTGCCGGTGCCGAACTGGCGCCGGGCTCACACGCCAGCAAAGCGGTGAGCAACGCGTATTCGGCGTTCGAAGTGGCGTTCCTGGATTTGCAGGCGCATTCGTTGAACGTGCCGTTGGTGGACTTGCTGGGCGGGGCGATCCGCGATGAGATTCCGTTCAGCGCCTACCTGTTTTTCAAGTACGCGCAACATGTCGATTCACCCTACAAGCCAGACAACTGGGGTGAGGCGTTGAACGAAGAACAGATCGTCGCCCAGGCGCGGCGGATGATCGAGGCTTATGGCTTCAGAAGCATCAAGCTCAAGGCTGGCACGTTGCCGCCTGAGCACGAAGTGTCGTGCATCAAGGCCCTGAAAAAAGCCTTCCCCGGTTACCCGCTGCGCATCGACCCGAATGGCAACTGGTCACTGGAAACCTCGATCCGCATGGCTGAATTGCTTGGCGATGACTTGCAGTATTACGAAGACCCGACGCCGGGCCTCGACGGCATGGCCGAGCTGCACAAACGCACCGGGCTGCCGCTGGCGACCAACATGGTGGTCACCGATTTCGATGAGTTTCGTCGCAGCGTGGCGTTGAACAGCGTGCAGATCGTCCTCGCCGACCACCATTACTGGGGAGGCCTGCGCGACACTCAGGCGCTGGCGAAAATGTGCGACACCTTTGGTCTTGGCGTGTCGATGCATTCCAACTCGCACCTGGGCATCAGCCTGATGGCGATGGCGCATGTGGCGGCGGCGGTGCCCAATCTGGATTACGCCTGCGACACCCATTACCCGTGGCAGGAACCGGATGAAGAAGTGATCAAGGGCGGCAAGCTGCCGATCGTCGATGGCTGCGTGAAAATCACCCGCGCACCCGGGCTGGGACTCGAACTGGATCAGGATCAGTTGGGCAAGCTGCACGATCAATACCTGTCCTGCGGCATACGCCAGCGCGATGACGTGAAACAGATGCAGCGCTACAAACCGGACTGGAAGGCAGTCAAGCCGCGGTTTTGAGTTCGGTCAGCAAACGTTCTATTTGCGCCAGTTCCCAGGTGCTGAGCAAACTCACCGGGTCGGTGCCATAACGTTGCCAGCTGTCGAAGGTCCCCTCGCGGCCATCCGGGCACTGGCAATGCTGGCAGTGGCGAAGGTGGGTGCCATCGAGATCAAGGGTCAGGCGCCAGCCCTCGATGTCGACGTGCACCACGCCGGACTCGGATTGTTCGCCCACTAGTCGCAGCGGACGAACCTCCAGCGAGGCATCGCGCAATACCTGGTAAATCTCGCGGGCGATCAGCGGTGGCACGGGGTTCTCCGGTGGGCAGGTCGGGATGTATGAGGAGTCCGGGACGACATAAACCTTGTAGGAGCCGGCTTGCTGGCGATAGCGTCGGATCAGTCAAAAAACAGGTTGGCTGACCCACCGCTATCGCCAGCAAGCCGGCTCCTACAAGGGAGCAGGCGTTCAGACGGTTTATGGGGAAATGATCCCGTGATCGATCGCGTATTTGACCAGCGCTGCCGGTTTGTCGATGTTGAGTTTGCGGCGGATGCTCAGTCGATGGGTTTCTACGGTGCGCACGCTGATGTCCAGGTCGCGGGCCATTTCCTTGTTGTTCATCCCTTGGGCCATTTTGTACAACACCTGGCTTTCACGGGGTGTCAGCTCGTTGTCGGTACTTTTATCGGCGATCAGCCGCTGGGCAATTTCGGCGCTGTAGAACGTTCCGCCGCTGGCAATGGCTTCGATGGCTGCAATGATTTCCCGTGACGGCGCGTTCTTCAGCACATACCCGCTGGCACCCGAGCGCACGGACTCACTCACGTATTCGTAATTGTCGTACATGCTGAGCACCAGCACTTTGAGCGACGGGTACTGGCTGCGCAGCAACCGGGTCAGCTCCAGGCCGTTCATGTCCTTGAGGCTGATATCTACCAGTAACAGGTCTGGCTTGCAGCGACCGACCATCTCGATGGCGTCCGCACCATTTTCCGCTTCGCCGACCACTTCCAGCGGGGCCATGACGGACAGCAGCGCCTTGATCCCGTCTCGGACCAAAGAGTGATCGTCGACCAGGGCGACGCGGATCGGGGAGGGCAGGTTTATCACGGGCATTCACTCTTATTGTCAGGTCAGCGTTTTGCGCCGGGCATTTTCATCGGCAGCAGCACGTCCAGCTCACTTCTTCCCGGCATCGAAATCAGGTCGAATCGACCCCCGAAATGCTCGACACGCTCACGGATATTGCGCAGGCCAATGCCGGCGTGACGACGTTCGACCTGGGCGACGTTGAAGCCGACACCGTCATCGACCACCGTCAGCCGTATGGATTCTTCAGACCCGTGCAGGGTAATGGAAACGTTTTTCGCCTGGGCATGGCGTTCAATATTGGTCAGGCCTTCCTGCACGATGCGGAACAGCGAGACCGCCGCGCCTTCGACCAGATGGCAGTCGAATTCGTTGTCGTTGTAAGTCACCGTGAGGCCGCTGCGCTGCTCGAATTCCTCGGCAAGTTGGCCGATCGCCGCCGACAGCCCCAGGGTGTCGAGCAAGGATGAGCGCAGGTCGTGGGAGAGGCTGCGAACTTCGCCAATCGCTTCCCCCAGCCGCTCGGTGGCCTCTCTCAAAATGCTCAAGCCTTTGTCCTGTCCGTTCTCCAGGACATGGCTGGCCAGTTCGAACTGGAACTTGATCGAGACCAGTACCTGACTGATCCCGTCGTGCAGCTCTCGGGAAACCCGCGAGCGCTCTTCCTCCTGCAGACTGACGATGCGTTGGGTCAGGCGTTGGAGTTTCTTGTCGGCCAGACGGTGTTCGCTGACATTCAGCGTCATGCCGCTGGCAAACACGAACAGCACGGCCACAAGGGCGACGGCGGCAATCGCCAGCATGGTTTTGCGGATGCCCATCGCCACTTCGTCACGGGCCTGCTGAGTGGCGCGTTCAACGTCTTCAAGGTAAATGCCGGTGCCGAGCATCCAGCCCCAGCGATCCAGCATCACCACGTAGGCGAGTTTGTCGGTCACCTGGCCGGAGGAGGGTTTGTTCCAGGCGTAGCGCTGAAAACCTTCGCCCGATTGCGCACTCTGGAGCAAGGCCTGGATCACCGGCAGGCCGTGCGGGTCTTTCATGTCCCACAAATACTGGCCCACCAGCTCCGATTGCCGCGCGTGCATCAGGCTGCGGCCCTCGCGGTCGTACACGAAGAAGTAGCCATTGATGCCAAAGCTGAGTTTGCGCAGTTCTTCCAGCACTTGCTGCTGGGCGCGCGCGTCACCTTGGCCATTGTCGTATAGCGGCGCGATCAGGCTCTGGGCCATTTCCACGTAGTTTTTCAGTTCGGCGCGCTTGCTGGCCAGGATGCTGTCTTCGATCAGCTGCGCCTGTTGATCACCCAGCTGGCGGTTCAGGGAAATCACCAGTGCACAGATGACAGCGATCGCCAGCACCAGCGGCAGAATCCCGAGCGCGACGATTTTGTGTTTGAGCTGCATCTGGGCTCCTGTCCGGACCGGGGGAAGGCGAAGGCCGGCATCATATGCCAAAGATACGCGCGTCCAGTAGCGCTGCTGGACGGAATGACCTGTGGTTATCCGGGCGACACCGAATTGTAGGAGCCGGCTTGCTGGCGATGGCGGCGTAACTGATACACCGCATCGCCTGGATCGCCTGGATCGCCTGGATCGCCAGCAAGCCGGCTCCTACAGATTACGCGCCTCTACGTAGAACTACGTAGAGGTCGCGTACGTAGTAACGCGGATTTATTTGTGGACGGCATGCGCGGATATTGGGCCAGCTCCGCACAGCGGACACAATTATAAAAATTACCGCCGCAGTCACTGGCTGTCGGCAGGAGACACGCTATGCCCCGTCTGGCTAAACACCTTGCCTGGTTTGCCGTGGCTGTTCTGGGAGCGTTTGCGCTGAGTGTCGTGGCCCTGCGCCGCGGCGAAGCGATCAACGCCCTCTGGATAGTAGTCGCAGCCGTCGCTATCTACCTCGTCGCTTATCGCTACTACAGCCTGTTCATCGCCAACAAGGTGATGCAACTCGACCCCAATCGAGCCACGCCCGCTGTACTCAATAACGATGGTCTGGACTACGTCCCCACCAACAAACACGTGCTGTTCGGTCACCACTTCGCGGCCATCGCTGGCGCGGGCCCGCTGGTCGGTCCGGTCCTGGCGGCGCAGATGGGCTACTTGCCCGGCACGCTGTGGCTGATTGCCGGCGTGGTGCTGGCCGGTGCGGTTCAGGACTTCATGGTCCTGTTCATGTCCACCCGCCGCAACGGCCGTTCACTCGGTGACATGGTCCGTGAAGAAATGGGCCGCATCCCCGGTACCATCGCGCTGTTTGGCTGCTTCCTGATCATGATCATCATCCTCGCGGTGCTGGCGCTGATCGTGGTCAAAGCCCTGGCCGAAAGCCCATGGGGCATTTTCACGGTGATGGCGACCATCCCGATCGCGATGTTCATGGGCATCTACATGCGCTACATCCGTCCGGGCCGCATCGGCGAAATCTCCGTGATCGGTGTATTGCTGCTGCTCGGTTCGATCTGGCTGGGCGGGCAGATTGCCGCCGATCCGGTCTGGGCCAAGGCCTTCACCTTCACGGGCATCCAGATCACCTGGATGTTGATCGGCTACGGTTTCGTGGCTGCGGTACTGCCGGTATGGCTGATCCTGGCACCGCGTGACTACCTCTCCACGTTCCTGAAAATCGGCACCATCATTGCGTTGGCGATCGGCATCCTGATCACCATGCCTGATCTGAAAATGCCGGCATTGACCCAATTCATCGACGGCACCGGCCCGGTGTGGAAGGGCGGTCTGTTCCCGTTCCTGTTCATTACCATCGCCTGTGGCGCGGTTTCCGGTTTCCATGCGCTGATTGCTTCCGGCACCACGCCGAAGTTGCTGGCGAGTGAAGGCCATGCCCGCTACATCGGTTACGGCGGCATGCTGATGGAATCCTTTGTCGCCATCATGGCGATGGTTGCCGCGTCGGTGATTGAGCCAGGTGTGTATTTCGCCATGAACAGTCCAGCCGCCATTGTCGGCGCTGACGCGGTTTCGGTTGCTCAAACCGTCAGCAGTTGGGGTTTCCTGATTACTCCGGAAGCGCTGGAAGCGGTGGCCAGGGACATCGGTGAAACCACCATCCTGGCCCGTGCCGGCGGTGCGCCGACCCTGGCGGTCGGTATCGCGCAGATCCTGCACCACGTCCTGCCGGGTGAAAACACCATGGCGTTCTGGTACCACTTCGCGATCCTGTTCGAGGCGCTGTTCATCCTGACCGCGGTAGACGCCGGCACCCGTGCCGGACGCTTCATGCTCCAGGATTTGCTCGGCTCCTTCGTGCCGGCGCTGAAACGCACCGAATCCTGGACCGCCAACCTGATCGCCACCGCCGGTTGTGTGGCGATGTGGGGTTACTTGCTCTACCAAGGCGTGATCGATCCGCTGGGTGGCATCAACACCTTGTGGCCGCTGTTCGGCATCTCCAACCAGATGCTGGCCGGTATCGCGCTGATGTTGGCGACGGTTGTGCTGATCAAAATGAAGCGTCAACGCTACGTCTGGGTGACCATGCTGCCTGCGGTCTGGTTGCTGATTTGCACCACCACCGCCGGCTTCATCAAGCTGTTCGACGCCAACCCGGCCATCGGTTTCCTCGCGCTGGCCAAGAAGTACAGCGATGCCTTGGCCAACGGTCAGGTACTCGCACCGGCCAAGAGCATCGAGCAGATGCAGCACGTAATCTACAACGCCTACACTAACGCGACGCTGACGGCGCTGTTCCTGCTGGTGGTCTTCAGCATCCTGTTCTTCGCGCTCAAGGTCGGTATCGCCGCCTGGGGAACCAAGGAACGCACGGATAAAGAAGCGCCATTCCAGGCCTTGCCGGATGCTTGATCGAGGAGTGCAGCATGTTCAATGACCTGAGTCGCCTCGGTAAATACCTCGGTCAGGCCGCGCGCCTGATGGTCGGCATGCCCGACTACGACACTTACGTCGAGCACATGCAGACCAAACACCCGGACAAACCGGTGATGAGTTACGAGGTGTTCTTCCGGGAACGCCAGGAAGCTCGTTATGGCAGCAAGGCCGGGCCGAAGTGCTGTTAATACAACAGCCGGCTTGATGCAATCCCTGTGGGAGCGGGCTTGCTCGCGAAAGCGGTGTGTCATTCAACATTAATGTCGACTGACACGACCTCTTCGCGAGCAAGCCCGCTCCCACATTTGTTTTGTACGCAGCGACTCTCAGGGTTTACGTTCGATAATGGTTCGCCCGGGCTCATTGCGACAAATCAGTTGATCCCGGTAATGGTCACATATCGCTTTCAGCACATCAGCCGCACAAGCCCCGCTGATCCTTCTATCAATGGCAAAACTCGCCACGTCCCCTTTCAATTGAACATCGACCCCTGACACTGTCTCCAGTCGCTGTTTGATCTCCCCAAGCGTCCAGGGCTTGTCCTTGAAAATAATACTGTCGGCCGGATAGTGGTTATTCAGCCACCAATAGATGCCGCCCAATACAGCGAAGCAAGTCAGCAGGCAAAGCAGGGGAGGCGGCAACTTCAAGTGGACTTTGTCATAGATGATTTCCGTGAGCGCTTGCCAGAGTTTCAGGCGAAAGGACAAACCAAGGCCCACAAGCAGCAAGATCGCGGCGCCGATCATCGCCACCATCAAACCCGTCCGGTCAAGGTCCGATAACTCTTCGAGGCATGTGAAGTTCATGACCTTCACCTCTGTGCTGGCGAGAAGTAAAGAACGCGCAGTTGAATATCTTTTCTGTAATTGATCTGGACATAACCGCGACCCAGTTCAACCTCGTTCTCGGCATCCCACTTGAGGGTATGCGGCTCTTTTTTGCCGAGGAAAATCGCTTCCAGTTCGCCGCTGTATTTGTGTGCCACGTCCTGAATCACGGCATCCAGCTGCTTGATTGGCGCTTCTGCTATTTGCGGGGCTGCGCGAAACAGGCTCGCGCGGGCCATGACGGGCAAACTGCGCGCTATGAATTTTTGCTCGCTCAGAGGCGTGACATTGCCTGTTTTTATGAACTCGAGATAACGACTGAAAATATCCGGTGCGACGTCTAACTGTGCCTGCAGAGTATTGGTGCCCAGCCTCGGATTGGTCAGCACATCTGGATTGGCGCCGATACCGGCGAAGGAGATCTCGCAGATACTGGCCTTTGCGTACATGAATACGCCACAGGCGCCACTCGTGCCGTAGGCTTGATAGTCCCGGCTGCTGAACTCGCACTCGCAGGTTTTGCCATCGGCCAGAGCGTTGCTTGCAAGCGATGCAGCAAGAAGGAGTCCGCCTAGGACCCGGGCGGATAATCTCGGATATAACGGCATAGGAAGGTCGACCTCTTTTCATGGAGAGGAAGATGCGTTGTGTTGAGCGTAGCGGGAGGTTTAAATCTTTGCCCGTGCAGGGAAGGGCACTCAATCGCGGTTTACGGCAACTCCTCCCATTTGACATCAGCCAAATCGGATTTTTCAGCATGGTCGAGCAACTTCGCGTGATTGTCCTGGACGTTGTCTTCCCCGTACAAAAGGCCCACGCCTGCGTGCAGACACGCGTAGTACCACGCATCTTCATCGGTCATGTGAGTGTCCGGCTGGACAAACTTTCGACGCGAGCCATTCAAACAGTAAGTGATTTCAAAATGCCGAGAGCGCATCAGCCAATTCTCCAGGTGATGCGGCTCCGACATTAGTGGCTTAGTGCCAGTTCCCTTTTATTTTTCGGGCGTCTTTCTGACTCTGCATAGCGCGGAGGTTTTTTTTATCCTGGAAAAGCGTTCCCGTCGTAACGGCCTAAGCTTCATCTACACCCGAATCTCGCATAATCCTGAGGTGCAACATGAACCGGAAGACGTTGTACTGCGTCGTCATCGCCATTGCCCTGGGCGGTTGCGCCTCTACGCCACAACGCGTCATCAAGCCTGTCACCCCAACAGCTGCGGCACTTGATGATGCTCAGATCCGCAGCACGCTGATCGGCCACAAACTGAACAATATCGGCAAGACCGGATTGCCCTATTCATTGAGCTTCAATGCAGACGGCACCGAAATTTTTGCGCTGCAGGGCAATCCTCCAGAGACAGAACACTGGACAACCAAGGACGGCGTGATTTGTTTCACGGGCGCCAAAATCAAGAAAGAATGCTATCGACTGAAGAAGGACAATGACGATTACTGGCTGGTGCATCCGGATACCGGAGCGGTGCACTATCACTACACACTGACTCCCCAATAGTTGATTGACAGGCAAAGGAGACGAGCGCTTGCTGATTGATGGCATGGAATACCGGTTTGAGATCGCATCGAGCGTAACGCCAGGGCATGACGGACTCGGCATTGAGTGCTGGCGAGGAGGGGATATGGTGTTTGAAGTGTTTCGAAATGATCAAACACTCAAGTTCGAAGTCACCCTGTTCATGCAGGATGTGCCGCTGGAGCTGTTGGAGGAAATCATTCCAACGGCGCGGGCGCGATTGGGGGCGTTTGTTCCGGATTGATACCGGGATGAACACTGTCGATGAAAAGGGGGGGGGCGTGAACCTCCAATCGTTGTGACAGCGATAATGTCGTGAGGGGGCATCAGGGCGCGCTAATTGATCTGCACAATGACCGGACCTTCCGTGATGACCGGTGGGAACGCATGGATGTGCGAGGCGTTTTTCTCAATCCATTCGCGTGCGACTTTCATGCTCTCATCGGTGCCGGCCTTGTCCGTGCAAACCGTTATCGATATACCGCCATCACCGAGAGGCAGCAGTGTGTAGCTGGCGAGGCCAGGCACTTTGCGCAGGGCAGCCTCGACGTCGGCCTTTTGCTCTTCGAGAAAATCGAAAAGTTTTTTTGCGTCACGACCCGAGTAGGTTCTTATGACCGCGTACATGGTCATCTCCTTTGCGAGTTACCGTCTTGATACCCGTCCGGATTCGCGGGTGGCCGCTATCACTTGGATTTCAGTTCGTCCTGATCTATTCAGCTTAGTCAAACGCCGGTGACAAGCCAAAGGCAACGACCACCGGCAGCTCCCGGCCCAGAGCCGCGGCGGTCGATCAATCAGGCGGCGGGGAGCAGGCCTTTCTGTCTGGCGACATGAGTCGCCAGTGCGTCCATCAAGTCCGGAGACAGGCAGTCATAGGGCTCCAGGCCGATCGAGCGAAGACGCTCACGGATGGCCTTCATTTGCGAGGGCGGTGTGCCGGTTTCGATGATGGAGGACACGAACGCTGCGAAGCCCGGTGGCGCCCATCCGCTCTGGGGAGAGAGCTCGGTGTGGACGAAGTCCAGGCCATAAAAGGCATGGTCCTTGTTTTCGATGCGCCCGAAGAGGTGAGCGTGGCACTGTTTGCAGGCGTGCCGCTGGATGGTGGCGGTTTCGTCGACGATGGCCAGTTTTTCGCCGTGGGCCGTGACGCTGACCTTATCCCGGGGTACCACGGCAATGACGGCGAATATCGCATTTTGCGGTTTCCAGCATTTGCTGCAGCCGCACGCGTGGTTATGCAGGGTTTGCGCGTCGATCCTGACCTCGACCTTGTCGGTCGCACACAGGCATTGCAGGGTGCCACCTTTGAAATCCGCGGCGGCGGGTTGGAAACCATTGTCCAGTACTGGGTGAAGTTTCAAGGTGCTCATGCTGGCGTCTCCGTTTCAGGGTGTCAGACAAAAGTGCCTGGTGCCGTGATCCAGGCCGGTAGTTCATCAGAACGTGATGACCTCCTTCGGTGCGACCGGTCAGTTCAGTACCCGGATCAAGGATAGCGCGCCGTTCGAAGTGTTTACTCTTGGTCGGCAGGCACCACCTTCCAGCTGTCATCCGGGTCAAAACGCTTCATTGACCGTGCCAGTTTCTCACCCTCGGCTCCCAGGTCTTTCTCGAACACCTGACCTTCATGGCTGATCATGAAACTCATGACCCCGGTGTCAGCGTATTTCGCCGGCCAGGCGATCAGTGCAAAGCCACGGCTCATCTTGTCACCGATGAGGTAGCTGTAGGCGCCGCCAGGTGCCGAAGGACCTTGGCCATCAAGAATACGGAAGTGGTAACCGTGCCAGTCTTCGCCGGCAATGGCTTTGCCGAACGAGGATCCCAACGGGCTGATCTGATCGCTATCGTCGTCGGCCCAGTAGAGACCGTCGTGCTTGCCGGCGGTGCTGAAGATTTTCTGCGCATACTCGAGTGCGCCGTCACCGTCACGGTCCTCTGACGAATAGTCCATCTGGGCGTCGTGATAAGTCCGTACCGATTGCAACGCAGCGAGTTCGTTGCGGCCAATTCGACGGGCACGGATTTCGGCCTGGCCGGCCTTGATGTCGAAGCGCCAACCTTTATCGACTTTGACCATGGGTATCGGCAGTGTCCAGTGGTCGCTGCCGACCGACAGAAGCGCCTTGCGGTCGCTGGTTTTTTCAATGGAATGTTGATCGTGGTATTGCTTCAAAAACGCATCCACATCACTGCGCTGAACCCCTTCGCGGGGGATGTAGCTGTGCCATTCATTGCCCAGCAACTCTGTCAGGCGCGCCTGATCGGCGTGTTCCGTACCCAGTGCTTCGACGAACGCTTGAGCGGCCTTTTCCGGCGTCGGGAATGTCTGCTGTGCCGTAACGACACACGACCAGGCCATGCCGGCAGCCATCGCCAATACCTGGGGGAACACGCCCATGAGTAACATTATTCGAGGATTGTTTTTCAACGACGGCCCCCTCGTTGACGCGCGGGTGGATTCGACGGCCGACTGATCTGGTGGCCGGCTGGTCGCGAAGCACTGGCGCGCTGGGCGGATACCTGACTGGCCCGGCCACGACTGGCTTGTGCGTTGGACTGGGCCGGTGATCGCGCGCCGGCGAATGCATTGTTGCGGGCACTGCCCGCGCTGGCGGATGGCCTGTTTTGCGCCATGCCCTGTCCGCGCGGGTTCACCTGAGCGGTCTGCTGCCTGGCTTGCTGGCTCTCCCGAGTGTTTCTGGCATTACCCTGACTTCTGTCGGACGACTTCGCTCTGTCTGTGCCTTGCATCCGATTGTTGGCCGAGGTTGCGGACTGGGCTTCGCGCGCGCGATCCCGGGCTTCGCGGTTGCTGGCGGCAGGTTGTTCGAAGCCGCGCTTGTCCATGGCTCCACGGGCCCGTTCACGAGCCTGGGCCCGCTCGACATTGTCCCCTCGATACGCCTCACGCTGACTGGCACCGTCCAGTTGTCGGCCGTACTGTTCGCGGCTCTTTCTGTCTCGGTAAGGAACACCGTCGCGATGAAGGGTGTTGTGCTGCCACTTGTTCTGATTATTGGTGATTCGGTTGTTGGCGTTGATGTTGTTGTAGCGGTTGACGTCGATGTCGATGTCGTTGTTATCCCAGTCACAGTCACCCCATAGCGCGCCGACGATCGCCACACCGGTACCAAACGCCAGTCCGGCCATCAACGCCGAGCCGGGGTAATAGGCGGGCGGTGGCGGGTAGTAAACAGGGGGGGACGCGGGATAGGACCAGGTCCCGTATGTGGTGGTCGGGTTGTAACTGGGGACGTACACCACCTGTGGATCGGAGGGCTGAATGATGATGGTGGAGGTGCTGCTGGCAGGCGCAGACGCCGAAGTGGCGGTGGTGGGTGCCGGTGCCGCAACGGTTTCGACCGTCACGTTCTGATATTGATTGCTCTGCAGATTGCCTGCCGCTTGCGCCTGATGACGCAGGCGTTGCACTGCCTCCATGGTATCGTCGGGCTGCGCCAGAAAGGCATCCCCCAGGCGTTGTACCCAAACGGGATCCTGCCCCAGCGTTGCCAGCACCTGCGGGAAGGCGACCAGCGCCTGCACACTCGGGTCCCACGTCTGGCTCGCCACTTGTTTGACCGCATCGTCGCCCTTGGCGTCCGGGTGTGACTTGGACCAGGTCACCGCCTCGGTGACTTCGCCGGGGTACGTGGTGGCCATCAGTACCTGGGCCAGCAGCGGATCCGGGTAGAGCGCAATGGGCGCCAGCATTTGATCCAGCTGCTCCTGATTGAACACGGCGTCTTTGACGGCTGCCGTGACGGGCGCGGAATCGGCACCGTTCGCGGTCGCATCCAATGGCTGCGCCAGACAGGAATATCCGTGTAACAACAGTGCCGCGGCCACCGCGAAAAATAATGGAATGCGCATTGGCCCCCCACCTGCTCAGGCAGGCTGGAACGGAATGGATCAATGTCAGGAAGGTTAAAGCCGATTTCGCAAGCCAGGCCTCAGCCTCGATGCTGCTCTCTAATGGTAGCAAACATATTTTTGTTGCCATTGATTCACGGTGGCGAATGGCCGAGTGGTCAGCGCCGGGGGAATCGGGTTGACGGTTTGGGGCGGCTACCACTCGGTAGGCCACGGGTGCCGGTCAAGCGTTTCGCCGCTACAATGCGTGCCTCGACCGTGACAAACCAGATAAAAAAACATGTCTCTACCTAAACATCACCTGGAGCTGCTCAGTCCCGCCCGTGACGTGAGCATCGCCCGCGAAGCCATCCTGCATGGTGCCGACGCCGTGTATATCGGTGGCCCAAGCTTCGGCGCCCGCCACAACGCCTGCAATGAGGTGAGTGAAATCGCCGGACTGGTGGAGTTCGCCCGTCGTTACCACGCCCGGGTGTTTACCACTCTCAACACGATCCTGCATGACAACGAGCTGGAGCCGGCGCGCAAGCTGATCCACGAACTGTACGATGCCGGTGTCGATGCGTTGATTGTCCAGGACCTGGGCGTGATGGAGCTGGATATCCCGCCGATCGAGCTGCACGCCAGCACCCAGACCGACATCCGCACCCTGGCGCGAGCGAAGTTCCTTGATCAGGCTGGCTTCTCCCAACTGGTACTCGCCCGCGAACTGAACCTGCAAGAGATTCGCGCCATTGCCGACGAGACCGACGCGGCGATCGAGTTCTTCATTCACGGCGCGCTGTGTGTGGCGTTCTCCGGCCAGTGCAATATTTCCCACGCGCAGAACGGCCGTAGTGCCAACCGTGGCGACTGCTCCCAGGCCTGCCGTTTGCCGTACACCCTCAAGGACGACCAGGGTCGCGTTGTCGCCTACGAAAAACACCTGCTGTCGATGAAGGACAACAACCAGAGCGCCAACATCCGCGCGTTGGTGGAAGCCGGCGTTCGCTCGTTCAAGATCGAAGGGCGCTACAAGGACATGGGCTATGTGAAGAACATCACGGCCTACTACCGCCAGCGCCTGGACGATGTTCTTGAAGATCGTCCGGACCTGGCCCGCGCTTCCAGTGGCCGCACGGCGCACTTCTTCGTGCCCGACCCGGACAAGACCTTCCACCGTGGCAGCACCGACTACTTCGTCAGCGAGCGCAAGATCGACATCGGCGCCTTCGACTCACCGACCTTCACCGGCTTGCCGGTGGGCGTGGTGGAGAAGGTTGGCAAGCGCGACATGCAGGTAGTGACCTTTGAGCCGTTGTCCAACGGCGATGGCCTCAATGTGCAGGTCAAGCGCGAAGTGGTGGGTTTTCGCGCCAATATCGCGGAGCCCAAGGGCGAGTTCGACGAAGATGGCCAGAAGCGCTACCGCTATCGCGTCGAGCCCAACGAGATGCCGGACGGCATGTACAAGCTACGGCCCAACCATCCACTGAGCCGCAACCTGGACCATAACTGGCAGCAAGCCTTGCAGAAGACGTCCGCCGAACGTCGTATCGGCCTGACCTGGGTCGCACGGCTGGACGAGCAGCGTCTGCAACTGACCGCCACCAGCGAGGAGGGCGTCAGCGCCAGCGTGTCCCTGGACGGCCCGTTCGGTCTGGCCAACAAGCCGGAGCAGGCACTGGAGCAACTGCGAGACCTGCTCGGTCAACTGGGCACCACCGACTACCACGCCACCGCCATTGAACTGGATGCGCCCCAGGCGTTCTTTATCCCCAATTCGCAACTCAAGGCCTTGCGCCGCGAAGCGATCGAAGCATTGACCGCGGCTCGCCTGCTGGCCCACCCACGTGGAGGTCGCAAGGCCGAAACCAACCCGCCGCCGGTGTACCCGGAATCGCACCTGTCGTTCCTGGCCAACGTCTACAACCAGAAGGCCCGCGACTTCTATCACCGTCATGGTGTGAAGCTGATCGACGCGGCGTTCGAGGCTCACGAGGAAACCGGCGAGGTGCCGGTGATGATCACCAAGCACTGCCTGCGTTTCTCCTTCAACCTTTGCCCCAAGCAAGCCAAAGGCGTCACCGGTGTGCGCACCAAGGTCGCGCCGATGCAACTGGTACACGGTGACGAGGTGCTGACGCTGAAGTTCGACTGCAAGCCGTGTGAGATGCACGTCATCGGCAAGATCAAGGGGCACATCCTCGATCTGCCGCAACCGGGCAGCGTCATGGAACCGATCGTCGGTCACATCAGCCCCGAAGACCTGCTCAAGACGATCCCTCGCGCCCCTCACTGAGCGTGACAGGCGAGCGTGCAGGTGTCCTGTTGCGCTCGCATTGGTCTCGCGTCTGCTTGGCCTCATCGGATGCCAACGTCAGAAGGGACGTTGACGAGGCCCGGCGTCTTTTGCGCTTGACGCAACATGACGTTGCGTCCCGCCCCTATTCTCTGAAGGGGTAGTGCCGCCTATTTTGTAGCCCTGAAAACCATCAATGCGAGTGATCTCTCCTGGAGAGTCACCGCTGTCGAATCTCAGGAGTTTATGGAATGGGCGTTTCTACAAGCGGTACAGCAACGACGATACAAAAGGCTTCAATGACCAGAGGGCTGGTACTTCTGTTTGCGTTTTGTTGCGGTGCCATCGTCGCCAACATCTATTACGCACAACCGATCATCAGCTTGATCGCCCCGGATATCGGCATGTCGAATGGCAGCGCGAGCTTTATTGTTTCGCTGACTCAGATTGGTTATGCCCTTGGATTGTTTTTCCTGGTGCCCTTGGCGGACCTGGTAGAAAACCGCCGGCTGATGATCGCGACGATCGTGATGACGATCTTCAGCCTGGTTGCCGCGGGTCTGGCCAAGCAGCCGAGCGTGTTTCTTGTCGTATCGGCACTCATCGGTTTCAGCTCGGTCTCGGTGCAAATGCTTATCCCGTTGGCCGCGCATCTGGCACCGGAAGAATCTCGTGGCCGGGTGGTGGGCGGGATCATGGGGGGCCTGCTGCTGGGGATTCTGCTTGCGCGGCCGCTGTCGAGCCTGGTGGCTGATCATTTCGGCTGGAGGGCAGTGTTCATCGGGGCGGCTGGCTTGATGCTCATCATCTCCATCGTGATCAGCATGACCATGCCCAAATGGCAGCCGGCCCACCGCGCGTCATATGGTCAGTTGCTGATGTCCCTTGGACAACTGTTTTGCCGCGAGCCGGTATTGCGTCAGCGTGCGCTTTATCAAGGGTTGATGTTTGCGGCGTTCAGTTTGTTCTGGACCGCGGTACCGCTGGTGTTGAGTCGTGAGTTTGGCCTGACGCAAAGTCAGATCGCGATGTTCTCTCTGGTCGGCGCCATCGGTGCCGTCGCCGCACCTCTGAGTGGCCGACTCGCTGATGCCGGGCACACTCGACGGGCCTCACAGTTGGCCATGGTGCTGGGCGTGGTGAGCTTCCTTCCGGCCTTCATCAATCCCTTTTACGGCGTGATCGGTTTGGCGGTCACCGGTGTTGCGCTGGATTTTGCGGTGCAGATGAACATGGTGCTGGGCCAACGAGCCGTCTATGCCCTGGGCACCGCCAACAGAGGCCGTCTGAATGCGTTGTACATGATCAGTATCTTCATTGGCGGTGCAATCGGTTCCTCGGTGGCCAGTTCGCTTTATGAACACGCCAGCTGGTTGGCGATTGCAGCGGTGGGGAGTGGATTGTCACTGGTCTCTCTGGTCGTCTTCTCGATTGTTTCTCGTCGCACCGGCCAGGTTCAGTGAGTCAATCGGTCACCACAACGCGCAATAGCCAAGGAGTGTCATGGACAAGCTGCTCGCATTGAAGATGTTCGTCCAGGCTGTGGACTCGAAGGGCTTTTCTTCTGCCGCTCGGCAGTTAGGCCTGGCGACATCTTCCGTGACCCGGATGATCGATGGGCTTGAGGCGGAGCTGGGCGCCGTCCTGCTTAACCGCTCCACGCGTCAAATCTCGCTGTCAGATGCCGGGGCCGCCTACTACTTGAAAGCCCGGGAGGTCTTGAACGCTGTAGCCGAAGCGGATGCTTCGGTGACTGACCGTGGGGAAGTTCCCGCAGGGCATCTGCGTATTTCCGTACCGGTGGCATTTGGACGCCGCCTGATCGCGCCTCATATCGCTTCGTTTCTGAAGCGTTACCCGCAACTCATATTGGACATGACGCTTTCTGACGACATTGTCGAGTTGCTGGGCGAGCGCGTCGATCTATCGATTCGGTTGGGCTCGGCAGCAGCGATGGATGGCGTAGTCAGTCGTCCCGTCGGCTATTTCAGACGTCGGGTGGTTGCCAGTGTCGAGTACCTGAAAATCCGTGGCCTCCCTGAACATCCAATGGACCTCTTGCAGCACGAATGCCTGCGCTTCAGTTACGGAACCAAGCAACAGCTTTGGACTTTCCTGAGGGACGGTGAAGAGACCCGAGTCTCCGTGGAGGGACGCTTCAAAAGCAACAATGCGGAGGTTTTGCGGGAGATCGCGCTGGCGGGCGGTGGGGTGGCGTTGTTACCTGACTGGCTCGTCAACGATGATATTGGTGGCGGTCAATTGACGTCGTTGTTCGAGTCATTTGTCGTCAATCCGAACGATGCGAGTTCGGCTATCTCTGCGCTGTATCTCCCCAATCATCGTGGCTCCAGACGCGTCAATGCGTTTATCGATTTCATCAGCGAATTGCTGGGGCCTGAAGGCTTACCCCTGCGCTGATCCCTTTTCGCTGTTTAAACACAGCAGATTCCGGAGGCTTGAATGAGCACTGCAACATTGCATTACGTCTACGATCCGTTCTGCGGCTGGTGCTATGGCGCGGCACCGATGATCACGGCAGCGGCCACTGTTGCTGGCCTGGACATTCAGGCCCATGGTGTGGGCATGCTCTCGGGAGACAAAAGCAAGTTGGTGTCGGGTGAATGGCGCGACTTTGTTCGTCCTCACGAAGCCCGGATTAGCGCATTCAGCAAACAAACCTTTGCAGACGCCTACGTCCAGGGCGTACTTGAACATGAAAATGTCCATCTGGATTCTTCACCACCGATTGCAGCCATGTTGACGGCTCAACAACTGTCAGGGTGCGGCATCGAAATGCTCAAGCGCCTGCAGATTGCGTACTACCAGCAGGGACGAGCCATCGCGGATCGTGGAGTGATCGCCGACATTGCCAGTGAGCTTGGATTTGAACCCGGTGCGTTTATGGCGACCTTTGATTCGGTCACCGCGAACTCATTACAGGACCATATCCAACGCAGCAACGGGATGCTTGAAACCCTGCATGCTCGCGGTTTTCCGGCGTTTGCGCTGGAAATCGATGGCGAGATGGAAGTGTTGCCCATGGGGCACTATTTAAGCCGTCCAGCCTTGTTCAAGACAGATATTGAAAGCCGCCTGGCCAAATAGGCGGGGTTCATAGCCAGCGCATTCTTTTGTTTTGTATGATGCCTCGATGAAGCTCTAGTGAGGCGTTATGCAAGACTCAAAAAATATAGACGAGAAAGAGCCTGGAAAATCAGCGGACTCCGAAGGCCTCGTCAAGTCGACGACTCGACGCCTTTCGCCAGAGGTCAGGGAAAAGCAAATTGTGCAGAAAGCCATCGAGCATTTTGCGACGTGCGGATTCTCGGGGAGTACCCGTGAGCTGGCGCGACAACTTGATATTACCCAACCGTTACTTTATCGATATTTTCCTAGCAAAGAGGCCTTGATAGACCGTGTCTACGACGAGGTCTATCAGTGGGATAGCGGGTGGGAGGCGATGATCAAGGATCGCTCGGAACCCCTTCAGTCTCGCCTGGTTCGCTTCTATACCTCATACGCAAGCGTGATTCTGCGGCGAGAATGGATTCGTATCTTCGTATTCGCCGGGCTGACACGTGAAGGTATCAACGATCGGTATCTGGCTAAATTGCGTGAGCGCGTCTTCATTCCTGTCATTGCAGAAATTCGCCATACCCATGGATTGGCGCCATCCTCGGGTGAAACGATCAATGAAAAAGAGCTGGAGTTGATTTGGAGTTTGCATGCCAGCATTTTCTATATTGGCGTGCGCAAGTGGATTTACGATCTTCCCGTGACCGAGGACATTGATGCGCTGATCGAGCAGATGGTCGATGCCTTCCTTAACGGCAGCCCCCACGTACTGCAGCAAGTCGATAACGACCTCGGCGAGAAGGCTCGCTTGAACTGATCGGCTTTGATCCGAACGGGTTTCCCCCCTTTCCCTGTCCGCCTGAACTCTTGCTTCGACCCTCTTTTTGTCGACCACTCATCACCTGTTTCAGCCTTGAGCTGAGCGGGTGGTAAGGGGCGTACGCGCGCCTTTTTGCCCTGCAAATGCCCTTTCCCAACGGCTGAAGCGTGTTCTCTTTCAGCGACGTCACGACCTCGTACCAGCCAGTTCTACGAAAATTTGATCCTCAAGCTATTGCCTTCAATTTCGTCAGGTCGTATTGTTTATCAAGTGATAAATAAATACAAAAAACGTTGGAGGTACCATGCAAGTCCTGAAGCTCGCTCATTATTCGATTCGGTCGTTCGACCTGGAGAAGTCCAGTCGATTTTATGAAAGGGTGCTCGGTTTTACGCCTGGCTACCGGCCGCCGTTCGATTTTCCTGGCGTCTGGTTGTACATGGGAGGGGATGAGGAGGACTTTGGCACGGTCCACATTATCGGCATTGATCCCTCCAACCCCGAAGGTCTGAAGAAGTACCTCGGTGACAAAGAAGTCCCGCTGAGCGGCACTGGCACCGTCGACCACATTGCTTTTCTGGTAACAGGGCTGGTTGAGTTCTGGCGCGTCTTCAAGGCCGAGGGCATTGCCTGGCGTGATCGCACCGTTCCGAGCCTCGGCCTGCATCAGGTCTTCATCGAAGATCCGTCTGGCGTCACCATCGAGCTCAATTTCCCGGCCTCCGAGATTGAAGCAGTGGGTTCTTACGCCGCCCATGTGGCTGCGACGGCGGGAGGCCGGTCATGATCAATTCATTGAACAAACCCCGCGCTATTGTCGTGGGCGGCTCGCTCGGTGGTCTGTTTGCAGCCAATATGCTGTTGCGCAAAGGTTGGGATGTTGAAGTCTTCGAACGCGTGCCGGATGAACTCGCTGGACGAGGCGCCGGCATCGTTACACACCCTGAATTGTTCGAAGCGATGGCTGCAGCCGGAATTCCCCTCGATGCATCCGTAGGCATCGATGTGCGTTCGCGCGTCACGCTGGCCCAGGACGGTGATGTCGTACTGGAAAACGCGCTCCCGCAGACGTTGACCGCGTGGGGGAAGATGTACCAGGTTCTTCGCGCCGCATTTCCGGACTCGCTGTATCGCTGCGGTGGTAGCGTCGTCTCCGTTGAAAGTACTGAAACTCATGGCAGCGTCACGTTGGCCGATGGTACGACTCATCAGGCAGACGTCATTATTGCGGCCGATGGATTTCGTTCGACGATTCGCCAGCATTTCTTGCCTGACGTACACCTGCAATATGCCGGCTATATCGCCTGGCGCGGGTTAGTGGATGAAAGTGCGCTGTCTGATTCTGCCCACGCAGCACTTTTCGATAAATTCGCGTTTTGTTTGCCTCCGCACGAGCAGATCCTGGGGTATCCGGTTGCCGGGCACTCCAATAGCACCCTTGTTGGTGAACGTCGTTATAACTTTGTGTGGTACCGCACCAGCGACGATGACGATTTGCGCGATTTGCTGCGCGATGAAACCGGTAAACAATTTGAAGGCGGAATTCCTCCGGCGCTGATACGCCGTGATGTGCTCGACACGATGTACAACTGCGCAGAGACATTGCTTGCGCCGCAGTTTGCCGAAGTCGTAAAGAAAGCCGCGCAGCCATTGTTCCAGCCGATTTACGACCTGGAAGTACCGAAGATGAATTTCGGACGTGTCGCTTTGCTGGGCGACGCGGCATTCGTGGCGCGTCCCCATTGCGGGATGGGCGTTACCAAGGCCGCCGGTGATGCGTTGGCAATCGTGGAAGCACTTGCGCGACATGCAACGGTTGAAGAGGCATTGGCGGACTACAGCGAGCGACGCTGTCGTTTCGGGACGTCGATTGTTCAGCATGCGAGGCATCTTGGTGCCTATATGCAGGCGCAACTGAAAAGTGAAGAAGAGCGCGAAATGGCTGAGTTATATCGAACTCCGGAAGCCGTGATGCGTGAGACCGCAGTGCCGGTGAAGTTTTAATTCAGCCACACGCCCTTTGCAGGAGATCACCATGGAACATGCATATCCGCGAGACGGTGGCCCGGCCATGTCCGCTAATCAGGTTGATGACACTGTTCAAAACCCGATTCTCGAAAACCCGCAGTTTCGTGCTTTGGTAAAACAGCGACGACTATTTTCGTGGAGTATGACCGCTCTTATGTTGGCGGTTTATTTCGGCTTTATTCTTTCTCTGGCCTTTATACCTGCCCGTCTGGGTACACCTATCATCGAAGGTCAACCGATGACGTGGGGCGTGCCCATTGGCTTTGGAATGCTCGCCTTCACGATTCTTCTTGTTGCTGTCTACGTATGGCGCACTAACACCTGCTACGACCCCAAAATAAAAACAATCATCAGGAGCTTCAACAAATGAAGCGTCTACTCATTGCAAGTTCAGCCATCCTTGCTTCGGTAGCGGTGTACGCGGCCGACGTTCCTGCCGCAGCGCACCAGCACAACCCTATTGCGATCGGCATGTTTTTAGCGTTCGTTATTTTCACTCTGTTTGTCACACGATGGGCGGCACGTAAAAACAATAGCGTTGCCGATCACTATGCAGCAGGCGGAAAAATTACCGGTTTCCAGAACGGTTGGGCCATCGCCGGAGACTATATGTCCGCGGCGTCTTTGCTGGGCATTTCCGCACTGGTTTTTACCAGCGGATTTGATGGGCTGATTTACTCGATCGGCTTTCTTGCAAGCTGGCCGATCATTCTGTTCCTGATTGCGGAGCCATTGCGAAACCTCGGTCGCTACACCTTGGCGGACGTATTGTCCTATCGGCTGCAACAACGACCCATACGAGCGTTTGCGGCGTCCAGTTCGATCGTCATCGTGTTGCTTTACCTGGTGTCCCAGTTGGTAGGCGCTGGAAAACTGGTGGAGTTGCTGTTCGGCTTCGATTACACCGCGGCAGTACTTCTCGTGGGTACACTGATGGTTATCTATGTTTTCTTTGGGGGGATGCTGGCAACCACCTGGATTCAGATTATCAAAGCTGTCTTGCTGTTGACCGGCTGTGTCTTCATGGCGTTCATGGTGTTGTCCGAATTCGGATTCAGCCTGAATCAGTTGTTCACTCAAGCGACCCAGGTTCATCCCTCCCATGTAGCAATCATGAGCCCGGGAGGTCTGATTACCGACCCGGTGTCTGCCATTTCCCTGGGGTTGGCATTAGTCTTCGGCACGGCAGGCCTTCCACACATTCTCATGCGGTTCTTCACTGTCGGTAACGTCAAGGCCGCGCGCCAAAGTATTCTCTATGCCACCGGTCTTGTCGGCATAGGGTACGCACTGATCGTCATTATTGGTTTCGGCACCATCGCCCTGGTTGCCAGCAATCCCGCCTATCACGATGCATCAGGCGGAATATTGGGCGGCGTGAACATGGTTGCGATTCACCTCGCACACAACGTCGGCGGTAATGTCTTCCTCGGGTTCATGTGTGCGGTATCGTTCTCGACGATATTGGCAGTGGTGGCGGGGTTAACCCTTGCCGGTTCTTCCGCGGTTTCTCATGATCTGTATGCACATGCCTTTCGCCGGGGCACCGCGAGCGACCGTGAAGAAATGCGCGTCTCGCGCGTTACAACCATCGTTTTGGGCGTGTTGTCGATTCTCCTGGCGATTGCTTTTGAAAAACAGAATATCGCCTTTATTGTGAGCCTTACGTTCTCCATCGCCGCAAGTTCCAATTTCCCAGTGCTGCTGTTGTCGATTTACTGGAAGGGCTTGACGACACGCGGCGCCGTGATTGGCGGTTCGCTGGGGCTGGTATCGGCAATCACCCTGTGCATTCTCAGCCCGACTGTTTGGGTCAAGATCCTGCATCATCAGCAAGCCTGGTTCCCGTATGAATACCCGGCCCTGTTCTCAATGGCCGTCGCATTTATCGGTATTTTCTGGTTCTCCATTACTGATCGTTCCGCCAGTGCAGTAGATGAACGCAATCGATTCGAAAACCAGTTGGTGGATTCTGAACTGGGTACACCGGCAACATGGTCGGCGCAGCTGAAAGCTGATTAATTCGGGTTATTACTGTTCACATTAAATAATGGCTGCATGAACGTGCAGCTCATGTGGATAGCTACGCCTGAAAAGTCGCTGAGTAGTTTATACAACAATAATAAGGTGCGAATAATGAAGTGTACTTTGACTGTAGCAGCGGCCCTGTGTGTATTGGCGCAGCAAGCCCATGCGGCGGGTTTCATCGAAGATAGTAAAGCTGCGCTGAAACTGCGTAACTTCTATATCAATAGCGATTACCGTGACTCGGCAACGCCCGCGCAGAAAGCAGCCAACCAGAGTTATCAAGCGGAGTGGGGCCAGGCCTTCCAGCTCGAATTCATCTCGGGATATACCCCGGGGCCGGTAGGTTTCGGTGTGGATGCGTTGGGCATGTTGGGCGTCAAGCTGGACTCAAGCACCGGCAAACATGGCAATCCGACGGGCACAAACTACGGTGGCATTGTGTTTCCAAGCGACGGCAATCATGCGGTTGACGATGTTTCCAACTTGGGGCTGACCGGGAAAATGAAAATATCCAAAACCGAGTTGAAGCTTGGAACGCTGGTCCCGAAACTCCCGGTGATCTTCAGCAATGACGGACGTTTATTGCCGCAAACCTGGCAAGGAACCCAGATCACTTCGGCCGATATCAAAGATCTGACCCTGGTGGGTGGGCAAATTGATGAGGTGAAGGGCCGTAACTCCAGCAACAATGAAAACATGTCCATCGCGGGTGCCAATAATGCTGTCACCGGCCGTTTCAGTAATAAATTCATCTACGCTGGTGGCGATTACAAGCTGACTAAAGATCTGACCGTTCAATACTATTACGGCAATCTCAAAGATTTTTATAAGCAAAACTTTCTCGGACTGATTCACAACTGGGCCATTGGCCCTGGCGTGCTGACCAGCGATTTTCGATACTTCTATAGCAAGGATGATGGCGCAAACGGCCATGACCCTGCGTATTTCACGACAGGCTACTACGGCGGTAATACGTTAAAGGGCAAAGTCGACAATGATCTGTACAGTGGATTATTGACCTATGCGGTTGCCGGTCACACCTTTGGCGCAGGCTATGAAGTCAGCGATGGGGAAAGTGACTTTCCCTATTTGAACCAAGGCGATGGCCCGACCACCTATACCATCACCGAGATGCAGGTTCAGAAGTTCGTTCGTGCCGGCGAGAAGTCATGGCAAGCCCGTTACTCTTATGACTTTGCAAAACTCGGCTTGCCAGGTGCGACGGCGGGGGTTGTGTACGTTAAAGGTGACGGTATCGATACTGTCGCCTCCAGCAATTCCAGTGAATGGGAACGTGATATTACGCTGGCCTACGTCGTGCAATCAGGCCCCTTAAAGGGTTTGGGGGTCATGTGGAAAAATGCAATGGTGCGAAACAATATCCCGAATGCCCGTCAGCAAGATGAGAACCGTCTGATCATAAATTACCAATTGGCGTTGTTTTGATTTTTAAACGGCAGGATTCGCTTCGCGGAAGCAATAGTTCGTAGTGCAAAGAGTGGTCAGTGCTGTTCCTGGCTGGCCGCTGTAACTGACAGGCAGCACTTTAGCGAGTGTTGCGTGTACATGTCGTTCTCTTCCAACGGCGTGTTTTATAGAAGAGCAACATTTCCCTTGATTGGGGTAGGGCGGTGAAGTGATCCTTCACCGCCCTTTTTTTATTCTGAATCCGGATCGATCACGATCCCAGCGCATCCTGCCAGCCCCGTCGCGCGAGCGGCAGGTCCAGCAAACGCTTGCCGGTGGCATCGCTGATGGCATTGCCCAGCGCCGCAGCCATGGGGCCCTGGACGATTTCCGCTGCACCGAGAAAAGGCTGGTCCGGCTGATCGATCATGTGGACCTCGACCTGTTGCGGCAACTCGGGAAAACGCATGATCGGATAGCCGCTCCAGTCGAAGCTGTGCATGCCACTGGCGTCATAGAGGATTCGTTCATAGAGCGTCCAGCTGGCGGACTGCACGATGCCACCCTGGATTTGATTGAGCAGCCCGTCGGGGCTGACGATTTGCCCCACATCGACGGCAGCAACCACTCGATCAATCGTGACCTGCCCGGTCTGGCGCTGCACATGCACCTGCACGGCGATTGCGCAGTAGCCCATGATGTTTTTATAGCGGGCGAAGGCGAAGCCGATCCCGCTGCCGGGGCCGGTTGCTTTTTGCGGCCAGCGGAACTCACGGGCCACGCGCTCCATCACCGCCCGAGCACGCGGATCGATCAAGTGACTCAGGCGAAACTGCACCGGATCCACGCTGGCCTGCGCCGCCAGTTCATCGACGGTGCTCTCGATGGCGAACACGTTGATATGGGCACCGAGCGAACGCATGGCCGAGGTCCTGAAGGGCATGGTCAGTACGAAGTTCAGATCGACCTTAAGGTTGGGTATCTCATACAACGGAACCGCGTTACGGTCACCGTCGCCTTCGGGTTGGGCGATCGGGATCGAAGGGGCAGGGGTGAAGGGGCTTGCTAATAGCCAGGCAGGCAACAGGCGCCCGGCATTGACGATGCGTTCGTTGTGCGGCGTACTCCAGAGCTCGTATGTCCAGTCACGAAGGCGCCCGCTGCTGTCCAGTCCCGCTTCCACTTCGGCAAGCATCGCCGAGCTGTAGGGTTCCCAGAGATTTTCCTGTTCGCGCATCCATTGCACCCGTATCGGTTTGCCCGGTGTGGCCATGGCGATCAGCGCGGCATCGGCTGCCGCGTCATCCGCGCCATTGTGGCCATAGCAACCGGAGCCTTCGGTGTGGATGCAACGCACCTGGGCCACTGGCAGGCCGACCATCTCGGCGATGCCCATGCGCAGAGGATAGACGCCTTGAGTGTGGGTCCAGACGGTCAGTGTTCCTTCATGGAATCGAGCCACTGCGCAGGACGGCCCGATAGAACCGTGCATGAGGTATTGCTTGGTCACCCGTGCTTTGTAGGCGCGTGGCGCAGGTTGCGCGATGTTGCCCTTGGCGCTCACCGGGTAGCGCCGCGCCGGTAACTCGGTGAGCAGTTGATGGATGTGTGTCGAGTCGGGTAGCGGATTACCTTCTGTCCAGCGGGCAGTGGCATAGCCCTCGCGCATGGCTTTGATCGCCATCCATTCATCGGTGGCGACCACGGCTAGGTAACTGCCGTTGCGGACCAGTTTCACCACACCGGGGAGTTTCCTGAGGGCGGTCTCGTCGATGTCCAGTAACTGACTGCCGCGCCGAGGTGGACGTATCACTCGCGCATGCAGCATTCCGGGCAGACGCATGTCCTGCACATAGGCCGCACCGCCGCTGACCTTGGCTGGAATGTCCAGTCGAGGCAATGATGTGCCGATCAGGGTGAATGTGCTGGCTGGCTTGAAGGGGGAACTGGCCGATGCGAAGCGATGCAGTTGAACCCCGACAACCGCTTGTGCGTAGGTCATGCTGCGGCCTTGCGCATCGTAGATGACGGCGTCTCGCGTGCTCAGGCTGTCGATTTTCTGCTGCCATTGCCGTGCCGCAGATTCGAGTAAAAGTTGACGCACCTGGGCCGCGGCGTTGAAAAGCGCAGTGCCGCTGTCGACCATCGTATGGCTGCCCGCGGTGTAACCTTCATTGGGTGTCAGCGCGGTGTCGGCGGTGAGAAAACGGATAAGGCCTGGCGGCACTTCCAGGCGTTCGGCGGCGATCTGCAACAGCGCAGTTTTGACGCCGGTGCCCAGCTCCACTTTGCCGGTGTAGACGGTGATGCCGTCTTTCGCATCGATGCGGATCCAGGCGTCGAGATAGGGCGTGGCCCGCAGACTGCCCGGCAGATCAGGCGCCAGGATTTCGGTGCCCAAGGTATCCACTTCGGTGTCAGCGAAGGCGCGCGGAATACCGGGAAGCATCGCGAAGCCCATCACCAATGCGCCGTTTATCACGAAGGCACGGCGGCTCAGATTGACGTCTTTCGGTGAGGTTTTCATCCCTTGGCTCCCTGCGCGATGACCGACTTGATCGCGGCGAGGATCCGCACATGGGTACCGCAACGGCACAAGTTGGGCGCCATGTGGCGACGGATCGTTTCATCGTCCGGCTGAGGGTTGGCCTCCAGCAGCGCCTGTGCCCGTACGATCATTCCCGCGATGCAATAACCGCACTGGGCCGCCTGGACATCGATAAACGCTTTTTGCAGCGGTCCCGGTTGCTCTGCGCTGCCCAGGCTCTCCACGGTACGCACGGATTTGCCCGCCAGCGCGCCGCACGGCGTCAGGCAGGAAAAAACCGGTTTGTCGTTCACTAACACAGTGCAGGCGCCGCATTGACCCAGACCGCAGCCGTATTTGGCGCCATTGAGTCCCACCTGGTTGCGCAAGGCATACAGCAACGGCATGTCCTCCGGGATGTCCAGTTCATGAGTCTTGCCGTTGATGTCGAGTGTGATCACGGTTGCTGCTCCTGTGCCCGAATGCTCTTGATGGTTTTCTCCAGGTCCTTCCAGGGTCTGGTCGCGCAGCTCTCGTTGCGCAAGTACTCGGCAAGCGCGGCCAACTGGGCATCGTCCAGGCTATGGGCGAAAGAAGGCATGTAATGGCTCGGCGCAGCGGTGGACATCGGAATACCCTGCAGGATTGTCTGGATCAAATTGCGTGGCGAGTCGGCCGTCACTGCCGAGGTGTTTGCCAGCGCCGGCCTTGCTTCAATGACGCGCATCGGTGCGGCGCTGCCGTGGCAGCTTGCACAGGCGCCGTCGAACAATGAGGCGCCCGATAGCGCCTTGGCACCGGGCTTGGCCGTCGAGGCGCAGGGCGGCAATGTCACTGCTGAAGAGGTTTTTTCGAGGTCAAGAATGTACTGCGCAATGGCATGGGCATCTTCCGTTGGCATCTGCGCGATGCTCAGGCTGACCGGCAACATCGGGCCCGCCGCTGCGCCGTGTCCTTGGGCAACCTCGCCCGTCAGATAGGCGACCAACTGGGCTTCATTCCAGGGATGTTCCGCCATTGCCATTCCTCGCAGGGCAGGGGCCGTCCAGCCATCGACGACACCCCCGTTGAATAGCTCGCTGCTTTTCTCCCCGCCAATCAAATTCAGGGGTGAATGGCAGGATGAGCAGTGCCCGGCGCCTTCGACCAGATAGCGTCCACGGTTCCAGAGCGCTGACCGCTCGGGCAGTGGTTCCAGCGGCTCCCCGTGCAGGAACAACAGGTTCCAGAAAGACACCAGCGGCCGGAAGTTCATCGGGAAAATAATGTGGTTTTCCGGCGCGGTGTATTTGACCGGGTCCACGCTCATCAGGAAGGCGTAGGCATCCGCGATATCGGCGTCGCTCATCTTGCGGTAATGCACATAGGGGAAGGCCGGATAGAGAAAATGGCCATCGCGCGCGATGCCTTCACGCATGGCCCGCTCAAAGGCGTCCAGCGACCATTCACCGATACCGGTTTCCCGGTCCGGTGTGATGTTGGTGGTGAAGAGTGTTCCGAAGGGCGTTACCAGCGGCAAACCGCCCGCCATGTAAGCGCCGCCTGGCCGGGTGTGGCAGACCGCGCAGTCTCCCGCTTCGACAACGCGTCGGCCCCTGTCCAGGGATTCGCGGCCAGCATTCTGATGCTGACTGGCTACGGGAATTTCCGGCCTCCACATCATCCAGAATGCAAACCCTATCCCCACGACGCCGATTGCCAGAACGGCACCGATGATCGTCTTGCGCTTCATCGCCTCACCTCTCCTGAGTTAACGACAGATTTTTCAATCCACCGCTTGCGATTGGCGCACGGCGACTTTCTGGGAGGGAGCTTAGAGAGGGCGGTTGTGATGGAGTACCCCACCAAGACGCAACGCTACATTGCGCTCGGCGCAACGGCGGCAGAATTAACAACGGTTAACTCGCGCAGCCTCGGTCGATGTCCAAAGATAGGTCCTCAAGGAGCGTACCGATGACGTTGAAGGAGTTTCATGGACAAGCTGCTCGCGCTGAAGATGTTCGTCCAGTCGGTCGAGTCCAAGGGCTTTTCGTCTGCCGCCAGACAACTCAATCTGGCCACCTCTTCAGTGACCCGAATGATCGACAGGCTTGAGGATGAGCTCGGTGCCGTGTTGCTGAATCGTTCTACCCGGCAAATCACGTTGACCGATGCCGGTGGTGCTTACTACCTGAAGACCCGGGATATCCTGAACGCCATGGCGGACGCAGACGAATCGGTGTCGGATCGAGGAGAAGTCCCTGCTGGCGAGCTGCGTATTTCAGTGCCCGTGGCGTTTGGACACCGCCTCATCGCCCCTCATATCCGTGCGCTTTTGACGCGTTATCCACTGCTCATCCTGGACATGACCCTGTCCGACGACATCGTCGATTTGCTCGGCGAACGCATCGATCTATCGATCCGGCTGGGGTCGCCTGCGGCGATGGAAGCGGTGATCAGTCGCCGTATCGGCAGCTTTCGCCGCCGGGTAGTTGCCAGCCCTGAGTATCTGAATGCGCGAGGATTTCCCGACCGGCCCATGGACCTCATGCAACACGAGTGCCTGTGCTTCAACTATGGCGCGCCGCAGCAGGTCTGGACATTTGCCGATAAGGGGGAAGAGGTCCGTGTGCCCGTCGATGGGCCATTCAGGAGCAACAATGCCGAGGTCTTGCGTGAAGTCGTGCTGGCCGGCAGCGGAGTGGCGCTGTTGGCCGACTGGCTGGTCGACGATGACATTGACAGTGGTCGCCTGACCTCTTTGTTCGAGGCTTTTGTCGTCAATCCGAACCGCGCAAGTTCGGCGATCTCGGCCCTGTACCTGCCCAATCATCGCGGGTCGAAACGTATCAATGCGTTCATTGATTTCCTGACCAAACTGCTCGGATCGGAAAGTCATCTCGAGGGGTGATCTGCGCACCTTTGCGTTTTACGAAACGCTGCGTTGTGCAACAGGTGGATTCTCTGACGGAGCCCGGGTGCCTACCTTGGGGGTGTGAAAACATTCAACCATGGAGACCCTCATGAGTGTGCACCCATCCACGATTCACGTGACTTACGACTTCATCTGCCCATGGTGCTGGATCGGTGAAGAGCATCTGGAACGCGCACTTGTCGCTGCGAATTTTCCAACTGACCGCCAGGTTGTTTTCCTGCCGTATCAGTTGAACCCGGACATGCCTGTTCAGGGCATGGATCGTAAAACCTATCGCTCCGGCAAGTTCGGCAGCTGGGCGCGTAGCCAGGCCATGGACGCACAGGTTACCCACGCCGGCAGGGCTGTCGGTCTTGAATTCGATTATGAGCGTATCGAAAGGACCCCCAATACCCTGGCGGGTCATCGCCTGGTATGGCGGGAACAACAGGCGGGCCGAGACGCTTCCTTGCTGGTCAAGACCATTTTCAAGGCCTACTTCAGCGAAGGGCGGGATATCGGCGACCTCAATGTGCTGGCGGACATCGCAGCCGAAACAGGGCTGGACCGCGCGGCCACTGTCGACTTTCTCAACACCGATGAAGGCACTGCTGAGGTGTTGAAGCTTGAAGCGATAACCAAGGCATCCGGCGTGCGCTCGGTTCCGAGCATTCAGATCGCAGACGACATGATCAGTGGCGCCCAGCCCGTCGAAGTAATGATCCAGATACTCAGACGAAACCAGGCTGCGTAAGCCGTTTTTTTCAAACCTTATTCATCAGGAATTCATCATGACCTACCATTTGTTCAGCCCCATCAAACTAGGCCAGCTCTCCCTCGATCACCGCGTCGCCATGGCGCCGCTGACTCGCTCCCGTGCGGGGCAACCTGGCAACGTACCGACCTCGATGAACGTCGAGTACTACCGTCAGCGTGCCAGTGCGGCGTTGATCATTACCGAGGCTACCCAGATTTCGCAGCAGGGCCAGGGATACGCCTGGACGCCCGGCATTCATAGCGACGAGCAGATTCAGGGCTGGAAAGCGGTCAGCGAGGCCGTACACGCAGAAGGCGGGCGCATTTTCCTGCAGCTCTGGCATGTGGGGAGGGTGTCGCACCCGGTGTTTCAACCCAACGGCGGCTTGCCGGTGGCACCGACCGCGCAGCCGGTGCCCGGCAAGACGTTCATCCTGAATGAAAAGGGCGAGGGCGTCTGGGGTGATGTGCCGGTCCCACAGGAGCTTGATATTCCGGGGATCGAAGCGATCGTTGCCGATTACCGCAAGGCCGCTCGCAATGCGCTGCTTGCCGGTATGGACGGTGTGGAAATCCACGCGGGTAACGGTTACCTGCTCGATCAATTCATCAACAGCGCCAGCAATCAGCGCAGTGATCGCTACGGTGGAAGTATCGAAAACCGTGCGCGGCTGCTGCTTGAAGTCGTGGAGGCCGTAACCGAAGAAGTCGGTGCCGAGCGCGTTGCCGTTCGCCTGACACCGATGGGGCGTTTCATGGGGATGGACGATGACACCCCGGAACAGACCTTTGGCTACATTGCTTCCCGACTCAACCACTGGAACCTCGCTTACCTGCACCTGGTAGAACCGATGATGGTCGGCACCGTGCTCGACGAAAGTAACGATCCACGCTGGGACGCGATCATCAAACAACTGCGCAGCGACTTCCACGGCGTCCTGATGCTGGCGGGTGGTTACACCGGCGAAACGGCCGAACAGGCCATCGCGCAGGGGCGTGCCGACCTGATCGCTTTCGGTCGCCCGTTCATTGCCAACCCCGACTTGCCGGCTCGCTTGCGTGGCCGTAACGAACTCAATCTGGCAGACGGCAGCAGCTTTTTTGGCGGCGACGCCAAGGGCTACATCGACTATCCGGTGTTGGCATAACGCAGGGTGGGAATCACCAGGCTACGAGGAGAAAGGTAATGAAGAGTCCAGACGTTCCGAAGGCCCTGGTCATTGGTGGTTCCCTGGGCGGGTTGTTCGCCGCCACGGCGTTGCGTGCGATTGGCTGGCACGTCGACATTTTCGAGCGATCCCCCGCGGCGATGGATAGCCGTGGCGGTGGCATCGTTCTGCAAGCGGATGTCCTGCAACATTTTCGCTATGCGGGCATTGATCACGCCAATGCGCTCGGTGTCCGGTCCCATGATCGTCTGTATCTGGATCGAGCCGGCACCGTCGTGCACAAAGAGCCGATGCCGCAAACCCAGACGTCCTGGAACACGCTTTACAACGCATTGTTCTCAGCGTTCCCTGCCGAGCACTATCACCGTGGCAAGACGTTGGTTGACCTGATTGAGAATGAGCAACGCGTGACGGCGATTTTTGAGGATGGCAGCCGCGTCGAGGGGGATCTGTTGATCGGTGCCGATGGCGCGGGTTCAACCGTGCGAAGCCTGGTGTTGCCAGGCACAGGGTATTCCTATTCCGGCTATGTGGTCTGGCGTGGTCTGGTCGATGAGCACCGGCTTCCAGACTTCGCACAGGCGCAAATCTACGAGGACTTTGTGTTTCAGCAGGACCCTGAGTCGCTGATGCTGGAATACATGGTGCCGGGCCTGAACGGCTCGGTTAATCCTGGCGAGCGACGGTTCAACTGGCTCTGGTATCTGAAAGCGGCACAAGGGCCGGAACTGGACGCTGTGCTCACTGACAAGAATGGCCATCGCCTTAGCCACTCTGTGCCACCCGGGGCGTTGGCCGTCGAGCAGGATGCCTATATTCGAGAGAGGGGTGAGCAACATGCCAACCCTGCTTTTCGCGAACTGATTCGCCAGACCAAGGATATTTTTGTACAGGCGATTCTTGATCTCAACGTCCCCCGAATGGTGTTTGGCCGCGTGCTGTTGACGGGCGACGCTGCTTTTGTGCCGCGCCCTCACACGGCGGGAAGCACGGCCAAGGCGGCCCGCAATGCACTGGCCCTGGCGCAAGCGATCGAAGACATTGGCGACATCGATAAAGCCTTGCTGGCCTGGCAGCGACTGCAACTTGCAGAAGGCAAGCGCATGGGGGACTGGGGTGTGAGCATGGGCAACCGGATCATGGGCATCAGTTGATCCTGATTGGCATTGTGCGTTTCGTTCCGGTGAGTCCCGGGGTTGAGCACAGCCATGCAAGACACTCAGAGCCTGGTCATGCATAGTCATCAACTTCACTTTTCGATCATGGACTCCGCTTATGGACAAGTTGCTGGCGCTGAAAATGTTTGTCGAAACGGTACGCTGTGGTGGTTATTCGGCAGCAGCGCGCAAGCTTGGCATCTCCACTTCGTCGGTGACGCGGCAGGTCGCGGGGCTGGAAAGTGAGCTGGGCGCCAGCCTGCTTAACCGCACCACGCGCAATACCAGCGTCACGGTGGCGGGGCAGAGCTATTTCGACAAAGCCGTGGCGATCCTCGAAGCAATCGATGAAGCCGACGCCGTCGTTGCCGACCGTGGCAGCGAAGCCCAAGGGCGTTTACGGGCCAGCGTTCCAGTGGAATTCGGCCGGCGTATCATCGCTCCCCATTTGAGTCGGCTGCTCGATCGCCATCCGGGCCTGGAGATCAGCCTCTCGCTGAGTGACGAGGTCAGTGACTTGCTCAGCGAGCAGATCGATGTGTCGGTGCGTCTCGGTTCATCGGTCGTCAGTGATGACATCGTCAGCAAGAAGGTGGGTGATTTCCAGCGTTGGGTGGTGGCGAGTCCCGAATACCTGACGCGTACCGGATTACCCCGACACCCCCGTGATCTGCTGGACCATCAGTGCTTGCGTTTTGATTACCGCACCGGCCACCACAATTGGACATTCCAGGGCGATGAAGAAGTCATTCGCTTGAATGTGCAGGGCAGGCTGCAAAGCAACAATGCCGACATTCTGCGGGAGGCGGCGTTGGCCGGTGGCGGGGTGACGCTGCTGGCCGATTGGCTGGTGCGTGACGATGTTGGCGCGGGCCGGCTGACCCGCGTGCTGGAGCAGTATGAGGTCAACCCCGGTAGTGCGAGCACCTGCATCAATGCGCTGTATCTGCCCAACCATCGCGGCTCCAGTCGCATCAATGTGTTCATAGAATTTCTTCAGGAAATACTCGCCCCCTGAGCATGTCTTGTGAAACCGGATTCAGATCACCCGACAAACCTCCTCCAGCGGACGCGGATCGATCCAGTCGCGGACATCGAAGCGTTGGGGAATGAAGTCCCAACGCTGGAGGAAGTCCGTCAGGTGTTGCAGGGCGGTGATCGAGGTTTCGTCGAGGGGCAAGCAGTCGGCGCGAATCAGGCGTCCTGAAGGCTCGAACCAAAGCTGGCGAGCAGGAGGCTGTTAATCCCGGCGCTTGAAGGCCCCCGGTCCCCTCAGCACCCCCCATAGCATAGCGAGCGTTAATGCGACGGATACAATGAAAGAAAAAGCTTTGAGCAACAGATTCGAAAAGAAGCGCTTTTGCAGCTCTTCATATACAACGTTTTCCATCATCGTGTGCGGACGATATGTCGTTACCGCATTGAAATCCGAAATGGTCAGAGCGTCATATAGATTCAGGCCCATCCCATAAGCAACGAATAGGAATACCAGCGCACCGATGAAACAGTAAATGCGGAAGCGAATAGCTGCGAACACAAAAGCTCCATCTTTCTAATCAGCTGATAACGAGTAGGCGGTTGACAGTCGCATTTTAGCGCGTATACGACAGGCCGAATAGCTCTCTGGGGGGAATCGAAAAGCAGACGTGGCGTCTGTTCGCAAGGCGCAAAAGACGCAAACTATTCAACCATAAACCGACCCCGCAGGAACATTTGGATATCCATAGCCCTCGGCAACTGACAGCGTAGCTTCTGGGAACCAAAGAAATGTCCGCTCTGGACAATCGAAAGCAGTCCCTCTCGACCGGTTGAATCCACAGCCAAAACCAGCCCTTCACTAATCGAGAGCAGGCGTCAGCAATAGCCCCTTCCTCAGCGCTTGTAACGTAGCGCATCAACCACTACGCCAAACGCAGTCGAATGTTCACGGCGGTTAGGGTAGTAGAGGTGATACCCGGGAAAGGGTTGGCACCAGTCCTCCAGCACCCGCACCAGGCTCCCGTCAGTAATTTCCTTCTGCACCATATCTTCGGGCAGGAAAGCCAGCCCGCAGCCCGCAGCCGGCGACGGCTGCGCGCAGGGTGGGCAGGAGGTGGATGAAATTGGCCGAGAAATTGCCGCGAGTCGAGAAAGCGAAGTCAGCCAGACGGCGGCAATCTGATACTGTTTTTTATGTTGGATCTGAGCCTTTTTTTAGTTGGTCGGTGCTCTATAGAGTGCGCGTCCGACGCACTAGTGGACAGTGATCGGCCGCCTACTATTCCAGGCTCTCTGAAGACCGGACGACCTCGAGAGTCTTCAGGAACCACCATGAATACTCGTCCAGGTTTTCACAGCAAGACATTCCCTGAGTCGCAACGTGACATTCTCGGTATGATCGCGACCGATCATCATCTGGTCGACATACTCTGCGCCATTTGCCAGATGCTTGACGATCAGGCCCCCGAAACCTTCTGCTCGATACTGCTCACTGATGCCGAGGGCAAACGCTTGCTTAGCGGCGCGGCGCCCAGCCTCCCGGTCGAATACAGTGACGCGATTCATGGAATGCTGATTGGGCCACATGAAGGAACCTGTGGCACCGCAGCGTTCCGGCGCGAGCTTGTGGTCACCGAAGACATCGCCCGAGATCCAAACTGGGAGCGTTTTCGAGGCCTGGCGCTGGGGCATAACCTGCGTTCCTGCTGGTCGGTGCCTTTGCTCTCCCATCTGGGAAGCGTGTTGGGTACGTTTGCCCTGTATCAGAACCGCACGAATGCGCCGGATGAGGCGCAAATTCAACGACTGGCCCGCGCGGCCCAGCTGGCAGTCATTGCGATCCGGCATGAGCGTGACGGCCAACGTCTGGAGGAAAGCGAACAACGTTTTCGTTCATTGTTTACCTACAACCCCAACCCGGTGTTCGCCCTCGATCTGGCCGGCAACATCCAGAGTGTGAATCCGGCAGGCCTGAAGCTGAAACCGCACACCGCGACCGACTTCATTGGTCATCACTTTTCCCATCTGGTACTCGAAGAAGACCTGGAACGGGTCAGTCAGCATTTTTCCGCAGCCCGCGCCGGAGAACCTCAGCGCTTCGAGGCACGGGTTCTCGACGAGAGTCAAAAACTGCTGACCATGGACATCTCTAATCTGCCGATCATGGTCAACGGTGAGATCGTCGGGGTATTTGGCATTGCCCGTGACATCAGCGAGCAGAAGCATTTCGAGCGCCAATTGAGCTTCAACGCCAGCCATGACCGCCTGACCGGTTTGCTTAACCGTGTTTCGCTTGAAGACCGGCTTGTTCTGGATTGTCACATCAGCCGTCGGCGTGAGCGTCGTCTGGCGGTGATGTGCATTGATCTGGATGGGTTCAAATCCATCAACGATTCGATCGGACATTACTTCGGCGATCAGGTGCTGATTGAGGTGGCGCAGCGTATGACCCGGCAGGTTCGTCCCGGCGATACCATCGTGCGCATGGGCGGTGACGAATTTATCGTGCTGCTGCCGGACCTGCTTCGTGATGAGGACGTTGTACCGGTGGTCGAGCGCTTGATGGCCAGCATTGCCAGACCCTACTGCATCCAGGGCATTGACCTGCACGTGAGTGCAAGTATCGGCATCACCTTGAGTGATGGTCACATCGAGCAGCCGATGCAACTGATCCAGCAGGCTGACATGGCCATGTACAAAGCCAAGCAGCAAGGGCGCAATAACTTTCAATGGTACACCAGCGATCTTAATCAGCGCGTTTGCGAGCACGCGAGCCTGCGCAATGACCTGCAAAAGGCTATCGAAACTCAGTCGTTCAAGCTGCATTATCAACCGCAGATAGACGCGCTCACGAGTCGGGTGGTCGGGATCGAAGCGTTGTTGCGCTGGGAACATCCGGGAAAAGGATTCATCTCACCAGCGGTGTTTGTGCCGGTGGCAGAGGACAGTGGTCAGATCATCCCGCTGAGCCTTTGGGTACTCGATACGGCCTGCGCGCAGCTGCGCCAGCTAGGCGAGCAGGGCATCACGGGCATTTCGATGGCGGTGAATATTTCGCCGATGCATTTTCAGCGTGGCCATTTCGTCCAGTGTGTCCAAGCCAGCCTGGAGAAACATGGACTGCGTGGAGAGCAGTTGGAGTTGGAGATCACCGAGTCGCTTCTGTTGCATAACGCTGAACAGGCGATCGACACGTTGCACCAGCTCAAGGCGTTGGGGGTGCTCATTGCGCTCGATGATTTTGGCACCGGTTTTTCCAGCCTCAGCTACCTCAAGCGTTTGCCCATCGACAAGATCAAGATCGACCGCTCGTTCATCCAGGAAATCGCCACTGACCATCACGATGCAGCGATCACCCAAGGCATTATTTCCATGGCCCATCACCTCAGCCTTACGGTGGTCGCCGAAGGCGTGGAAACGGCGTCTCAGGTGGATTTTCTGAAGGGCAGTCGCTGCGATGTTTTTCAGGGGTATTACTTTGCCAAACCGATGCCCTATGCAGAAATCGAAGCTTTCCTGAGCCATCCCGCGTCCCATCCCTGACCGCCAATTCTGTCTGGACCCAGACCTGAAAATCAGACGCTAAGGCAAATTTTCAGACCCCAGCGCAGAACTCCCTCTCCTCAGGCAAGGCGCTCCCCGCGCCTTTCTCACACACTCGGCTCTAACGCTATCGCGCTGCACAACAACAAGAGCCGCGAAAAAAATGACTAGTTTCCAGCCTGCTACCGAAAGCCAGACCGGCCACATCGGCGCCCGTCAGACCCGTGTCGAGGACGCCGCATTGTTGCGCGGCCTCGGCTGCTATGCCGATGACGCTGCGATCCCTCCGGGTACGCTCCATGCGGCGATCATCCGCTCACCCCACGCTCATGCACGTATCACCTCGGTGGACTTTTCCCGTGCGCTGCTGATGAAAGGCGTGCACGGCGTGCTGGTCGGCGAAGACGTCAAACGCTGGGCGCTGCCGTTCCCGGTGGGTGTGCGTCAGCCGATGGAGCACTGGTGCGTCGCCGTCGACAAGGTGCGTTACGTCGGGGAGCCGGTGGCGGTGGTGATCGCCGAGAGCCGCTATCTGGCCGAGGACGCCATCGAAGGGGTGCGCGTTGAATACGAGCCGCTGCCACCGATCATCGATCCTGAACTGGCCACCGCCGAACAGGCGCCGATCCTGCACGAAGCAGTCGGCAGCAACGTGGTCAACGAACGGCGCTTTCGTTATGGCGAGCCGGAGCAGGCCTTCGAACAGGCGCCGCACAAGGTCTCGCTCAAAGTGAAGTTTCCGCGCAGTTCCTGCACACCCATTGAATGCTATGTGGTGCTGGCTCAGTACGAGCGCGCCACCGGCATTTATGACGTGCTGGCCAATTTCCAGGGCCCCTATGCGTTGCACACGGTCATGGCCCGGGCACTGAATGTGCCCGGCAACCGCTTGCGTTTGCGCACACCGAAAGATTCCGGCGGCAGCTTTGGCATCAAGCAAGGGGTTTTCCCTTACGTGGTGATGATGGGCCTGGCGTCACGCAAGGTCGGCGCACCGGTGAAGTGGGTCGAGGACCGTCTGGAACATCTTCAGGGGGCTTCTTCGGCGACCAATCGGGTGACCGAGATTGAAGCGGCGGTAGAAGCCGATGGCCGTATCACCGCGTTGCGTTATGACCAGATCGACGATTGTGGCGCCTACCTGAGAGCGCCTGAACCTGCGACTTTTTACCGTATGCACGGCAACCTGACGGGTGCTTACGCGATCCGCAATTTGCAAGTGCGCAACCGCGTGGTGTTGACCAACAAAACCCCTTCCGGCCTGAACCGTGGTTTTGGTGGCCCGCAGGTGTATTTCGCCCTTGAGCGGCTGCTGCAACACATCGCCGTGCAGTTGAAGCTTGATCCGTTGGACGTGATCCGCCGCAACCTGGTGCCGGCCGATGCCTTCCCTTATCGCGCGGCAGCCGGTGCGTTGCTCGATTCCGGCAATTACCAGGCAGGCATTGCCTTGGCGGCGGCTGATGGCGGACTCGAGGAGTTGCTCAAACGTCGTGATCAGGCGCGTGCCGAAGGCCGAATCTATGGCATTGGTTATGCCGCGGTCATCGAACCCTCGATTTCCAACATGGGTTACATCACCACCGCGATGACGCCCGAAGAGCGGCGCAAGGCCGGTCCGAAAAACGGCGCTGTCGCCACCGCAACCATCAACGTCGGCCCGTTGGGTGACGTCAGTGTGCATGTGTCCTCGGCACCGCAAGGGCAGGGCCATCAAACCACCGTCGCTCAAGTCGTCGCCGAAGTGCTTGGGGTTGCGCTGGAATCCATCGTGGTCAACGTCGAGCTGGACACTCAGAAGGACGCGTGGTCGATTGCCTCGGGCAACTATTCCAGCCGTTTCGCCGGTGCTGTGGCCGGTGCCGTCTATAAGGCCGCGCTGAAGATCCGTGATCGCCTCGCCGCGATTGCCGCGGAGCAATTGCAGGCCAGTCCCGAAGATATTCGTTTCGCGGGTGGCAAGATTTTTGTGGTCAATGGCGGGGCGGTGGCGCCATTCCATCGGATTGCCGGTGCGACCCATTGGTCGCCGGGCCTGCTGCCGGAAGGTGAAAGCGGCGGTCTGCGCGAAACCGCCTTCTGGAGCCCGCCGCAATTGGAGGCACCGGACGACAAGGATCAGGTCAACAGCTCGCTGTGCTACGGCTTTGTCTTCGACATCTGTGGTCTGGAAATCGACCGCATGACCGGCGAGATCCACATCGATCGCTACGTCACCTGCCATGACGCCGGCCGCCTGCTCAACCCGGCGCTGGTGGATGGCCAGATTCGTGGTGGCTTCACCCAAGGCCTCGGCGCGGCGCTGATGGAAGAATTCGCCTACGGCGAGGACGGCAGCTTCCTGAGCGGGACCTTCGCCGATTATCTGGTGCCGACCGCACCGGAAGTGATCGAACCGATGATCCTGCACATGGAAACGCCATCGCCATTCACCCCACTGGGCGCCAAGGGTGTGGGCGAGGGCAACAATATGAGCACGCCGGTGTGCATCGCCAACGCGGTGGCCGACGCCCTCGGTCGATCGGACATCCGTCTGCCACTGACGCCCTCGAAAGTACGCACGCTCATCGGCATCGACGAGCCACCACGGCCCGCCGGTATGGAGGCCGATGAAAACCTCGACGCAGCACCTGCCGGTGGACCGGCACTGCGGGCCAACGACTCGGTGGTGATTCCTGCTTCGCCGCAACAGGTCTTCGATACCTTGCTCGACCCGCAGACGCTGGCGGCGATCATTCCCGGTTGCCACGACCTCGTGCTTGAAGGCGAAAACCGTTACCGCGCGGACGTCACCGTCGGCGTCGGCATGATCCGCGCGCGCTTCGAGGCCAAGGTTGCCCTGAGTGATCTGGACCCGCCGCATTCATTGCGTCTGTCCGGTTCCGGCAGCAGCTCGATGGGGTCGGCCCAGGGGCAGGCCAAGGTGCGTTTCGTTGAACTGGAAAATGGCCACACACGCCTGGAATACCAATACCAGGTGGCGGTCAGCGGCAAAGTCGCCGCGGTCGGCGGCCGAATGCTGCAAGGGGCCTCGAAAGTGATCATCGGACAAATATTTACTCGCCTGTCACAACGGGTCAGCGGCCAAGCCATCTCCACCGGGTGGTGGGCGCGATTGCGGGCCTCGCTTGGCGCGCTGTTTGGCAAGGGAGGTGCGCAATGAAACCGGCTGCTTTCGATTACGTTCGGGCTGACAACCGTCGTCAGGTGGTTGAGTTGCTCGCCGAGTACGGCCAGGAAGCTCGCATCATCGCCGGTGGCCAATCGCTGATGGCGGTGCTGAACATGCGCCTGGCTCAGCCCAAGTTGCTGATCGATATCAATCATGTGGCTGACCTGGCCTATATCGAACTGCGCAAGGATTGTCTGGCGGTAGGTGCCGGGGTACGACAGGCGCAGTTGCTGGCGCGTTCGACCCTGATGGACGAGGTGCCTTTATTGGCGCTGGCAATGCCTTGGATCGGTCACTTCCAGACGCGTAATCGCGGCACAGTCTGCGGTTCGGTGGCTCATGCCGACCCGAGCGCCGAGTTGCCGCTGTGCCTGGTGACGTTGGGTGGCGAGATCGTTCTGGAGTCGAAAAAAGGCAAGCGCATTGTCAAGGCTGCCGACTTCTTCCAAGGCATTCTCACCACCGACAAGCGTGCGGATGAACTGGTCGTCGAGGTGCGCTTTCCGCTCAAGCGCGAAGGCATTACCTATCGCTTCCGCGAGATCGCCATGCGCCACGGCGACTTTGCAATTGTCTCCCTGGCCGCTGCCATCGGCGCGGACCAGGTCGAACTCGGCATCGGCGGGGTCGCCGACCGTCCGCAACGTCGCAGCCTGCCTCGTGGTGCGGAGCTGCCGGACGCGCTCAATCAAACCGCCTGGTCGCTCGATGCACAAGACGATGTGCACGCCAGCGCTGCCTATCGCCGCCAACTGATTCGCGAGCTGGGTCACCAGCTGATCGAAGGAGTCTGAACATGCGTGTAACTGCCGACCAAACCTTTCCGATCCGCCTGGAACTCAACGGCCGCTCCCGCGAAGCCCTGGCTGAGCCGCGGACCCAACTCTGCGACTTCCTGCGCCACGACCTCGGTGCCACCGGTGTCCATGTCGGATGCGAACACGGTGTCTGCGGTGCCTGCACGGTGCTGGTGGACGGAGTCGCCATGCGTTCCTGCCTGATGCTCGCGGTACAGGGGCACGAGCGGCGTATCGAGACCGTCGAGTCGCTGGCTGACGACGACACACTGAGCGACCTGCAACAAGCCTTTCGCCGTCATCACGCCTTGCAGTGCGGCTTTTGCACTGCGGGCATTCTCATGTCCTGCGTGGATTTCCTCGAACGGGTACCCGACCCGGACGAGACCCAGGTACGCGACATGCTTTCGGGGCATCTATGTCGCTGCACCGGCTACACCGGCATCGTCCAGGCCGTGCTCGAAGTCGCTGCCCAGCGCCAAACGAACAAAGGGGTATAACAAAAATGTTCGATCTCGGACGCAGTTTCCTCGCTGCCGTTGAACGCCGGCCGCACGCCGTGGCGGTCAGTGACGGTGCGTTGAAGAAAACCTATGAAGAATGGTTCGTCGATATCCAGAGTGCCGCCTGGGGCTTGCAATGCCTTGGGCTGCAACGCGGTGATCGACTGCTGGTAGTGATGCAAAACCGCTGGCAGATGGCGACCCTGCATTGGGCCTGTCAGTTTGCGGGCATCGTCATGACCCCGTTGAACTGGCGTTCGACTGCCGATGAACTGGGCTACTGCATCGAAGATGCGCAAATTCGGGCAGTGGCTTACGACGACGCGACCGTGACCGCCGTGGCCGGTTGCAGCGCCGCCACAAGGTTGCCACGGATAGCCACCGGTCTGCGTGCCGCCAACACCGACCTGAGTTTCGAGGAACTGTGTTCGCAGACCCCCTCCGGCATCATTTTGCAGGCCGACGCCGAAGACTTTTCACTGCTGCTGTACACCTCCGGAACCACCAGCAAGCCCAAGGGCGTGCCCCGTCGGCACCGCAGCGAACGCGCCGCGGCGGTTGCCCACGTAGCGCAAAACCTCTACCGCCAGAACGAGTGCACGCTGGGCGTCATGCCGCTTTACCACACCATGGGCGTGCGTTCGTTGCTGTCCATGGCGCTGATCGACGGACATTTCGTCTGTGTGCCGAAGTTCGACGTGGAAGCCACGCTGCAGGCCATCGAGCGGGAAAAGGTCAGCAACCTGTACCTGGTGCCGACGCTCTACCACATGCTCATCGAACACCCGGCCTTTGCCCGCGAGCGAGTCGCCAGTGTGGAGAAAATAGGCTTTGCCGGTGCGCCGATGAGCGACGGTTTGATGCGTCGCGTCGAGCAGGCGTTCCAGCCGCAATTGTTCGTCAATCATTACGGCAGCTCGGAGATCTACACCTTCACCATCGACCAGCAAGCCAGCCGCAAACCCGGTTCGTCAGGGCGCAGTGCAATGAACCAGCGCGTGCGCGTGGTGCCGATCGATGCTGAAACGGCGGACGTGCAGGTCAACCCATTGGAAGAGGGCCAGATCATCGCCGACCTGGCGAGTGACGAGGCGTTCGAAGGCTACCTGAACCGCCCCGAAGCGACCGCCAAGGCATTGCGTGACGGATGGTATTTCACCGGTGACATCGGCTACTTCGATCTGGAGGGCGATCTATTCGTCACCGGTCGTGTCGATGACTTGATCATCACCGGCGGCGAAAACGTCAGCCCGGCAGAAATCGAAAACATGCTCTCTCTGCACCCGGCAGTAGAAGAAGTGGTGGTGGTCGGTCTGCCCGACGAGCAGTGGGGCAAGATCATTGCCGCATTTATCAAGCTGCGCGCCGAGGTCTCGGAAGGCGACCTCGATGCCCATTGCATCGCTTCGGGCCTGGCCAAATTCAAGCGGCCACGGCGTTACCAGTTCATCGACCAGATTCCCAAATCTCCAGTGGGCAAGGTGCTGCGGCGCGTACTGCTGGCCCAATTTCAGGAACAGGCCTTGAAGGCCATCAGCTAATCATCCAGAGGACACTCTCATGCAACAGCAAGCGATCCAGCAATTTCTCGACACTCAGTTCGATGGCTTCCAGGTTGAAGTCGATGTGTCCCGCGAGCGCGCCGACATCATCCTCAACCGGGCACCGTTGAACGTCATTTCCATGGGGCAGCGTGATGAACTGCGCCTGGTCTTCGAAGCCCTCGATGCACACAAAGGCGTGCGCGTCATCGTGCTGCGCTCGGTGGGTGAACACTTCTCCAGCGGTGGCGACATCAAGGGTTTCCTCGAAGCGTCGCCAGAGCACGTATCGAAGCTGGCCTGGAACGTCGCGGCACCGGCACGTTGCGAAAAACCGGTGATCGTGGCCAACCGTGGCTACACCTTTGGCGTCGGTTTCGAACTGTCCCTGGCCTGCGATTTCCGCATTGCTTCGCAAACCACTCGCTACGCCTTGCCTGAGCAGAACCTGGGGCAGATCCCCGGCTCGGGTGGCTCCGCGCGCTTGCAGAAAATCATCGGCATCACTCGCACCAAGCACATGGTGATGCGCGCCAAACGCATCACCGGCGACCAGGCCTACGCCTGGGGTATCGCGACCGAGGTCGTGCCGGATACCGAACTGGAAAGCACCGTCGATGCGTTGGTCGACGAACTGCGTCGCTTCTCGCCGCTGGCTCAGCGCACGGCAAAAAAACTGATCAACGACAACGAAGATGCGCCGCTGACTGTCGCGATCGAAATGGAAGGTCACTGCTACAGCCGCCTGCGTAGCTCCAAGGACTTCAAGGAAGGCGTTGAAGCGTTTCACAGCAAGCGTGAGGCCGTGTTTATCGGCGAGTAAATCGTACCGGCGAGCAGGCCCGGGAGTATGTTGGTAACAGCGTACGCCTCACGGAACAGGGTCTGCAGCCCCTTCAATGCAACTCAAAGGGCACATCAAGGTATCACCGCTGACCTGCTGATTACTCGCACCCCGCGCACCGGGATGCAGAACGTTTCGATTCACCGTTTGTGTGAGGCAACCATGACTACGACAACAACAATAACTGCATCACCCGCCAGCGCCGCTATCGATACACCGCAGATTCCACCGGGCAAGGCCTTGCTCGCGGCATTTGCCTCGACTTTCGGCTGGGCGCTGGATCTGTTCGACCTGTTCATTCTGCTCTACGTGGCGCCGATCATCGGCCGCCTGTTCTTCCCCTCGGACACCCCGACACTGTCGCTGGCCGCCGTGTACGCCTCGTTCGCCGTGGCCTTGCTGGTACGTCCGCTGGGCTCGGCGATCTTCGGCGCGTATGCCGACAAACACGGTCGCAAGCGTGCGCTGATGGTATCGATGGTCGGCGTCGGTATTTCCACGGCACTGTTTGGTGCGTTGCCGACCATTCACCAGGTCGGCATATTGGCCCCGATACTGTTTTTGGTCTTGCGGGTGATTCAGGGCATTTTCGTTGGCGGCATCGTTGCCTCCACTCACACCATCGGCACCGAATCCATCTCGCCGCGCTATCGCGGCTTGATGTCCGGGTTGATCGGTGGTGCCGGCGCCGGCATGGGCGCGCTGTTGGCGTCATTCACTTATCTGGTGTTGTCGGAGATCTTTCCCGGGGAGGAATTTGACGTCTGGGGCTGGCGCTTCATGTTCTTCTGCGGCCTGCTCAGCACGTTTTTCGGTCTGGTGATGTTCCGTTACCTGGAAGAAACCCCGGTCTGGCAGCAACTGCAACAAGCGCGTAAAACCAAGGGGCCGGCAGTAGTTGTCGTGTCGCCGCTCAAGCGTCTGTTCGGTCGCGAGTACCGCGGCGTGATGCTGGTCAATCTGCTGATTACGTTCGGAGGCGGTGCCACGTATTACCTGGCCTGCGGTTATCTGCCGACATTGCTCAACGTGGTCGCCAAAGTGCCTCATGCGCAGACTTCGCAGCTGCTCATGTACGGTTCGGTGGCAACCATTGTCGGAGCACTGGCCTTTGGTTACCTGAGCGACCTGATCGGTCGCAAGAAGACCTTCATGCTGCTGGGTGTGATCAACCTGGTGAGCCTGCCGATGATGTTTCTGGGTGTCGCCGAATCGGGTTCGCTGACCCGTACTGCGCTGTATTGCGTGGGCATAGGCTTCATAGGTGGGGCGATCATCGCGCCGATTCTGATCTTTCTCAACGAACGCTTTTCCACCGAGCTGCGAGCCAGCGGCACCGGATTGTCCTGGAACATCGGTTTCGCCCTCGGCGGAACCATGCCGACCTTTGTGTCCCTGGTCAGCGGCAGCCCCGCGCAGATCCCCATGGTGCTGGCGATGTTTGCCGTCGGTCTGTCGGTGATCTACCTGATCGGCAGCGTGGTGATTCCAGAAACCCAAGGCAACTTCAAATAACGGCGGGGAGGTGCTCCAGGAATTCGCCGATCAGCTGCAAAGTCCGCTCGGGCGCTTCGGTTTGAGGAAAGTGTCGACAGTCATCCAGCAGCACACAGCGGCACGGTCCAGCGACCTGTCGCTGGATGACCACCAGTTGCTCGGGCGTGGCGTAGTGGTCTTCGCGACCCTGAATGACCAGCAGCGGCCTTTCGATACAAGCCAACTGCGCTTCGAGATCGTCCAGGGAAAAGTCGGGGTGTAGCCAGCTGTCGCTCCAGCCGTGGAAAGCGCCGTCGACATTGGTCCCATGATGGCGTGCCAGGCGCTCGCGCAATTCGCCCTGATGCCAGGCCTCGGTGGTATGGCGAATGCCATCGAGGCTCTCGGCCTCGACAATCACGTGAGGCGCCAGTGCGATGCTGCCCAACACGCGTGGATCGTTGGTGGCGGCATAGGCAAGGACGATGGATGCGCCGTCACTGTGACCGAGCAAGACCACTTGCGGCAGTTGCAAGGCATCAAGCAATTGCCGCAGTTCCCGAGGGCCGTCGCTGCTCAGGTAGTTCAGTGGACGCGGCAGGGTTACCGGGCTCGATTGCCCATAACCCTGACGGCTGTAAGTGACCACACCGCAACCGCTGGCCTGGGCCAGGCGCTGGGGGAAGTCTTTCCATTGGTCGCTGCTGCCGAGGCCTTCGTGCAGCAGCACAAGCGTCGGTCGCGATGGGTCAGCCGCAGGGATTTGGCGATATTCCAGGCGCAGCGGCCCAAGTTGCAGAAATTGTTGTGGCGACATGTTGAATCAACGATTGAACAAGGTTGCTCGCAGGTTACCGTAAACGTAACCCTGCATGCAGCACCACGCTTTGCTTGAGGTACAGAAAACATGCGCCATCTCGATGTTCAGGTGATCGACCAGGCACTGCAATGGGCTCGCGACGGGCAGGCCCAGTGGCTGTGCACGGTGCTCTCCACCTATGGCTCGGCGCCGCGTGCGCCGGGTGCGATGCTGGTGACCAATGGTGCGGGGGAACACGTTGGCTCGCTGTCCGGTGGCTGCGTCGAGGAGGAGTTCCTCGAAAGCCTGACACGCGGTGAATTACGCGAACCGGCGCAGATCGTCAGTTATGGCGACAGCGTCGAGCAACGCCACCGTCTGCGATTGCCCTGTGGTGGTGTGCTGATCGTGCTGGTCGAGCACCGCGCTGCCAGTCTCGAATGGATCGCGCACCTGGAGAGTCTGCAAGCGGCGTTGCTCGGCCAGCGACGTCTGCAGCGTCATATCGAGCTGAGCAGCGGTGCCTTGCGCCTGGACCCGGACACCGGTCACGGCAGCGAGCGGGTGCAAGTCGTCGACGAAAGTGTGCGCATCAGCGTTGGCCCGGCACTGCGACTGATTCTGGCAGGGCTCTCGCCGGTCGCGGAAGTCTGCGCCAGTTTCGCCCGGGCCATCGGTTGCGAAGTCATTGCCTGCGACCCCCGGGAAGAGACGCTGCATCTAAATCTTGAAGGCGTGGAAATGCAGCGTGTGCTGCCCTCGATGTTTATCGCCGCCGGAGGTTGTCACGCAGCGACCGCGGTGGTGGCGTTGACTCACGATCCGCGAATCGATGATCTGGCGCTGATGGAAGCGGTTCACACCCCGGCGTTTTACATCGGCGCCATGGGCTCTCAGGCCACTTCGGCCAAGCGCGCCGAGCGGCTCAAACGCATCGGTGGTCTGACGGATGAACAGATCGCCCGTTTACACATGCCCATCGGCCTCGATCTGGGCAGTAAGGCCCCGGCGGAAATCGCTCTGGCGGTGGTGGCCGATATCCTGCGCGTTTATCACGGGAAAGAGCGCCATGCCTTGTAAAACGGCTTTTCCGACGAACGTGGGGGCTGCGAAAGTCGAGGTAGACGCTCAGTCATTCGCGCGCGATAGTGGCCAGCCAAGTGTTGCTGAACCATGGACCGATCGGCGGGCTTGAGAAATAGATAGACGCCCCGATGATATGCATTGAGGCCGATAACGATATCGCTTCAAGCGAGCGGAGGAATCTGATGTCGATTGCTCAACGGGTTTTCCACGGCAGGTTTGGCCGGGTCGCCTTGCTGAACATGGATCGTTCGCTGGTCACCCATACCCATTCCGAATGCCATGTGCTGGTCAAAGTGTCCGGTGAGGACACTTACTTCAACGTTAACGGTCGGCGGGTTCCGCTCAGCGATCGCACGGCGGTGCTGGTCAACGCCTGGGAGCCGCATTTCTACGATCCGCAGCCGGGTGCCGGTGCCACCGTCATCCTGGCGCTTTACATCGAGCCCGCCTGGCTGGCCACTGCCCAGCAGTCGCTGGCGCTCAGCGGTCGGCCGGACTTTTTTGCCCAGTCGTGCATCGAGCTGTCGAGTCGTAATCGCACCTTGGCCGACATTCTGGTCGCCGAAGCACATGGCTGCGGGATCGTGCCGAAAGAACGCATGGAATTCATGCTGTTCGACTTCTTGATCGAACTGATCGAGGACTTTTCCAGCTGGCGGCATTTGTCGCAACTGGGTGCGCCGAACTCAGGTGAGTTCCGGGATGCGCGCGTGCGCCGTGGCACCGCCTGGTTGCTTGAGCACCTCGATGATCCGAACCCGATCGACAACGCCGCGCGGGCTTGTGGTCTGTCGCGGGCGCACTTCTTTGCGCTGTTCAAGAAAGATACCGGCATGACGCCGACCCTTTTGCTGAACGACGCGCGCATGCGCCGGGCTTTTGCCTGGCTGGAGCGTGAGCGCAGTGGAACGTTGGGCCTGTTGTCGGAGAATCTCGGGTTCTCCGAGCAAGGTCATTTCACACGGTTTTTCCGTCAGCACATCGGAGCCTCACCCAGCCAGTATCGGCGCGTAGTGGATTGTTATGTGACGGTTTGAACCGAGAGGAGGGCGGGGGTATTGGGCAATACTCCCGTCGATGAAGTTAGTCTGTCATTTTGAAATTGGCGGCTTGTAAAGACGACGAAAGTTGTAAGGGTTGCTAATTGTCCAGAAGGTCATAAATCTCTTTCATGCGTTCTTCCCGCATCAACTCAAGTTCTTCCTCGGTTTCGGCTGTCCATTGCAGAATGAAGTCCCAGTAATCGCAATCGTGAGCGTCCGCTTCTGCTTCAAATGCTTCTTGCAGAAATTTAAGGCGATATTCTTCTGGCGAAAGTCCACAGTTTTCAGCGAGGTCGTAGTTCAATTCGCTGAGTTCAAGTTGGATCCATAAGTTGGCGTCCAGGAATTTCTTCAAAGCGAGTTCGGCTCTAAGTTCTTTTGCGATCATGAGTGCTCTCTTGTTGCATGCAGTAAGTAGCTGGTTGTTCGAAGTCGGCCCAGCGCCAAGTCTGACTATGTCAATTTCCTGCCATCATCCATCCTCGAACGCCATGACTTTCACTCAGCTCTTTCACAACTCGAGCTGCGTCCTGCTTCTGTTTATACGGGCCGATGACGACAAAGTTGTTTTCTTTACGTGCTACCGGCAACTCCATCTGTTGAATGGCCTTTACGGCGTGATGGCGGTGGGGTGTGTTCAATGCGATTTCGACCACCCACAGGCCGGATGAAGGCGTGGTTGAAGCTTCTTTTTTAGTGTGGAGAATATAGCCGCAGCACGTCAAACACGGGCGTTCCAGCGTAATGAGCGATCCTGGCACGGTGCGAAAGACATGCCATTGCGGATCAATGGTTCTTTTGCGGGCGAAGCGTGCCAGGAGCAGGCCGATAAAAGTAATCAGACCGCTGAGAACAATCGTCCAATTGTGTGCCTGTGCGGGCAATGAAGGCAGTGTAAGTTCTGGCATTTCTTCTGACTTTTCGATCAGAAACTGTACGGCGTCCGCCTCCACTGAATCGGGTACATGGGATCCCTTTTTCTCAAAGGGTGCGACGACCCCATCGGAATGTTTTGTACTGAACTCTGTCACAACTTTATTAGCGGTGTCATCGGCCAGTTGTTCGAACGCTGTCACTTTTTGCTGGATGTATGTGTTGTCGACGTTATTTTGACAAGTTGGTCCTGTAGACACGTAGGCCCATATAAGCGCTGATAGTTGCCCCAAAACGCCAGTTACCAGTAAGCCGAAGCTAAGCTTTCGCACAGCGGCCATCTCCAAATCAAATGAATAGTTATTTGGCCCATTTCTTTGATAAAGCGGGGTTCTATTGTTGATCCTGGGATGGTCTAAATTCTCGAGCGCGTCAGTGTGCCCAAGAGCCAAAACTAGTTGGCTGCTTTTTTGTTGTTTTAAAGAGCATCGGGCACGCACTTTATAGAATGTTGGTTAACGAAAAAGGCTCAGGTGATCGAAAAAAAACCGTATCAGATGGATTTGAAGATGAGTCATTAAAACACTTGTATTTAAGGCTGATGTCGTGGGCAAAGTACCTTGTCCAAGATTCAGGCTACCTACGCGTTCGGTAAAAATGAAAGGATTGTTAGCCGGCCCTTTTCGGTACGGAGAGGAAGTTGTTACTGAGTTTTTTGTCACCCTTTCAAACGATGCCGGTGTCCTGCACTACACTTCAGGTGCCACTCCTACCCTGGAGAGTTCCTGGTGAACGCTCCAGACGTCGTGCTTGGTCCTGAAGAATTTGCAGAACTGAGCGCTCAGCTTGAAAGCTCTGCTCAACACGCCTGGCCGTAGAAGCATTACCGGTCCTGATGTGGGATGAGGGTCAATGCTATGGCCGTTGAAGGCAATGCAGGACAATTATTGGGCGTCGTCATTTTGCTTGCCGCCGCCGTGCTGGTAGTGCCGCTGTTCAAACGCATCGGGCTCGGCTCAGTGGTCGGTTACCTGGCGGCGGGCCTGATCATTGGCCCCTTCGGACTGCAACTTTTCAATGACCCCCACACCATCCTTGAGGTGGCCGAGTTGGGCGTGGTCATGTTTCTTTTTGTGATTGGCCTGGAGATGAAACCCTCTCACCTATGGGACCTGCGTAGGCAGATCTTTGGGTTGGGCAGCCTGCAGGTGGTGGTCAGTGCATGTCTGCTCACTTTTGTCGGCATGGCTTTCGGATTCTCTTGGCAGGTGTCATTTGTCTGCGCAGCGGGTTTTGTACTCACCTCCACGGCTCTGGTTATGCAAGTTCTCTCGGAACGCGGTGACATTACCGAGCCGAGAGGGCAGCACGTCGTCTCCATTTTGCTGTTTGAAGACCTGTTGATAGCCCCTTTGCTGGCGGTGGTGGCATTTCTGGCGCCCACGGAGTTGGCAAATGGACCCACGTCTCCACTTTGGCAACGCATAGGTATCGCAGCGCTGTCCTTGGGTGCATTGGTGGCCATCGGATTGTGGCTGCTCAATCCCCTGTTTCGGGTATTGGCCCAAGTCAAGGCGCGCGAGGTAATGACTGCCGCTGCGCTGCTGGTTGTGTTGGGCGCAGCGTTGCTGATGGAACTCGGCGGTCTTTCAATGGCGATGGGGGCTTTCGCGGCCGGTGTGCTGCTGTCCGAATCCACTTTCCGCCACCAGTTGGAGGCCGACATCGAGCCGTTTCGCGGCCTGCTGCTGGGGCTGTTTTTCCTCGGCGTCGGCATGTCGCTGGATCTGCAATTGGTGGCCGAGGCCTGGAAGCTCATCATCTCCGGCGTGCTGGCGCTGATGGTGGTCAAGGCGCTGTGTATTTATGCGGTCGCGCGCCTCGCGAAAAGCGGTCATGACGACGCGCTGGATCGCGCCTTGCTGATGGCGCAGGGTGGCGAATTTGCTTTTGTGCTGTTTGCCGAAGCGCTCAAACTCAGGGCCATCAGTCCTGAAGTCAACGCCAATATGACGGCTATTGTGGTGCTCTCCATGGTCATAACGCCGGTGACTTTATTGCTGTACAAACGGTTTGCTCGCGCGCGGACCGTTTCCCTGGACGGCGTGGAAGCCGCACAGAATCTGCGCTGCAATGTACTCATCATCGGTTTTGGCCGTGTGGGGCAGATTGCCTGCCAGGCGCCGCTCGCTCAGGGAGCGAAAATTTCCATCATCGATATAAATCCAGAGGTCATCCGCGCCGTGACACCCTATGGTTTCAAGGTCTATTACGGCGATGGCGCCCGCCATGAAATATTGCACGCCGCTGGCGCCCATCACGCTCGCGCCATCATTGTTTGTGTGGATGATAAAAAAGCCGCGACTCGCATTGTCGAAAGTACGCGGCACTTCTGCCCGCAGGTGAAATTGGTGGTACGCGCTTTTGACCGCGAACATGCGCTGGAATTGGTCAAACACGGCGCCGACTACATAGTGCGGGAAACCTTTGAGGCCGCCCTGCTGCTCGGCCGTCAGGCCGTGGTGACTCTGGGTGCGTCGGAGCACGAAGCCGACGCGGTGATCGACGAAGTGCGCAAACGCGATGCCGAACGTTTTGCCTTGGAAACATCGGGCGGGCTGTTTGCCGGGCGAGCGTTGGTGCTGGGAAATATTGAGCGCATCGAGCCGCCGAACCCTGAGGCGCGGGAGTCGCGGGAGGCTCGGTGAGCATCAGGCACAGTGTCGGCTCAACTGCGCTCCAGAGCAGAAAACTGGCCCCTCAACCACGTATAAAGCTGCGAAACCGCAGGGCTGATCTGCTTGCGATGCGGGCACACCAGGCTCAACGGCGACGCTTCGCCAGGGTAATCCGGCAGCAGCACAAGCAGACGCTCTGCAGCGATATCGGCACTGACATCCAGCCAGGATTTGTTGGCGATACCTTCACCCTCCAATGACCAGCGCCGCACGACATCGGCGTCGTCGCTGAACAACGGTCCTGAAACCTGAACGGTTTGCCCGCCAAGGTTCCACTTGTCGTAGACCCGGCCATTTTGCAGATAGAGCAGGCAGGGATGCTTGCTCAAGTCATCCGGCGTTTGGGGAGAACCGCAGCGTTGCACATACTCCGGCGAGGCAACCAGCACCCGCTGGTTCCACGGTGCAAGCGGCAGTGCCACATAGTTGGCGTCTTCGTTCGGGCCGTATCGAATCGCCACGTCCACCGGGTCGCGAAACAGATTGGCCATCTGGTCCGACAGGAAAAAACGCAACGTCAATTCTGGATGCTGACGGCGGAACTGCGTCAACCACGGCAGCAGTATGTTGCGCCCCAGATCGGACGGCGCTGTCACTTGCAGTACACCTCGCAGCGTGGCGTTCTCACCACGCAGGTTTTCCTTGCCTTGCTTCAGGGTCTCAAGCACTGCGTGGGCGGTGGGCAGATATTGCTCGCCCTCGGCAGTCAATCGCAGGCTGCGAGTGGTGCGGGCGAACAGGCGCACGTCCAGCTCGCGTTCCAGACGTTTGATGGCGGCGGCGACCTGACCAGGCAGAAGATCAGCCTCCAGCGCCGCTGCGGTGAAACTGCCCAGCGCGGCGCTGCGGATGAATAAACCAAGATCATCGATACGGATCATTTTCACTCCTGCAGTGAAAGTGTTGGCGCATTCTGCTTGTTTTTCTTTGCACATGGGAAGTCGAAGATGGCTGCAAGCGAATGCACAAACCCTTCAGACAGCGAGTGTCCATGAAAGCCATCACCTTCACCGAACACGCTTTGCCCATCGACAATCCACAAGCATTGATTGACATCAGTCTCCCGGTGCCCACACCTGGCCCACGGGATCTGCTGGTTGAAGTTCGCGCGGTATCAGTGAATCCGGTCGATACCAAGGTGCGCGCCGGAACTTTCACAAAAGAACCGAAAATCCTCGGCTGGGATGCCACAGGCATTGTCCGCGAGGTCGGCTCTGAAGTGACGTTGTTTCAGCCGGGCGATGAAGTGTTCTATGCCGGCTCGATTGCCCGCACCGGCAGCTACAGCGAATTCCATTTGGTCGATGAGCGGATCGTCGGGCACAAGCCTCGTTCATTGAGTGCAGCCGATGCGGCCGCGTTGCCGTTGACCTCGATCACTGCCTGGGAATTATTGTTTGACCGGCTCGGTGTCGCCGAGGGATCGGGGGAGGGCAAGTGCCTGTTGATCACTGGAGCGGCTGGCGGCGTCGGTTCGATGCTGGTGCAACTGGCCCGACAGTTGACCCGCCTTAGCGTCATAGGTACCGCCTCACGCCAGGAAACCGCTGATTGGGTGCGGCAGTTGGGCGCGCATCACGTGATCGATCATAGCCAGCCACTGCTCGCACAGTTGCAAGCCCTCGGCGTGCCGGAGATCGACTATGTCGCCAGCCTGACTCACACCGAGCAGCACTTTGCACAACTGATCGACGTACTCAAGCCGCAAGGGCGTCTGGCTGTGATTGACGATCCCGAAACCCTCGACGTGATGCCGCTCAAGCGCAAGTCGCTGTCGTTGCATTGGGAGCTGATGTTTACCCGCTCGCTGTATGAAACCCCGGATATGATCAACCAGCATCATCTGCTCAATCGGGTCAGCGCTCTGATTGACCAAGGCGTTCTGCAAACCACCGTGGGCGAGCACTTCGGTGCGATCAATGCGGCAAACATGCGTCGTGCCCATGCGCTGGTCGAGAGCGGCAAGGCCCGGGGCAAGATCGTTCTCGAAGGTTTCTGATTTTACTCATCAGGCGTGCTCGCTTGCGGGCCCGCTGAACCGCCTGCGGCATCACTTTCGATTTTTTAATGTTGGAGCGTTGACGGTGAATACGTCCAGTAACGTGTTGGTATCGATTGCCATGCTCAAGGCCAAGGCAGGCAAAGAACTGGCATTGAAACAAGAATTGCTGGCGCTGGTAGAGCCGACCCGCGCAGAGCCGGGCAATCTCGATTATGTGTTGTTCAAGCTGCGTGACGAGCAGGGCACGTTCTACATGCGCGAGGCTTTCAGGGATCAGGCGGCGCTGGATGCGCATTTTTCGATGCCTTACTTTCAGCGCTTTGCCGCCACGGCAGATGACCTGCTCGAAGAGCCGTTGCAACTGATATTCCTTGAGCAGGTATCGGCCGGATGATTCGACCTGTTGAACCGCACCACCTCGGCCGGCATGGAGGCGGCCGGCGCATCATTTCGCTTCAGGACGCGGCTGTACTCCGAATTGCGGAACGATGTGAGTGCCCAGCTCTTCAATGACTTGCGCAGCAGGGCGCTTTCCGTATTTGAGATTCAGGATAACGTGGTCCACTCCGATTTCCTCAAGTGACTCCAGCAAAAACCGGAGATGGTAGCGTCCCAGTTTGAACCCCAAATGAATGCGAGTGGGCGGCGTCGACGGGGTCTCATCGAGGTCGATGTAAAGCGACTGAGTGAAGGGCTTATAGACGGAGCCACATTGCTTCATGACCTCCTGCCGCCAATCCTCCACGATCAGTCGCTGCATGTTCGGTATACGTGGATAGTTGATCCATCCGACGCTTTCGCGTGCGATCCAATCCAGTGACTGGCGACTATTCCCGGTCACGAGCATTGGAATGACTTGGGTTGTGGGTTTCGGAATGAGGTCTGCGCCCCGCATCTCTCCACCGCTCCAGCGAATGGGCTCAAAGCTGGTGCTGTGGGCTTGGCGAATCACCTCGTAGTGTTCTCGAAAGATTTCTCCGCGTCTTTCGGGATCGACGCCAAAAGCCGAAAACTCCACAGGACGATCGCCGGAAGCAACTCCCAGAATCAAGCGACCTGCGCTCAACTGATCGACGCTGGCTGACGCCTTGGCCGTGTGCAGAGGATGGTGTAAAGGGATGGCAATGGAGGCGGTGCCAAGCGCTATCTCCGACGTATGAGCAGCCATATAGCCCAGGTAAACCCAAGGGTCGAACAGCTGGCCCACATCGCCGAAACCAGGGTCCCGAAGCGGCACGTCGCGAAACCAGAGCGCGCAGAAGCCCAGCGCCTCTGCTTGTTTGGCCAGTGCGACCTGATTGAGCATGCTCGGAGTGTCCCCATCGAAGGCCTCCAAAGGAAAGAACAATCCAAGGCTCAAATGACCCTGAGTGAAGGTTCGGCTGAACCCTCGATGCTGCTGATAAGGAATCGTGCTCGGCCGATACATACTCATCTTCCTCAATGGGAGAACGTGAACAGCGCCCCGTTTCCAGAGGTGCTGCGGCATCGGTCGCTTGAGAACGACAGGTGGGGTAATGGGTGTAGTCTTCGCCCGTTGCACCGTACATGCTGGTCGGGTCGACCGGATCGAGGGGCCAGTTGCTGGCGATACGCGCGGGCAGGTCCGGATTCGGCGATGAGCGGACGGTAGAAAGAAATCAGATCGCTCCAGCCCGATACATCATCTGAGCAAAGGCTTGGGGATCATTCAACAAGCGTAGGCGGTTTTGCAGTGAACAACCATATTTGTTGTCACGACGATTGGTGTGGGCGCAAATGAACGGGTTCACGAGGTAGCCGTTCGCGCAGGGCAGTTCGACAACGCCTCGATCCCGGCAATCACAACCCAGCCCATGCGTTTGGCTTGAATGCCTCAAGGAGGCTCATTCTTCACATTTTGGTCGAGCTGCCGTGGACCCAAGCACTTCCCCCCGAACGGCCTATTGTCATTTCATGTCTCTGGCCTGCACCCACAGTATGGCGTCTTGCGAAAGGGGTTTGCTTTTATGGGTTTTCGTTGTGCCAATGTTGAGCGCCGCAATGCCCCACCAGCCGGCACGGGGCAGGCCGATGGTGACGATTCCTTGGGCATCCGAATACGTACTCAGGGATTTGAAGGAGGCTTGGGGGGCCGTGACATAGTCCTGCTTGCCGAAGGCGTTGTTTTTGATATCGACGGAATGGTTGACGTATTCGATTTCGATCTCGGCGAAAGGAACGGGCTTGCCGTCGGCCAGCACCAACGCGCGGAATACGCCGCCGGTCCAGTTTGCATAGGGCTTGCTCAGGGGCTGGATCTCAACCGGTAAGCCCTGTGGTTCTGCCCAGTCGCTGGGTACGCCGCCCACGTTCACGATCAGCTTGGTGAACTGTTGGATGTAGACGTCCTCCTCGGTTTCCAGGTAGGGCTCGGGCTCGAGTACGAAGATATGGTCACCCAGTGAACGCACCGCCTGCTGGCGTTTCATAACGCCGCGGCGCGTTATTTTGAACTGGGCCAATTGGCCAATGGGTTCAACCGTTTTCTGGACAAGTTGCAGCCGATTATTCGCGACATTCAAACCGCCTCCCTGGATACCCGCAACAGCGCGAATACCTCCTCGGGGATTGCCCGGGAAGTCAGCGCAGGGATGCAACGCCAGTACCGCGAAGTGGAGCTGGCCGCGACCGCCCTGCATGAAATGAGTAGGAGCCGTATGTGGTCGTCACGCACGTACGGATCTGTGCGGGGGGAGTTGCGTCATTTCTCCCACTGTTCCAGCAGTATTGACACGAATTTTTCCGCTGCCGGAGAAAGTGAGGCGCCTCTTCGGTAAACCAGTCCCAGCGATCGGTTCACAATAGGCTCTATCAAAGGGACGCTCACCAAGGTGGGATGATCCACCGCCGGCATTGCGAGGCTCGGCATTGCCGAAACGCCTAATCCAGCTTCTACCAGGCCCAGTGATGTAGAGAGGTGTTGCACTTCATAGAACCACTGCGGACGCCAGCTCAAGCCCGACAACGCGTGGTCCAGCAACATGCGGTTGCCGCTCAGGCGACCGACCCCGATAAGGCGGTAATTGCTCAGTTCAGACCAGGTGACCGAACTGCGCCCGGCCAGCTCATGATCGCGTCGACAAGCCAAAACAAAAGGCTCGTTGACCAACGGCACAAACTCAATGTCTGGGTGCTGGCCGCTCATCATGTTGATGCCAAAGTCGGCTTCGCCACGCAGAACAGCCTCCAGTCCTTCGTTCGCACTGAGATCAAGCAAGCGAATGCGGATTTGTGGGTAGCGCTCGTTGTAGAGGCGGATCACCGACGGGAGGAAGTAGAAGGCTGCGGTGGGGATGCAGGCGAGGGTGACACGACCGCTCTGCCGCTCTGCCAGCTCGCGGATGTTCAGTATCGAGTCGTCGAAGTCATCCAGTAAGCGTCGTGCCTTGGGCAGGAAGTCTCGCCCAACGCTGGTGAGGCTAACCCTTCTTGTCGTGCGATCAAGAAGCGCTGTTCCCAATCCCTCTTCAAGCTTTTTCATTCTTCGACTCAACGCGGGTTGAGAGAGATGCAATGCATCGGCAGCTTCGTGGAAGCTTCCAAGTTCTGCGATCTTCACGAAAGATCGGATGTCATTGAGCTCATAATTCACTTTTTTTATCCCATCAGAGGAGCGTTGTTCAGCCCGGTCATCCTAGGTTTATCATTCGTCAAACGCAATAATCAGGCTGATATTTGCATTGGAAACAATTTTGAAAGCCTGCGACTCTTGCTCACAAGACATCAATAACCCCCATTGATCAACAAGAGTCAGTATTCATGCAACGAATTCCCTGTGTGCTTATGCGCGGTGGTACTTCCAAGGGCCCGGTATTTCTCGCCTGGGATCTACCTGTTGCAATCGAAGAGCGTGATGAGCTGCTGCTCAACCTTATGGGTTCTGGCCATGAGCTGGAAATTGACGGTATCGGTGGCGGTAGTCCACAAACCAGCAAGGTGGCGATCGTCAGTCCTTCGTTGCATCCTGACGCGGATGTCGATTATCTGTTCGTTCAAGTCATGGTCTCCCAGCGTCGAGTCGACACTGCGCCCAATTGCGGCAACATGCTTTGCGCCGTTGGGCCGTTCGCCATTGAACAGGGGTTGGTAAAAGGCACCAAAGACCTGACCCTTGTGCGTATTCGCAACCTCAACACGGGGACTTTTGTGAACGCCGAGGTACAGACCCCGGGTGGCAAGGTCAGCTATGAAGGCGACACCGCCATCGATGGTGTGCCGGGTACCGCCGCTCCTGTGCAACTGACCTTCCTGGATGCGGCGGGCAGCAAGACGGGCAAGCTTTTCCCGACGGGGCAAACGCAGGATCTGATCGACGGTATTGCAGTGACCTGCATCGACATGGCGATGCCGATGATGATCGTCGAAGCCGGCCAGTTGGGTAAGCGCGGTGATGAAAGTCCTGCTGAGCTGGATGCCGACAAAGAGTTTCTGCGTCGCCTGGAATCCTTGCGACTGCAAGCTGGCCTGGCAATGGGCCTGGGTGATGTCAGCGACAAAGTGATCCCCAAGCCAGTACTGGTTTCACCGGCCAAGGCTGGTGGCACAATCCAGGTGCGCTACTTCATGCCACACAACTGCCACCGGGCCTTGGCGATTACCGGCTCCATCGGTCTGGCTACAGCTTGCGTCACTGAAGGCAGTGTGGTCGCGCAATTGCTCGGCGGGGTTAGCGAGCCGCGCTTGCAGCAAGTACGCATTGAACACCCAAGTGGTGGAATAGATGTCGTATTGTCCTACACCGGCGCTCAGGGTGAGACCATTCGTGCCTCTGTGGTGCGTACATCGCGCAGGCTGTTCTCCGGTTTTGTCTACGCCGCGGCTTCCCGACGACTTGCCGGATAATTTCCCCTAGTCATTGCCGTTCTTGCATCAGCACAATTCTAAAAATGGGTGATGCCATGAAAGTTGTAAAATCGCTCTACTTCCAGATTCTCTTCGCCGTGCTGTTGGGCGTGCTGGTCGGACATTTTTGGTCGCAACAGGCCATTGCCTTGAAACCGCTGGGTGATGCCTTCATCAAGCTGATCAAGATGATGATCGCTCCGGTGGTGTTCTGCACCATCGTCACCGGCATCGCCGGCATGAGCGACAAACGCTCCCTCGGGCGTCTGTTGAGCAAGACCATGCTGCTGTTCCTGGCGCTGACCGTGATCAGTTTGATCATCGGCCTAGTGTCGGTCTACTTGTTCAAGCCCGGTGTGGGCATGAACATTGACCCCACCCAGTTGAACACCCAGGGCCTGTCGCAGTACACCGATTCCGCTGCGAAGCTGGGAGTGGTCGAGTTTTTCATGCACATCATCCCCGACACGTTCATCGGTGCCTTCAATAAAGGCGAAGTGCTGCCGGTGTTGTTCATCGCGGTGCTTTGCGGTTTTGCTCTGTCGGCCATAGGCGAGCGTGGCAAGCCGGTACTGGATGTACTGGAATCCGCCTCGCACATGGTGTTCAAGATCTTCTCCTACTTGATGCGCTTCGCTCCGGTCGGTGCCTTCGGCGCTTTGGCCTTCACCGTGGGCCAGTACGGTATTACATCGCTGGGCTCGTTGGCCAAGCTGATCATGACGTTGTACATCGCCTGCGCCTTCTTCGTCTTTGTGGTGCTGGGGAGCATCTGCCGGGCGAATGGCTTCAGTCTATGGAAGTTGCTGCGCTACTTCCGCGAAGAATTCCTGGTGGTGCTCGGGACTTCCTCCACCGAGCCGGTGATGCCGCGGATGCTGGAAAAGTTGCAAGCCCTGGGTTGCAAAAAAGGCGTGGTGGGGCTGGTGCTGCCAACGGGTTACTCGTTCAACCTCGACGGAACGGCGATCTACCTCTCGCTGGCAGCGGTGTTCATTGCTCAGGCCTGCAACATCGAGCTGAGCCTGACACAGACCGTGACCATGCTGGCAATCATGCTGTTGTCCTCGAAGGGCGCGGCAGGCGTCACCGGCGCCGGTTTTGTCGCGCTGGCGTCGACACTGACTGTGATCCATGACATTCCCTTGGCCGGCCTTGCCCTGCTGATCGGGATCGATCGCTTCATGTCGGAAGCCCGGGCGTTGACCAGTCTGGCAAGCAACGCCGTGGCCACCGTGGTGATGTCCATCTCGGAGAACGCCTGCGATCGCGAAACGCTGATGCGGACACTGGACGGCAAACCTTCGCCTGCAGCGACCCCGACCCTAGTTCAGAACCCGGATTGGGATGGCCTGAAGGTCACGGAACAGGTCTAACCGGTCGCAGCTGAATCGAGCCCCCTTAAATACCTCAAAGAACACCCCCGCCAGGCACCGTTGATCGGGCCGTCTGGCGGGCACGGGGTCGTGCGCCTGCGCATCGGCCACGCTACTGATAAGAACAAGAGAACTGACCTATGCTCGCATTTCTTGGTTTGGCCATGGTGGTGGTTTTCACCTACCTGATAATGTCGAAACGCCTATCGCCGATTGTCGCCCTGACTGTGGTGCCGATAGTGTTTGCGGTGATTGGCGGTTTTGGTGGCACTACGGGCAAGATGATGCTCGACGGCCTGAAGATGGTTGCGCCTTCGGCTGCGCTCCTGCTGTTCGCCATCCTCTTCTTCGGCCTGATGATTGATGCGGGGTTGTTCGACCCGTTGATTCGCAAGATTCTCAAGCGCGTAAACGGCGATCCGATGAAAATTGCTATCGGCACCGCGCTGCTGTCACTGGTGGTCGCGCTCGACGGCGACGGCACAACCACCTACATGATCACCTGCGCGGCAATGCTGCCGTTGTACAAGCGTATCGGCATGAATCCGATGATTCTGGCGACCATCGCCATGTTGTCCTTGAGTATCATGAGCGGCATGACCCCATGGGGTGGCCCCGCTACAAGGGCAATCGCGGCACTGGGCCTGGATGCCGGCGAATACTTCGTGCCCTTGCTGCCGACCATGATCGGCGGCGCGATGTGGGTGGTGTTTACCGCTTTCCTCCTGGGCCGTGCCGAGCGTAAGCGCATCGGTAATGTGCAGCTACAAAGCGGTGGCGGTAATTGCTACATCGACGCGATCCTGGGCGATACCCCGCACAAGCGGCCTAAACTTGCCTACGTGAACCTGTTGCTGGTGATCGCGGTCATGGTCGCGCTGGTCATGGGGATCATGCACTCGGCGATCCTGTTCCTGATCGGCTTTGTCCTGGCACTGATGATCAACTACCCGCAACTGGATATTCAGAAAGAACGCATTCTTGCCCACTCGGGCAACGCCATGACTGTCGTACTGTTGGTGTTTGCCGCCGGTATCTTTGCCGGGATTTTCTCGGGCACCAAGATGGTCGATTCTCTGGCGCAAACGCTGGTTGACTGGATTCCGCCATCCTGGGGTCATCTGTTCCCACTGGTGGTGGCGATCACCAGCATGCCGCTGACTTTTGTTCTTTCCAACGATGCCTACTACTTCGGGGTTGTACCTATCCTGGCCAACGCGGCCGCTGCCTATGGCATCGACCCGCTTGAAATCGCCCGGGCCTCGATACTCGGACAGCCGGTGCATCTGATGAGCCCTCTCGTGGCTTCGACCCTGTTGCTGGTGGGGATGGTCGATCGCGATATCGGTGACTTCCAGAAAGCCACCGTCAAATGGGCAGTTCTCACTTCCCTGGTGATCACGGCTATAGCCCTGTTGACCGGTGCGATCAGTCTCTTCACCTGATTCAACCACACCATCTGTTCTTCCCTGACGCGCCTCATCAGCGAGGCGCGCGACGTCCTGCACTCCAAATAACAACAATGAGTAGTTTGCCAATGACCACTTTGCATACCCAACGGGTGCTGTTTTCATTTCTTGGTTTGTTGCCGCTGGCCAGTGCCAGTGCAGAAGGATTTATCGACGACAGCAAGCTCAAGCTGCAATTACGCAACGTCTATTTCAATGAAAATTTCCGCGACGAGCATGGCTTGAGTGCCAAAGCGGCCAGGACGGCCAAGAGCGAACGAACCGAGTGGGCCCAGGGATTCCTGCTGGATTATCAGTCGGGATTTACCCCCGGCACGATCGGGTTTGGTGTGGATGCCCTTGGCTTGGTCGGGGTCAAGCTCGACTCAGGCCGTGGGCGCAGCGGGACTGGCTTGTTGCCCGTCCATGATGACGGTCGTGCGGCCGACGAATTCGCAAGTATGGGGATGACCGCCAAGGCCCAACTGGCCAAGACCACGGTCAAATACGGCACCTTGCTCCCCAAGACTCCGGTGCTGATCTACAACGATGCGCGTTTATTGCCGCAAACCTACCAAGGCACACAAATCAGTAGCGTCGACATTCAGAACCTCACCCTCACCGGGGGTTATCTGGATCGATTCAAACTGCGTGATTCCAGCGACAGTATGCCGATTGTTCCTGACGGCTACAGCGGTGATAAATCCGGAGATTTCAGCTATGCCGGCGCCGAATACAAGCTCGGGAAAAACATTCGTTTGAGTTACTTCTACGGCGAACTGGAAAACTTTTACCGTCAGAATTTTGCAGGTATCCAGCACGACCTACCCTTGGGCGGCGGTGTACTGACCAGTGATTTACGCTACTTCAACAGTGTCGACACCGGCTCTGCCTACAGCGGCAAGATCGATAACAACATGCTGAGCGGGCAACTGTCCTATGCCATTTCCGGCCACACCTTTGGTGGCGGATACCAGACCCTGAGCGGCGATGCCGGTTTGCCCTTCATCAGTGGCGCGACTGTCTACTCGTTCAGCAACGCCGGGATAGGTAAATTCATCGAGGAAGATGAGAAGACCTGGATGCTTAACTACGGCTATAACTTTGCCGCCCTCGGTGTGCCGGGCCTGACTTTCTCTACTCGCTATCTGAGCGGCAACGACGGTAAGTCCAACACCACGGTAAAAGAGTGGGAGCGTGACGCCGAACTTGCTTATGTAGTGCAGCAAGGCACCTTCCAAGGGCTGGGTGTGCGGTTGCGTAACTACGTTTACCGCTCTGATTATTCCCGTGGCCGGGATAGTAATCGGATCTACTTTACCTACGACATCGCGCTCTGGTGATTCCCTGATCGCGGCCTCGCGATATTCGCAGGCCGCCTTTTCAGCCTCGGCCTCACAGGATTGGGTGAAGGATTTCAACGATGTCGTTTAAAACCAAAATACTGTTGCTGACCTTGTTTCCGGTGATGTTGTTTGCCCTGGTTTCAGGTTTGAGCACCCGCGGCACTTTACAGTCCCAGGCCGAGCAAGAAGTCGCTCAGACCCGCGAGCGACTGCTTGAGGAGAGCCGTGCTCGGCTCAAGGATTACGCGAGCATTGCTCGCACTTCCATCGCCGAACTTTATGATCGGGCTGCTGCCGGGGATCCGTCCAGCCGAGCGTTGGCGATCACCCGCTTGTCGAAAATGAAGTACGGCGATGACGGCTATTTCATCGGTTATGACAGCCAGGTTGTACGCCTGTTTCGCGGTGAAAGCAGCGAAGGCATCGGCACCAACATGAGTGATCGCAAAGACATCAACGGAAAATACTTGAACCGCGAAATGGTCGCTGCGGCAAAAAACGAGACTCACTTCGTCACCTATTCGGGTGGGTTGGTCAACACCGATAAGGTGGTGGCGAAGCTCGCATATAGTTTTTATTTGCCCAAGTGGGACATGGTGGTGGTCACGGCGATCAATCTGGACAGTATTGAAGTTCAGGTCGCCAAGGTGCGGGCTGATGTTGATGCGCGGGTGCACAGCTTGATGTACAGCATCGCCATCATTGCTTGTGTGCTGGTTGGCATTATCGGTGCGTTGGCTTTACTGCTGGTCAAGCGCAGCTTGCGTCCCTTGACCCTGATCCGGGCCCACCTTGATGAAATCGCTGCGGGCGAGGGGGATCTGACGCGGCGTCTGCCGGTTGTCAGTCGAGATGAGTTTGGGCAACTGGCCGGTTCGTTCAATGCGTTTATCGAAAAGATTCACAGCCTTGTCAGCCAGATTGTTGCCATGAGCGAGCAGTTGAATGGATCCGTCAGTCGTGTGGCCGATCAGAGCCGACAAATTGATCGTGCCATGGACAAGCAGCGTCAGGAAACAGACCTGGTGGCTGCGGCCATAAACCAGATGTCGGCGGCGGCGCAGGAGGTGTCGGTCAGCGCACAAAATGCTGCAGAGGCAGCCGTCGAGACCGACAAGCAGTCCCGGCACGCCAGGCAAATTGTCGATGGCAGCATTACGCGAATTCAGGCGCTGACCGTTGAGCTTGATGAGAGCGGTATTTCCATGAAGCATCTTCAAAGCGATGTAACGTCTATCGTCTCCGTGCTGGATGTCATTCGCTCGATTGCTGAACAGACCAATCTTCTCGCGCTCAATGCGGCCATTGAAGCCGCCCGTGCAGGTGCTGCCGGGCGCGGTTTTGCGGTGGTTGCTGATGAAGTGCGAGCGTTGGCCAGCCGTACCCAGCGGAGTACCCAGGAAATCCAAGCGATGGTTGAACGCCTCAAGAGCGCTACTGGAGGGGTGGTCAATGCAATGCACCAATCCACCGAAGCCGCTCAAGGCGCTAACGCTCAGGCCGACCAGGCGGGTGAGTTCCTGGGCAACACTGTCGAGCTGATCGCGACTATCAATGCGATGAACGCACAGATCGCCAGTGCTGCCGAGGAACAGACCTCGGTGGCGGAAGAGATCAATCGTGGGGTGCATCAGATCGCGCGCGCAATTGACGCCGTTGCCAACCAGACTCAGCTCGGGGTCAAGACAGTCGACGAGATGCATATGATCGGTAATCGCCTGCAAAGCTTGCTGGGGCATTTCAAAATTTGATGCCGTCCTGCTCGGCGCTTATCAGGACGATGGGGCAGGGTGTTGGACAGGACAGATGCGTGGCAGGCCTGCATTGATACGAAAGACGAGTCAATGCAGGCAGGGTAGAGCGATTGAACGCCAACGAAACCGCTCGTTGATCAAGCGTTGACTGTCACTACTTTTTGCCGGCGATACAAGATCGTCGTCGCTGTGAAACCACACAAAGCGGCAAACATCAGCCAGTAGGCAGGCGACGCCTTGTCACCGGTTGCCTGCACCAGGATTGTGGATACGGCGGGTGTGAAACCGCCAAAAAAAGCGGTCGCCAAACTGAATGCCAGAGAAAATCCCACGACTCGTACGTTCTGCGGCATCACCTCAGTCAAAGCTGCAACCATCGCGCCGTTGTAAATGCCAAAGAAGAAAGAGAAGTACAACAGCACGGCGAGCAGGCGTTCAAAGCTTGCCGCTGCGGCCAGCCAATGCATGGCGGGATAAGCGGTGAACAGGCACAGCAAGGAAATCGCCAGCAACAAGGGGCGACGGCCGATACGGTCGGAGAGTGTGCCGCCGATGGGTAGCCAAATGAAGTTGCTCAGGCCGACGAAGAGCGTGACCACCAGACTGTCGGTGGTGCTCAGGTTCAGTACAGTCCTTCCGAAGGTGGGGGTGTAGACGGTAATCAGATAGAACGTGGTGGTGGTCATTGAGGCCAGCAAGCCACCCGCCAGCACTGTTCGCCAGTTGTCTCGCATCGAGCGAAACACTTCATTGGCACTTGGGTGGTGCGCGCGTGCTTTGAACGCATCGGTTTCCTGTAGCGAGCGGCGAATGACGAAGATGAATGGAATAATCACGCACCCTATAAAGAAGGGGATCCGCCAGCCCCAGGCGGCCACTTCGGCAGCTTCCATGGACGCGTTTATCGTGTAGCCCAAGGCGGCTGCAAGAATGATTGCCACCTGCTGGCTTGCCGACTGCCAACTGGTGTAGAAACCGCGGCGACCCGGCGTGGCGATTTCAGCCAGATACACTGAAACGCCACCCATCTCCGCCCCTGCGGAGAAGCCCTGCAACAGTCGTCCCATCAATACCAGTACAGGTGCCGCGACACCAATGCTGGCATAGCCCGGCACGAGTGCAATCAATACCGTTCCCGCTGCCATGATCGACAGTGTCACGATCAATCCCTTGCGCCGCCCCACCTTGTCGATGTATGCCCCCAGCACGATAGCGCCCAGTGGGCGCATCAGGAATCCCGAGCCGAATACGGCGAAGGTCATCATCAGCGAGGCGAACTCGCTGGTGGCAGGAAAGAACGTCTGGGCGATGTAGGTCGCGTAAAACCCGAACAGAAAGAAGTCAAACTGTTCGAGAAAGTTGCCGCTGGTGACCCGTAGAATGGCGCCCAGCTTCGACCCCTTGGATCGGCTGTCTTGAGTTGTTGTTTTCATTATGGTTACTCAGGTGATCAATATTGTTATTGGAATGAGTGGTTCTACGATCAGTCGCTTCCGGCGTTAATCGGGTTGGGTTGGCGTTTTTCGATGGAGTACTTGAGCAGCGCGGCGCTACGGAAGATGCCATGGGCGAATTTGCTGTAGGGCATGGTCAGGAAAAACGCCATGACCAGGCCGAGATGGATCGCCAGCAACAGGCCCAGGGCTGCGGTTTCACGGAACGCCAGGAGTGCCAGGCCGCTGGCGCTGACCAGGAACAGCAGTGCGATAAAGCCGCGATCCATGGGTTTCTGGTTTTCGTCGCCGTGTTCGGGATTGCGACGCAGGTTCAACCACAACAGACCCGCAGGGCCGACCAGCAACCCGAGCCCGCCGCTGATGCCCAGCATCACTGGCAAGCTCGATACGGGGTAGGGCGCCGACCAGTCCAGAAGGAAATGGTAGAGCGTGGCGACCCCAGTGGCTGCGAAGCACAGCATGAAGCCGTAGAAGGTGAAGTGGTGGAAGCGCCGCCGCCACAAGGTGAATCGATCATCAGCGTTATTGCAGCCCTCGCCATGGCCTCCGTCCAGAAATTTGAGCCGGGCGACGTTGGCCGTGGCTTCCAGTGCAGCAGCGGTTTTTTCCTGCGCGGGCGCGTCGGCCGGTGAAACATTGCGCCAGAAGCGCCGCACGCCAAGGGTCAACGCGAGTACCGCGAATCCGAAAACGGCACCGAACATTACGGCGAGGGTGTTGTGGGGGAAGATCTCGTAGAAATTTCCCCCGGGTATCGCCGTGAACAGGTTGCCCATCACCATCAACGTGAGACACAGGAACAATGCCAGCCCGGCACCGGCTGACAGTGCCAGAGTCAGTCCGTTGCGCCGGTATAGCGTGCCCATCACCTGTGGCCAGGCGTACTCGGCGTAAGTGTCGAGGCGGACTTTGGCCATGGCCTTGGGTACATTGATTTCGAATTCGTGAGGTGCGGCGTACTGACAGGCATGCAGGCACGCACCGCAGTTATGGCAAAGGTTCGCCAGGTAGTGGATATCCGCCTGAGAAAACTCCAGACGTCGTGTCATGGCCGGAAATACAGCGCAGAAGCCCTCGCAATAACGGCAGGCATTGCAAACGGTCATTTGTCGCTGAACTTCGCTTTCATCAAGGTTGAGCACCGGAATCAAATCGCTCGGTGCCTTGGGATCAAACAGCTGCATGTCTAAATTCCGTTTGTGAACGAGAAACAAAGCCTGCCGAAGCGGCTGCCTGTACACCGGCAATCCGACCGAATGCGGTACCGATGGCCATGCCGATGCCGGCGGTATAGCCCTTGCCCAATACATTGCCCGCCATCATTTCTCCTGCGACGAACAGGTTGGGGCAAGGCTTGCCGTTGAAGTGAACGGCGGCGGTATCGTCGGTAGCGAGGCCCAAATAGGTGAAGGTCACGCCGGGCTTGAGCGGGTAGGCGCAGAAGGGGGGCTTTACCAGTGGGCGAGCCCAATGGGTTTTGGCGGGTGTCAAACCCTCGGTGTGGCAATCGTCCAGCGCGGTGTGGTCGAACGTGCCAACGCGGCAGGCGGCGTTGTATTGCTCGATGGTTTTGACGAATTGCGTTACGGGAAGCTTCAATTGGCGGGCCAGGTCTTGCAGGGAGTTGGCTTTAGTGCCAGGAAACACCGGAGGCATGAAACGGCCGAGGGCTTGTTGGTCGATGATTGAGTAGGCCTGTTGACCGGGTTGCCCGGCCACCAGGCGTCCCCAGATTGCATAGCGCTTGGGCCAGAAATCCTCGCCTTCGTCATAGAAGCGTTCGCCGTCGCGATTGACCACTACGCCCAGCGATACGCAATCGATACGGGTGCAGATACCACCGTCATAGAGGGGGGCACGGGCGTCGATGGCCACCATGTGTGCTTGAGTCGGGTCGCCGATAAAATCGGCGCCCAGGTTCTGCATGCGGCGAAGCAGTACGCCGGTATTGAAGCGCGTCCCGCGAATCAGAAAGTTGTCTGACGGCCATTCACCGCGATCGTTTTGACCCCAAGCCTCACGGAGCCACTCGCGGTTCGACTCGAAACCGCCAGCCGCCAGAACGCAGGCTTTGGCCTGAATACGCTCGGCGGGTAAACGCTGACCATCGATCTCACGTTCACCGATGTACGCCGCGACGAACTCTGCGCCTTCCATCTCAATGTCAGTGACTTGAGCGTTATAGCGGATCTTGACGCCCAGCCGCTCGGCGCTACGGAAATACGCATTAACCAGCGCTTTGCCGCCCCCCATGAAAAATGCATTGGTGCGCGCAACATGAAGGGCGCCGGACAGCGATGGCTGAAAATGCACGCCATGGGAGCGCATCCAGTCACGGCAGTTCGACGAGGCACGGATGACAAGACGTGCAAGCTTCTCGTCGGTAAGCCCACCGGTGACCTTCAGCAGATCCTGCCAATACTCTTCTTCGGGATAGGCATCGACCAGTACATCTTGCGGCGCGTCGTGCATGCAGCGCAGGTTTCGGGTGTGTTGCGAGTTGCCGCCGCGCCAGGCTTTTGGTGCACCCTCCAGCAACATGACGCTGGCGCCGGCCTCCCGAGCCATCAAGGCTGCACACAAGGCCGCATTGCCGCCGCCAATTACTAATACGTCGATCATCATCACTCCTCAATCGCAAGGAGGCATGAACGAAGTGCTCCTCGCGAGTGGGGAGAAGGTAGAGCTGTCAGCTTATTGTCGAAAGGCGCGAAATGACTCGGGGTGTTTAGTTTTTATAAAGGCTTTGCTGCGAATAACAACAGTATTGGACGCCGGGAAGAGGGTTAGCCGGCATCATGGCACGACGTCCTCGATCCACGACGCTCCCGGCCATTGTTGATCAATGACCAACTGCCGAGCGACATCCGTAATAACCAGCCGCGCAGCCAGGGCGGCGGGGGACAGCTCATCATCAGGCAGTGTCGCCAACAGGTTTCGTCGCCCTGCGTGAGCATCGGAAATTTCCACTACTGAAAGTCCCGACTCACCTTTGAGCGCCGCTGCCGCACCGGGCTGGATGGTGGCAGCATGACCTGCGCGTACGGCGTTCATCAGTACGGCAAGACCATCCACTTCCATGATGATGTTGGGAGCCAATCCCGAACGTTCAAACGCAACCATCAGCGTAGAGCGCAAACCGTGTTGCGCACTCGGCATCACCAGTGGAAGTTGACCTAGATCCGCCAGTTGCACGCTGGTTCCTTGTGGTGCGTGGGGCAGGTGCGGTGAGCTGATGACAAATAGTTTCTCGTCGAGCAGCGGCGTCACGCTCCAGCGCTTACCACCCTCGAGTTGAAAAAGAATGGCCAGGTCGATCTGGCGAGCATTGAGTTGCGTGGCCAAATGCCCGGACAACATCTCGACCAGATGCAATTGAATATCCGGGTAGCGCTCTCGCATCGCATTGATCAGTGGCAGGGCGAGAACAGTGGCAGTCGTGGGCGCCATTCCGACGGTGACATACCCACTCATTCGCCCACGGTGAGCGGCCATGATCGCATTTTCGGCTTGCCGCAAGCAGAGCTGGGCATGGTGCAGGAACGCCATACCGGAGCTGGTAGGTGTGACGCCAGTCGTGGTGCGATTAAGGAGGCGGGTTGACAGCTCACTTTCAAGTTTCGCGATCTGTTGGCTAAGGGCTGAAACGCCGACGTCCAGTTCAAGAGCTGCGCGTCCCAAGCTTCCGTGTTCGATGATTTTTACGAAATAGCGCAGCTGTCTTAATTCCAAGCGTTGCCGCTCCACGTTAAATTGTTGTTGGAGTGCAGATCACGGAGCTGTCAGGTACTTTCTGTGGCAGAGCTGCGCTCATTAGCCTGAGATGTTATGCCTCGGCAGTCAACATTGTGCTCAGTTGATCAGCGAGCTCGATCCCTGACGTTGATACGCCTGGTTGCCTGAGCCGCGATCTGCACGCGCTAAAGACGACCAGCGATTGCCAGGTTTTGTTAGAGGTGAAAGAAGTGATATGTCGAGCCTTTAATCCGCAGTGCATCATCGCGTGTTGGGAACGAGATCAAGTCGTTACTTTCGCCCCGGATCTCCTACAGCCTCTGTGTCTTTATCAGTACTGCAGGAGTGCAGCGACAATTTAGCATCCGAAAAATTGGCCGCTGGTCGAAAAGTAATACTTCATCCAGGGCGTGGGCTGAAGTGTGGGCTGGCAGGTTTTACCAAACCCCAGAAACGACAAAGCCCCGAATAATCAGGGCTTTGTCGTACTAAAGATGGCGGAGGCGATGGGATTCGAACTCATGGACCTGTTACAGTCGACGGTTTTCAAGACCGTTGCCTTAAACCACTCGGCCACACCTCCGTTTGCGTTGCGGGCGCCATAATACCTGAATGAAACACACTGTCAAACTCTCTGGATGGCTTGTTACAGAGCGTCTGTTATGATCTTTGCGACTGAACGTTTCAAACCAACAGGAGTGTCGCCATGCGCGAACAGGATTACGCAGTTAATAACAGCGTGCAGGCTGAGCAGCTAGAGGTTAGCCGCGTCCTGCGCAACACTTACGGCTTACTCGCACTCACCCTCGCATTCAGCGGCGTGATGGCGTTTGTCGCCCAGCAGATGCGTGTCGGCTACCCGAATATCTTCGTGGTGCTGATCGGTTTCTACGGCCTTTTCTTCCTTACCAACAAACTCCGTGATTCCGCGTGGGGCCTGGTGTCGGCGTTTGCCCTGACCGGTTTCATGGGTTTCCTGCTCGGCCCGATCCTCAACCGCTACCTGGGTATGCAGGGCGGTGCGGAAGTGGTGAGTTCGGCGTTCGCGATGACGGCACTGGTGTTCGGCGGTCTGTCGGCTTACGTGCTGATCACTCGCAAGGACATGAGTTTCCTCGGCGGCTTCATCACCGCAGGTTTCTTCGTGTTGCTGGGTGCGACGCTGGCGAGCCTGTTCTTCCAGATCAGCGGTCTGCAACTGGCGATCAGCGCAGGTTTCGTGCTGTTCTCGTCGGTCTGCATTCTGTTCCAGACCAGCGCCATCATTCACGGCGGCGAGCGTAACTACATCATGGCGACCATCAGCCTGTATGTATCGATCTACAACCTGTTCATCAGCTTGTTGCAGATCTTCGGCATCATGAGCCGCGATGATTAATCGCCAGGCTTGAAATAAAAAACCCGCGAAAGCGGGTTTTTTTTGTCTGTGATTTGAGTAAAGGTTCACGCCATCGGCGGCAACCGTCGCTTGACCGGGGTTTTCTTGACGATCGCGGTGTTGGTTTCGGCGTGGGTGTTGAGGCGGTCGAGCAGGGTGTCCAACTGCTCCATCGAGCGCACATGCAGGCGGGCGATGAAGCAGTCGTCGCCGGTTACCTTGTCGCACTCGGTGAATTCGGGGATGGCCTGGATCTGCCGCTCCACCTCCTGCAACTGGCCCGGCAGCGGGCGGATACGCACGATGGCCTGGAGCTGATAGCCGAAGCATTTGGGATCAATCTCGACGGTGTAACCCTTGAGCACGCCGCGCTCTTCGAGGCGGCGCAAACGCTCGGCGACGCTGGGCGAGGACAGGCCGCTGAGGTTCGCCAAGGCCTTCAGCGAACGCCGCGAGTCTTCCATCAACGCCGTGATCAGCACTTGGTCGATATCATCAGTCATGGCGCATCCCCTGTAAGGCGATTAATCGAAACCGCTTTGATAAAAAAGGCAGATACCGAGTTTAGCCTGCTTTTTGCGCTGGAGAAGCCCCCCGGCGGATTGGCATACTTTGGGCTCAAACACAGGAGTCTGATGATGGACAAAACAATTCGTCACGGGTCATTCGAAATGACCGCCGCCATGCTGATTTCCGGGACTATCGGCTGGTTTGTGCTGGTGTCCGGGCAGCCGGTGCTGGACGTGGTGTTCTGGCGTTGCGTGTTCGGCGCCGGCACGTTGTTGCTGATCTGCGCGGCATTCGGTTTCCTGCGCCCCGGCATTCTGACCCGCACCACCTTCCTGCTGGCCGTGCTCAGCGGCGTGGCGATTGTTGGTAACTGGGTGTTGTTGTTTGCCTCTTACTCCCGCGCCTCGATCGCCATTGGCACGGCGGTCTATAACGTTCAGCCGTTCATGCTGGTCGGATTGGCGGCGCTGTTCCTCAACGAAAAAATCACTTTGCAGAAGCTGTTCTGGCTGGGCATTTCGTTTCTGGGGATGCTGGCGATTGTCAGCGCGCACGGTGAACAGGGCGAGGGCGGCAATGATTACCTGATGGGCATCGCGCTGGCGCTGGGCGCTGCGTTCCTCTACGCGATTGCCGCGTTGATCATCAAGCGCCTGACCGGCACGCCACCGCATCTGATTGCGCTGATTCAGGTCAGCACTGGCGTGTTGTTGCTCGCGCCGTTCGCGCACTTCTCCGCGTTGCCGCAAGCGCCGAGCGCATGGGCCAGCCTGGTGACCCTTGGCATTGTTCACACCGGCGTGATGTATGTGCTGCTGTACGGCGCGATCCAGAAGTTGCCGACTGCACTGACCGGCGCGTTGTCGTTCATCTACCCGATTGCGGCGATTTTCGTCGACTGGTTTGCCTTCGGCCATCGCCTGGAAACGCTGCAATGGATCGGTGTCGCCGCCATTCTGCTGGCCGCTGCCGGCATGCAGCAAGGCTGGAGCCTGAAGTTTCGGCGGACTGTTACGCAATAATCAAATGTTCCAGCGCGGCGCGGTCTTGGCCAGGCGCTGGCGCATCTCGCCGATGTTGCTGGCCAGCTGCCGGATCAACAACCGGTAACCGTCCAGCGGGTTATAGACGGGTGCGTCCAGGCTTGAATCCGCCGGCAGTTCAACAGGTCGACTGAGCCGTTGCGACGCGCCGGACTTCAACGCCCGCGCCATTCCCACCAGTTGCACCCGAATCAGCCGATGCTCCGCTTTCAACGCCGATTGCAAATGAGCCATCGCGTTCGGGTCATGGGTATCCGGTCGGGTATTACTGAGGATTTCCAGGGTGCTGACGCACATCCGCAAATGACGCTGCATCGCATCGAGCTCCGTCATGGATATCTTCACTTCCTTGGATACCGACGGCATCAGCGAGCGCAGTTGCACCATCACCGCGTTCAGGCGATTCATCAACTTCACGTGCTCGTCATCGGTGACGGACTGGCCATTGATGATCCGTCCGTAAATCGTCGCGCAATCGCGCAGGGCATCGGCCAGGTTGTAGCGCCAGGAATAAACTGCGTACAGCGGCAGGGCGAAGGAAAATGCCAGTGCCAGGGCAATGCCGATCAGGATGTCCACCCCGCGCCACAATCCGTCGGTCACTGGGTTATCGCCATGCCCGGCGACGATAAACACGGTGATCGCCGACAGCAGCGCCGTGTAACCGCCCTTGCCGATGGCGTGGTACGAGAAGAATCCGCAGACCACCGACATTGCAAAATAGGTCAGCCACGGCATCCCGAGCCAGGCCTGTTGCGCCACCAACACAAGGCCGACGCCAGCCCCGATCAACGTGCCAATGGCGCGCTCGGCGGCTTTTTTGCCGATGTTGCCGTGGTGCTGCAAACCGCCGATCACCACCAGCATCGTCACCGACGCCCACTCACCGTGGGGCAGGTGGATGCCGGTGGTCAGCAGGATCGTCGCCAGCAGCCCCAGTGATACGCGCACGGCGTGAATCAGTTTGGCGTGGCGATAGCGCCGGTACGGGTCCAGTAACGGACGCAGTACCCGGCGCAACAGCGGTGGCAGTCTTTGGGCTCTGAAGGTGCTCAGGCTCGTTGTCCTCAGAAGATGTAATCGGTGGTCAGGAAACTCGAACTGCGGCCGCTGATGATTTCGCTGATCAGGTCTTTGTTGGTCTCCTGGAACTTGGTCGCGACCAGCGTGCGAATCGAAAACACCCGCAGCGCATCATGCACCGACAACGTCCCTTCGGCGGAATTCTTGCGGCCGTTGAACGGGTAGGTGTCCGGGCCGCGCTGGCACTGGGCGTTGAGGTTGATCCGCCCGACCTGGTTGGCGAAGGTGTCCACCAGCCGGCCTACCGCCACCGGGTTGGTGCCGAAGATGCTCAGTTGCTGGCCGAAGTCCGACTCCAGGACGTAATCGATCACGGTGTCCAGATGCCGGTAAGGCACGATCGGCACTACCGGGCCGAACTGTTCTTCCTGATAGACGCGCATTTGTGGCGTCACCGGGTACAACACCGCCGGATAGAAGAACGATGCACGGGCTTCGCCGCCATTGGGGTTGACCACGCGGGCGCCTTTGCCGACGGCATCCGCGACCAGTGCGTGCAGATAGTCGACCTTGCCCGACTCCGGCAGCGGCGTCAGGGCCACACCGCTTTCCCACGGCATGCCGGGTTTGAGGCTCGCGAGTTTGGCGTTGAATTTGTCGATGAACGCCTCGACCACCTCTTCGTGGACGAAGAGGATTTTCAGCGCGGTGCAGCGCTGGCCATTGAAGGACAAGGAGCCGGTGACCGCTTCGCTCACGGCGTTGTCCAGATCCACCTCAGGCAAGACGATGCCCGGGTTCTTCGCATCCAGGCCCAGCGCGGCACGCAGGCGATGCGGTTTCGGGTGGAGTTTTTTCAGGTCGCTGGCCGCTTTGTTGGTGCCGATAAACGCAAAAATGTCGATCTTGCCGCTGGCCATCAGCGCGCTGACCGTCTCGCGGCCGCTGCCGTAGATGACGTTGATCACCCCGGCCGGGAAGCTGTCGCGGAACGCTTCCAGCAGTGGGCGAATCAACAGTACGCCGAGTTTGGCCGGCTTGAACACCACGGTGTTACCCATGATCAGCGCCGGAATCAGTGTGGTGAAGGTTTCGTTCAACGGGTAGTTGTAAGGTCCCATGCACAGCGCCACGCCCAGTGGTACGCGACGGATCTGGCCCAGGGTGTCCTGTTCCAGCTCGAATCGGCTGGAGCGGCGGTCGAGTTCCTTGAGGGCGTTGATGGTGTCGACGATGTAGTCGCAGGTGCGGTCGAACTCTTTTTCCGAGTCCTTGAGGTTCTTGCCGATCTCCCACATCAGCAACTTGACCACCGCGTCGCGCTGTTCGCGCATACGCCCGAGGAAGGTTTCGACGTGCTGGATGCGCTCGGCCACGCGCATGGTAGGCCACAAGCCCTGGCCCCGGTCATAGGCGCGAACGGCGGCGTCGAGGGCGGTCAGCGCGGTGTCGGCATCGAGCAGCGGCGTGCTGCCGAGGATGACCTGTTCGTCGCCGTTTTCACCGGTCAGGTACACCGGGCTGCGAACCTGGGCGAGCGGGCCTGACCAGGTTTTCAGCTCGCCGTCGACCAGGTATTCACGCTGCTCGGTCTGACCGTCGAGGCGGTACTTTTCCGGGATGTCGCTGGAGTCTGGAAACAGGTTGCCAAGGATATGTGCTGTGGTCATGTCGCTACTCCATGTGATGTAAGCCAAGCGCTGGCGGCTTGCAGTTCAGAATTCACTTCAAAGGTTATACGCCTTATTGGTCCGACTTTTTAAGTGCGGATTTCACGATCCCGCGATCTTTTGACCTGAGAACACACAACGGCCAACGCTGCGGGTAAACTTCGTGCTCTTTCTTAAGGAGTTCATATGAGTTACTACCAGCCGGGCATTCTCGCCACCCCAGTACCGCCTCAAGCCCGTCATATGTTCTTCGCGCTGGAATCCGTCGATGCACTGCCGGCCGCGCTCGACAAGTTGGCACAGCTGGTGGACGGTAAATCGGCAGTGGTCGGTTTCGGTGAATCCCTGGTCCAGGCGCTCAATGGTCAGATCGAAGGCCTGCGACCATTTCCGGCGCTGACTGGTGTCGGTGTCGACAACCCATCGACCCAGCACGCGCTGTGGTGCTGGTTGCATGGCGTCGACCGTGGTGAGTTGCTCAATCGCAGCAACGCCATAGAAGCTGCGCTGGCACCGGCCCTGCGCCTGGTGCAGATGAACGAAACCTTCCGCCACCTGACCGGCCACGACCTGACCGGTTACGAAGACGGCACTGAAAACCCGCACGACGAAGCCGCCGTAGCCGCTGCGCTGGTGGGTGAGGGCGCTGAGGGTCTTGTGGGTGGCAGCTTCGCTGCGATCCAGCAGTGGCAGCATGACCTGAAAGGCTTCCACGCCATGCCGTCCGATGAAAAGGACAACATCATGGGCCGTCGCCTGAGCGACAACGAAGAACTCGATGAGGCGCCGATCTCCGCCCACGTCAAACGCACCGCCCAGGAGAGCTTTGCCCCGGAAGCGTTCGTGGTCCGTCGTTCGATGCCTTGGATCGAAGGGGATCGTGCCGGCCTGATGTTCCTCGCGTTCGGTTTTTCCCTCGATGCCTTTGAAGCGCAACTGCGCCGCATGAGCGGTCTGGAAGACGGCATCACCGACGGTTTGTACCGCATCAGTCGACCGATTACCGGTGGCTACTACTGGTGCCCGCCCTTGAAGGACGGTCATCTGGATTTGCGCGCATTGCGCGTCGGCTGATCTGTAGGAGCACGGCTGGCGATAGCGGTGGGTCAGGCAACAATGAGGGTGGCTGACAATCGCCATCGCCAGCAAGCCGGCTCCTACACAGAATGCGGTGTCTGCCAGATCTCGACCCCATCGAACCGCCTGCCCGCTACCAAGCAGCATGGTGGACGAGTACAACCCGTTCGAAATCAATGGCCACGACACCAACACCTGTGCAGTGGA
>NZ_BDAG01000023.1 GCF_002091715.1 Pseudomonas migulae NBRC 103157 | reverse complement strand
CCCCTTGTAGGAGCCGGCTTGCTGGCGATGGCGGTTTCATAGACGCCATCGCCAGCAAGCCGGCTCCTACATCGATGTGCGTTCCGTCAAAACAACTCAGGCCGTGAAGCGAGAGCTTTCACGGCCTGTTTGTTTGCGGCGTTGAAACGGTTTATGCCGAATGATAAGTCGGCAATGCAAACCGCTGCTGGCTTTGCAGCATGGAAATCTGCGGCAGTTCGCTGGCTTGTTCAGCCAGGTCACGGCGGATGGCGCTGATCACCCACGACAGCTGATCACCGGCATGCAATTGCTGGTAGGAAATCGAGCGTTTGAACACTTTGCCTTCGGTGCTGCGCAAGGTCAGCAGAATGCCACCGTCCGGACGAGGCTGGGTGGTGACTTCGAAGTTGGAGAACAGGGACGAAAATTTTTCTTGTATCAGGTTCATGTCTATCAGCTCCGTAAGCTCTTGAATGGCAAGCATGCAGAGGTAGTTGCAGTGATTGTGCCAGCACCGATATTTTTAAAAATCCTTGTAAATCAATAAGTTAATTTTTTGTCGGTTTTTTGTTTTCGTGCAATCTGCATGAATGGCCATCGTGCATCCTGCATTTTGCGAGGTTCGCGTCGATTGCATGGAACCAATTCAGGCGGCGGCGATCACGCTGTCGGTGCGGATACAAAACATTTCAAAAACCGCGTGTACAGCTCAAGAACCGTTGACGTATTTTCGGGCTCAATCACCGTCGCCCGACAATAAAAAATCGCACGGGAATCACCATGAGCCGCACGACGAACGACACGATCACCTGGGGCATGATGCTCCGCAAGCTGCCTACGATAGCCAAGGCCATCCCGCGGGTGGTGAAGGGCATGAAGGCCGCCAACGTCAAGGATCCGACCCAACCGTGTGGCCTGGGCTGGAGCTTCGAGCAGGCAACGCTGCGCAATCCCGAGGGGCCGGCATTGCTGCAGGGCGCCGTGAAGCTCAGCTATTCGCAGGTCAATCAGTGGGCCAACCGCATTGCCCATCACTTGATTGCCCAAGGCATCCACAAGGGCGACGTGGTGGCAGTCTTCATCGAGAACCGCCCGGAATTGCTGGTGACGATCCTGGCGGTGGCCAAGGTCGGCGCAATCAGCGCCTTGCTCAACACCTCGCAGACTCGCGATACCCTGGCCCATAGCCTGAATCTGGTGGCCCCGGCGGCGATCGTCGTCGGTGAGGAGCTGGTGCCGGCGTTTTCGGCGGTGCGCGAGCGGGTTTCAATCGCCGCGGCGCGCACCTGGTTTGTTGCCGACCGAGACACTTACAACCAGCCGGGCATTGCGCCCGACGGCTTCATCAACCTGATGTCGGCAACGGTGGACAGCCCCAGCGACAACCCCGCCAGCAGCCAGCAGGTTTTTCTCGACGACCCGTGTTTCTACATCTACACCTCGGGCACCACGGGGTTGCCCAAGGCCGGCGTGTTCAAGCATGGTCGCTGGATGCGCAGCTCCGCGAGCTTCGGCTTGATCGCGCTGGACATGCGCCCCGAGGACATCGTCTATTGCACCTTGCCGCTTTATCACGCCACCGGGCTGTGCGTGTGCTGGGGCTCGGCCATCAGCGGCGCGTCGGGGTTTGCCATTCGCCGCAAGTTCAGCGCCAGTCAGTTCTGGAGCGATGTGCGCAACTACCGCGCGACCACCCTCGGTTACGTCGGCGAATTGTGCCGTTACCTCGTCGATCAGCCACCGAGCGCCGACGACAACCAGCACGGCGTGACGAAAATGATCGGCAATGGCCTGCGTCCCGGCGCATGGCGCGAATTCAAGACGCGTTTTGGCGTGGACCACATCTGCGAGTTGTACGCCGCCAGCGACGGCAATATCGGTTTTACCAACATCCTCAACTTCGACAACACTGTCGGTTTTTCCCTGATGTCCTGGGAGCTGGCGGCCTACGACCACGACAGCGGTGCGCCGACGCGGGACGCCACGGGTTTCATGCGCAAGGTGGCCAAGGGCGAGCAGGGGTTGTTGCTGGCGAAGATCGACGACAAGGCGCCACTGGACGGCTACACCGATCCACAGAAGACCGAAAAAGTCGTGCTCCACGACGTGTTCGAAAAGGGCGACCGTTACTTCAACACCGGCGACCTGCTGCGCAACATCGGGTTTGGCCACGCGCAATTCGTCGATCGCCTCGGTGACACCTACCGCTGGAAGGGTGAAAACGTCTCGACCACCGAGGTCGAGAACATCCTGCTGCAGCACCCGAACATTTCCGAAGCCGTGGCCTATGGCGTGGAAGTGCGCAATACCAATGGGCGCGCCGGAATGGCGGCGATCACGCCTGCCGAATCCCTGGCGACCCTGGATTTCAGTGAACTGCTGGCCTTCGCCCGCGAGCACATGCCGGCGTATGCGGTGCCGTTGTTTTTGCGGGTGAAAGTGAAAATGGAGACCACCGGCACCTTCAAATACCAGAAGACCCGGCTCAAGGACGAAGCCTTCGACCCTGGCAAAACCGGAGATGATCCGATTTACGCCTGGTTGCCGGGAACCGAGACTTACGTGCAGGTCACTGAACAATTGCTGGCGGACATTCACGGTGGCAAGTATCGCTATTGAATGTGGCTATGGCCTGCCTTGAGAAAAAAGAAGTGACAGTGTCGGGGCCGCTCGGGAAACTGTCGGCTTTGCGAATAACTGTGAGTGGAGTCTCCAATGTCCGATCAAAGCCGCCAGATGACCCCCGAAGAAGCCGCCGAGTTTGCCGAACAGGTCTTCAACAAGGCGCGCGAGGGCGATGCGGCCATGATGGCTGCGCTGCTGACCAAAGGCCTGCCGCCGAACCTGCGCAACCACAAGGGTGACACCTTGTTGATGCTGGCCGCTTACCACGGCCATGTGGATACCGTGAAAGTGCTGCTCGAGCACAAGGCCGACCCGGAGATCCGCAACGACAACGGCCAGAGCCCGATTGCCGGCGCGGCGTTCAAGGGTGACCTGGCCGTGGTCAAGGCGCTGGTCGAAGGTGGCGCGCAAGTGGAAGGCTCGTCGTTCGATGGCCGTACGGCGTTGATGATGGCGGCGATGTTCAACCGCGTTGAGATCGTCGATTACCTGATCAGCAAAGGCGCCGATCCGAAAGCCAAGGATGCCAATGGCGTGTCTGCGCTGGATGCCGCTAAAACGCTGGGCGCGGTGGATACCACGGCGCAGCTTGAGAAATTGCTCGGCTGATTTTGCAATACCCTGTGGCGAGGGAGCTTGCTCCCGCTGGGTCGCGAAGCGGCCCCAAAATCTTTCATGAATTGCAGATTTTTGTGAGTGCTGCGCACTCAAGCGCGAGCAAGCTCGCTCGCCACAGGGTTGTTACACATTCCAAGTGTCGTGATGTCAATACACCCAAACCTCAACCCGCCGATTCTTGATCCGCCCTTCATCCGCGCTGTTGGCCGCCACCGGCATCTCGGCGCCAAAGCCGCGAATCTCGCGAAACACCACGCCGCTTTTCACCAGTTCCCGCCGCACCGCCATGGCCCGCAGTTTCGACAGCAGGTCGGCCCGCGCCGGATCGCTTTTGGCATCGCCAAACCCCACCAGCGTCACCTGCCGGTTGGTCTTCTCGTTCTGCCGGATGTAATCGAGCACCCGCGTCAGGTCCTGCCGGGCCTTGTTATCCAGTGTCGCGCTGCCTTCTTCGAAACGGAAATTCACGGTCAAACGCTGGGCGTGGCGGCTGAGTGCCTGATAGCCCTCGGGCATCAGCGCATTCGGTGTGACGGCCATGGCCTGGACGGTCTGGGCAATAAACCCGTTGGCCGCGACGATGGCTTGGCCTTTGCTGCTTTGGGCGAACGCCACCAAAGCATCCGCCCAGGGATTTTTGCCATTGGGCGGCAGGTAAAAGAACAGTCGGCGCGACAACGGATAGTCTTCGGTGGCGATCAGGCTGTTGAGCGGCAGCATGGCCTGGGACTGGCCATCGACAATGGCCACGGCTTTGGCCTGGCGCACGTAGGGCAGGCCGATGAAACCGATGCCTTGCGGGTCGAGGCTGACGGCGTCGGACAATTGCTCGCTGGATTCGAAACGTTTCGCTGCGCTGTTCAGCGTTTTCCCACGACGGCTGAGGACCACTTCCTTAAACGTGTCGTAAGTGCCCGATTGGTCATCCCGCGCGTACAGGTGAATGGCTCCGCCGCTGCCGCCGAGTTCTTCCCAGGTGCGGGCTTCGCCGCTGAAGATGCGCGCCAGTTGCTCGGTGTCGAGTTGATTCAGCGGGTTTTGCGGATGAAGGATGATTGCCAGGCCGTCGATGGCGATGACCTGCTCGGCGCCGGGACTCTTCAGATTGCCGAGGGATTGCAGGGCCAGCAGTTCGCTGTCTTTGATCGGGCGCGAAGAGGCGGCAAGGTCCGCAGTGGCATTTTTCAGCGCGTTGAAGCCGGTGCTGGAGCCGTGGGCCGCGACTTCCACCTCGACCCTGCGCCCCTGTGCGGTTTCGCCGACTACGCGCAATTCGTTGGCGGTGTCCGGCGCTTCGCTGTGGACCTTGAGCAAGCCTTGCTCGCGCATCAAACCCTCGACCAGCGCCGGACCCAATGCCGCGCCTATGGTGTTGGAACCCTGGATGCGCAGCACCGGCCCCTGTTTGGGCGTCGGCAAGTCACTGGCCGATACGGTGACTGGCAGCCCGGCGCACAGCATTAACAGGAATAAAACGCGCAGCGTCATGCCGGCACCTTGTAAAGCCAAAGAAAGTGCCGGGAGATTAAGTCAGTTAGGTTTCCGAAAGATGACAGATAAAAAGATCGCAGCCTGCGGCAGCTCCAACTTTGGAATGCATTTCCCCGTAGGAGCTGCCGCAGGCTGCGATCTTTTGCTTGTTAGCTCAACTCAAGCCAGATCGGCGCATGGTCCGAAGGTTTTTCCATCCCGCGCAGTTCGTAATCCACGCCGGCATCCTTCACCCGTGGCAACAAGCCGTGGGACGCCATGATCACGTCGATTCGCAGCCCGCGCTTGGGTTCATCTTCAAAACCGCGGCTGCGGTAGTCGAACCAGCTGAAACGGTCGGACACATCCGGGTTCAGGTGACGGAAGCTGTCCACCAGGCCCCAGTTCTTCAGGCGGGCCATCCACTCGCGTTCTTCCGGGAGGAAGCTGCATTTTCCGGTTTTCAGCCAGCGTTTCATGTTGTCCGGGCCGATGCCGATGTCGCAGTCTTCCGGGGAAATGTTCACGTCGCCCATCACCACCAGCGGCTGTTCGTTGTTGAACTGGCTTTCCAGCAAGTGCTGCAGATCGTTGTAGAAACGTTCCTTGGCCGGGAATTTGGTCGGATGGTCGCGGCTTTCGCCCTGTGGGAAGTAGCCGTTCATGATGGTCACCGGCACGCCATTGGCGTCGGCGAAGGAGCCCCAGATGAAGCGGCGCTGAGCGTCTTCTTCATCGGTGGCGAAACCTTTGTGCAGCGCCAGCGGTTCCTGGCGAGAGAGCAGGGCAACACCGTAGTGACCCTTTTGCCCGTGGAAATACACGTGATAGCCCAGCGCCTGAACCTCTGCCAGCGGGAACTGGTCGTCATGCACCTTGGTTTCCTGCAGGCCGATGACGTCGGGTTGATGCTTTTCGATCAGCGCCGCCAGCTGATGGGGGCGAGCGCGCAGCCCGTTGATGTTGAAGGAGACGATCTTCATGGTCGGCAGTCCTGGCAAAAGGGCGATGCTAGCTGACCTGTGGGATTGGGGCTAGGGTGGGGTGGGGCGAATTACTGTGTTCTGTCAGATCTCTACTGGCAGTGCCGGCCTCTTCGCGAGCAAGTCGGATCGCCGCACCGCCGCTCCCACATTGATTGATGTCACACCGAAGTTTTTGTGACTGGTCTATAACTTGTGGGAGCGGCGGTGCGGCGATCCGACTTGCTCGCGAAGACGGCTTAGGCCCCGATACTGATTTCGGATCAGCAAGGAACTGTGCCGACGCTTATAGGCTCGTACCAATAAGAGTGCAGTCATCTGACCTGCGCCCCGGGGAGATCTACCGTTATGCCCGAAACCTCGACCGCCATCGCCGATATCCACATGCTCGACAGCGGCTATTCCCGCGAAGCCCGTTCCCTGTTGTACCAGGCTTACCGGCACGAACCGACCTTCGGCTACCTCTTCGAAGCCGAGCGCCCCGGCTATGAACAGCGGGTCCGCGCCACCGTGCGCGAACTGGTCAAGCAACACTTTGTGCAGGATTTGCCGGCCATCGGCCTGCTGGTCAACGACCGCTTGATCGGCATCGCCCTGATCGCGCCGCCGCAACGACGCCTGGGCATTACCGAAAGCTGGGCCTGGCGCCTGCGGATGGTGCTCAGCACCGGGTTTCGCTGCACGCGCCGCTACCTCGAGTACCACGATGCGGTGATGGCGTGCGTGCCGTCCGACTCGGTGCACTTGCTGCCGTTGCTGGGGATTCATCCGCAATTCCAGGGCAAGCACTTCGGCGAGCAGTTGTTGCAAGCGGTGCATAACTGGTGTGCGGTCGATGAGCACTCGGAAGGGGTGGTGCTGGATACCGGGAATCCGCGTTATCTGGAGTTCTACAAGCGTCAGGGCTATGAAGAAATCGGTGAGGTCGCCGTAGGACCGATCCGCGAGCACGTGTTTTTCCACGCCAATCCGCAGGTGTTGCAAACCGCCTCGGCTTAAACGGCAGAACTTTTGCAGGACGCGAGGCTCTATCACGCTCCCAAGCTCGTGATAGCATCCGCGCCTATGAAGTTTCCAGGAAGAATTACCAGCGGCGTGCTGATGCTGATTACCAGCTGCGCGGCGCTGGCGCAAAGTGAATTGGATGTGCGGATCAAACCGTCCAACGACGAACTGAAAGCCAATATAGAAGGCTATATCGGCAGCCTCGGCGATCGTGATGAAGAAGCCTTGTTGCGCTTCAGTCGTGGCGCCGAAGAACAGGCGCGCAAGGCCGCCCAGGCCCTGGGTTATTACCAGCCGCAGATCGACACGGACGTGAAGGGCGGCAAGACGCCACGCCTGGTCATGAACATCGATCCCGGCGAGCCGGTGCATTTGCGCAACGTCACTATTCGCATAGACGGCCCGGCCGCTTCCCTCAAATCCTTTCGTGTACCGAAAAGCGACGCGCTGAAAACCGGCGCGGTGCTCAATCATGGGCGCTACGAAGACGCCAAGCGGCTGATCCAGAACCAGGCTTCGCGTTTCGGCTTTTTCAGTGGCTACTTCACTCGACAGAAGCTCTCGGTCGATCCGCGAGCGGGTGTTGCGGACATCGAACTGATCTATGAAAGCGGCCCGCGTTATGCCCTTGGCAACGTCAGTTTCGAAGGCGATACGCCGTTCGACGAAGAGCTGCTGCAACGCATGGTGCCGTTCAAGGCGGGTGCGCCTTATGACTCCGAACTGATTGCCGAGCTGAATCAGAATCTGCAATCGAGCGGCTATTTCGAAGGCGTGCGCGTTGATGCTGCGCCAACGGCGTCCAAGAACGACGTGATCCCGGTGGACGTCAAACTCGAAACCCGAAAGCCACGGACGATGGGTCTCGGTCTGGGTTTTTCCACCGACGTCGGCCCTCGGGTCAAGGCCAACTGGACCCGGCACTGGGTCAACCCCCAAGGCCACAGCTATGGCTGGGAAACCGAAGTCTCGGCGCCACGGCAGAACGTCGGGCTGTTCTACGACATTCCGCTCGACCCGCCGTTGACCGACAAGCTGCGCTTCGCCGGTGGCTATCAAAGTGAAGAAATTGCCGACAAGGACAGCCTGAGCAAGTTGCTGACCCTCGGTCCCGAGTGGCACAGCAAGTTGCCCAGCGGCTGGCAGCGGGTGGTGTCACTGAAATGGCAGCGTGAGGAATACCGACTCGGCGACGACTCGGGGCTCAGCACTCTACTGATGCCCGGCGTCAGCTATTCGTACCTTAAAAGCGACAACCGCATCGATCCGCACAACGGCTATCGCCTGCAATTCGAAACCAAAGTCGCCAAGGAAGGGTTGGGTTCCGATACCAACCTGCTGTACGGCACGGCGTTGGTAAAAGGCTTGACCACGGTGTTCGATAAACACCGCTTCCTCGGTCGGGTGCAGGTGGGCGGCAGCGCCACCAACGGCTACAAATCGGTGCCGCCGTCGCTGCGCTTCTTTGCCGGTGGCGATCAGAGCGTGCGCGGTTACGACTATCAGAGCCTGTCCCCGGAAAACTCCGACGGTGACCGCATCGGTGGCCGCTACATGATTGCCGGCAGCGTCGAGTATCAATATTCCATCGCCGAAAAATGGCGGGTCGCGACCTTCATTGACCAGGGCAACTCCTTCAACAAACTCGAACTGCCCGACCTCAAGACCGGCGTCGGTATCGGCGTGCGCTGGGTATCACCGGTGGGGCCGATTCGCCTCGACCTGGCCCACGCGATGGACGACGACGGCGGCATTCGACTGCACTTTTCCATGGGGCCTGAGCTGTGAAGCGTGGTTTGAAAGTAACGCTGCTGGCGACTCTGGCACTGCTGATGCTGATGCTGGTGCTGCTGACCGTGACCACGGTGCTGGGCACGGCGACCGGCAGCCGCTGGGCGCTCGGGTTTGTGCCGGGGCTGAACGTCGAAAATTTCCAGGGACGTCTGGGCGGGCAGTGGAGCGCCGACCATGTGGTCTGGCAGCAAGACACCAGCCGGGTTGAGCTGGATAAAGTGATTTTCGCCTGGTCGCCGTTGTGCCTGACGCGCATGACATTGTGTATCGAGCAGTTGAAAGCCGATCAGGTCAGCCTGCAATTTCCGCCGGGCACCGAAGAAGACAGCAGCGGCCCGATCAGTCTGCCGGACCTGAAGTTGCCATTGGCGATCGAGCTGGGCGACGTGCAGATCGGCAGTCTGCTGTACAACGGCAGCGAAGAACTCAAAGGCTTGCAACTGGCGGCGCACTGGACCGAACAAGGGTTGCAGATCGACGCCGTGCAACTGCAACGCGACGCCCTGAGCCTGAACCTGTCCGGTGTGCTGCAACCCGGCGGCAACTGGCCGCTCGAGGCCGAGGGCAAACTGACCCTGCCGGCCCCCGAGCCTTGGGCGCTAGCCCTGAAGATTGACGGCGACCTGCTGAAAACCCTGCACCTGAAAGCCGACAGCAGCGGTTACCTGAACGGCCAACTGACCGGCGAGTTTCAGCCGCTGGTGGACAACCTGCCAGCCAAGGTGCGGATCACCGCTGATGGCTTCAAACCGAGCGCCGATCTGCCGGATACGCTGCAACTCAATCAGGTTGAGCTCACCGGCGACGGCGACCTGAAAAACGGCTACCAGTTGCGCGGCAACGCCACGTTGCCCGCCGAGCAAGGCCCGGTCGCGTTGTCGCTGCAAGGCAAGGTCGACGCCAACGGCGCGCAGATCGCCGCGCTGGACCTGACCGCCAACGACAAGCAAAGCCTCAAGCTCACCGGCGTACTGGACTGGAGCAAAGGCCTGAACGCCACGGCGAAAATCGACTGGCTGGATTTCCCCTGGCATCGGCTTTATCCGCTGATCGACGAACCTGAAGTGGCGTTGCGCAGCTTCAACGGCGAGGTCTCTTACACCGACGGCAAATACCTCGGCAACTTCAAGGCTGCGCTGGATGGCCCGGCCGGGGCGTTCAACCTGAGCAGCCCGTTCGCCGGTGACCTGACGAAAATCTACCTGCAACAAATCCAGCTCGAAGCCGGGCAGGGCAAGGCCGATGGGCACCTGAACCTGCAATTTGCCGATGGCATTGCCTGGGACACCGCGCTCGACCTCTCCGCGATCAATCCGGCGTATTGGGTCGCGGAATTGCCGGGCACCCTGGCCGGACCGTTGCGCAGCAAAGGCGAAATGAAGAATGAAAAACTCAGCCTGAACGCAGACCTCGACCTGAAGGGCAAGTTGCGTGGCCAGCCGGCCATTCTGCAAGCCAAGGCCGATGGCGCCGGTGAGCTATGGAGCCTCAGCGCGCTGCAAATCCGCCTGGGCGATAACAGCATCACCGGCAAGGGCAGCCTGCAACAGAAACTCACCGGCCAGATCGACGTCAAGCTGTCGCGCCTGGCCCAGCTCTGGCCGCAACTGCGTGGTCAACTCAACGGCCGCGTCGATGTCGCTGGCACGCTCAAGGCGCCGCAAGGCAAGCTCGGGTTGCAGGGCACGCAATTGGCCTTCGAAGACAATCGCCTGCAAAGCCTGAACCTCGACGCCACCCTCGACAGCGCGCAACGGGCGAAAATCGACCTCAAGGGCAGCGGCATTCAGGCCGGCGATACGTCACTGGGGACGCTGACCGCCAGCGGCAGCGGGGATATCAAAAACCAGAAGCTGACGCTCGATCTGCTAGGTCCGCAGCTGAAACTGGCCCTTGGTTTCGACGGCAATCTGGACAAAGGCAACTGGCGTGGTCGCCTGGCCAATGGCGGTATCCAGGCCGGCGGTCAGGACTGGAAGCTGCAGGGGCCGGCGAAACTCGAACGGCTGGCGGACGGCAAAATCAACTTCGGCGCCCATTGCTGGACGTCCGGGCCGGCCAGTCTGTGCGGTGAAGACCAGCGCCTGATGCCGGAGCCGAAGCTGCGTTACCACCTCAAGCAATTCCCGATCGACAGCCTGGCGCAGTGGCTGCCAAAGGATTTCGCCTGGAAGGGCCGGCTCAACGCCGACCTGCAACTGGACCTGCCGGCCAGCGGCCCGAACGGCCAGATCAGCCTCGATGCCAGCGGTGGCACCTTGCGCATCAAGGACAAGGATCAGTGGCTGGACTTCCCGTACCAGACCCTGAAACTCACCAGCAAACTCACGCCCAAGCGCATCGACACCGACCTCAGTTTCGTCGGCGGCAAGCTCGGCGAGTTGAGTGTGCAGGCGCAGATCAATCCGCTGGCAAAGAACAAACCGCTGACCGGCGCGTTCCGTCTCAATGGCCTCGACTTGTCCGTGGCGCGACCGTTTGTGCCGATGGTCGAGAAACTGAGCGGGCGCCTGAATGGCAGCGGCACGATCGCGGGCACGCTGATGGCGCCTCTGGTAAACGGCAACCTGCTGCTCAGCGAGGGTGAAATCTCCGGGCCCGAGCTGCCGATGGATATTGAAGCCTTGCAGCTTCAAGCGGTGATCGCCGGCGAAACCGTGCAATTGAACGGTGGCTGGAAAAGCGGCAAGAGCGGGCAGGGCAGCCTGAACGGCAATATCGGCTGGGGTCAGGCACTGGTGGTGGATCTGGCGCTCAAGGGCACGCAATTGCCCGTCACGGTCGAGCCGTACGCCAAGCTTGAAGTGGCGCCGGACCTGAAGATCTCGATGAAGGGTGACGAGCTGGCCATCGTCGGCAAAGTGCTGGTACCGCGGGGTGAAATCACTGTGCGCGAGTTGCCGCCATCGACGGTCAAAGTGTCCGATGACACGGTGATCATCGGTCAGCAAACCGAAGAGGGCAAACCGCCGCTGGCGATGAAAATGGACATCGATGTGGCGGTCGGCGAGGACAAACTGAGCTTCGCCGGATTTGGCCTCACCGCCAACCTGCAAGGGCATGTGCACATCGGCGACAACATGGACACCCGCGGCGAGCTCTGGCTCAACGACGGGCGTTATCGCGCCTACGGCCAGCGTTTGACGGTGCGCCGGGCGCGCTTGCTGTTTGCCGGCCCGATCGATCAGCCGTATCTGGACATCGAGGCGATTCGCCAGACCGACGACGTCATCGCCGGTATTCGCCTGAGCGGCAGCGCCGAGCAGCCGACCACGCAGATTTTCTCCGAACCGGCGATGAGTCAGGAACAGGCCTTGTCCTATCTGGTGCTCGGGCGTCCGCTGAGCACCACGGGTGAAGACAACAACATGCTGGCGCAGGCCGCGCTCGGTCTGGGTTTGATGGGCAGTTCCGGGTTGACCGGCAAACTGGCCAGCAATCTGGGGATTCAGGATTTCCAGCTCGATACCGAAGGCAGCGGCAACACGACCAGCGTGGTCGCCAGCGGCAATATCTCCGAGAAGCTCAGCCTGCGTTATGGCGTAGGCGTGTTCGAGCCGGCCAACACCATTGCCTTGCGCTACAAGCTGAGCAAGAAGGTTTACCTCGAAGCGGCGGGTGGCGTGGCCAGTTCGCTGGATATCTTCTACAAGCGGGATTTCTAGACCCCGTTTCGTCAATCAGACCGCGGCGTCCAATGTAGCGTCGTGGTCCGCCTGACATCAAAATGTCACTATTTTATCGCGTGAACGCCATGTTCGCTGAGTAATGTCCTCGCCAATGAGATCGATCTCAAGCGAGTGACAATGACCGATTTAAAAGAAGTTGCACGACTGGCCGGTGTCTCGCGGGCCACCGCCGCGCGGACCTTTGCCTCCCCTGAAGTGGTGCGCCCGGCGACCCGCGAACAGGTGTTTGCCGCTGCTCGCGAATTGGGTTTCCGTCCCAATCGTCTCGGCCGCCAACTGCGCCTGCAAACCACCAACCTGATCGGTGTGGTGGTACCCAATCTGCTTAACCCGGTGTTCGCCGAACAGTTCCAGGCCATGGAGCAGGCGGCGCGCTTGCGTGGCTACAACTTGTTGCTGGCGACCACCGACTACGACAGCGAACGCGAAAGCGTCGTGGTCGAAGAATTATTGCGCCAGCGGGTCGACGGGCTGGTGTTGACGGTCACGGATGCCGAGAGCAATCGCGTGCTGCAAAGCCTCGCCAGCGAAGACACGCCTTTCGTGCTGGCCTATCACCAGCCGGGCAATCCGGATTACAGCGCCGTATCGGTGGATAACCGTGCCGGGATGGCCCTGGCCACGCGTTACCTGCTGGACGCGGGGCATCGACGGATCGGCATGGTCGCCGGTCCGGCGTTGCAGTCGGACCGCGCACGGTTGCGTTACGCCGGTTATTGCGAGGCGATGGCAGCGCACGGCCAGGACAGCCTGCCGGTGATTGAAATGCCTGCCCATACCCAGGCCGATTTCGCAGCGCTGGAACCCTATTTGTCCGGACCGCAGGCGCCCAGTGCGCTGGTCTGCTCCAACGATCTGTTGGCGATCAGCCTGATCGCCGAACTGCGTCGGCACGGCTGGAGCGTGCCGGGGCAACTGTCAGTGATCGGTTTTGATGGCATCGCTCTGGGCACGCAAATGCATCCCACGCTGTGCACGGTGGTACAGCCGATCGCAACCCTGGCAAGCACCGTGATAGAGCAGTTGCTGGCGCAAATTGCCGGTGCCGATCCGGTTTCCCATTGTCTGCCCTGCCATGTCCGGCCGGGTGAAAGTACTCAACCCTACGAGGAGTCGCTCGATGATCCGCTTCACTAAAACCCTGGCGGCGTTAGGCCTGTGCGCGGCAGCCAGTCTGGCCCAGGCTGCTGAAACCGCGATTTGCTACAACTGCCCACCGGAATGGGCGGACTGGGGCACCCAGCTCAAGGCGATTGCCGACAGCACCGGCGTGCAAGTGCCACTTGACAACAAGAACTCCGGCCAGGCCCTGGCGCAGTTGGTGGCCGAGCAGGCGGCGCCGGTGGCTGACGTGGTGTATTACGGCGTGACGTTCGGTTTGCAGGCACAGAAGGCCGGGGTCGTCGGGACTTACAAGCCCAAAGGCTGGGATCAGATCCCGACCGGGTTGAAGGACCCGCAGGGGCACTGGTTCGCGATTCATTCCGGCACTCTCGGGATCATGGTCAATGTCGACGCGCTGGGCGGCTTGCCGGTTCCACAGAGCTGGGCCGACCTGCTCAAGCCCGAGTACAAAGGCATGGTCGGTTACCTCGATCCGTCCAGCGCCTTCGTCGGCTACGTCTCGGCGGTGGCAATCAACCGGGCCATGGGCGGGGATCTGGATAACTTCGCGCCGGCCATCGATTACTTCCGCAAACTGGCGAAAAACGCCCCCATTGTGCCGAAGCAGACCGCGTACGCACGGGTGCTGTCCGGCGAGCTGCCGATCCTGGTCGACTATGACTTCAACGCTTACCGGGCGCGCTACAAGGACAAGGCCAACGTCGCTTTCGTGATCCCTCAGGAAGGCAGCGTCAGCGTGCCTTACGTGATGAGTCTGGTGGGCAATGCGCCGCATCGCGCCAACGCCGAGAAGGTTCTGGATTTCGTCCTCTCTGATGAGGGCCAGGCATTGTGGGCCAAGGCGTACCTGCGTCCGGTTCGCCAGATGAAGATGCCGGCTGACGTCGCCGCACAGTTCCTGCCTGACAGCGACTATGCCCGCGCGGGCGTGGTCGATTACGAAAAAATGGCCGCGGTGCAGGAAGCCTTCGCTGCTCGTTACCTGAACGAGGTCAAGTAAGTGACCACTGTGCGGTTCAATGCGCTGAGTGTTTCGTCACGTCGCGATATTTTGCATCGCCTGCGACCGACTGCGGCCTGGGCGCTGGCCCCGGCCGCGGCGGTGCTGCTCGCGTTCTGGCTACTGCCGCTGGCGCAGTTGGTGGTGCTTGGCGGGCAGCACCGTGACGGCGGCGACAGCGGCTATTGGCAGGTGCTGAACAGCGCGCAATACCTCGGCAGCCTGGCGCAGACCTGTGTGCTGGCAGCGGTGGTTACAGGCGCGGCGTTGCTGGTCGGGGGGATCAGCGGGGTATTTCTGGCGCGGCAGCAGTTTTTCGGCCGCTCGGCGCTGGTCGCGTTGCTGACGTTTCCGCTGGCCTTTCCCGGCGTGGTGGTCGGCTTCCTGGTGATTCTGCTGGCGGGTCGGCAAGGCCTGTTCGCCGCCCTGGGCATGGAGCTGGCTGGTGAGCGCTGGGTTTTCGCCTATTCGCTGATGGGGTTGTTTCTGGGCTATCTGTACTTCTCGATCCCGCGGGTGATTCTGACCGTGATGGCGGCCTGCGAAAGCCTCGATCGCAGCCTGGAAGAAGCCGCACGCTCGCTGGGGGCCGGGCATTGGCGGGTGGTGTGCGATGTGATCGTACCGGGGCTGGCGCCAGCGCTGGTGTCATGCGGCGCGATCTGTTTCGCGACGTCGATGGGCGCGTTCGGCACCGCGTTCACCCTGGGCACGCGGCTGAATGTTACGCCTGTGGCGATCTATAACGTGTTCACCAACTACGCCAATTTCACCGTGGCTGCGGCGCTGTCTGTCATCCTTGGCGCCGTCACGTGGGCGGTGTTGTTGCTGGCAAGACGGCTGGCCGGACAATCGGGGACGGTTCTGTGAAGCGCTCAACACTGTTTTTCGCTCAGCTGGTTTTTACCCTGCTGGTCTGTGCCTTCATGTTGGTGCCGGTGCTGCTGTCGTTGCTGGCCGGGCTGACGCGCAATTACTTCGTGGGCGTGTCCGGCGGCCTGACGTTGGACTGGTTGGTCCAGGTCTGGCAGGCGTACTCGCCGACGGTCTGGTTGTCGCTGCAATTGGCCGTGTCCTGCGCCGTGTGCGTCTGCGTGATAGGCGTACCTGCGGCGTATGCTCTGGTGCGGATGAACAATCGATTCAGTCGCGCCTTCGAGGAACTGATGGTCCTGCCGGTGGCCATGCCGGGCCTGGCCAGCGCCTTGGCCTTGCTGTTGACCTATGGGCAGTTCGGCGAATTGCGCCGCAGCTGGCTGTTTATCCTCGTGGGCCACGTGCTGTTCACCTTGCCGTTTCTGGTGCGCCCGGTGATGGCGGTGATGCAGCGCCAGCAATTGCCGACGCTCGAGGAAGCGGCGGCCAGCCTCGGCGCGGGGCCGATCAAGCGCTTTTTCAGTGTCGTGGTTCCTAATTGTCGAGCCGGGATACTGGCGGGTGTGCTCATGGTCGTCACCCTGTCGCTGGGTGAGTTCAACCTGACCTGGATGCTCCACACGCCGATGACCAAGACCTTGCCGGTGGGCCTGGCCGACAGCTACGCCTCGGCACGGCTGGAAGTGGCCAGCGCCTACACCCTGATATTTCTGTTGATGATCGTGCCGCTGTTGATTGCGTTGCAGGCCATCAGCGCCCGTCTTTCTCGTGGAGAGCGTCGATGAGTGGAACCACCATTCGCCTGCAGGGCTGCCGCAAGGCATTCACTGACGGCACCGTTGCAGTAGACAATCTGAACCTGACTATCGAGGCGGGGGAAACCCTGGTGATCCTCGGCCCGTCCGGTTGTGGCAAAACCACCACGCTGCGCATGATCGCCGGCTTTGAGCGCCCGGATACCGGGCAAGTGTTCTTCGGCGACAGCAACGTCACCCGCCTGCCCATTGAGCGTCGCGATGTGGGCATGGTGTTCCAGAACTATGCGTTGTTTCCGAACCTGAATGTGGCCGGCAACATTATCTACGGCCTGAAGATCCGCGGCCTGTCGCCCGCCGAGCGCAACAAGCGCTGCGCCGAGTTGCTGGAACTGGTCGGATTGCAGGATCACGGCCAACGGCACATTCATGAGTTGTCCGGTGGTCAGCGCCAACGCGTGGCATTGGCGCGCGCCCTTGCACCCAGGCCGCGGGTGTTGCTGCTCGACGAGCCGCTGGCGGCGCTGGATGCACAGTTGCGTGAACGTCTGCGCAGCGAGTTGGACCAACTGCTGCGCAGCCTGCGCATCACTTCGGTGTTTGTCACCCACGACCAGGGCGAGGCCATGGCGCTGGGCGATCGAATCCTGGTCATGGATCGCGGGCGCGTCGCGCAACTGGCCACGCCGCGGGATATCTACCAGCAGCCGGCCAATGCCTTTGTCGCCAGTTTTGTCGGAAACCTCAATGCGTTCCCGGTTATCGAACCGACGGCCCATGGCTTGAAGGTCAGCGGTGGGGAGTTGCCGTGGAAGGGCATCCAGGCGCCGACGACGGTGTATTGCCGACCCGAGCATCTGCGGGTGATGGACGACGGTGGACATCTGCGCGGAAGGCTGGTCGGGCAGTTTTTCCAGGGCGCGCAAAGTCGTTTGCTGGTGGATGTGGGGGGGGCGTAGCCGTTGCTGGTCGATAGCACCGAGAACGTCGTACATGCCACGGGCGCGCTGATTGCCCTGTCCGTCGAACCCCAAGTGTTGTTCACCCTGCATTCGTAAAGTCTTTTTTAGAGCCTCTATTTTGAACAGTCCGTTTCTTGTTGCGCAGATCAGCGATCTGCACCTTAAAGCCGATCACAATCTGACCTACGGTGTGGTCGATAGCCTGGGCGCGTTGCGTCGTGCAGTGGAACACTTGAATGCCAGTCAGCCGCGCCCCGACATCGTGGTGATCAGCGGCGATCTGGTGGATTTTGGCCGTCCGGACGAGTACGCCGTGCTCAGGGCGGAACTGGCACGGTTGCACATACCTTTCTATCTGGTGCCCGGCAATCATGATGACCGCGAACATTTACTGGCCGCGTTTCCCCATCATGCTTATCTGCCAACCAACGCCAATGTGCCGCTCGATTGGGTGGTCGAGGAGCATCCGGTGCGACTGATCGGCCTGGACTCGACCATTCCGGGTCGCCATGGCGGTCAGGTGCTGGACAGCCAGTTGCTGTGGCTCGATGAGCAATTGTCCCGTCGTCCCGATACACCGACGCTGTTGATTCTGCACCATCCGCCCTTCATTACCGGGATCGGCCACATGGACCGCGAGCCTTTTATCAACGTGGCCGCGCTGCAGGCGGTCGTCGCTCGACACCCGCAGATCGAGCGCTTGCTCTGCGGGCATTTGCATCGGCCGATGCAGCGCCGCTTCGGCGGTACGCTCAGTTGTGTGTGTCCAGGCACGTCCCATCAGATCGTGCTGGACCTGCAGGAGTCGGCGCCGGCCCATTTCAATCTGGAACCGGCAGGGTATCTGTTGCATCGCTGGCATCCGCAACAAGGTCTGGTAACCCACACCGCCGTGTTCGGCGAATACGCCGGGCCTTATCCGTTTTATGACGCTCATGGATTGATCGACTGATACCACCGGGACTGTCTTTGTAAAACTGGGGAAATATTAACGACAGACGCTTAACGCAGTTACACGACGTTTAGTTCAACGATGACTTATCCGCACTGGCCAATCCTTGAGTTGGTCGGTTGCTTCCTGCTGTTTTTTTTACTGCGCACAGAACATGGCTTCTGCGCTGGAGTTCGCCCTGATGAAAGTTCCGTTTCAAGTATTAAGTGTTTTGACCGGTGGTTTGAGCATGGCCTTGAGCCCATTGGCGTCTGCTGATTTCATTAATGACAGCAAAGCCAGCTTGAATATGCGTAATTTCTATTTCAACAACGACAACCGTGACGGGACCGCCGCGCCGTCGAAAACCGAAGAGTGGGGTCAGGGATTCATGCTCAACTACCAGTCGGGGTTCACCGAGGGAACGGTGGGCTTCGGTCTGGATGCCATCGGTTTGCTGGGTATTACCCTCGACAGCGGCGAAGGGCGGCATGTCGGCAGTTCGATGATCCCCAGCGATGGCGCCGAGGCTGCTGACCAATGGAGCCGTCTCGGTGCGACGGCCAAGGCGCGCTTCTCCAAAACCGAGTTGCGCTACGGCACCTTGCAGCCGAAGTTGCCGATTCTGGTGGCGAACGACGGTCGATTGCTACCGCAAACCTTCGAGGGAGGGCAGATCACCAGCAACGAACTCGATAACCTGACCTTGACTGCCGGCCAACTGGAACATGCCACTGGTCGTGGTTCCAGCGACCGTTCCGGCCTGGCAGTCGCGGGGGGCACCCAGGAAAGCAACAAGTTCATGTTTGCCGGTGGTGATTACAAACTTACCAAGGACCTGACTGCGCAGTATTACTACGCGAACCTGGAAGATTATTACCAGCAACACTTCGCCGGGTTGTTGCATGTCTTGCCGCTGGGTGAATACGGCTCGCTGAAAACAGACTTGCGCTATTTCAAGACCACGTCTGATGGCAAGAACGGCAGTGCTGCCGGTCGCGCCAGTGGTTACAAGCTTGGCGGTTACACCAAGGGCGGAACCGGTGAAATCGATAACGACACTTGGAGTGCGGCGTTCATCTATTCATTGGGTGGCCATGCCATCACGGCGGGTTATCAAAGTGTTTCCGATGACAGTAACTTCACCCAACTCAATCAGGGTGGGCTGGTCGGCAAAGGCGAGGGCGGTGCCAGTCTTTACTTGTACACCGACCGAACCGTGCAGACCTTCATCCAGGCCGGCGAGCGCACGGCCTTCGCGCAATACGCCTACGACTTTGCGGGATTGGGTATTCCCGGGTTGAAGGCGTCGGTCATGTACCTCAAAGGCGACAACATCAAAACCGCCCGAGGACAAGATGCGAGCGAGTGGGAGCGCGATATCTCGCTGGACTATGTGATTCAAAGTGGTCCGTTGAAGAACGTGGGCTTTGGCTGGCGTAACGGCTTATCCCGAAGCGAGGTTGCACGTGATCAGGACCAGAATCGATTGTTCGTGAGTTATTCGATTCCGTTGTTGTAACCCGACCCCCACCGAAAAGGCGAGCCCCGTGGGGGTGAGCCTTCTCGATGGCGGCCAGGCAGCCGACCCTGCTCCTGCTGGTGTACATATCCATTCCTGCGGTTACGGTCGCTAAGGTTTCCTCGCTTACGGCGGGTCACTTTGCGGCCCAAAGGTAACCAACAGGCCTCGCCCCTGACGTCCGGCCCTTCGTCTGGGCAGGGTTCCCACTCTCCGATCCTGCTCCGTGAACCCGCCGCCGTCGGCCATCCATGGCCGGGGCGGCTGCCGCGGCATCCCTTGCGCGGTGCCCTCTGCACAGAACAGCGAACCTGCTCGCGAAAAGCGCCCGAACAACACGCACATCCAGGCAGCCCGCGTCATCGTTGGCCTCCATCGCGGGCAAACCCGCTCCTGCAGGGATTACCGCATGCCTGGAGATCACCTTCTGTCAATTAAATAAAAAGCTAGCTAACTAATGCTTGGACATTCGCTGCCTAGGCAGTAACATCTCGACATACATTCTCTGCCTAGGCAGCTAATTGGTGGTCAGATGAAACATTTCACTCCGGACGAATTCCACACATGCCATCTCGGCCTCTTGCTCGGGCGCGCTGCGCTGCTCAAGGACCGGATCATCGATACGCACATGGAACCCCACGGCATCACCGCCGCGCAGTTCAAAGTGCTGATCATCATGGCTCAGTTCGGTGTTGATACCCCGGCCGAGCTGTGCCGCCACCTGTCGCTCGACAGTGGTTCGATGACCCGCATGCTCGATCGTCTGGAACAGAAAGGTTTTCTCGCCCGCCAGCGTTCTGCGGCGGATCGCCGTCAGGTGCAGCTTGTGTTAACTGAGCAAGGCCAGCAGTTGACCGATCGCCTGCCGGAAATCGGCGCCGACGCCATGAACGAACTGGCCGGCGCGATCACCCCGGAAGAGTTGAAAACCCTGGAGCGGATCCTGAAGAAAATGTTGGTGGCAGCGGGTGACTCGATCACGCTGCTGCGGGTAGGTGACAAATGAGCAGCAAAACCTTGCGTGCCGGCCTGAGCCTGGTGCTGGCGGCCATGACCCTGGCCGGTTGCGTCAGCTACAGCGGCCTGACCACCGAAGGCAAAAGCCTCGATGCGAAAACCCTCAAGGCCGGGCAATCCCTCAGTGGCGTGACCCTGTCGCCCGCGGCCTGGCCGAAAAGCGACTGGTGGAAAAGCCTCGGCGACCCACAGCTCGACGGTCTGATTCGCGAAGCCCTGCACGACAGCCCCGACATGCAGATCGCCGATGCCCGCGCCCATCAGGCCAGTGCGGCTGCGTACGCCGCCGACGCCGCGCGGATGCCGACCCTCGATGCCAGCGCCGGCGTCAGCCGTTCGCGGCTGGCGCGTGATCAAGACCCGCGAGGCGAGGGCGATGCGTACTCCACCGTGCGCAACATCGGTGCCAGTTTCAATTACAACTTCGACCTTTGGGGCGGTCAGCGTGACGCCTGGGAAGCTGCGTTGGGCCAGGCCCGCGCTGCCGAAGTCGATCAGCAAGCGGCGCAACTGACATTGTCCGCCGACGTTGCCCGCGCTTATAGCGATCTGGGGCAGGCGCATATCGTCCATGACCTGGCCCAGGAAGACCTCAAGCGCACCAAACAAATGCTCGACCTGAGCCAGCGTCGCCTGAGCTCCGGTATTGACAGTCAGTACCAGTTCCAGCAAACCGAAAGCCTCGAAGCCACGTCCGAAGCCAGCCTGATCGACGCCGAGAAACGCCTGCAAAGCGCGAAAATCGCCTTGGCGGTGTTGCTCGGCAAAGGTCCGGATCGTGGCAACGACATCGCCCGGCCGAAGATCCTTCAGGCCAGCGCTGTCGCGTTGCCGTCGGTCCTGCCCGCCGAGTTGCTCGGTCGTCGCCCGGATCTGGTTGCCGCACGCTGGCGGGTCGAGGCCGCGAGCAAGAACATCGACGCCAGCAAAACCCGCTTCTATCCCAACCTCAACCTTAGCGCGGCGGCCGGTGCCGAATCGTTGCTGGGCGACGCGATGTTCGGTTCCGCCAGTCGTTTCTTCAACATCGCGCCGACGATCTCGGTGCCGATTTTCGACGGCGGCCGACTGCGCGCCGACCTCGATTCCCGCGACGCCGATTACGACCTCGCGGTGGCGCAGTACAACAAAAGCCTGGTGAGAGCGCTGGGTGATGTCAGCGACACCATCAACCAGTTGCGCGATATCGGCCGGCAAATCGGTGCTCAACAGCACGCCACCGACATTGCCCAGGATTCTTACAACACCGTGGTCCAGCGTTACGGCTCCGGCATCGGCAACTACCTGGACGTGCTCAGCATCGAGCAGCAATTGCTCCAGGCCCAGCGTCAGCTGGCCAACCTGAATGCCGAGCAGATCGATCTGTCGATCCAACTGATGCAAGCGCTGGGCGGCGGTTTTCAGGGCGAAACCCTGACCGCGGCCAACGCATCCCCAGCCACGCAGCACAATTAATTCAAGGTAATGGTCATGGCCACTGCAGAAAACACCCAAACCCCTGGCAACGCGCAAGACACCGGTAACCCGCGCAAACGCAAGGTCATGCTGGTCGTTCTGGCTATCGTGGTGATCCTCGCTGGTGTCGGCGTCTGGGGTTATCACGAATTCTACGGGCGCTGGAACGAGAGCACCGACGACGCTTATGTGAACGGTAACGTGGTGGAAATCACGCCGCTGGTCACCGGCACCGTGGTCAGCATTGGCGCCGACGATGGCGACCTGGTCCATGAAGGCCAGGTGCTGATCAACTTCGACCCGAACGACGCACAGGTCGGCCTGCAAAGTGCCCAGGCCAATCTGGCCCGCACCGTGCGTCAGGTGCGCGGTTTGTACAGCAATGTCGACGGCATGAAAGCCCAGGTCAACGCCCAGCAGGCGGAAGTGCAAAAGGCCCAGGACAACTTCAATCGCCGGAAAAATCTCGCCGCTGGCGGGGCGATTTCCCAGGAGGAACTGTCCCACGCTCGCGATGACCTGACCTCGGCGCAAAACGCCCTCGCCAATGCGAAGCAGCAACTGAAAACCACCAGCGCCCTGGTGGATGACACTGTGGTGTCGTCGCACCCGGACGTGATGGCGGCCGCCGCGCAATTGCGTCAGGCGTACCTGAACAATTCCCGCAGCACCTTGATTGCGCCGGTGACCGGTTACGTCGCCAAGCGCTCTGTGCAACTGGGTCAACGGGTTCAGCCGGGCACCGCGCTGATGGCGGTGATTCCGCTGGATCAGCTGTGGATCGACGCCAACTTCAAGGAAACCCAGCTGCGCGACATGCGTATCGGCCAGCCGGTCGATATCCAGGCCGACCTCTACGGCAGCGACGTGAAGTTCAGCGGCACCATCGACAGCCTCGGCGCCGGCACCGGCAGCGCGTTTGCCCTGCTGCCGGCGCAGAACGCCACCGGTAACTGGATCAAGATCGTGCAGCGCGTACCGGTGCGGATCCACATCAACGCCGAACAACTGGCCAAACACCCGTTGCGCGTTGGTCTGTCCACTCAGGTCGATGTGAACCTGCGCGACCAGAGCGGCCCGGTGCTGGCGCAACAGCCGCCGCAAAAGGCTTCGTTCAGCACCAGCGTCTATGACCGTCAGTTGGCCGAGGCCGACGCGATGATCACGCAATTGATCCACGACAACAGCGCAGCGGTCAGCAAAACCGCCCAACGCTGACACCGACCCTGTGGGAGCGGGCTTGCTCCGGGCGGCGTTCCGACGAAAGCGGTGGTTCAGTCAACAGAGATGTTGAATAGAAAACCGCTTCGTCGGAACGCCGCCCGGAGCAAGCCCGCTCCCACAAGGGTCCAGCTGTGTCTTTAACGGGCGCAGCGCCTATCAGGTCTCAAAGGATTCGCGATGAGCAATAACGCGTCTTTCACGCCGCCCAGCCTGCTGCTCAGCACCATTGGCCTGTCGCTGGCGACCTTCATGCAAGTGCTCGACACCACCATCGCCAACGTGGCGTTGCCGACGATTTCCGGCAACCTCGGCGTGAGTTCGGAGCAGGGCACCTGGGTGATCACTTCGTTTGCGGTGAGCAACGCCATCGCGTTGCCGCTGACCGGTTGGCTGAGCCGACGTTTCGGTGAGGTGAAGCTGTTTCTCTGGGCGACGATTCTGTTCGTGCTCGCTTCGTTTCTGTGCGGTATCTCGACCTCGATGCCGGAGCTGATCGGCTTTCGGGTGCTGCAGGGCCTGGTGGCCGGGCCGTTGTACCCGATGACCCAGACGCTGCTGATCGCGGTCTATCCGCCCGCCAGGCGCGGCATGGCCCTGGCATTGCTGGCAATGGTTACGGTGGTCGCGCCGATTGCCGGGCCGATTCTTGGCGGCTGGATTACCGACAGTTATAGCTGGCCGTGGATCTTCTTTATCAACGTGCCGATCGGCGTTTTCGCGGTGATGGTGGTGCGCCAGCAACTCAAGGCACGGCCGGTGGAAACCAGTTACCAACCGATGGATTACGTCGGTTTGATTACGCTGATCATTGGCGTCGGCGCGTTGCAGGTGATCCTCGACAAGGGTAACGATCTGGATTGGTTCGAATCGAGCTTCATCCTCATCGGCGCCGCCATTTCAGTGATAGCGCTGGCGGTGTTCGTGATCTGGGAAATGACCGATAAACACCCGGTGGTCAATCTGCGGCTGTTCGCTTACCGCAACTTTCGCATCGGCACGATTGTGCTGGTGTTGGGTTACGCCGGGTTCTTCGGGATCAACCTGATCCTGCCGCAATGGCTGCAAACCCAGATGGGCTACACGGCAACGTGGGCCGGACTGGCGGTGGCGCCGATCGGGATTCTGCCGGTACTGATGTCGCCATTTGTCGGCAAGTACGCGCATAAGTTCGACCTGCGGTTATTGGCTGGCCTGGCGTTCCTGGCGATTGGCCTGAGCTGCTTCATGCGTGCCGGGTTCACCAACGAAGTGGACTTCCAGCACATCGCTCTGGTGCAACTGTTCATGGGCATTGGCGTGGCGCTGTTCTTCATGCCGACCTTGAGCATTCTGATGTCGGACCTGCCACCAAGCCAGATCGCCGATGGCGCGGGCCTGGCGACATTCCTGCGGACGTTGGGCGGCAGTTTTGCGGCGTCGTTGACGACCTGGATCTGGATTCGCCGGGCGGATCAGCATCATGCCTACATGAGCGAAAGCATCAGCACTTATGAACCCGCGACCCGCGAGGCGTTGAACAGCCTGGGCGGTGCGAGCAACCCGGCGTATGCGCAGCTCGATCATGTGCTGACCAGTCAGGCGTACATGCTCTCCACCGTGGATTACTTCACGTTGCTGGGGTGGGCGTTCATGGGGTTGATCGTGATTGTGTGGTTGGCGAAGCCGCCGTTTGCAGCGAAGGCGGGGCCTGCGGCCTCCGGCCATTAAGCGCAACACAATTCTGTAGGAGCCGGCTTGCTGGCGATAGCGGTTTTTCAGTCAATGAAGTTGTTGAATGATAAGCCGCTATCGCCAGCAAGCCGGCTCCTACAAAGGTTTTGTGTTCGACAGGGCCGGAAGTTGCGGCGGCGGGGCGAAATCAAATGGCGCCAGCGCAAAGCCGTGCTCATCCACCTGCAGCGCCCAGCCCTGACGATCCCAATCCCCCAACACAATGCGCTTGGCCGCTTGCTCGCCAATCTGCAACTTGTGAATCGCCGGGCGATGGGTGTGTCCATGGATCAACGTCTTCACGCCATTGGCCTGCATGATCCGCGGCACTTCTTCCGGGGTGACATCGACGATGTCGTTGGCTTTCATCCGCGTTTGCGCACGGCTTTCACTGCGCAGCTTGCGTGCGAGTTTTTGCCGGGTGCCAAGGGGCAGGTGGCGCAGGATGAACAGGGTGATCGGGTTGCGCAGGTAGCGACGCAGCTTCATGTAAGCCTCGTCGCGGGTGCAGAGGCTGTCGCCGTGCATCAACAGCACCGGCTCGCCGTAAAACTGCACGACACTCGGGTCCTTCAGCAATGTGCAGCCGGCCTGTTTGCAAAAGGCCTGGCCCAGCATGAAGTCGCGATTGCCATGCATCAGAAAAATGGCCGTGCCGCTGTCGCTGAGGTCGCGCAGGGCCTGGCAGATGGAACGCTGAAAGGGCGTCATGGCATCGTCGCCAATCCACGCCTCGAAAAAGTCGCCCAGGATGTACAACGCACTCGCCGAGCGGGCGCGTCCGGCGAGCAAATCCAGAAACGCCCGGGTGATGTCCGGGCGCTCCTCTTCCAGATGCAAGTCTGAAATCAGCAGTATCACGCTTCGATGATCTCGGCTTTCTCGATGATCACGTCTTCTGCTGGCACGTCCTGGTGGCCGGATTTCATGGTGGTGGAAACACCTTTGATCTTGTCGACAACGTCGGTGCCGGCAACGACTTTACCGAATACTGCGTAGCCCCAGCCCTGAACGGTCTTGGCGCTGTGGTTCAGGAAGCTGTTGTCAGCGACGTTGATGAAGAACTGGGCGGAAGCCGAATGCGGCTCCATGGTGCGGGCCATGGCGACGGTGTATTTTTCGTTCGGCAGGCCGTTGTCGGCTTCGTTCTGGATGCTTGGGCGCTTGTCTTTCTTTTCTTTCATGCCTGGCTCGAAACCGCCGCCCTGGATCATGAAGTTACCGATGACGCGGTGGAAAACGGTGTTTTCGTAGTGACCGGCTTTAACGTACTCGATGAAGTTGGCAACGGTCAGCGGTGCCTTTTCAGCGTTCAGTTCCAGGACGATGTCGCCATGGTTGGTGGTCAGTTTGACTTGGGTCATGATCGGTACTCTTTCAGGGAATTCTTGGGTTTCAGGGCCGTTGAGCCCTCAACCGGTCCGGCCGATGTCGGCCAAGGTGCGCAGTTTAGCGTGCCGGGCGCGAATTTCGAGGCTGTTTTTCATTTGCATCCGATTAAATGCAGCCGTTTTCGGGCCTGCTCTGTCAGCGACTTGACGGCATCGGCTATGATAAGCCCCTTTGATTTAACCGCCGCTTTGATTTGGCCAACTGGCCGCGCACTTGTACGTTCAAGGATCCTATGAGCAAGCCCACTGTCGACCCTACCTCGAATTCCAAGACCGGCCCTGCCGTGCCGGTCAATTTCCTGCGCCCGATCATCCAGGCGGACCTGGACTCGGGTAAGCACACGCAGATCGTCACCCGTTTCCCGCCTGAGCCCAACGGTTACCTGCACATCGGTCACGCCAAGTCGATCTGTGTGAACTTCGGCCTAGCCCAGGAGTTTGGCGGCGTCACCCACCTGCGTTTCGACGACACGAACCCGGCCAAGGAAGACCAGGAATACATCGACGCGATCGAAAGCGACGTCAAATGGCTGGGCTTCGAATGGTCCGGCGAAGTGCGCTACGCCTCGCAGTATTTCGACCAGCTGCACGACTGGGCCGTCGAGCTGATCAAGGCCGGCAAGGCCTACGTCGATGACTTGAGCCCGGAACAGGCCAAGGAATACCGTGGCAGCCTGACCGAGCCGGGCAAGAACAGCCCGTTCCGTGATCGCTCCGTGGAAGAAAACCTCGACTGGTTCGCCCGCATGCGTGCCGGTGAATTCCCTGACGGCGCACGCGTGCTGCGGGCCAAGATCGACATGGCCTCGCCGAACATGAACCTGCGCGACCCGATCATGTACCGCATCCGTCACGCGCATCACCACCAGACCGGCGACAAGTGGTGCATTTATCCGAACTACGACTTCACCCACGGTCAGTCGGACGCTATCGAAGGCATCACCCACTCGATCTGCACCCTGGAGTTCGAAAGCCACCGTCCGCTGTACGAATGGTTCCTCGAGAACCTGCCCGTCCCGGCGAAACCGCGTCAGTACGAGTTCAGCCGCCTGAACCTGAACTACACCATCACCAGCAAGCGCAAGCTCAAGCAACTGGTTGATGAAAAGCACGTTCACGGTTGGGACGATCCGCGCATGTCCACGCTGTCCGGCTTCCGCCGCCGTGGCTACACGCCGGCGTCGATCCGCAATTTCTGCGACATGGTCGGCACCAACCGTTCCGACGGCGTGGTCGACTTCGGCATGCTTGAGTTCAGCATCCGTCAGGATCTGGACCAGAACGCTCCGCGCGCCATGTGCGTGCTGCGTCCGCTGAAGGTCGTGATTACCAACTATCCGGAAGACAAGGTCGATCACCTCGAGCTGCCGCGTCATCCGCAAAAAGAAGAACTGGGCGTGCGCAAGCTTCCGTTCTCCCGTGAAATCTACATCGACCGCGATGACTTCATGGAAGAGCCGCCAAAAGGCTACAAGCGCCTGGAGCCGAACGGCGAAGTGCGCCTGCGCGGCAGCTACGTGATCCGTGCCGACGAAGCGATCAAGGACGCCGATGGCAACATCGTCGAACTGCGTTGCTCCTACGACCCGGAAACCCTCGGCAAGAACCCTGAAGGCCGCAAGGTCAAAGGCGTGATTCACTGGGTGCCGGCCGCGGCCAGCATTGAATGCGAAGTGCGTCTGTACGATCGCCTGTTCCGCTCACCGAACCCTGAGAAGGCCGAAGACAGCGCCAGTTTCCTGGACAACATCAACCCTGACTCGCTGCAAGTGCTGACCGGTTGTCGTGCTGAGCCTTCGCTTGGCGATGCACAGCCGGAAGACCGTTTCCAGTTCGAGCGCGAAGGTTACTTCTGCGCGGATATCAAGGACTCGAAACCCGGTCGTCCGGTGTTCAACCGTACCGTGACCTTGCGTGATTCGTGGGGCCAGTGATTCAAGGAACCTCTAACGTGCTTTCGATCTACAACACGCTCACCAAGAGCAAAGAAGTCTTCAAGCCGCTGGATGGCAACAATGTGCGCATGTACGTCTGCGGGATGACCGTGTACGACTATTGCCACATTGGCCATGGCCGCAGCATGGTTGCGTTCGACCTGGTGACCCGCTGGTTGCGGTTCAGCGGTTATAACCTGACGTATGTGCGCAACATCACCGACATTGAAGACAAGATCATCAATCGGGCCAAGGAGAACGGCGAGCCGTTCGACGTGCTGACCGAGCGCATGATCACCGCAATGCACGAGGACGAGGCGCGCCTCAATATCCTCAAGCCTGACATGGAACCGCGGGCCACCGATCATATCGCTGGCATGCAGACCATGATCCAGACCCTGATCGACAAGGGTTATGCCTACGCTCCGGGCAATGGCGACGTGTACTACCGCGTCGCCAAGTTCATGGGCTACGGCAAGCTGTCGCGCAAGAAGATCGAAGACCTGCGCATCGGCGCGCGGATCGAAGTCGACGAGTCCAAGCAGGACCCGCTCGACTTCGTGCTGTGGAAAGGCGCCAAGCCGGGTGAACCGAGCTGGCCGTCGCCGTGGGGCGACGGGCGTCCGGGCTGGCACATCGAATGCTCGGTGATGTCGACCTGCTGCCTCGGCGAGACCTTCGACATTCATGGCGGCGGCAGCGATCTGGAGTTCCCGCACCACGAAAACGAAATCGCCCAGAGCGAAGCGGCCACCGGCAAGACATACGCCAACGCGTGGATGCATTGCGGCATGATTCGCATCAATGGCGAGAAGATGTCCAAGTCCTTGAACAACTTCTTCACCATTCGCGACGTGCTGGAAAAGTATCACCCGGAAGTCGTGCGTTACCTGCTGGTGTCGAGCCACTACCGCAGCGCGATCAACTATTCGGAAGACAACCTCAAGGACGCCAAAGGCGCACTCGAGCGTTTCTACCATGCGTTGAAAGGCCTGCCGAGCGTGGCGCCGGCTGGCGGCGAAGCCTTTGTCGAGCGCTTCACCCAGGTGATGAACGACGACTTCGGCACGCCGGAGGCCTGTGCGGTGCTGTTCGAGATGGTTCGCGAGATCAACCGTCTGCGCGAGAGCGATCTTGATGCGGCGGCGGGTCTGGCGGCGCGCTTGAAGGAACTGGCCAGCGTGCTGGGCGTGTTGCAGCTCGAGGCGGATGACTTCCTGCAGGCCGGCGCTGAAGGGCGGGTCGATGCGGCTGAGGTTGATGCGCTGATTGCGGCGCGTCTGGCGGCTCGTGCGGCTAAAGACTGGGCCGAATCCGACCGTATCCGCGACCAGCTCACCGCCATGGGCGTGGTGCTGGAAGACGGCAAGGGCGGAACGACCTGGCGTCTGGCTGACTGATTGCTGTGATTGCTGCAAAACAAAACCCGCCTTGTGCGGGTTTTTGTTTTTTTGGGAGGGGCGTCTGGCAGGGGATAATGTTGCGGGTAAAAGTTCTGATGAAGTCCGAGCACGATGGTCCAGATAATGATGCATGTCTCATAACATAAGGATATTTTTTTTGAGCCTCTTCGGTAGATTCCTGATTTTAGGGTGGCGAGAAAATTGTTTTTGTTGGTGTTGAATGAAACGGGTTACGTTATTTTAAGATGTTATCGAGAGTTAGGCTTTGATTGGTATTTCAATAGGTGTAAGTGTTTTTTGTTTTTAGAGTTTTATTTGCTGTTGTCGTTGTGTTAAAAAATTCAAGCAACTAATCATTCGAGATGCTCAGACTGTTTAGAGAATAATAATTATCCTTGGTCTTGGAGATTTCAGTGTTTTTGAAGTGTTGTTGGCGTAAGTCATTCGGTATAAAAAATACGATAAACCTTGATGGGGGATAAGAGTGCGTGGTCGTGTTTTATATAAGTCTGTCGAGTGTATAAAAGTGTGCGGGGCTGAGTCTCTAAAGTTGTTGGTGTTTGTATTTTTAATTAATATAGGCTCTCTGTCATTATTGTCGGAACTTTCTGACGGATGAGTAGGATTTTGCCTTATTCGCTGTTTTTCCAATGGGGAGGTCGTAACGATGTATGAGAGGTGTGGTTCAATGGGTAATATTACATAGAATCTGCACTTGTCCGAACTTAGGTGCAATCAATCGATAAAAATGGAGTTTTCGTTTCCAGGAGGTAAAGGTGAAGATTACGTCTAAATATCCGGATCATCTGTGCATTAACCATTTATTCGAGGCGCAAGTTGCGCGCAACCCTGAGGCAACGGCACTGGTCTTTGAGGGGGAAACGCTCAGCTATGGCGAACTCAACGCCAGGGCTAACCAGCTGGCCCATCGGTTGATTGCCTTGGGTGTTGGACCTGACCAGCTTGTGGCGATCTGTGTCGAGCGCTCCCCAGCGATGGTTATTGGCCTGATGGCGATCCTGAAGGCGGGCGGTGCTTATGTGCCGCTCGATCCGGAATATTCGGGGGGACGGCTGGCGTTCATTCTTGCCAATACGGCTCCGGTCCTGGTGCTGGCTGACGCGGCCGGGCGCCAAGCGCTCGGGGCTGCTTTGCAGGCTCATACCGTCCTTGATCCCCGTGATGTCTACGCTGAAGCGGACGCCAATCCTGAAGTCACCGGCCTTACCCCCGATAACCTCGCCTATATCATCTACACCTCGGGCTCAACCGGACAACCCAAAGGGGTGATGGTCGAGCATGCTCAGGTGGTGCGTCTGTTCGACACGACACATCCATCCTTTGGTTTTGAGGCCCGTGACGTTTGGTGCCTGTTCCACTCTTTTGCCTTCGACTTCTCGGTCTGGGAATTGTGGGGCGCCCTTCGTTATGGCGGCACGCTGGTGCTGGTCCCGCAGGCTATTACCCGTTCTCCGCAAGCGTTCTACCAGCTGATTTGTGAGCAGGGCGTCACTGTCCTGAACCAGACCCCGAGCGCCTTCACAGCCTTGATGGAATACGTACAACCGTCATCGGACCATCTGCGCTACGTCATCTTTGGCGGCGAAGCGCTGCAGCCGTCGACCCTGCGCGACTGGTATGGGGTGCGTGAAGAATCTGTCCCACAACTGGTCAACATGTACGGGATCACCGAAACCACGGTCCACGTCACTTATTACCCGCTGACTTCATCGGATGCGCAACAAGCCGACAGCGTGATCGGTCAATGTCTGCCGGATTTGAATCTCTATCTACTCGACGCGCATGGCCAGCCTGTTCCGATGGGGGAAGTGGGTGAAATTTACGTCGGCGGCGCCGGTGTGGCGCGCGGCTATCTGAACCGTCCCCAGCTGACGGCAGAGCGTTTCCTGCACGACCCCTTTGCGGGGAAAGCTGACGCGCGGATGTACAGGTCGGGGGACCTGGCCCGTTATCTTCCAAACGGCAATCTGGTGTTTCTGGGTCGCAATGACGACCAAGTGAAGATCCGTGGTTTCCGGATCGAGCTGGGTGAGATTGCGGCCAAATTGGCCGAGCACCCCTCCATCCGCGAGGCGGTGGTCGTGGCGCAAGGCGAGGAGACCGACAAGCGCCTGGTTGCTTATGTTTTGACGCAGTCCGAGGTTCATGACGCATCGGTAGATTCTGAAACTGGCTTGGCGCTGGCGGGAGCGCTGCGTGACTATCTGAGTGGCCGTTTACCCGACTACATGGTGCCGTCTGCCTTTGTGCGGATGGAAAGCTTCCCCCTGACGGCCAATGGCAAGCTTGATCGCAAGGCGTTGCCGGTTCCGCAGGAGGGTGCTTTTGCCCGTGAGGCCTACGAAGCGCCGCTGGGCGAGGCAGAGGTCCTCCTTGCCGAGATCTGGTCGGAGCTGCTTGGCGTTGAACAGGTCGGTCGCCATGACAGCTTCTTCGCCCTCGGCGGCCATTCGCTCATGGCCGTGCGGCTGGTCAGTCGCATAGGAGCCTTTGGGGCTGAATTGCCGCTCGCAACCTTGTTCGCCTCTCCAACGCTCCAGGCTGTGGCGTTGGCGATTGAAGCCCAGCGCGACGGCGGCGCTGTGGCGCGTGCATCGATCCGGACCCTCTCTCGCGATGAGTCCTTGCCGTTGTCTTTCGCTCAGCAGCGACTGTGGTTTCTGGCGCAACTCGACAGTGGGTTCAGCGACGCCTATCACATCCCCTTGGCCCTGAGATTGCGCGGCCAGTTGAACGTGACGGTCTTGCAGCAGGCCCTTGATGCACTGTGGTCGCGCCATGAGGCATTGCGCTCGGTCTTTGTCACCCAAGAGGGCGAGGTCGAAGTGCGTCTGCTGGCCAGCGACCAGGGTTTGACATTGCGCGAGATTGATCTCCCTGGATCGGACGCAGAAGCCGAGCTTGCAAGGCTTTGTACCGACGAAGCCCGAGCGCCCTTTGATCTCGCTACAGGCCCGCTGATTCGGGCTTGCCTGTTCCGGGTGCCGGTCGCCTCATCTGCAGATGAGCATGTATTGCTGCTCACACAACACCACATCGTCTCGGATGGCTGGTCGCTCGGCATACTTTTGCCTGAGCTGAGTGCGCTGTACACGGCTTTCAGCAACCATCAGGCCAGTCCATTGCCGCCGCTGGCAATCCAGTATCCGGACTATGCCGCCTGGCAGCGGCAATGGCTGTCGGGGGAGCGTTTGAATGAGCAGGCGGCTTACTGGGAGCAGGCGCTGGCCGATGCACCGACGCTGCTCGACCTGCCAACAGACCGGCGGCGGCCTGAGCAGCAGTCCCTTGTGGGCGCCTCTGTGCCAATCGAACTCGGTGCCGAGCTGACAACGGCCCTCAGGCGTTTCAGCCAGCAGCAAGGTGTGACGCTGTTCATGACGGTGTTGTCAGCCTGGGCAACAGTGCTGTCACGCCTGTCGGGACAGGAAGACATTGTGATCGGCGCGCCAAGTGCCAACCGGGGCCATTGCGACATTGAGCCGCTGATCGGCTTCTTCGTCAACACACTGGCGTTGCGGATTGACCTTGGCGATAACCCGAGCGTTACCGAACTCATTGCTCAAGTACGCGAGCGGGCACTCAAGGCCCAGGATCATCAGGATCTACCGTTCGAGCAGGTGGTGGAGATAACGCAGCCGCCAAGACGGTTGAGCCATACGCCACTGTTTCAAGTGGTATTTGCCTGGCAAAACTACGATGCAGGCCAATGGGCCTTGCCCGGCCTTGAAGCCAGTCCGGTGGGGTCTTCCTATGAGGTCGCCCGGTTCGATCTGGAGCTGAACCTGGCCGAGGCGGGCGATCGAATCGTGGGTGCGCTTGGCTATGCGACGGCGTTGTTTGACGCAGCCACGATCGAGCGCCACGTGGGCTATCTGAAGACTGTCCTTGCCGAGATGACCCGGGATGCCAGCCAGACTGTCGCCAAAATAGACCTGCTTGATGCGTCTGAGCGCACCTTAATGCTCAAGACATGGAACTCGATGGATGAATCCTGCCCGGCTCATCTGTGTATGCATCAGCTTTTCGAGGAGCAGGTTGCGCGCAATCCTGAGGCAACGGCTCTGGTCTTTGAGGGCGAGTCGCTCAGCTATGGCGAACTCAACGCCAGGGCCAATCGGCTGGCGCATCGGCTGATTGCTTTGGGCGTCAAGCCTGACCAGCGCGTGGCGATCTGTGTCGAGCGTTCTGCGGTAATGGTTGTTGGCTTGATGGCGATCCTGAAGGCGGGCGGCGCCTATGTGCCGCTTGATCCGGAGTACTCGGGGGAGCGACTGGCGTTCATTCTTGGCGATACGGCTCCGGTTTTGGTGCTGGCTGATGCGGCCGGGCGCCAAGCGCTCGGGGACGCTTTGCAGGCTCGTACCGTAATCGACCCCAATGAGGCCCACGCTGAAGCGTTGATCGGGGCGGACGCTAACCCTGAAGTTCCAGGCCTTACCCCCAATAACCTCGCTTATATCATCTACACCTCGGGCTCAACCGGACAGCCCAAAGGGGTCATGATCGAGCATGCTCAGGTGGTGCGTCTGTTCGACACGACACATGCCGACTTTGGTTTTGCGGCCAGTGACGTCTGGTGCCTGTTCCACTCTTTTGCCTTCGACTTCTCGGTCTGGGAAGTTTGGGGGGCCCTTCGTTATGGCGGCACGCTGGTGTTGGTCCCGCAGGCTATTACCCGTTCTCCGCAAGCGTTCTATCAGTTGATTTGTGAGCAGGGCGTCACCGTCCTGAACCAGACCCCAAGCGCCTTTACCGCCTTGATGGCGTATACACAACCGTCATCGGACCGCCTGCGCTATGTCATTTTTGGCGGCGAAGCGCTGCAACCGTCGACCCTGCGCGACTGGTATGGCGTGCGTGGCGAATCCGCCCCACAACTGGTGAACATGTACGGGATCACGGAAACCACGGTCCACGTCTCCTATTACCCCCTGACTTCATCCGATGCGCGACAAGACGACAGCGTGATCGGTCGGCGTCTGCCGGATTTGAATCTCTATCTTCTCGACGCGTTTGGCCAGCCTGTTCCGACGGGGGCCGTGGGTGAGATGTACGTCGGCGGCGCCGGTGTTGCGCGTGGCTACCTGAACCGGCCCGAGCTGACGGCCGAGCGATTCCTGCGCGATCCCTTCGCTGGTAAACCTGAAGCGCGGATGTATAAAACGGGGGACCTGGCCCGTTACCTGCCGAACGGCAATCTGGCGTTCCTTGGCCGCAATGACGACCAGGTGAAGATCCGCGGCTTCCGGATTGAACTGGGTGAAATTGCGGCCCGATTGGCCGAGTATCCCTCCATCCGCGAGGCGGTGGTGGTGGCGCAAGGCGATAAGACCGACAAGCGTCTGGTGGCTTACGTGGTGGCGCAGTCCGAGGTTCAGGACACGTCGATCGACTCAGAGTCTGGCCTGGCACTTGCGGGAGCGCTGCGTGATTACCTGAGCAGCCGTTTACCCGACTACATGATGCCGTCTGCCTTTGTGCAGATGGAAAGCTTGCCGCTGACGGCTAATGGCAAGCTTGATCGGCGGGCGTTGCCGGTTCCAGAGGGCGATGCCTTTGCCCATGCGGCCTACGAGGCGCCGTTGGGCGAAATCGAGGTCACCCTTGCCGGGATCTGGTCAGCGCTGCTTGGCGTTGAACAAGTCGGTCGTCATGACAACTTCTTCGCCTTGGGCGGCCACTCACTCTTGGCTGTGCGGCTGATCGAGCGGTTGCGCCGCCAGGGCTTGAGCCTTGCTGTGCGTGATCTGTTTCAGACGCCCGTGTTGTCGGTGCTAGCCAGTACGCTTGGCCAACACCGTGATGTGGTGGTGTCACCCAATCTGATCAAGTTCGAGACGTGCAGAATCACGCCCGACCTGCTGCCGTTGATCGATCTCAGCCAATCGGATATCGACCTGATCGTTTCACAGGTACCTGGGGGGGCAGCCAACATCCAAGATATCTATGCGCTCTCACCCATGCAGGACGGCATCCTGTTCCACCACATGCTGGCAAAGGAAGGTGACCCCTATTTGCTGGTGACACAGATGGCCTTCGCTGATCGTGGAACATTGGAACGCTATCTCGGCGCCGTTCAACGGGTTGTAGACCGCCATGACATTTTGCGTACCGCTTTTGTTTGGGAAGGGTTATCTCGCGCCGCGCAAGTTATCTGGCGACAGGCTCCACTCTCCGTCACTGATGTTGTTCTCGATCCGGCGGATGGCCCCATTACCGACCAGCTTTCCCGGCGCTTTGATTCATGTCGGCACCGAATTGACCTGACCCAGGCGCCGGTGCTGCGCTTTATCGTGGCCCGTGATCCTGTCGCAGGCCGCTTTATTCTGATGCAGCTGCAGCATCACTTGATTGACGATGCTTCTTCATTGCAGTTTTTTTATAACGAAGTGCAGGCTTTCCTCGCCGGGCGCGGTGAGAAACTGCCGTCGCCTCAACCGTTCCGCAACCTGATCGGTCAGGTGCGGTTGGGTAAGAGCGTGGCGGAACATGAACGTTTCTTCAGATCGATGCTGGCTGACATAGAAGAGCCGACGCTGCCCTTTGGATTGGCGGAAGTGCATCTGGACGGCGCGCAGGTGGGCCAGACCCACCGCATGGTTTCGGCCGAACTCAATGATCGGCTGCGGGGGCAGGCGAAGCGATTGAATGTGAGTCTCGCCAGTCTGTGCCACGTTGCCTTTGCCCAGGTACTGGCGCGCACCAGCGGCCAGGAAAAGGTTGTGTTCGGTACGGTGCTGTTTGGGCGCATGCAAGCGGGCCATGGGTCAGATCGAGCCATGGGCATGTTCATCAACACGCTGCCGATACGATTCGACTCAGGCGGCATTGATACCGCTGAAAGTGTCCGGCAGGCTCATGCCCGACTGGCCGAGTTGCTCGCCCACGAGCATGCCTCGCTGGCGCTGGCACAAAGGTGCAGTGGCGTCGCTACAGGTACGCCGCTGTTCAGCGCATTGCTCAACTATCGGCACAATGACCTGGCGGGTGCGGACAACATTGTCCAGACCATGGGGCAAATGCAGGGCGTCGAGTTCTTGAGTGAACAAGAGCGGACCAATTATCCGTTCACATTGTCTGTGGAAGATTTCAGTCACTCACTGGGTTTGACGACCCAAGTGGTCACGCCGTTCGATTCCGATCGTGTGTGTGGCTACATGGAGCAGGCGTTGGACAGTCTGGCGCAGACCCTGGAGCGCTCGCCGCACCGCCCGGTTCGACAGCTGAACATTCTGCCTGCGTCTGAACGTACCTTGCTGCTCAAGACGTGGAACGCGACGGATGCATCCTGCCCGGATCATCTGTGTATTCATCATTTGTTTGAAGAGCAGGTAGCGCGCAGTCCAGAGGCAACGGCGCTGATCTTTGAGGGCGAGGCGCTCAGTTACGGTGAGCTCAATGCCAGAGCAAATCGACTGGCACATCGGCTGATCGAGCAGGGCGTCGGGCCAGACCAGCGGGTGGCGATCTGTGTCGAGCGCTCAGCGGCCATGGTTGTTGGTCTTATGGCGATCCTGAAGGCGGGCGGCGCCTATGTGCCGCTTGATCCGGCCTATCCGGGAGATCGATTGGCTTACATTCTTGCCGATACTGCGCCGGTCCTGGTGCTGGCGGATGCGGCCGGGAGGCAGGTGCTGGGTGAGGTGTTGCAGTCCCACACCGTGCTAGATCCCAATGAAATCCTGACGAAGGCTGATGCCAATTTCCAGGTCCCCGGCCTGACACCGCGCAACCTCGCTTATCTGATCTATACCTCGGGTTCAACCGGACAGCCCAAGGGCGTCATGATCGAACACCGTGGATTAATCGCATCGACACTGGCAAGAACCACGGTCTATAAGCCGAGTTCCGACGCTGTATTTTTACTGCTGTCATCGATGGCGTTTGACAGTTCCGTGGCAGGCATTTTCGGAACGTTAACAACCGGTGGTGCTTTGTGTTTACCAGGTGGAAAAGCCGTCGTCGATCCACACATCATCAGTCGCCATTTGATTGAAAACAAAGTCACGTCGGTGCTGCTGGTGCCGTCTCTGGCAAGACTGGTTCTGCCGCAAGTTGCCCAACTCGGATATGGACAACTGCTTCAGGTGATCGTGGCGGGCGAATTGTGTCCTGCGAAGCTGATCCAGGAAGTGACTTCAGCCTTTACATCCGTGGAATTGTTCAATGAATATGGTCCGACGGAGGCGACAGTCTGGGCGGCGGTCTATCGCTGTTCATCCGATGACGTTGATCCGGTTCCGATAGGTCGTCCGGTTTCAAACACCCGCATTTACCTTCTGGACGCGCATGGCGAGCCTGTTCCGCTGGGTGCGGTGGGTGAGATGTACATCGGGGGCATGGGTGTTGCGCGTGGATATCTGAACCTCGCCGAACTGACGGCTGAGCGTTTCTTGCTCGATACATTTGCCGGCGGGCCTGATGCGCGTATGTATAAGACGGGGGACCTGGCCCGTTATCTGCCGGACGGGAACCTGGTGTTCCTGGGGCGCAATGACGACCAGGTCAAGATCCACGGCTTGCGGATTGAACCAGGTGAAATTGCAGCCAGATTGACCGAGCATCCCTCCATCCGCGAGGCGGTTGTTGAGGCGCAAGGCGTTGACCCGGACAAGCGACTGGTCGCTTATGTAGTGGCTCAGTCAGAGGTATTGGGAAATGCCGACTCGGAGGCGGGTTTACCGCTTGCAGGACGACTGCGTGATTATCTGAGTGAGCGTCTACCTGACTACTTGGTGCCGTCTGCCTTTGTGCTGATTGAACGCTTACCGCTAACCCCGAATGGCAAGCTTGATCGGCGGGCGTTACCTGTTCCCGAGGGTGAGGCCTTTGCTCATGCGGCGTATGAGGCACCGCACGGTGAGACCGAGACGATCCTGGCAGCGCTTTGGTCAGGGTTGCTTGGTGTTGAGCAGATCGGTCGCCATGACAACTTCTTCGCCCTCGGCGGCCATTCGCTCATGGCCGTCCAGCTGATGCAGAAAGTCAGGAGTTATGGTTTGGAGTGTTCGTTGAGCGACATTTTTGAACACCCGCGATTGGCTAACCTTGCCGCTCGGATCGCACAGTCCCCTGTGTTCAACCCGCAGATCGGGGCGATCACGGTGCGTGCTGGCGGGACCGAGCCCCCGGTCTTTTTCGTGCCCTCGGGATTAGCCGATTATTCGTATGCTATTTCGCTGGCCCAACAAATTCGCGTTAGCTGCCCGATTCATGTATTGCCATGGTCGGCGATTGGCGACTCTCTGGCTCATTCAATGGAGGATATGGCCGAAAGAATGATACCGCTCATCCAGGCGATCCAGCCTGAAGGGCCTTATCGCATTGCGGGGTATTCCTCTGGAGGGATTCTCGCTTATGCCATCGCCCATGCGCTTATGTGCAAAGAGGCCAGCGTTGGATTTTTAGGCTTTATTGATGTTCCCGCGCCGCATAAGTTGCTTTATAAAAACCAGGGTATTAAGCAGTATTTTATTGAGCATGTTAAGACGGTGGCTTCCGAGGCGGAGCGTCATAAATTCGATGTGTTAAATGAGGGTGATGAGTTTGCTGAGCTGATTAAAAAAGCACAGGATTTGGGAGGCTATGATTTAAATGCAGACCTCTCGCTGGAAATAGTCAAATGGCAAGCCATTTATCATTTCTCACACATCGCCGGCGCCTATAAACCATCTCCATTGCCGATCAATCTCTATCATTTCTACGCGGCTGATCGTGAGCGTACCCCTCTGCCGCAGGTTGATAGGGTAGGCGGGTGGAGAGAACTCTTGCCTGATCTAGCGATTAGTTCTGTTTCAATTCCAGGCGGGCATGGGTCGATGATGGAGGACGTCAGTAATCGCATACACTTGGCTGAAGCAATCAATCGAGCGCTTTTGTAAGAGGTGATTGAGCATTTCGCTCACTACATGCAAGTGGGTTTGTAACGCCCACTTGTAGCCTTGTTCAAATAACCATTCAGGCGCCAATATGTCGCCCCATTAGTTTGCGTCGCATGCAGCGGGCTACTCATCAGCGTCGAACTATAAAAAGGAGAAATCATGGCAAATCCCTACCGCGAACTTCTCACCACCCCGGGCGTCATGGGGTTAGTGATCGCGAGTTCCATTGCCCGTTTGCCACAGGCAATGATCGGCATCGGCATCATTACCATGTTGGTGCAGCAGACGGGTCTTTATTGGCTGGCTGGCTCGGTCGCCGCTACTTTTACCTTGGCGAATGCGCTTTTCGGCCCGCAAGTATCAAAACTCGTTGATCAACGGGGCCAGAGTCGGGTTCTGCCCTTTGTCACGGCCTTCAGCATTGGCATGTTGCTGGCGCTGATAATCGCTGTCTATCTGAGGGCTCGGGCCCCACTGCTTTTTATTCTTGCGGCATTGGCGGGCACGATGCCGAGCATGCCCGCGATGATAAGAGCTCGCTGGACGCAGCTTTTCCGTGGCAAGCCGCAATTACACACGGCCTTCTCTTTGGATACGGTTCTAACTGAACTCGCCTTTATCATCGGCCCCCCACTTGCCATTGGTTTGAGCGTCAGCTTTTTCGCCGAAGCCGGGCCGCTTGTAGCCGTCTTGTTGCTGGTTGTCGGCGTGACGGCTTTTCTTATGCAGCGGCAGACAGAACCGAAGGTGGTCGTTGGCATTAAAAGGAGCGCAAGTTCAACCCTGCTTATCCCCGGCGTTCGTACCATCGTTCTGGCACTCCTGGCGATGGGTGTGATTGGCGGATCAATCGACGTGGCGGTTGTTGCCTTCGCCAACGCTCAAGGCTGGCCAGCGTCTGCTAGCTTAATCCTGGCAGCCTATGCGCTCGGCTCAATGATCGCGGGCCTGACGTTTGGTGCGCTAAGGATTTCCTTGCCGATTGAAAAGCAGTTCTTTATCGGGGTTCTGATAACAGCAGTCACAGCCGTGTTGCCCATTTTCTCACCGGACGTCTACATCCTTTCGGGGATGCTGTTTGTGGCTGGTGTGTCATTTGCGCCAACGATGGTCGTCGTCATGAATCTCGGTACGATCATTGTTCCACCGTCCAGGATCACCGAAGGACTGACATGGATGACAACAGGTATCAGCATCGGCGTAGCGCTCGGTGGAGTACTTTCGGGCCTGATCATCGATACTTATGGCGCACGAGCAGGGTTCGGTGTAGCCATTGCCGCAGGGCTCATAATGGTGGCAATCGTGCTTATTGGCCTGCGCACCCTTGGTGCCGCGTCAGCGACGTATGCCGAGCCGATCTTCCAGTAATTGGCAATGTCCAGCTTGGACAGATGGATGCAGCACTGACAGGGGGTGATTCAACTCAGCTATGGCAATGAGTTTGCTACGCCTATTGTGAATTGGTTCATCACTCAGCCTGGCGCAACCGTTTATAAAGAGTATTTCGGCTAACCCCGAGCCTGCGGGCCAAATGGGAGATATTCCCCCCAGCCGCCTGCAACTGCCGATTCAAATCCTCCACATCATTCAAATCCACTGCCAACGGCTCCGTTGTTTCCACCGGCTCCATCTCCAGGTCGACAAAAAAGTCATCCGGCAAATGCTCCGGCCGCACCGGTTGTTCCTCGGCCATGGCCAGCGCCACCTGCATCACGCTGCTGACCTGGCGCAAATTCCCCGGCCACGGATGACGGCCGAACAGTTCGAGCACCTCGCGGCTCAACCCGGCCCACTGCGATGGCTCGCGATGCTGTTCCCACAGACGCTTGAACAGCGCCTGCTTGTCGCTGCGTTCGCGTAGCGGTGGCAATTCGAGGGTCAAACCGCCGATCCGGTAATAGAGATCTTCACGAAACCGCCCGAGCTGAACCTGCTCGCGCAACGAGCGGTTGGTGGCCGAAATGATCCGGATATCCACTGGGAACAACTCGCTGCTGCCCACCGGTTGAACGCAACGTTCCTGCAAAACCCTTAACAGCCGCGCCTGAGTCGGCAGTGGCATGTCGCCAATTTCATCAAGGAACAGCGTGCCTTTGTCAGCCTTGCGGATCAGCCCGATGCTGCCTTTCTGATTCGCACCGGTGAACGCACCTTTCTCGTAGCCAAACAGCTCGGATTCCACCAGTTCGGCGGGGATCGCTGCACAGTTGACGGCAATGAACGGTTGCTTGCTGCGAGAGCTGGCCTGATGCAGGGCTTTGACGAAGACTTCCTTGCCGACGCCGGTTTCGCCATGGATCAACAGTGGAATGTCTTTCTCCAGCAAGCGCTCGGCCTGGCGCACGGCTTTTTCCACGCGACTGTCACCGAAGTGCAGCGTATTGAGGCTGATCGTGGCCGGTTCAGCGCTCTTGGTTTGCGCGCTCTTTGTTTCTGAGAACAGTCGCGCCTGAATCGGTGCCTGTTTCGGACGCTTCAACAGACACTGGAAGCGGTTACGCCCCGAGGCCTGAAGGGAGAAGGGCAGACCATCCGGCTGATTCAGCAGTTCCAGCAGCGACACCTTGAACAGGCTCTCGACACTGACCCGCGACAGACTGATGCCGAGCAAGTTGTCGGCCCGGCGATTCGCTGAGAGCACCTGGCCGCTCTCATCGAAAATCAGCAACCCCGCCCATTGGCTGTCGAGGTTATTCAAACCGGTGTTGAACGTCAGTTGAAAATGTTGGCCATGGAACAGGTTGAGGATCAGCCGGTTTTCCACGGTCTGACTCATCATCTTGACCATGCCGAGCGTGTGGGACGGCGGCAGGTAGCTGTCGCTGGACACATCCAGCACAGCGATGACCTTGCGTTCGGCATCGAAAATCGGTGCGGCGGAACCGGTCATGAAACGGTTGGCCTTGAGGAAATGTTCGTCGTGCTCGATGTGCACCGCCTGCTCGCAGGCCAGTGCGGTGCCGATCGCATTGGTGCCGCTGCAGCGTTCCATCCAGCTCGCGCCAGCGCTGAAACCGCGGGTCAGGCTCGGCTCGATAAACCGCTGGGTGCCCCAGGAAGTCAGGACCTGGCCCTGATTGTCGGCGAGCATGATCAGGCAATTGGAATTGCTCAGAATGTTCTCGTAGTAGGGCAGGACTTCCTGATGGGTGGTTTGCACCAGTGAATGCTGGCTTTCCAGCAACTGCGCAATGCCTTCGGCCGGCAGTTGATCGAAGGCGGGGGGGCTTTGGTGATCGAGACCGAACGCGCGGCAACGGGACCAGGAGTCCTGGATGATGGCGTCGTGGGAGAGCGGCGAGGCGGGTGCGGCCATGGCAGTCGATCTCTGAGCAAGCTTTTATTGTTTTTATGGTTTTTTGCACATCACATTGAATTTCGCACGTGATGGTTCAGACGCGCCACATCTTTGTAGGAGCCGGCTTGCTGGCGATGGCGTCATCGACATCGACATCGCCAGCAAGCCGGCTCCTGCAGGGACCGTGAACAGTCCGTAGAGTGTTGTTCACTATTGTTCATTGTCAACCGTTGAACTGTTCAATTGTTCAGTCGCGGTTGTTCATTTCTGTTCAGCAACGAACCCCGTTTTTTCTCTTGTTGAAGGAATTCCAAGCCACATCAATCACTTGCAATTTCTGGCACGAAAGTCGCTCTGTAGCTCCGGTCGCTTGACTCCAATAATAAAAAGGCCGAGCCATGTCACTCACTCTGGAGCACGTCAGCCGCACCGTCGAGGGTCAGACCTGGATCGACGATGCGTGCCTAAGTTTTGAACCCGGATCCTTCAACGTTTTGCTCGGCCGCACGCTGTCCGGCAAAACCAGCCTCATGCGCCTGATGGCCGGGTTGGACAAGCCCGACAGCGGGCGCATCCTGATGAACGGCGTCGACGTCACCCAACGCCCGGTGCGGTTGCGCAACGTGTCGATGGTCTATCAGCAGTTCATCAATTACCCGACCATGACGGTGTTCGAGAACATCGCCTCGCCGTTGCGCCAGGGCGGCGTTTCCAACGAGCTGATCCAGAGCAAAGTGCTGGAAACCGCGAAGATGCTGCGCATCGAGAAGTTTCTGCAGCGCTACCCGCTGGAGCTCTCCGGCGGTCAGCAACAGCGCACGGCCATGGCCCGCGCATTGGTCAAGGACGCCGAGCTGATCCTGTTCGACGAGCCGCTGGTCAACCTCGACTACAAACTGCGCGAAGAGCTGCGCCAGGAAATGCGCGAGCTGTTCAAGGCGCGGCACACCATCGCCATCTACGCCACCACCGAGCCTAACGAAGCGCTGGCGCTGGGCGGCACCACGACCATTCTTCATGAAGGCCGGGTGATCCAGAGCGGCAAGTCCTCCGAGGTCTATCACCAGCCGCAATCCGTGCTGGCGGCGGAGCTGTTCTCCGAACCGCCGATCAACCTGATGCCTGGGCGCATCGCTGGGAACGAAGTCAGCTTCGCCAACTTCGTGCACTTCCCGCTGAACGTGGATTTGCGTCCGGTGGGCGAGGGCGAGTTTCGCTTTGGTGTGCGCCCCAGTCATATCTCGCTGGTGCCGAGCAACGACGATGACCTCGAACTGGCGGTGACCGTCGAGGTCGCCGAGATCAGCGGTTCGGAAACCTTCCTGCACGTGCGCAACGAGCATTTCCTGCTGGTGCTGCATTTGCCTGGGGTCCACGAGTACGACGTCGATGCGCCGATTCGCATCTACATCCCGACCCATAAACTGTTTGTGTTCGATGCGCAGGGACGGCTTGTCCAGGCGCCCGGCCGCCGTATCGCGAGGGTTGCCTGATGGCCGAAATCCGTTTGCAGAACCTCGCCCACAGTTACACACGCACGCCGAGCGGTCCCGAGGATTACGCGATCCGCGAAATGGACCACATCTGGGAGCAGGGCGGAGCCTATGCCTTGCTCGGGCCTTCGGGCTGCGGCAAGTCGACCTTGCTCAACATCATTTCCGGGTTGCTCAGTCCGTCCCAGGGCCATGTCCTGTTCGACGGTAAAGCGGTCAACGACCTGACCCCGGAGAAGCGCAACATCGCCCAGGTTTTTCAGTTTCCGGTGGTCTACGACACCATGACGGTGTTCGATAACCTGGCCTTTCCGCTGCGCAATCAGGGCATGGCCGAAGCGAAAATTCACAGCAAGGTGCAGGAAATTGCCGAGGTGCTCGACCTCCAGGCGCTGCTGAGCAAAAAGGCGCGCAACCTCACCGCCGACGAAAAACAGAAAGTCTCCATGGGTCGCGGATTGGTGCGTGATGACGTGTCGGCGATCCTGTTCGATGAACCGCTGACCGTGATCGACCCGCACCTGAAGTGGAAGCTGCGGCGCAAGCTCAAGCAGATCCACGAGCAGTTCAACATCACCATGGTCTACGTCACCCACGATCAGCTGGAGGCCTCGACCTTTGCCGACAAGATTGCGGTGATGTACGGCGGGCAGATCGTGCAATTCGGTACGCCGCGAGAATTGTTCGAGCGGCCGAGCCACACGTTTGTCGGCTACTTCATCGGCAGCCCGGGGATGAACCTGATCGAGGTGCAGCCGCAACCGGGTGGCGTCGGATTCGCCTCGACGCACCTGCCGTTGTCCGACGCGCAGCAGCAGCGCATCGCTGAGTCCGAGTGGAAAACCTTGAAGGTCGGCATCCGTCCGGAGTTCGTGCATGTGTGGGACGAGCCGTTTGATGACGCGATGCAGGCACAGGTCATACACGTCGAAGACCTTGGCACCTACAAGATCATGACCCTGAACCTCGACGGCGCGCCGTTGAAAGTGCGTCTTGCCGAGGACAAGCCGGTGCCGGAAGGCACGGCGTATATCAGCTTCCCTGCGCAGTGGTTGATGGTTTATGCCGACGAATACCTGCTGGAGGTACTGCCATGAACAAGGTGCAGAACAACAAGGCCTGGTGGTTGGTCCTGCCGGTGTTTTTGCTGGTGGCGTTCAGTGCGGTGATCCCGATGATGACCGTGGTCAACTATTCGGTGCAGGACATCTTCGACCAGTCCAGCCGCTATTTCGTCGGTGCCGACTGGTACAGGCAGGTGCTGCTCGATCCCCGTTTGCACGACTCGCTACTCCGTCAGTTCATCTATTCCGGCTGTGTGCTGTTGATCGAAATCCCGCTGGGTATCGCCATCGCCCTGACCATGCCGACCAAGGGGCGCTGGTCGTCGCTGGTGCTGATCATTCTGGCGATTCCGCTGCTGATTCCGTGGAACGTGGTCGGGACGATCTGGCAGATTTTCGGTCGGGCCGACATTGGTTTGCTCGGGTCGAGCCTCAATGCGATGGGCATCAGCTACAACTATGCGGCCAATACCATGGACGCCTGGGTGACGGTGCTGGTGATGGACGTCTGGCACTGGACGTCGTTGGTGGCGTTGTTGTGTTTCTCGGGTCTGCGGGCGATTCCGGACGTGTACTACCAGGCCGCTCGGATTGATCGGGCATCCGCCTGGGCGGTTTTCCGACACATCCAGTTGCCCAAGCTCAAGAGCGTGCTGTTGATCGCGGTGATGCTGCGGTTCATGGACAGTTTCATGATCTACACCGAGCCGTTCGTGCTCACGGGCGGCGGGCCGGGGAATGCCACGACCTTCCTCAGCCAGACCCTGACGCAGATGGCCATCGGGCAGTTCGACCTGGGCCCGGCGGCGGCTTTCTCGCTGGTGTACTTCCTGATCATCCTGTTGGTGTCCTGGCTGTTCTACACCGCCATGACTCACTCTGACACCAACCGCTGAGGCCCATCATGAGCAAGAGAAAGCTGATCCCATTGCTGATCTACATCCTGTTCCTGCTGGTGCCGATCTACTGGCTGCTGAACATGTCCTTCAAGAGCAACACCGAAATCCTCAGCGGCCTGACGCTGTTTCCGCAGGATTTCACGTTCGCCAACTACAAGGTGATCTTCACCGATCCGGCCTGGTACACCGGTTACCTCAACTCGCTGTACTACGTGAGTCTGAACACGGTGATCTCGCTGAGCGTGGCGTTGCCGGCGGCATATGCGTTCTCGCGCTATCGCTTTCTGGGCGACAAGCACCTGTTCTTCTGGCTGCTGACCAACCGTATGGCGCCGCCGGCGGTGTTCCTGTTGCCGTTCTTCCAGCTGTATTCCTCGATCGGTCTGTTCGACACGCACATCGCGGTGGCATTGGCGCATTGCCTGTTCAACGTACCGTTGGCGGTGTGGATTCTCGAGGGCTTCATGTCCGGCGTTCCGAAGGAAATCGACGAAACCGCCTACATTGATGGCTACAGTTTTCCCAAGTTCTTCGTGAAGATTTTCGTGCCGCTGATTGGCTCGGGGATCGGTGTGACGGCGTTTTTCTGCTTCATGTTTTCCTGGGTCGAGCTGCTGCTGGCGCGAACGCTGACGTCGGTGAATGCCAAGCCGATTGCGGCGGTCATGACCCGCACCGTCTCGGCATCCGGCATCGACTGGGGCGTGCTGGCGGCGGCAGGGGTGTTAACCATCCTGCCGGGCATGCTGGTGATCTGGTTTGTCCGTAACCACGTGGCCAAGGGCTTTGCCCTGGGCCGGGTATGAGGAACTGATGATGGAATGGATGAGCTGGACCGTCCCGACGGCAACGTTTTTCTGTGTCATAGCCTTGATCCTGGTCGGCATGACGACCTGGGAATTGCGTTCGCCGAGCATTCTTCGGCGTGGTTTTTTGCCGATTGCCACCACCCGTGGCGATCGGCTGTTTATCGGTCTTCTCGGCAGCGCCTACCTGCATTTGCTGGTAATCGGCGTCACCGACTGGAGCATCTGGGTAGCGTCCGCGTTGTCCCTGGTGTGGCTGTTGGCTGTGATGCGTTGGGGTTAGGGTCTGTACGAGAGCTCGCCGAGCGGCGATCAGGCAAGGCAAAAACAGGCGAGGTAGCGGAGTTGACGTCAGTCAATGAGCATACCGAGCCTGTTTTTAACGCAGCCTGATCGACGCGCAGGCAGCTCTCGTACAGAGCCTGCTCCGAAAACCAATAAGGAGGTCTTATGTTCGACAAAAACAATAAGCTGCGACATAGCATTTCATTGGCAGCCATGCTGGCACTCAGCGGTTTGAGCGCTTCGGCCTGGGCCGATGCCTACGAAGACGCCGCGAAGAAATGGATCGGCAGTGAGTTCAAACCGTCCACGCTGACGGCCGAACAACAACTCGAAGAGTTGAAGTGGTTCATCAAGGCGGCCGAGCCGTTTCGCGGGATGAGCATCAAGGTGGTGTCGGAAACCATCGCCACCCACGAATATGAATCCAAAACGCTGGCCAAGGCTTTCACCGAAATCACCGGGATCAAGCTGACCCACGACCTGCTGCAGGAAGGCGACGTGGTGGAAAAGCTGCAGACCCAGATGCAATCGGACAAAAACATCTATGACGGCTGGGTCAACGACTCGGACCTGATCGGTACGCACTTTCGCTACGGCAAGACCGAGTCGATCACCGATCTGATGGCCAATGAGGGCAAGAACTTCACCTCGCCGACCCTGGACATCAAGGATTTCATCGGTATCTCCTTCACCACCGCGCCGGACGGCAAGATCTATCAGTTGCCCGACCAGCAGTTCGCCAACCTGTACTGGTTCCGTGCCGACTGGTTCGAACGCGCGGACCTGAAAGCCAAGTTCAAGGAAAAATACGGTTACGAGTTGGGCGTACCGGTCAACTGGTCGGCCTATGAAGACATCGCCAAATTCTTCAGCGAAGACGTCAAGGAAATCGACGGCAAGCGCGTTTACGGGCACATGGACTACGGCAAGAAAGACCCCTCCCTGGGCTGGCGCTTCACCGATGCCTGGTTCTCCATGGCCGGTGCCGGCGACAAAGGCATCCCCAACGGTTTGCCGGTGGACGAGTGGGGCATCCGCGTGGAGGACTGCCATCCGGTCGGCTCCAGCGTAACCCGCGGCGGCGACACCAACGGCCCGGCGGCAGTGTTTGCCACCACCAAATACGTCGACTGGCTGAAGAAGTACGCGCCACCGGAAGCGGCAGGCATGACCTTCTCCGAATCCGGTCCGGTGCCGTCCCAGGGCAACATCGCCCAGCAGATCTTCTGGTACACCGCGTTCACTGCCGACATGACCAAACCGGGCCTGGCGGTGATGAACGCCGATGGCACGCCGAAATGGCGCATGGCGCCATCTCCACGTGGACCGTACTGGGAGGAGGGCATGAAGCTGGGGTATCAGGACGTGGGTTCCTGGACGTTCATGAAATCCACGCCTGAGAAACAGAAACTCGCCGCCTGGCTCTACGCGCAGTTTGTGACGTCGAAAACCGTTTCGCTGAAGAAAACCATCGTCGGCCTGACCCCGATCCGCGAGTCGGACATCAACTCGCAAGCCATGACCGACCTGGCACCGAAACTCGGTGGCCTGGTGGAGTTCTATCGCAGCCCGGCCCGTGTGCAGTGGACCCCGACCGGGACCAACGTGCCGGACTATCCGCGTCTGGCGCAACTGTGGTGGAGCCACATCGCCGAAGCCGCGAGTGGCGAGAAAACCCCGCAACAGGCACTTGATGGCCTGGCCAAGGATCAGGACGCGATCATGACCCGTCTGGAACGCTCGAAGGCACAAGCCACCTGCGCACCGAAGATGAACCCTGAACGCGACGCGCAATACTGGTTCGATCAGCCGGGTGCACCGAAACCGAAACTGGCGAACGAGAAGCCTAAGGGTGAAACCGTGAACTATGCCGAACTGCTGAAATCGTGGGAGGCGGCACGTAAGTAAAAGTTTGGAAGGTGAAATGCGAACGGCACCGGAAGGTGCCGTTTTCATTTGTGTCTGATAAGGCCTCTTCGCGAGCAAGCCCGCTCCCACATTAGATCGGCGTCGGACTCAAGTTTTGTGGTCACTGCAGATCAACTGTGGGAGCGGGCTTGCCCGCGAAGAGGCCGTCTCTGGCAATCGATATCTAATGGACGGTCAAATGTATGAAGGTTAGAAGATCGCAGCCTTCGGCAGCTCCTACAGGGTGTACCTCGTTCCAAAGTAGGAGCTGCCGAAGGCTGCGATCTTTTGATGTTGACTCAATAACAAAAACGGCACCCGAAGGTGCCGTTTCTGTTTTCTACCGGGTATCGCTAAGCGATCAACCCGCCAACCCCGACTGCTGAACCAGTACCAGCAACGGCTGTGGGTACAGGCCGAGGAAGAACGCCAGGACGGCGATGGCCAGCAGCATCACGCCGCCTGCACGTTGTTCCCAGTGCAGTTGCGCATCGTGGCGACGCAGGTTCGGTTCGATCAGGTACAGCGTGACCATGACGCGCAGGTAGTAGAAGACGCCGATGGCGCTGCCCAGTACCAGGGAACCGACCAGCCACCATTGGTGCGACTCGACACCGGTGGCGATGATGTAGAACTTGCCGATGAAGCCCGCGGTCAGCGGGATACCGGCCAGGGACAGCATCATCACGGTCAGGACGGCGGTCAGGTACGGACGGCGCCAGAACAGGCCGCGGTATTCGTACAGCGCATCGGCGTCACGGCCGTTGTACGGCGAGGACATCAGGGTGATCACGCCGAACGCGCCAAGGCTGGTGATCACGTAAGTGACCAGGTACACGCCGATGGCTTCCACGGCCAGACCCTTGCTCGCCACCAAGGCGATCAGCAGGTAACCGAAGTGAGCGATGGACGAGTAACCCAGCAGACGCTTGAGGTTGCTCTGGGTCAGTGCCAGCAGGTTACCGAACAGGATCGACGCGATGGCGATGATGGTCAGCACGTCGCTGAGTACACCGCTGCTCGCCGCCGGCGAGATCTGGAACAGACGCACCATCACCGCGAACACAGCGACTTTGGAAGCAGTCGCCAGGAACGCCGCCACCGGTGCCGGAGCACCTTCGTAAACGTCCGGGGTCCAGAGGTGGAACGGTACCAGCGACAGTTTGAACGCCAGACCGATCAGCATCATGCCCAGGCCCAGTTGCGCCAGGGAGCTTGGCAGGCCGGTGGCCGCGAGGGCCTGGCCGATGCCGACGAAGCTCAGGCTGCCGGAGTCGGCGTAGAGCAGGGCCATACCGAACAACAGGAACGCGGAACCGGCGGCCGACAGCACCATGTACTTGATACCGGCTTCCAGCGAACGCTTGTTGAAGAAGGCGTAAGCCACCAGACCGTAGACCGGCACCGACAACAGTTCCAGACCGATGAACAACCCGGCCAGGTGCTGCGCGCTGACCAGAACCAGGCCACCGGCGGCGGCCATCAGGATCAGCAGGTACAGTTCTTCGCGGTTGCCCGGATAACCCGAACCGCCATCGCCGAGGTAGGCGTGGGCGAGGGTGACACAGGCGAGGGTGGCGACCAGGATCAGCGCCATGTACAAGCAGGCGAAGCTATCGATCTGCAGCAGTGGCGTCACCGCCAGTGGTGCGACTTTCAGGGCTGGCAGGATCGACAGCAGCGCCAGGTTCAGACCCGCCACGGAAATCAGGAAGGTCTGCGAGTGGTTGCGGCGCCAGGCAATCGCCAGCATCACCACGATGATCGTGGCGCTGGTGATCAACAACGGCGCTAGCGCGATAAAGTGTTGAGTCGTGAATTCCATAGCGCTCTTACCGGGCCGAAGCGAGTTGAGTGAAGGCGGTGCCGAGCCATTGCTGCACGCCATGCATCGTCGCAGCAGAGGTATCGAGGAACGGTTGCGGGTACACGCCGATGTAGATCAGCAGCGCCGCAAGCCCGACCACCATGATCAGTTCGCGACCGTCCATGCCATGCAGTACCGCGTCCGATTTGGCCGGACCGAAGTACGCACGGTGGATCATGATCAGCGAGTAGACCGAACCGAACACCAGGCCCGACGTCGCGATGATGGTGATCCATGGAGCGATCGGGAAGGTGCCGATCAGGATCAGGAACTCACCGACGAAGTTACCGGTACCCGGCAAGCCCAGGGACGCCGCTGCAAAGAACAGGCTGAGGGCCGGCAGGTAAGCGATCTTCGACCACAGGCCACCCATTTCACGCATGTCGCGGGTGTGGGTGCGTTCGTACAACTGACCGCTGAGGATAAAGAGTGCCGCGGCCGACAGACCGTGCGCCAGCATCTGCATCACCGCGCCCTGCAGCGCCAGTTGGCTGCCGGAGTAGATGCCGATCAGTACGAAGCCCATGTGGGAAACGGACGAGAAGGCGATCAGACGCTTGATGTCGGTTTGTGCGAAGGCCAGGAACGCGCCGTAGAAAATCCCGATCAGACCGAGGGTCATGGCGATCGGCGCGAACTCGGCCGAGGCATTCGGGAACAGCGGCAGGGCGAAACGCAGCAGACCGTAGGCAGCGGTTTTCAACAGAATACCGGCCAGGTCGACCGAACCCGCGGTTGGCGCCTGGGCGTGAGCGTCAGGCAACCAGGAGTGGAACGGCACCACTGGCAGCTTCACCGCGAAGGCGATGAAGAAGCCGAGCATCAGGATGTACTCGGTGGTCAGCGACATCTTGGTTTTCAACAGGTCGGCGTAGTTGAAGGTAATCACGCCGGTGTCGTTGAAGTTGACCAGGACCAGACCCAGGATCGCCACCAGCATGATCAGGCCGGACGCCTGAGTGAAGATGAAGAACTTGGTCGCCGCGTAGATCCGGGTTTTCTTGCCGTCCGAAGAACTGTGACCCCAGAGCGCGATGAGGAAGTACATCGGCACCAGCATCATTTCCCAGAAGAAGAAGAACATGAACAGGTCGAGGGCGAGGAATACGCCGACGACACCGCCCAGGATCCACATCAGGTTCAGGTGGAAGAAGCCAACGTGACGTTGAATCTCTTTCCACGAGCAGAGTACCGAAAGCACACCCAGCAGACCGGTCAGCATGATCATCAGCAGCGACAGGCCGTCGAGGGCCAGGTGCACGCTGATGCCGAAGCGTTCGATCCAGATGTGCTTGAACTCAAGCACCCAGGTCGGATCGGCGCCAGGCTTTGGTGCAAATGAATAGTCGCCGTTGGCCCACAGCCAGAGGCCGAGGGCGAGCAACAGGGACATGGTGATCAGCGCAATCCAGCGGGGGAGGGTGGCGCCGAAGCGCTCACCCATCCAGCACAGCAGGCCGCCGATGAAGGGGATCAGGATTAGCCAAGGCAGAATCATGACGGGCTCAATTCCTTTCGCAAGTTCGCAAGGTTCATATTCAGACCGCTACCAGCACGATGGCGCCGATGACCAGCACGGAGCCGGCTGCCATCGATGCCGCGTACCAACGCAGTTGACCGGTTTCGGTACGGCTCAGGGCGGTGTGACCGCCTTTGGCCATACGCGGGATCAGACCGATGGTCTGGTCGAGCGGGTCTTTGCGCAGTACGTGGCTGATCGCCAGGTATGGCTTGACGAACAGTTTGTCGTAGATCCAGTCGAAGCCCCAGGCAGCGAACCACCAGGCCGAAAGGAAGCGGCCGATGCCGCTGTTGGCGATTGCAGTGACGAAACGACGCTTGCCGAGGAACAGCAGCGCGGCCAGCAGGATACCGGCCAGGGCGATTGCACCCGAGGCGATTTCCAGGCTGTGCTTGGCTTCGCCGCCAGCGTGGCCGACGCTTTCCGGCAACACACCGTGCAGCGGCGGAACGATCATCGCGCCAATGGCGGTGGACAATACGATCAGCACCGACAGTGGCAGCCAGTGAGCGATGCCGTGACCGGCGTGCGCTTCGGTCTTCGCTTCACCGTGGAACGCGATGAAGATCAGGCGGAAGGTGTACAGCGAGGTCATGAACGCACCGACCAGACCTGCGTACAGCAGACCATTGTTGCCGCTGGCGAACGCTTCCCAGAGGATTTCGTCCTTGGAGTAGAAGCCTGCGGTCACCAGTGGCAGGGCCGCCAGGGCCGCGCCGCCGACGATGAAGCTGGCGTAGGCCAGAGGCAGTTTCTTCCACAGGCCGCCCATCTTGAAGATGTTCTGCTCGTGGTGGCAGGCAACGATCACCGCACCGGAGGCAAGGAACAGCAGGGCCTTGAAGAATGCGTGGGTCATCAGGTGGAAGATCGCGCCATCCCAGGCACCCACGCCCAGCGCCAGGAACATGTAGCCGATCTGGCTCATGGTCGAATAGGCGAGGATACGTTTGATGTCGGTCTGGACCAGTGCGGCAAAACCGGCAAGAACCAGGGTCACGCCACCGACGATGCCGACCAGGTGCAGGATTTCTGGCGCCAGGGTGAACAGACCGTGGGTCCGGGCGATCAGGTAGACACCGGCGGTCACCATGGTCGCGGCGTGGATCAGTGCCGAAACCGGGGTAGGACCGGCCATCGCATCCGCCAGCCAGGTTTGCAGCGGCAGTTGCGCCGATTTACCGACAGCGCCGCCCAGCAGCATCAGGGTGGCCATGACCATCCAGAAGTCGCCGGCCTGGAATTTCTGCGGTGCCAGCACCAGCAGTTCCTGGACGTTCAGCGTGCCCAGTTGGGCAAACAGGATGAACAGGCCGATGGCCATGAACACGTCGCCGATGCGGGTGACGATAAAGGCTTTCAGTGCGGCGTTACCGTTGTTGCGGTTGCTGTAGTAGAAACCGATCAACAGGTACGAGCACAGGCCCACGCCTTCCCAGCCGAAGTACAGGAACAACAGGTTATCGCCCAGCACCAGGAACAGCATGCTGGCGATAAACAGGTTGGTGTAGGCGAAGAAGCGCGAGTAACCGGCTTCACCGCGCATGTACCAGGACGCGAACAGGTGGATCAGGAAGCCGACGCCGACCACCACGCCGAGCATGGTCACGGACAGGCCGTCCAGGTACAGCGCGAAGTTAGGCGTGAAGCCTTCCACCGCCATCCACTGCCACAACACCTGGGTGTAGTGACCGCCTTCAGGTGGCGCGACGTTGAATTGCCAGATCACGTAGGCCGTAACGATGGCAGACAAACCGATGGAACCGACGCCGATCAGCGCCGACAGGTTTTCCGAGAGGCGTCCACGGGAGAACGACAGCAGCAGGAAACCTATGAGAGGGAATACGAAAGTCAGATAGAGAAGATTCATCCGCGCATCTCACTGGCAGCGTCGATATCGAGCGTGTGGAAGCGGCGATACAGTTGCAGCAGGATCGCCAGGCCAATACTGGCCTCGGCGGCTGCCAGGCTGATCACCAGGATGAACATGATCTGTCCATCCGGCTGCGCCCAGCGGCTACCGGCAACGATGAACGCCAACGCGGAGGCATTCATCATGACCTCCAGGCTCATCAGCACGAAGAGAATGTTGCGGCGGACCATCAGGCCGACCAGACCGAGGCAGAACAGGATGCCGGCGACCGCCAGACCATGCTCCAAAGGGATAGCAGGCATCGTCATTGCTCCTTGGCTTCGTTGCGGCCCAAGTGGAACGCCGTGACGGCTGCGGCCAGCAGCAGCATCGAGGCGAGTTCGACCACCAGCAGATACGGACCGAACAGGCTGATGCCCACGGCCTTGGCGTCTACGGTGGTGTGGCCGATGGCTTGGCCGCTCTGGTGACTGAACAGTACGTACAGCAGTTCAACCAGCAGCAGGGTGCCGAGAATCACCGGGCCGAGCCAGATGCCGGGCTTGAGCCAGACGCGCTCTTGCTGAACCGAGGCGGGGCCCAGGTTCAGCATCATCACCACGAACACGAACAGCACCATGATGGCGCCAGCGTAGGCAATCACTTCCAGAACACCGGCAAACGGTGCGCCGAGGGCGAAGAACGTCATGGCCACGGCGATCAGCGAAATGATCAGGTAGAGCAGGGCGTGCACAGGGTTGGTGTGGGTGATCACGCGAAGCGTGGACACCACAGCGATACCCGATGCGAAATAGAAAGCGAATTCCATCTTTCTTCCTTAAGGCAGCAAGCTCTTCACGTTGATCGGTTCGGCTTCATTCTGCGCGGAGCCTTTCGGCTTCCCGGCAATCGCCATACCTGCAACACGATAGAAGTTGTAATCAGGGTTTTTGCCGGGGCCGGAGATCAGCAGATCTTCTTTCTCGTAAACCAGGTCCTGACGTTTGAACTCGGCCATCTCGAAATCCGGTGTCAGCTGGATCGCGGTGGTCGGGCAGGCTTCCTCGCAGAGGCCGCAGAAAATGCAGCGCGAGAAGTTGATGCGGAAGAAGTCCGGGTACCAGCGACCGTCTTCGGTTTCAGCTTTCTGCAGCGAGATGCACCCGACCGGGCACGCCACGGCGCACAGGTTGCAGGCTACACAACGCTCTTCACCATCAGGGTCGCGGGTCAGGACGATACGGCCACGGTAGCGCGGCGGCAGGTACACGGCTTCTTCCGGGTACTGCAGCGTGTCGCGCTTGCGGAAGGCGTGGCCGAAAATCATCACCAGGCTGCGAAGCTGGGTGAAGAAGCCATGCACGATGTCAAATATGTACTTCATGATTCTCTATCCTCACTGAGCCGCGACGGCGGGCGTGTTGAGCAACACGATCGCAGCGGTCACCAGCATGTTGACGAGGGTCAGCGGCAGGCAGAACTTCCAGCTGAAATCCATCACTTGGTCATACCGTGGGCGCGGAATCGAGGCGCGCAGCAGGATGAAGATCATGATGAAGAACGCGGTTTTCAGCGCGAACCAGATGAACGGGATCTGCGGCAGAATGCCGAACGGACCGTGCCAGCCACCGAAGAACAAGGTCACCAGCAGCGCCGAAATCAGCACGATACCGATGTACTCGCCGACGAAGAACATGCCCCATTTCATGCCGGCGTATTCAATGTGGTAACCGTCGGCCAGTTCCTGCTCCGCTTCCGGCTGGTCGAACGGGTGACGGTGAGTCACGGCGACGCCGGCGATGAAGAAGGTCAGGAAACCGAAGATCTGCGGAATGATGAACCACAGGTTCTGGGCTTGATAATCAACGATGTCGCGCATGTTGAACGAGCCGACCTGGATCACGATGCCCATCAGCGACAGACCCATGAACACTTCGTACGACACGGTTTGCGCCGAGGCACGCAAGCTGCCCAGCAGGGCGAACTTGTTGTTGCTCGACCAGCCGGCGAACAGCACCGCGTAGACCGACAGACCGGCCATGGCGAAGAAGAACAGGATGCCGATGTTCAGGTCCGCCACGCCCCAGGTCGGGGTGATCGGGATGATCGCGAAGGCAATCAGCAGGGCGCTCATGGCCACGACCGGTGCCAGGGTGAAGATCATCTTGTCGGCGAACGGTGGCGTCCAGTCTTCCTTGAAGAACATCTTGATCATGTCGGCCGCGATCTGGAACGCGCCGAACGGGCCGACGCGGTTCGGACCATAACGGTCCTGCCAGAGGGCGAGCAAACGACGCTCGACCCAGCTCAGCAGCGCGCCGCACACCACAACGGCGAGCAGGATCACAATGGCCTGGATGACCGAGATGATCACACTGATCACTTCAGGAGTGAACCAAGTCATAGCGCTGCCTCCTGCAGACCGTCAACGGATTTGCCAAAGATCGCTGGCGGAATGCCGGCGATGCCCGCAGGCAATGCAACCAGACCGGCGCCCAGCTCTTCGTTGATGCGCAGCGGTAGACGCAAGGTCTGGCCAGCGATGTTCAAGCTCAGCATGGCGCCGTCATTGACACCCAGACGATCGGCTTCGGACTTGGCCAGCGCCACGTAGGCAGCCGGAATGCGTTCCTGAACCGGAGCGGCTTTCGAAGAGTTCTCTTCGCTGCCGAACAGGTGGAAGAACGGCACGACCTGCCAGGTGCCCGGCGCCGGGTTGAATGCGCGCGGAACAGCGGCGAACCAGTTCAGCGAGTCGCCGCTGCTTTCGATCAGGCGGGTGCCCGGGTCGCCAGCGCGGATGTGACCACCGACTTCGTCCTGGAACTTGTTCCAGGCTTGCGGCGAGTTCCAGCCCGGAGACCAGGCAAATGGTACTTGCTGACGCGGTTCGACCGAGCCCGAGTAACCTTCCATCGAGAAGTTGAACGCGGTGTCGTTGTCTTGCGGGGTACGCGGTTCGTGCACGCTGATGTCGGCGCGCATGGCGGTACGACCCGAGTAACGCAGCGGTTCGCGGGCCAGTTTCATGCCCTTGATGCGGAACGCGGCGGACGGTGCGGCATCGACGATGCGCGCCAGTTGCGGTGTGCTCGAAGCGACGGCAGCGGTGACGTGGTCCAGTTGGGTCCAGTCGATCGGTTGGTTCAGCAGGGTGGCACGCAGGGCATGCAGCCAGCGCCAGCCTTCGTGAACCAGGATGCTCGCGTCCATGTATTTCGGGTCGAAGACCTGGAAGAAGCGCTGGGCACGACCTTCCTGGCTGACCAGCGTACCGTCGCCTTCAGCGAAGCTGGCGGCTGGCAGAACCAGGTGCGCGCGATCGCTGGTAGCGGTCTTCTGATGGTCCGCCACGATCACCACTTTCGCGGCGGTCAGGGCAGCATCAACCTTGGCTTTGTCGGTGCGGGTGTACAGATCGTTTTCCAGCACGACGATGGCGTCGGCACGGCCTTCGATCACCGCTTGCAGGGCTGCATCGACCGATTCGCCACCGAGCATGGCCAGGCCGAGGCTGTTGGCCTCTGGCACGATCAGGCTGATGGAGCCGTTCTTCTCGCGCAGCTTCAGGGCCTTGGCGATGTTCGCCGCCGCTTCGATCAGCGCTTTGGAACCCAGGGACGTACCGGCAATGATCAGCGGACGCTTGGCGGCCAGCAGGGCATTGGCGATGCGCTGAGCCAGTTCAACGGCTTCAGCGTCCAGGCCTTCAACGGCAGGGGCGCTGGCGTCGAGGGCGTGAGCCACGGCGAAACCGATGCGGGCCAGGTCGTCGGGAGCTGCGTGAACGCATTCTTCGGCGATGTCGTCGAGCTTGGTTTCAGCCAGGCTGGCGATGAACAGCGGGTTCAGTTCGTGCTGACCGATGTTCTTCACCGCGGCGTCGAGCCAAGGCTGAACGCGCATGGCATCGGCCATGTCTTCGGCTTTGCCCTTGACCGATTGACGCAGGGACAGCGCCATGCGGGCGGCAGTCTGGGTCAGGTCTTCACCGAGGACGAAGATCGCGTCGTGGTCTTCGATGTCGCGCATGTTCGGGATCGGCAGCGGGCTGTCTTTCAACACCTGCATGACCAGGCGAATGCGCTCAAGCTCCTCGGCTTCGATACCGGAGTAGAAGTGCTCGGCGCCGACCAGCTCGCGCAACGCGTAGTTGCTTTCGAGGCTGGCACGCGGCGACCCGATACCGACGATGTTGCGACCACGCAGCAGGTCAGCGGCTTTATCCAGCGCTTCGTCGAGGCTCAGCTTGGTGCCGTTGGCCAGCAAAGGCTGACGCGGGCGGTCTTCGCGGTTGACGTAGCCATAGCCGAAACGGCCACGGTCGCACAGGAAGTACTGGTTGACCGAACCGTTGAAGCGGTTTTCGATACGACGCAGTTCACCGTAACGCTCGCCCGGGGAGATGTTGCAACCGCTGGAGCAGCCATGGCAGATGCTCGGCGAGAACTGCATGTCCCACTTGCGGTTATAGCGCTCGGAGTGAGTCTTGTCGGTAAACACACCGGTCGGGCAGACCTCGGTGAGGTTGCCGGAGAACTCGCTTTCCAGGGTGCCGTCTTCAACGCGACCGAAGTACACGTTGTCGTGGGCGCCAAACACACCGAGGTCGGTGCCGCCGGCGTAGTCCTTATAGAAGCGCACGCAGCGGTAGCAAGCGATGCAGCGGTTCATCTCGTGAGAAATGAACGGGCCCAGTTGCTGGTTCTGGTGAGTACGCTTGGTGAAGCGATAACGGCGCTCGTTGTGGCCGGTCATCACCGTCATGTCTTGCAGGTGGCAGTGACCGCCTTCCTCACAGACCGGGCAGTCGTGCGGGTGGTTGGTCATCAGCCATTCAACGACGCTGGCGCGGAATACTTTCGCTTCTTCGTCGTCGATGGAGATCCAGCTGCCGTCGGTAGCTGGCGTCATGCACGACATGACGATCCGACCACGCTTGTCGTTCTCGTCGGTGTACTGCTTGACCGCACACTGGCGGCAAGCGCCAACGCTGCCAAGGGCTGGGTGCCAGCAGAAATATGGGATATCGAGGCCTAGCGACAGACATGCCTGTAACAGGTTGTCTGCCCCATCGACTTCGAGCTCTTTGCCGTCTACGTGGATAGTGGCCATGGTTCAAAGTTCTTCGTTGGCCCGGTGTCAGCGGGCGTGGCTAATGGAATCTTGTTATTCGTCCGAATCCAAACAGCCCATAAAAGGCGTCATCGAACGAAAGGCGAAGGGCACGGACCCTTCGCCTTTTTAAGCGTTAAGCGCCGACTACGATCGGCCTTGCCAGAGGCGGGACGACGGCGCTGGTAGGCGCGATGCCGGCTTCGAACTCATGGCGGAAGTATTTGATTGCGCTGCCCAACGGTTCCACGGCGCCCGGTGCGTGTGCACAGAAGGTCTTGCCTGGGCCGAGGAAACCGACCAGACCCAGCAGGGTCTCGATGTCGCCGGCTTGCCCTTCACCGTTCTCGATTGCGCGCAGCAGCTTGACGCTCCACGGCAGACCGTCACGGCACGGGGTGCAGAAACCGCACGACTCACGGGAGAAGAACTCTTCCATGTTGCGCAGCAGGGACACCATGTTGACGCTGTCGTCCACCGCCATGGCCAGGCCGGTACCCATACGGGTGCCCACTTTGGCGATGCCGCCGGCGTACATTTGTGCGTCGAGGTGTTCCGGCAACAGGAAACCGGTACCGGCGCCGCCTGGCTGCCAGCACTTGAGCTTGTAACCGTCGCGCATGCCGCCGGCGTAGTCTTCGAACAGCTCGCGACCGGTGACGCCGAATGGCAATTCCCACAGGCCCGGGTTCTTGACCTTGCCGGAGAAGCCCATGAGCTTGGTGCCCATGTCTTCGCTGCCTTCGCGCGCCAACGATTTGTACCAGTCCACGCCGTCGGCGATGATCGCCGGGACGTTGCACAGGGTTTCAACGTTGTTCACGCAAGTCGGCTTGCCCCACACGCCAACGGCGGCAGGGAAGGGCGGCTTGGAGCGCGGGTTGGCGCGGCGGCCTTCGAGGGAGTTGATCAGTGCGGTTTCTTCACCGCAGATGTAACGTCCGGCGCCGGTGTGGACGAACAGCTCGAAATCGAAGCCGCTGCCCAGGATGTTCTTGCCCAGCAGGCCGGCTGCCTTGGCTTCTTCCACGGCACGGTTGAGGTGCTTGGCGGCGGTGGTGTATTCGCCACGCAGGAAGATGTAGCCACGGTAGGTTTTCAGTGCGCGGGCACTGATCAGCATGCCTTCGATCAGCAGATGGGGCAGTTGCTCCATCAGCATGCGGTCTTTCCAGGTGTTCGGCTCCATTTCATCCGCGTTGCACAGCAGGTAGCGGATGTTGATGGATTCGTCTTTCGGCATCAGGCCCCACTTCACGCCGGTGGGGAAGCCTGCACCGCCGCGACCCTTGAGGCCGGCGTCTTTCACGGTCTGGACGATATCGTCCTGAGCCATGTCGGCGAAGGCCTTGCGCGCAGCGGCGTAACCGTTCTTGGCCTGGTACTCGTCGAGCCAGACAGCTTCGCCGTCGTCACGCAGACGCCAGGTGAGCGGGTGAGTCTCGGCCGAACGCTTGATGCGGTTGGCAGGACCGAAGGAAGTCAGGGTCATACGTAGCCCTCGAGCAATTTGGCAACGCTGGCAGGCTGCACATCACCGAAAGTGTCGTCGTCGATCATCAACGCCGGCGCCTTGTCACAGTTGCCGAGGCAGCAGACCGGCAGCAGGGTAAAACGACCGTCGGAGGTGGTCTGACCCAGGCCGATGCCGAGTTTGCTCTGGATTTCGCTGACCACCGATTCATGGCCGCCGATGTAGCAGACCATGCTGTCGCAGACGCGAATGATGTGGCGGCCGACAGGCTGACGGAAGATCTGGCTATAGAACGTTGCCACGCCTTCAACGTCGCTCGCCGGGATGCCGAGGATCTCGCCGATGGCGTAGAGCGCGCCGTCAGGCACCCAGCCACGTTCCTTCTGGACGATCTTCAAGGCTTCGATCGACGCCGCGCGCGGGTCTTCGTAGTGATGCAGCTCGTGCTCGATGGCCGAGCGCTCGGTTTCACTCAAGGTGAAACGGTCTGTCTGGATAAGCGTGCTATTCATGCTTAGCGGTCCACGTCGGCCATAACGAAATCGATACTACCCAGGTACGCGATCAAGTCCGCGACCATGCTGCCTTTGATCACCGAAGGGATCTGCTGCAGGTGCGGGAAGCTTGGGGTGCGAATCCGGGTGCGGTAGCTCATGGTGCCGCCATCGCTCGTCAGGTAATAACTGTTGATGCCCTTGGTCGCTTCGATCATCTGGAAGGATTCGTTGGCCGGCATGACCGGGCCCCACGAAACTTGCAGGAAGTGCGTGATCAGGGTCTCGATGTGTTGCAGGGTGCGCTCTTTGGGTGGCGGCGTGGTCAGCGGGTGATCCGCCTTGTACGGGCCTTCCGGCATGTTGCGCATGCACTGCTCGATGATCTTGATGCTCTGGCGCATTTCTTCGACGCGCACGATGCAACGATCGTAGGCATCGCCATTGGCGGCCAGCGGCACTTCGAATTCGAAGTTCTCGTACCCGGAGTACGGGCGGGCTTTACGCAGGTCGAAATCGCAACCGGTCGAACGCAGGCCTGCACCGGTGACGCCCCATTCGAAGGCCTCTTTGGTGTTGTAGGCCGCGACGCCGATGGTCCGGCCACGCAGGATGCTGTTGTCCAGTGCGGCTTTCTGGTACTCGTCCAGACGCTTTGGCATCCACTCGACGAAGTCTTTCACCAGTTTTTCCCAACCGCGCGGCAGGTCGTGCGCGACGCCACCGATGCGGTACCAGGCCGGGTGCAGACGGAAACCGGTAATGGCTTCGATCACCGTGTACGCCTTCTGGCGGTCGGTGAAGGTGAAGAATACCGGAGTCATGGCGCCGACGTCCTGGATGTACGTCCCCAGGAACAGCAGGTGGCTGGTGATCCGGAAGAACTCGGCCATCATGATGCGGATGACGTCGACCTTCTCGGGCACCTTGATACCGGCCAGCTTCTCGACCGAGAGCACGTACGGCAGGTTGTTCATCACGCCGCCGAGGTAGTCGATACGGTCGGTGTACGGGATGAAGCTGTGCCAGGACTGACGCTCGGCCATCTTCTCGGCACCACGGTGGTGGTAACCGACGTCCGGCACACAGTCGACGATCTCTTCACCGTCCAGCTGCAGGATGATGCGGAACGCACCGTGCGCGGAAGGGTGGTTGGGGCCGAGGTTGAGGAACATGTAGTCCTCGTTCGCACCGGAACGCTTCATGCCCCAGTCTTCAGGCTTGAAGCGCGCGGCTTCTTCCTCAAGCTGTTGCTTGGCCAGGTTCAGGGTGAACGGGTCGAACTCGGTGGCACGGGCCGGGAAGTCCTTGCGCAACGGGTGACCTTCCCAAGTCGGCGGCATCATGATGCGGGTCAGGTGCGGGTGGCCGGCAAAGTTGATGCCGTACATGTCCCACACTTCACGCTCGTACCAGTTGGCGTTCGGCCAGATGCCGGTCACGGTCGGTACGCTGAGGTCGCTCTCGGACAAGGCGACCTTGATCATCACGTCACTGTTACGTTCGATCGACATCAGGTGATAGAACACAGTGAAGTCGGCGCCGCTCGGCAGCCCTTGACGCTTGGTGCGCAGACGCTCGTCCACGCCGTGCAGGTCATAGAGCATGACATACGGCTTGGGCAGGTTGCGCAGGAAGGTCAGGACTTCGACGAGTTTGGCACGGGCAACCCAAAGCACCGGCATGCCGGTGCGGGTAGGCTGGGCGGTGAACGCCTCGGGACCAAAACGGTTGTTCAGTTCGACGACCACATCCTGGTCGTCTGCCTTATAAGGCGGGATGTACAGAGCACTGCCTGTAGTCATGGTTATTTATCGCTTTCGGTCAACGTAAAGAATGAAGCCAGTGTCTCGTTCTATTAAAGAAGCAGATCTGGATCAGACTTCGTCGGGGCTGCGCAGGTTGGTGACTGCGATTCGCTGTTCGCGGCGCTTTTCCTTCTCGGTAGGCATCTCGGCGCGGTATACGCCTTGATCACCAACGACCCAGGAAAGCGGACGACGCTCCTGTCCAATCGACTCTTGCAAGAGCATCAAGCCTTGCAGAAAAGCTTCAGGGCGGGGCGGGCAGCCAGGCACGTAGACGTCCACGGGCAGGAACTTGTCCACCCCTTGAACGACAGAGTAGATGTCGTACATGCCACCGGAGTTGGCGCACGAACCCATGGAGATTACCCATTTAGGTTCGAGCATTTGCTCGTAGAGACGCTGGATGATCGGCGCCATCTTGATGAAGCAGGTACCGGCGATAACCATGAAATCCGCCTGGCGCGGCGATGCCCGGATAACCTCGGCGCCAAAGCGCGCGATGTCGTGGGGCGCCGTGAAGGCGGTGGTCATTTCCACGTAGCAGCACGAAAGACCGAAGTTATACGGCCACAGGGAGTTCTTGCGCCCCCAGTTGATCGTGCCGTTAAGCACGTCTTCGAGCTTGCCCATGAAGATGTTTTTGTGGACTTGATCTTCTAACGGATCGGAAACGGTTTCCCGTTCGCCAATCGGATACTGCTCGTTAGGAGCATCGGGGTCGATCCTGGTGAGATTGTATTGCATTGCCAAAGCCTCATTGTTTCAGCTTCGCTTGCCGCTTACGACGAGCTTCCGGAGCCCAGTCAAGGGCGCCCACTCGGAATAGGTAGACAAGGCCTGCCAACAGAATTGCTATGAAAACGAGAGCTTCGACGAATCCGGTCCAGCCGCTTTCGCGGACGGACACAGACCAGGCAAAGAGAAAGAGGGCTTCGATATCGAAGATCACGAAGAGCATCGCGACCAGATAGAATTTGGCTGAGAGCCGCAAGCGGGCGCCACCTGTAGGTAGCATGCCGGACTCGAACGGTTCGTTTTTGCTGCGGCCCCAGGCTTTTGACCCGAGGAGGCTGGAAACACCCAGCATGAAGGCACAGAGGCCGACGACGCCTAGAAGGAAAATGGCAAAGCCCCAGTTGTGGGCCATGAGTCCTGTCGCTTCGGGCATGCTGGTAATCCTTAACAGAGAGCAAAGGTCTCTGAGCTTGAAAAGAAACAAAGCAGTGACGATATGTCGCAGCAATCAATCCCGCTGATTTTATGGCACAACACCGTGCAAGTAAAATTCAGATAGCGAAATTATTTAGCGGAATAAGGACATAGCGAGCCTCCAGACCCACGCAGCCCATGCGTTGCGGGCATTAGCCGGGTTTTCATCAATTATGTTTTGTAGGGAATGTAACGAACATAGTTGTTGCTAAATGATAATCAATATTGTTTGGCTTGGTTTTTAAACTGTTTAACGGGTGGGCGGCCGGGAAGTTGTCTTATATGCGCGTTACTGCAAGTAGCGGGCGGGGTCTTTTTACCCTTTTTTCCTGCTCTTGAAACTGCTCTGGATCAAGGATTTTCCCTGAATCACCACCCCCCTGTGGGAGCGGGCTTGCTCGCGAAAGCGGTAGGCCAGTCAGCAGAGATGTTGAATGATAAACCGCTTTCGCGAGCAAGCCCGCTCCCACAGGGTGTTGTGGTGGCAGGTAAATCGCGGGCAAAAAAACGCCCCGAACCAGTCGGGGCGTCAGATGCGCGGCGTTGCGGTTAGCTTTTTATTCGGTCCGCAACGGCCGTTTGTTTCGGTGAGTCAGATCAGTGGAACTGTTCTTCTTCAGTCGAACCGGTCAGCGCGGTTACCGAAGACGTGCCACCTTGAATCACGGTGGTCATGTCGTCGAAGTAGCCGGTGCCCACTTCCTGCTGGTGAGCCACGAAGGTGTAACCCTTGGCGGCGTCAGCGAATTCCTGCTCTTGCAGCTTCACGTAGGCAGTCATGTCGTTGCGGGCGTAGTCGTGCGCCAGGTTGAACATGCTGTGCCACATGTTGTGAATGCCGGCCAGGGTGATGAACTGGTGCTTGTAACCCATGGCGGACAATTCGCGCTGGAACTTGGCGATGGTCGCGTCGTCCAGGTTTTTCTTCCAGTTGAAGGAAGGCGAGCAGTTGTACGACAGCAGTTGGTCCGGGTATTCCTTTTTGATCGCTTCAGCGAAGCGACGAGCCTCGTCCAGATCCGGCTTGGCGGTTTCGCACCAGATCAGGTCGGCGTACGGTGCGTAAGCCAGGCCGCGAGCGATTGCCTGGTCCAGGCCGGCGCGCACTTTGTAGAAGCCTTCCTGGGTACGTTCGCCAGTCACGAATGGCTGGTCGTACGGGTCGCAGTCGGAAGTCAGCAGGTCAGCTGCGTTAGCGTCGGTACGGGCCAGGATGATGGTCGGAGTACCGGCAACGTCTGCCGCCAGACGGGCAGCGGTCAGCTTCTGTACAGCTTCCTGGGTAGGAACCAGTACCTTGCCGCCCATGTGGCCGCATTTTTTCACGGAGGCCAGTTGGTCTTCGAAGTGAACGCCGGCGGCGCCTGCTTCGATCATGCTCTTCATCAGCTCGTAAGCGTTCAGTACGCCACCGAAACCGGCTTCGGCGTCAGCCACGATGGGTGCGAAGTAGTCGATGTAACCTTCGTCGCCCGGGTTCTTGCCGGCTTTCCACTGGATCTGGTCGGCACGACGGAACGAGTTGTTGATGCGCTTGACCACGGTTGGAACCGAGTCCACCGGGTACAGCGACTGGTCCGGGTACATCGATTCGGCGGAGTTGTTGTCCGCAGCCACTTGCCAGCCCGACAGGTAGATCGCCTGGATACCGGCTTTGACTTGTTGTACAGCCTGGCCGCCGGTCAGGGCGCCCATGCAGTTGACGAAATCTTTCTCAGGACGGAAGGACGGCTTGGCACCCTGGGTTACCAGGTTCCAGAGCTTCTCGGCGCCCATTTTTGCAAAGGTGTGCTCAGGTTGAACCGAGCCACGCAGGCGGACGACGTCAGCAGCGGAGTAAGCGCGTGTCACGCCTTTCCAGCGTGGGTTTTCAGCCCAGTCTTTTTCGAGGGCTGCAATTTGCTGTTCGCGTGTCAGTGCCATGGAGATAAACCTCGTCGCATAGGTCTTGGGTGGAAAATTCCTGCTCCTGCCAACTACGCATATTTGAAAGGCGTAAAAGGCTGCTCGCTGACCAGAAGCTTAGGCGGTCAAGTCGGATTCGGCGGGGTTGGCGACGGGATGAACGATGGGCTCGAGGGGAAGTGAGCAGGTAAGGGCGAACTGGCGAGCGCATTCGGGCGTCGTGGGCCTTTTTACGAACTTCAGTGTGATGCCGGGTTTACCTAAATACGCTTCCGTCCCTCGGGACAACTTCGTTCCAGTCGGCAACCTCGTCAAACACACCTTGTGGGCGGTACAGACACGAAACGGCTCGCGGGGTAGATACGAGCATCGCTTCGAAGGCCCTTGCCAGGGCCCCTGATTAGCGGGAGCGAGGCCATCATGCCTTCGCTTTTTTGGCTCGTCAAACGTTTTGTAGTGCTTTTTTTCAAGCACTACATCTTTGGTCTAATACGACTAATCAGTCAGTTTTCGGTGGCTTAGTCCAAAGTATCGACTTTCACCCGCAGGGTCATGTCATCCCGTCCCTGAGTCGAGTAGCTGCGGGTCAGGCCCTGTTTGTCGGCCTGCGTCTGGCGGTTCACGCCGGCCAGGGTGATCCATTCGCCGAGGCGTCCGGTGACGGTTGTGTCGGTGCTTTGCACGTTCACTACATCGGGACGCTCCTGGCTCATGCGGTCACGGTTTGTGCTGATCGACAGGTGAACGATGTCGCCGGTGACGCTCGCGGTGACGTAGAAGCCCTGGGTGACGTTGCGGTATTCGGTCTGGCTGCGAGGATCGCCATAGGCATCGATCTGCGTGCTGGTCAGCGGCACGCTTTGGCCCACCTGGATCAGTGCCGGTGCGCCTTCGCTGGCCTGGACTTGCTGAATGCCGCCGTCACGGCTTTCGGTGCTGCGATTGATGATTCGGGTCTGGCTCGGTTTGGCGCCATTGACTGAATAGCCCTGGTCGTCCTGGAAGTTGTTTTCGTTGGTGTCGACGGTGATCAGCAAACGCTTTGGCTGAGTGTCGAGTTGGGCGATAAGCGCCTTAAGTTCGTCGATCTTGCGCTGATCGGCATTGACGATCAGTTGATTGCCGTAGGCGCTGACCTGGCCATCCTTGCCGATGAAATCCTGGGCCATCGGCAGCATGTCGGCGCTGGTGTGGTAGTTCAACGGCACGATCTCGGTGGCGGCCATGACCGAAAAACTGCAGGTCAGTAGCAGCGTGGTGAGCAGGGTGCGTAGGGACATATCCGTTATCTCCGGCCTTGAGGTTTGTGTGTAGGAGCGAGCTTGCTCGCGATGGTCGTGAACGATGGCGCGTGCTCTCTGGAAAAATGCGGCGCCTGTGAATTTTTCGCGAGCAAGCTCGCTCCTACAGAGTGTGTTGATATTGCCAGTTTGTCGGCCCGTCGTGGGGCAAGTTGAACCACAGGCAGCAAAACGCCCCGGCATCCGAAAATGGCGGGGCGTTTTGTGGCGTTCTTTCGGGCCTCTTCGCGGGCAAGCCTGCTCCCACAGGGATTAGGGTGTTGTGACAAATTGCAGCAGCACCATCAATCCAGTGTGGGAGCGATGGTGCGACGATTCGACTTGCTCGCGAAGGCTGCGCCGCGGTTTTAAGCCGAGTGCCGCACCATGTCCACATGCGGAATCCCGGCTTCCAGGAACTCCTCACTGACCAGGCTGAAGCCCAGGCGCTCATAGAACGCCGTAGCCTGAACCTGCGCGCTCAGCATCTGCTGTTTCAGCCCGCGCTTCTCGGCTTCACCGATCACCGCTTGCATCAGCGCATCGCCTACCTTCAAGCCACGCCAGTCTTTCAGCACCGACACCCGGCCGACATTCCCGTCGGGCAACAGGCGGGCGGTGCCAATCGGAAAGTCGCCTTCGAAGGCCAGAAAGTGCACCGCTGTTGCGTCATCGGCATCCCATTCCAGCTCGGGCGGAACGGATTGCTCGGCGATGAACACCGTCTCACGAATGCGCCGGACCTCGGCGTTGTCCTTTTGCCAGTCTGCGACACGTACGTGAATTTTATTCATCAGCGAACCCCAGGCTTCCTTGCTTGATCAGTTCACACAGCAGGCCGCGACCGTCTTCATCGCTCAGCCACTCGCCGAGGTTGTCGATGTGCAGCGAATCGGCGGCGCAGATCATTTTCAGCAGCTCGCGCAGCTTGCCCGGCAGGTAACGGCTCTGGCCACTGGCGAACAGCAGCAGGTCGTCATCGACTTCGGACCATGCCAGGCGTGCACTTGGGTTGCGGATCAGCACAGCGCCTTGCTCGAGGCTGGCGAGCAGGTCTTCTTCTTCGATTTCTTCCGGGCCGACCACCAGTTCCGGGTAGCGCGGCTCGGTCATGAACTGGCCGAACCAGGTCAGCAGCAGGCGCTCATCGCTCATGTGCTCGGCCAGCAGGCCTTTCAAGCGATCAAGGGCGTCGTGCTGGATCTGATGCGGATCGACTGCAGGCAGGGCGTCGGCGTCGGTGTAACGCTCTTCGTCCGTCAGGAACTGGCTGAGGAAGTCGGTGAAGTGGGTCAGCACTTCAGCGGCGCTCGGCGCACGGAAACCGACGGAATAGGTCAGGCAATCGTCAACGGCCACGCCGCAATGAGCCAGGCGCGGCGGCAGGTACAGCATGTCGCCCGGTTCCAGTACCCACTCATCGGTGGCTTCGAAGTCGGCGAGGATGCGCAGGTCCGCGTGTTGCAGCAGCGGGCTCTCGGAGTTGCACATCTGGCCGATTTTCCAGTTGCGCTTGCCGTGGCCCTGCAGCAGGAACACGTCGTAGTTATCGAAGTGCGGACCGACGCTGCCACCAGGGGCGGCGAAGCTGATCATTACGTCGTCGATGCGCCAGCTCGGCAGGAAGCGGAACTGTTCCAGCAATTCGCTGACTTCCGGCACGAACTGGTCAACCGCTTGAACCAGCAGGGTCCACTCGCGTTCCGGCAATTTGCTGAATTCATCTTCGGCGAACGGGCCGCGGCGCAATTCCCAAGGACGCTCGCCGTGTTCGATGATCAGGCGCGATTCAACTTCTTCTTCCAGCGCCAGGCCGGCCAGTTCGTCGGCGTCGATCGGGCTTTCGAAATCAGGGATCGCCTGACGGATCAGCAGCGGTTTTTTCTGCCAGTAGTCACGCAGGAATTCGCGCGCCGTGATGCCACCCAGAAGTTGAAGAGGAATATCAGGATTCATGTGTAACCTATTGAAAAAAAGCACTTTTCAGACGGGAATAAAAACGCCCGGCGCTGCCGGGCGTCTCAAACGGGTAAAGCGGTCGATCAGATGCGCTTGGCTTGCTCTACAGCGTTGCCGATGTAGTTCGCCGGGGTGAGCAATTTCAGCTCGGCCTTGGCAGCGGCAGGCATGTCCAGGCCATCGATGAAAGTTTGCAGCGCTTCAGGGCTGATGCCCTTGCCGCGGGTCAACTCTTTCAGCTTCTCGTACGGGTTTTCGATGTTGTAGCGACGCATGACGGTCTGGATCGGTTCGGCCAGGACTTCCCAGCAAGCGTCGAGGTCAGCAGCGATCTTTTGAGCGTTGAGCTCCAGTTTGCTGATGCCTTTGAGGCTGGCTTCGTACGCGATCACGCTGTGGGCGAAACCGACGCCGAGGTTACGCAGGACGGTGGAGTCGGTCAGGTCGCGCTGCCAGCGGGAGATCGGCAACTTGCTCGCCAGGTGCTGGAACAGTGCGTTGGCGATACCCAGGTTGCCTTCGGAGTTTTCGAAGTCGATCGGGTTGACCTTGTGCGGCATGGTCGACGAACCGATTTCGCCAGCGATGGTGCGCTGCTTGAAATAACCCAGGGAGATGTAGCCCCAGATGTCGCGGTCGAAGTCGATCAGGATCGTGTTGAAACGGGCGATCGCGTCGAACAGCTCGGCGATGTAGTCGTGCGGTTCGATCTGCGTGGTGTACGGGTTGAAGCCCAGGCCCAGTTCGTCTTCGATGAAGGCGCGGGCGTTGGCTTCCCAGTCGATCTCAGGGTAGGCCGACAGGTGAGCGTTGTAGTTGCCGACAGCGCCGTTGATCTTGCCCAGCAGCGGAACGGCAGCGACCTGAGCGATTTGACGCTCCAGACGGTAAACCACGTTTGCCAGCTCTTTGCCCAGGGTGGTCGGCGAGGCCGGCTGACCGTGGGTGCGCGACAGCATTGGCACGTCGGCGAAGCGGATGGCCAGTTCGCGGATGGCGTCGGCGGTCTGGCGCATCAGCGGCAGCATCACGTCATCACGGCCTTCGCGCAGCATCAGGGCGTGGGACAGGTTGTTGATGTCCTCGCTGGTGCAGGCAAAGTGGATGAATTCGCTGACGGCAGCCAGTTCAGGCAGCTTGGCCGCTTGCTCTTTGAGCAGGTATTCGATGGCTTTGACGTCGTGGTTGGTGGTGCGCTCGATCTCTTTGACGCGTTCGGCGTGCTCCAGAGAGAAGTTTTCCGCCAGGGTGTTCAGCACTGCGTTGGCTTCGGCGGAGAACGCCGGCACTTCGCTGATGGCAGGGTGAGCGGCCAGGCGCTGGAGCCAGCGCACTTCAACCAGAACGCGAGCACGGATCAGACCGTATTCGCTGAAAATTGGGCGCAGGGCCTGGGTTTTGCCGGCGTAGCGGCCGTCAACAGGGGAAACCGCAGTGAGCGAAGAAAGCTGCATGGGGTGTTCTCGGACAGTCGGGCAACGAAATGGGGCGCGTATCATACATGAAAAAATCCGCCGGTCCGTTGCCAACTGACCGGCGTATTACGCGTTACAGATTTAAAGCAGTGTTGCGGGCGCGGTTCAGCTGCTGCGCATCAGCGGGTAAAGCTCTTTGAGCAACTTGCGACGGCTGACCACCAACTGCCAGCGATGACCGCCCAACTGCCGCCACAGGCGCGCCGAGCGAATCCCCGCCAGCAACAGCGCGCGGATCTTCGAGGCGTTGCTCGGTTGCTGCAGGTTGCGCATGTCACCGTGAACCTGAATCCGTTGGCGCAAGGTGCTCAGCGTGTCCTGATACAGCGCACCACACGCCGCGATCACGTTTTCGTGGGCCGGGCCGAAGTGCTCGACCTGAGACTGAATCTGCGGCAGGCGCTTGCCGATTACGTCCAGCATGTCGCTGCGCTTGGCCAGTTGGCGCTCCAGCCCGAGCATCGCCAGGGCGTAACGCAGCGGTTCGCGCTGAAGGGTGCTCGGGTCGCGCTCAAGGGCACCAATCAAGGCGCGGTAGCCTTCGCGCAAGTTGATGTCGTCGCCGCCGTAGACTTCCAGCGTGTCCTTGGGGTCGCGAATCAACAGGCTGCCGAGCATGCACGTCAGGCCGGCTTCGGTGGTCTGGCCGGTCTTGGCGATCTTGTCGACCAGCACGGCAGCGAGAAATACGCCGCCCAGCGCCGTCAGTTGCTCTTGAGTCGGGCTCATTGCTGCGCGCCTTGAAGAGTGCCTTTGCTGGTCCACGGTTCCGCCACTTCGATCACGCCGCCACCAAGGCAGATTTCACCGTCGTAGAACACCACGGACTGACCCGGGGTGACCGCGCGTTGCGGGTCATCGAAGGTCGCGCGGTAGCCGGTGGCAGTCTTTTCCAGCGTGCAAGGCTGGTCGCTCTGGCGATAGCGGACTTTGGCGGTCAGCTTGCGCGGCTCGGTCAGGTCGATCGGGTTGACCCAATAGATGTCCGAGGCGAGCAGGGCGCGGGAAAACAGGTAAGGGTGGTCATTGCCCTGGCCAACGATCAATTCGTTGTGCTCCAGGTCTTTGATCAGCACGTACCACGGCTCGTCGCTGGCGTCTTTCAAGCCGCCGATGCCGAGGCCCTGGCGCTGGCCGATGGTGTGGTACATCAAGCCGTGGTGGCGGCCGATGACTTCACCTTCGGTGGTCTTGATTTCGCCGGGCTGGGCCGGAAGGTATTGCTTGAGGAAATCGCTGAAACGGCGCTCGCCGATAAAGCAGATCCCGGTGGAATCCTTTTTCTTTGCGGTCGCCAGTTCGTATTTCTCGGCAATCGCGCGGACCTGGGGTTTTTCCAGTTCGCCGACCGGGAACAGCGTCTTGGCGATCTGTTCGCCGCCGACGGCGTGCAGGAAATAGCTCTGGTCCTTGTTCGGATCCAGGCCCTTGAGCAGCTCGGTGCGGCCATCGATGTCGCGGCGGCGCACGTAGTGACCGGTGGCGATCAGGTCGGCGCCCAGCACCATGGCGTAGTCGAGGAACGCCTTGAACTTGATCTCGCGGTTGCACAGGATGTCCGGGTTTGGCGTTCGACCGGCCTTGTATTCGGCGAGGAAGTGCTCGAACACGTTGTCCCAGTACTCGGCGGCGAAGTTGGCGGTGTGCAGCTTGATGCCAATCTTGTCGCACACGGCCTGGGCGTCCGCCAGGTCATCCATGGCGGTGCAGTATTCCGTTCCATCGTCTTCTTCCCAGTTCTTCATGAACAGGCCTTCCACCTCATAACCCTGCTCGATCAGCAGGAGAGCGGAAACGGAAGAGTCCACGCCGCCGGACATACCGACAATGACGCGCTTCTTTTGTGTGTCAGAAGGGGCTGGATCACGCATAGGGATTCAATGAGTGTCTTGAAAAAGGACGCGATTCTAGCAGGCCGAAGCCCGCAAGGCTAAAGAGAAGGGCGGATCAGTTCGAGACTGAAGTGTTTGCCGTCCAGATAATCATCGATACAGCGGATGATCAGCTCACTGCGCCAGTTTGCGCGCTGTTCCAGCAGTTCGTCACGTGTCAGCCATTTTGCGCCGACAATACCGTCGTCCAGCTGATAGTCGGGGTGATGCTTGAGCGGTTTTGCACTGAAGCAGACCCGCTGGTAGGTCACGCCGTTGCTTGGGGCAGTGTAGAGGTAAATGCCCACCACGCCAGTCGGCTCGACGTCCCAGCCGGTTTCCTCAAGGGTTTCGCGTACGGCGGCTTCGATCAGGGTTTCGTCCGGGTCGAGGTGACCCGCGGGCTGGTTGAGTACCGTTCGTCCGTGTTTGGTTTCTTCGACCATCAGGAAACAGCCGTTGTCTTCGACGATGGTGGCGACGGTGATGTGGGGTTTCCAATCCATGAGGCTTCCTCAAATGTTGAATTGTGAAAACTGATCTCTGTAGGAGTCGGCTTGCTGGCGATAGTGGTGTGTCAATCAATAAAAATCTTGAATGGTAGACCGCTATCGCCAGCAAGCCGGCTCCTGCAGGGGGGCGCAGGCAGAAACAGAAACCCCGGCACTGGGCCGGGGCTTCTTTGCATCCTTACAACCTTAAACCAGCGCAGCGATCGCGGCGTTGAAGGTGTTGCTCGGGCGCATGGCCTTGCTGATCAGCTCGGCATTGGCGTGGTAGTAACCGCCGATGTCCACTGGCTTGCCCTGAACGGCGTTGAGCTCGGCAACGATGGTTGCTTCGTTCTCGGTCAGGGTCTTGGCCAGTTCGCCGAACTGCGCTTGCAGTGCCGCGTCTTCAGTCTGGGCGGCCAGGGCCTGAGCCCAGTACAGCGCCAGGTAGAAGTGGCTCCCGCGGTTGTCGATGTTGCCGACTTTGCGCGATGGCGACTTGTTGTTGTCCAGGAACTGACCGGTGGCCTGGTCCAGGGTCTTGGCCAGCACCAGCGCTTTAGGGTTGTTGTAGGTAACACCCAGATGCTCGAGGGAGGCGGCCAGGGCCAGGAACTCGCCCAGGGAATCCCAGCGCAGGAAGTTCTCTTCCAGCAGCTGCTGAACGTGCTTCGGTGCCGAACCGCCAGCGCCGGTTTCGAACAGACCGCCGCCATTCATCAGCGGAACGATCGACAGCATCTTGGCGCTGGTGCCCAGTTCCATGATCGGGAACAGGTCGGTCAGGTAGTCGCGCAATACGTTGCCGGTCACCGAGATGGTGTCCTTGCCTGCGCGAGTACGGTCCAGAGTGAACTTCATCGCGTCAACTGGCGCCATGATCTGGATGTCCAGGCCGGCAGTGTCGTGATCCTTCAGGTAAGCCTGAACTTTCTCGATCACTACGCCGTCGTGGGCGCGCATCGGGTCCAGCCAGAAAATCGCCGGAGTGCTGCTTGCGCGAGCGCGGTTGACGGCCAGTTTGACCCAGTCCTGGATCGGCGCGTCTTTGGTCTGGCACATGCGGAAGATGTCGCCGGCTTCAACCGATTGCTCCAGCAGCAGGCTGCCTTTGCTGTCGGTAACGCGAACAACGCCGTTTGCCTTGATCTGGAAAGTCTTGTCGTGCGAGCCGTACTCTTCGGCTTTTTTCGCCATCAGGCCAACGTTCGGCACGCTGCCCATGGTGGTCGGATCGAAAGCGCCGTGTTGCTTGCAGTCTTCGATCACCGCCTGGTAGATGGTGGCGTAGCAGCGATCCGGGATCACAGCCTTGGTGTCGTGCAGCTGACCGTCAGTGCCCCACATCTTGCCGGAGTCACGGATCATCGCCGGCATCGAGGCGTCGACGATCACGTCGCTTGGCACGTGCAGGTTGGTGATGCCTTTGTCGGAGTTGACCATGGCCAACGACGGACGAACGGCGTAGACCGCCTGGATGTCCGCTTCGATCTGCGCTTGTTGCTCGGCAGGCAAAGCCTTGATGCGAGCGTACAGGTCACCGATGCCGTTGTTCAGGTTGAAGCCGATCTGTGCCAGCACGTCAGCGTGCTTGGCCAGTGCGTCTTTATAGAACTCGGCAACGATCTGGCCGAACATGATCGGGTCGGAGACCTTCATCATGGTGGCTTTCAGGTGAACCGACAGCAGCACGCCCTTGGCTTTGGCGTCTTCGATCTCGGCAGCGATGAAGCTGCGCAGCGCGTTTTTGCTCATGACCGCGCAATCGAGGATCTCACCGGCTTGCACGGTGGTCTTTTCTTTCAGGACGGTGATGGTGCCGTCTTGAGCGATCAGTTCGATCTTGACGGCGTCAGCGGCGTCGATCAGGGCAGCTTTTTCGCTGCCGTAGAAATCACCGGTGCTCATGTGCGCGACGTGGGACTTGGAGTCCGCAGCCCAGGCGCCCATTTTGTGCGGGTGCTTGCGTGCGTAGTTCTTGACCGACAGCGGGGCGCGACGATCGGAGTTGCCTTCGCGCAGAACCGGGTTCACGGCGCTGCCCTTGATCTTGTCGTAACGCGACTTGGCTTCTTTGTCGGCGTCGCTGGTCACGGTTTCCGGGTAGTCCGGCAGTGCGAAGCCCTGGGCTTGCAGCTCTTTGATCGCGGCCTGCAGTTGCGGAACCGAAGCGCTGATGTTCGGCAGCTTGATGATGTTGGCTTCAGGCGTAACGGCCAGGTCGCCCAGTTCGGCGAGGTGGTCGGCTACGGCTTTGTCACCCAATTGCTCGGGGAAGCTGGCCAGGATGCGCCCTGCAAGAGAGATATCGCGGGTTTCAACGGCGATATCAGCCGAAGCGGTGAACGCTTCTACGATAGGCAACAGTGAATAGGTGGCGAGGGCGGGAGCTTCGTCGGTGAAGGTATAGATGATCTTCGAGCGGGTGGGCATATTCGGATTAACTCTCTCTTCTTTGCTAAAGCGTGCGCAGAAACTCGAGGGGCGCCGGGTAAGCGCGTTCGTTCAAAGTCATCCATGAGCCGAATGTCGAGGTTTCGTTGCTGTGATGTTGGGTGCATCGGTCAAGCGTCAAGCGGGTGGGCTGCGGTAACAACCCTGCTTTTTCAGGCCCCAAGCCTCGTAGTAGAGAGGTCGGCCGTCGTGACTCTGTGGTCAGCGGGCGGCATTATACATAGGTAGCTGGCAATCTGCCGATGGTTCATATGCAACGATTCTCGTCCATTGGTCTAAAGGTCGCAGGGGAGCGTGGGGCGTAGAGTCTTGCACCGTGCTTGAGTTTGGCGCTTTTCCCTTTGCATTCAGGCTTGTACGTCGCGAACTGTGCAGCTTTGCGGCAGATGGATGGAACATAGGGTTTGCGTGCCGATTTAACTGGGGTACGCTCGAACGAAGCCAGATGTTCAATCCAAACAATGGAGTTCAGCATGGGATACAAGAAGATTCAGGTTCCAGCAGTCGGCGACAAAATCACCGTCAACGCGGACCATTCTCTCAATGTTCCTAACAACCCGATCATCCCCTTCATCGAAGGCGATGGTATTGGCGTTGATATCAGCCCGGTCATGATCAAGGTTGTCGATGCTGCTGTTAAGAAGGCTTACGGCGGCGAGCGCAAAATTTCCTGGATGGAAGTCTACGCCGGGGAAAAAGCGACTCAGGTTTACGATCAGGACACCTGGCTACCTCAGGAAACCCTGGACGCGGTCAAGGATTACGTTGTTTCCATCAAGGGCCCTCTGACCACGCCGGTCGGCGGTGGCATCCGTTCCCTGAACGTGGCCCTGCGTCAGCAACTCGACCTTTATGTCTGCCTGCGCCCGGTGCGCTGGTTCGAAGGCGTGCCTAGCCCGGTCAAGAAACCAGGCGACGTCGACATGACCATCTTCCGCGAAAACTCGGAAGACATTTATGCCGGTATCGAGTGGAAGGCCGGTTCGCCGGAAGCGACCAAGGTCATCAAGTTCCTCAAAGAAGAAATGGGCGTCACCAAGATCCGTTTCGACGAAAATTGCGGTATCGGCGTCAAGCCGGTGTCCCTGCAAGGCACCAAGCGTCTGGCGCGCAAGGCTCTGCAGTACGTGGTCGACAACGATCGCGACTCGCTGACCATCGTGCACAAAGGCAACATCATGAAGTTCACCGAAGGTGCCTTCAAGGAATGGGCCTACGAAGTGGCGGCTGAAGAATTCGGCGCGACCCTGCTCGATGGCGGTCCGTGGATGCAGTTCAAAAACCCGAAAACCGGCAAGAACGTCATCGTCAAGGACGCCATCGCCGACGCCATGCTCCAGCAGATCCTGCTGCGCCCGGCCGAATACGATGTGATCGCGACCCTGAACCTGAACGGCGACTACCTCTCCGACGCCCTGGCGGCGGAAGTGGGCGGTATCGGTATCGCGCCGGGTGCCAACCTGTCCGACACCATCGCCATGTTCGAAGCGACCCACGGTACTGCGCCGAAGTATGCCGGCAAGGACCAGGTCAACCCGGGTTCGCTGATTCTTTCCGCCGAGATGATGCTGCGTCACCTTGGCTGGACCGAAGCCGCCGACCTGATCATCAAGGGCACCAATGGTGCGATCTCCGCGAAGACCGTGACCTATGACTTCGAACGTCTGATGGAGGGCGCCAAACTGGTGTCTTCTTCCGGCTTCGGCGACGCGCTGATTTCGCACATGTAAGCGAGTTGGCACAAAAAAACCGCCTTCGGGCGGTTTTTTTATGACTGGAAGATCGGTCGCGTCAGTTCGATACCTTTTCATGATGGCCATGATGGGAGGGCTTGGCGTGATCATGCTCAGCAGGCGCTGCCGTGATCTTCACGGCGTGCAAGCCTTTGGGGCCCTGGATGATCTCGAAATTTACGATTTGCCCGGCCTTGAGGGTCTTGTATCCGTCCATCTCAATGGCCGAATAGTGGGCAAAGAAATCGATATCCTTACCATCCTCGTCACGACCTTCTCTGGCGTCGGTGTTAATGAAACCGAACCCTTTGGCATTGTTGAACCATTTCACCTTACCGACCGCCATGCTCATATCCCTCTGCAACAGACTCCATCACTGGAGTATCATCCAGTACATCCGCAGTCGAATCCTGTAAATAAGATTGACTCCGCGGACCTTTTTTACCCACTGTGGGCTCTATTGGTTGTAACACCGTTTTGCCGATAGTCAAGGTGACCGGGCAGTCGGTGTTGAAATCGTTCACAACAGGCCCCACTACTGTATTCGCACAACTGACGAACCTTTCTTTCCATGCATGCAATCAGCCAGATTCGACTAACATTCAATCAGGATCGCCCTGATTTACACGACGACGATTCCGCAGGCATTGCTGTTCAGGAGGCCAAGCCTGCTTTACAGGCGCCGCCGATGTACAAGGTGGTTTTGTTCAATGATGACTACACACCGATGGATTTCGTCGTCGAAGTGCTCGAGGTGTTTTTTAACCTGAATCGCGAGCTGGCGACCAAGGTCATGCTGGCCGTCCACACAGAAGGGCGGGCAGTATGTGGAGTGTTTACCCGCGACATTGCCGAGACCAAGGCCATGCAGGTCAACCAGTACGCCAGGGAAAGCCAGCATCCGCTACTCTGTGAAATCGAGAAGGACGGTTAATCGCCGACCACTTGGGTATGAGGTGAAGCTATGTTAAACCGCGAGCTCGAAGTCACCCTCAATCTTGCCTTCAAGGAGGCCCGTTCGAAGCGTCATGAGTTCATGACTGTCGAACATCTTCTGCTGGCCTTATTGGACAATGAGGCTGCCGCCACCGTTTTGCGTGCCTGCGGCGCCAACCTCGACAAACTCAAGCATGATCTGCAGGAGTTCATCGACTCCACCACGCCGCTGATCCCCATTCATGACGAGGATCGCGAGACCCAACCTACCCTGGGCTTCCAGCGTGTTCTGCAGCGTGCTGTTTTCCACGTACAGAGCTCGGGCAAACGCGAAGTGACTGGCGCCAATGTGCTGGTTGCCATTTTCAGTGAGCAAGAAAGTCAGGCAGTGTTCCTGCTGAAACAGCAGAGCGTTGCACGCATTGATGTCGTCAATTACATCGCTCACGGCATTTCCAAAGTGCCGGGGCATGGCGATCACTCTGAAGGTGAGCAAGATATGCAGGACGACGAGGGCGGTGAGTCTTCTTCTTCAGGCAATCCTCTGGATGCTTATGCCAGTAACCTCAACGAACTCGCGCGCCAGGGTCGTATCGATCCGCTGGTCGGTCGTGAGCTCGAAGTGGAGCGTGTCGCGCAGATCCTCGCGCGCCGTCGCAAAAACAATCCGCTGCTGGTGGGCGAGGCGGGCGTGGGTAAAACCGCGATTGCCGAAGGCCTGGCCAAACGCATTGTCGACAACCAGGTGCCGGACCTGCTGGCCAACAGCGTGGTGTATTCCCTCGATCTGGGCGCCTTGCTGGCCGGGACCAAATACCGCGGCGATTTCGAGAAACGCTTCAAGGCGTTGCTCAACGAGCTGAAAAAACGTCCGCAGGCAATCCTGTTCATCGACGAGATCCACACCATCATCGGTGCGGGTGCTGCGTCCGGTGGCGTCATGGATGCCTCGAACCTGCTCAAGCCGCTGCTGTCGTCCGGTGATATCCGTTGCATCGGTTCGACCACCTTCCAGGAATTCCGCGGGATCTTCGAGAAGGATCGTGCCCTGGCACGACGCTTCCAGAAAGTGGATGTGTCGGAGCCGTCGGTGGAAGACACCATCGGCATCCTGCGCGGCCTGAAAGGGCGCTTCGAGCTCCATCACAATATCGAATACAGTGATGAAGCCCTGCGCGCCGCTGCCGAACTGGCTTCGCGTTACATCAATGATCGGCACATGCCGGACAAGGCCATCGACGTGATCGACGAGGCGGGCGCTTACCAGCGTCTGCAGCCGATCGAGAAACGCGTGAAACGCATCGAAGTGCCTCAGGTCGAGGACATCGTCGCGAAAATCGCGCGGATTCCGCCCAAGCACGTCACCAGTTCCGATAAAGAACTGCTGCGTAACCTCGAGCGTGACCTGAAGCTGACGGTATTTGGTCAGGATGCTGCAATCGACTCGCTGTCGACTGCGATCAAACTGTCCCGTGCCGGCCTCAAGTCGCCTGACAAGCCTGTCGGTTCGTTCCTGTTCGCAGGCCCGACCGGCGTCGGTAAAACCGAAGCGGCGCGTCAGTTGGCCAAGGCGTTGGGGATCGAGCTGGTTCGCTTCGACATGTCCGAGTACATGGAGCGCCACACCGTATCGCGTCTGATCGGTGCGCCTCCTGGCTATGTCGGGTTCGATCAGGGCGGTCTGCTGACCGAAGCCATCACCAAGCAGCCTCACTGCGTGCTGTTGCTCGATGAGATCGAGAAGGCGCATCCGGAAGTCTTCAACCTGCTGCTGCAGGTCATGGACCACGGTACGCTGACCGATAACAACGGGCGCAAGGCGGACTTCCGTAACGTGATCGTCATCATGACGACCAACGCCGGTGCCGAGACTGCAGCGCGTGCTTCGATCGGTTTCACCCATCAGGACCACTCGTCCGATGCGATGGAAGTGATCAAGAAGAGCTTCACGCCGGAGTTCCGCAACCGTCTGGACACCATTATCCAGTTTGGTCGCCTCAGCCATGAGGTCATCAAAAGCGTGGTGGACAAGTTCCTTACCGAGCTTCAGGCGCAACTGGAAGACAAGCGCGTGCAGCTGGAAGTGACCGACGCGGCCCGCAGCTGGCTGGCGGCGGGCGGCTACGACTCGGCAATGGGCGCTCGACCAATGGCGCGTTTGATCCAGGACAAGATCAAGCGTCCGCTGGCGGAAGAGATTCTCTTTGGCGAACTGGCCGACCATGGCGGCGTGGTACACATCGACCTGAAGGACGGCGAGCTGACCTTCGAGTTCGAAACCACGGCTGAAATGGCCTGACGTTAAATCGCAACAAAGCAAAAGGCGCCGAAAGGCGCCTTTTTGCTGTATGCCGGATGTATACCGATCCCCTGTGGGAGCGGGCTTGTTCGCGAAAGCGGTGTATCAGCCAATACAAGTGTCGACTGATACACCGCTTTCGCGAGCAAGCCGGCTCCCACATTGGTCGAGTGTGCAGCCTTAAATCACGCAGACACAAAAACGCCCGGCATAAGCCGGGCGTCTTGTATTGACTTGATTAGCGAGCGCGGTAAGTGATGCGCCCTTTGCTCAAGTCATAGGGCGTCAGCTCGACGCGCACTTTGTCACCGGTAAGAATACGAATGTAGTTCTTGCGCATCTTGCCGGAGATATGCGCGGTTACGACGTGCCCATTTTCCAACTCCACGCGAAACATGGTGTTGGGCAGGGTGTCGACGACAGTGCCTTCCATTTCGAAGCTGTCTTCTTTCGACATGCAGTAAAGCCCTCGGTGTCCAATGAATGGCCCGGTGCAACTGCGCCAGGCAAAAGCGGCGTGCATTGTGCCCGAAAAATGGGGTTTAAGCCAAGGGGTTCTAGTTCAGGATGACCCAGCGCTGATTAATCAACAGTTCGATCGGGCGATATTGGGTCTTGTAGCTCATTTTTTTGCAGTTCTTGATCCAGTATCCGAGGTAGACCGCTTCAAGCCCCAGGCGCTGCGCCTCGGCGATTTGCCAGAGGATCGCATAGCGCCCCAGGCTGCGGCGTTCTTCAGAGGGTTCGTAGAAGGTGTAGACCGCCGACAGACCGTTCGGCAGCAAGTCGGTGACGGCCACCGCCAGCAGTTGGCCTTCCAGGCGAAATTCGTAAAAACGCGAAAACGGCAGGTCACGCACCAGGAACGTCGAGAACTGGTCACGACTCGGCGGGTACATGTCGCCATCGGCATGGCGCTGTTCGATGTAGCGCTGATACAGGTCGAAGTATTCTTCGCTGAACTTGGGTTTGGCAGGGCGTATCTGCAAGTCAGCGTTGCGCTTGAAAATGCGTTTCTGCTGGCGGTTGGGCGTAAATTGCGTCACCGGAATACGCGCCGGCACGCACGCATTGCAATTCTGGCAATGTGGCCGATAAAGATGATCGCCGCTGCGACGAAAACCCATTTCAGACAGGTCTGCATAGACATGCACATCCATGGGCTGGCTAGGGTCGAGGAACAGCGTTGTGGCCTGCTCCTCGGGCAGATAACTGCAAGAGTGGGGCTGAGTGGCATAAAACTTCAAACGCGCCAACTCGGTCATGATCAACCCTCGGGGATAAGCTTTGAATTAAGTGTAAGCCACTGATGCAAAAGTCGCTCAGCAAACCCAGGTGGCACGGCTGGGTTGGTCCAGATGCTGCGCAAGATAGCGGGCAAACTCGCGACGAGGAATGGCGCGGGCGCCCAGGCTGTGCAAATGGTCGGTGGGCATCTGGCAGTCGATCAGTACGAAACCCGAGTCTTTCAGATGTTTGACCAGGGTGGCAAAGCCGAATTTGGAGGCGTTGTCGGCGCGGCTGAACATGGATTCGCCGAAAAACAGCTGACCCATCGCCAGGCCGTAGAGCCCGCCGACCAGTTCACCCTGATCCCAGACCTCCACCGAATGCGCGTAGCCCCGCTGGTGCAGCGCGAGATAGGCGTTTTGCATCGCTTCGGTGATCCAGGTCCCGTCGGCATAATCGCGCGGTGCAGCGCACGCGCGAATGACCGCGGCAAAATCCTGATCAAAGGTCACTTGATAGCGTTGCTGACGCAGCAGTTTGTTGAGGCTGCGCGAAACATGCAGTTCGTCGGGAAACAGCACGGTGCGCGGATCCGGCGACCACCAGAGAATCGGCTGGCCTTCCGAGAACCAGGGAAAACAGCCGTGGCGATAAGCCTGAATCAGGCGATCGGCGGACAGATCGCCGCCCGCAGCCAGCAATCCGTTGGGATCGCGCATGGCTTTTTCCAGCGGCGGGAACGTCAGGGTGTTGCGTTGTAACCAAGTCAGCATGGCATCCGGGCTTACAGAAGGGGAGGGCAGTGGTGGGCGGGTGCGCCCACCGTGAAGTTTGCCGTCAAACGGTCGGAATGTCGTCGAGGTATTTTTCGGCGTCCAGCGCGGCCATGCAACCGGCCCCGGCGGAGGTGACGGCCTGGCGATAAACGTGATCCGCTACATCGCCGGCGGCAAACACGCCGGGGATCTCGGTGGCCGTGGCATCGCCCTCGCTGCCGCCCCTGACGCGCAGATAGCCGTCGTGCATGTCCAGTTGACCGATGAACAGGTCAGTGTTGGGCTTGTGACCGATGGCGATGAACACGCCGGCCAGCGACAGTTCGCTGGTTTCGCCGGTATGGCTGTCGCGCAGGCGGGCGCCGGTCACGCCGCTGGCATCGCCCAGGACTTCGTCGAGATTTTGATTCCAGTGCAGGCGAATATTGCCATTGGCGGCTTTTTCGAAGAGTTTGTCCTGAAGGATTTTCTCCGAGCGCAACTTGTCGCGTCGATGGATCAGGTGAACTTCCTTGGCGATGTTGGACAAGTACAGCGCTTCTTCAACGGCGGTATTGCCGCCACCGATGACGGCGACCACCTGATTGCGATAGAAGAACCCGTCACACGTCGCGCAGGCTGAAACCCCTCTGCCGGCAAAGGCTTCTTCCGAGGGCAGGCCCAGGTATTGCGCCGAAGCGCCCGTGGCGATGATCAGTGCATCGCACGTGTAAGTGCCGCCGTCACCGGTAAGTTCGAACGGGCGTTGTTGCAACTTGGCTGTGTGGATGTGGTCGTAAACGATCTCTGTGTCAAAGCGCTCGGCGTGTTTTTGCATGCGTTCCATCAGTACCGGCCCGGTCAGGCCTTCGACATCGCCGGGCCAGTTGTCGACTTCGACGGTGGTGGTGAGCTGGCCACCTGCCTGTATCCCGGTAATGACCACCGGTTTGAGGTTGGCGCGGGCGGCATAAACGGCCGCGCTGTAACCGGCAGGGCCGGAACCCAGAATGATCAGGCGGCAATGCTTGGATTCGCTCATAAAACACCTCATAAGCCTTTGTCACAAAAGAGAATGCGTGCTCAAATTGAATCGCAGGTGGTGCGCGGTTAGCTATGCTGATCCATAGCCTGCCAGCATGGCATCGTACGAACAAACCCGTACAATGCGAGCCGGTCACTTGAATATTCAGTGCACGCCGTGTTTATAAAAACCGGAGTGCAGTGTTAAAAGTAGTCCCAGTTGCGCCTGTTAACTTTTTTACCTGCCTGGATTGGGCAGTTTTTTATAGTCATTCAACAGATGGACGCGCCAAAGGCGCAGGAAAAGAAGCGTTTTGAAGAAATCCACCGCAGCACCTAAACCAGCCGTCGTTCCGCTTTGGCGCCAGCATTTGCACTACCGACTCAAGGAAGGTGCATTGATCGCCATCGGCGGCTTGTGCCTGTTCCTGATGATGGCCTTGTTGACTTACGGCAAGGACGATCCGGGCTGGAGCCATAACAGCAAGATCGACGATGTTCAAAACTTCGGCGGACCGGTCGGCTCCTACAGCGCCGATATCCTGTTCATGGTGCTGGGTTACTTCGCTTACATCTTCCCGCTGTTGCTGGCGATCAAGGCCTATCAGATCTTCCGTCAACGCCACGAGCCGTGGCAGTGGAGCGGCTGGCTGTTCTCCTGGCGTCTGATCGGTCTGGTGTTCCTCGTGCTGTCGGGCGCGGCGCTCGCGCATATCCACTTCCATGCCGCGACCGGTCTGCCGGCCGGTGCGGGCGGTGCGCTGGGCGAAAGCCTTGGCGACCTGGCCAGGAACGCGTTGAACATTCAGGGCAGCACCTTGCTGTTCATCGCACTGTTCCTGTTCGGCCTTACGGTATTCACCGACCTGTCGTGGTTCAAGGTGATGGACGTCACCGGCAAGATCACCCTCGACCTGTTCGAACTGTTCCAGGGCGCGGCCAATCGCTGGTGGGCCGCCCGTGTCGAGCGCAAGCAACTGGTTGCGCAGTTGCGCGAAGTCGACGATCGCGTGCATGACGTGGTCGCGCCGACCGTTACCGACAAGCGTGAGCAAGCCAAGGTCAAGGAACGCCTGATCGAGCGCGAGCAGGCCCTGAGCAAGCACATGTCGGATCGCGAGAAGCAGGTGCCGCCGGTGATTGCCCCCGCACCGCCGAAACCCGCCGCGCCAAGCCAGCGCGTGGAAAAAGAGAAACAGGCGCCGCTGTTCGTCGACAGTGCCGTCGAAGGCACTTTGCCGCCGATCTCGATTCTCGATCCCGCGGAAAAGAAACAACTCAATTACTCGCCTGAATCCCTGGCAGCCGTTGGCCATTTGCTGGAAATCAAGCTCAAGGAATTCGGCGTCGAAGTCTCGGTGGATTCGATTCATCCGGGGCCGGTGATTACCCGTTACGAAATCCAGCCTGCGGCCGGGGTCAAGGTCAGCCGTATCGCCAACCTGGCGAAAGACCTGGCGCGTTCCCTGGCCGTGACCAGCGTGCGGGTGGTGGAAGTGATTCCGGGCAAGACCACCGTCGGTATCGAGATTCCGAACGAAGACCGGCAGATCGTGCGCTTCTCCGAAGTGCTGTCGACCCCTGAATACGACAACTTCAAGTCCCCGGTGACTTTGGCCCTGGGCCACGACATCGGCGGCAAACCGGTCATCACCGACCTGGCGAAAATGCCCCACTTGCTGGTGGCCGGTACGACCGGTTCCGGTAAGTCGGTGGGTGTGAACGCAATGATCCTGTCGATCCTGTTCAAGTCCGGCCCGGAAGACGCCAAGCTGATCATGATCGACCCGAAAATGCTTGAGCTGTCGATCTACGAAGGCATTCCGCATCTGCTGTGCCCGGTCGTGACCGACATGAAGGACGCGGCCAACGCCCTGCGCTGGAGCGTGGCGGAGATGGAGCGTCGCTACAAGCTGATGGCGAAGATGGGCGTGCGAAACCTGTCCGGCTTCAATGCCAAGGTCAAGGAAGCCCAGGACGCCGGCACGCCGCTGACCGACCCGTTGTACAAGCGCGAAAGCATTCACGACGAAGCTCCGCTGCTGACCAAGCTGCCGACCATCGTTGTGGTCGTCGACGAATTTGCCGACATGATGATGATCGTCGGCAAGAAGGTTGAAGAGCTGATTGCCCGTATCGCCCAGAAGGCCCGTGCGGCCGGTATCCACTTGATCCTTGCGACCCAGCGTCCGTCGGTTGACGTGATCACCGGTCTGATCAAGGCGAACATTCCGACGCGCATGGCATTCCAGGTGTCGAGCAAGATCGACTCCCGGACCATCATCGACCAGGGCGGCGCCGAGCAACTGCTGGGCCACGGTGACATGCTCTACATGCCGCCGGGCACCAGTCTGCCGATTCGGGTTCACGGTGCGTTCGTGTCCGATGACGAAGTTCACCGGGTGGTTGAAGCCTGGAAGCTGCGCGGTGCGCCGGAATACAACGACGAGATCCTGGCCGGTGTCGAAGAGGCTGGCAGTGGCTTTGAGAACGGCGGCGGTGGCGGTGATGACGATGCCGAAACCGACGCGCTGTACGACGAAGCGGTGCAGTTCGTGCTGGAAAGCCGTCGTGCATCCATCTCTGCGGTTCAGCGCAAACTGAAAATCGGCTACAACCGGGCCGCACGCATGATCGAAGCCATGGAAATGGCCGGGGTCGTGACGTCCATGAATACCAACGGTTCGCGTGAAGTCCTGGCGCCTGGCCCGGTACGCGACTGATTTGATTTGCAAGGATGGTGCGGTGACGCACCGTCCGAACTCCCACGAATGTTATGAGGACTCCCATGCGTCTTATCCGCATGCTGTTGCTGCCGGTACTGGCTTTGACCACGCTCTCGGCCCACGCCGATGACAAGGACGTGGCACGTCTGACTCAACTGCTGGAAAAATCCCAGACCCTGACCGCGCGCTTCTCGCAGTTGACGCTCGATGGCAGCGGCACCCAGCTGCAGGAAACGGCCGGTGAAATGTCGCTGCAGCGTCCTGGCCTGTTTTACTGGCACACCGATGCGCCGGCCGAGCAAGTCGTGGTTTCCGACGGCAAGAAGGTCACGCTGTGGGACCCGGACCTGGAACAGGCCACCATCAAGACCCTGGACCTGCGCCTGAGCCAGACGCCGGCGTTGTTGCTGTCCGGTGACGTGTCCAAGATCAGCCAGAGCTTCGCCATCAGCGCCAAGGAAGCCGGCGGCGTGATTGACTTCACCTTGAAGCCGAAATCCAAGGACACCCTGTTCGACAGCCTGCGCCTGTCGTTCCGCAATGGCCTGGTCAATGACATGCAACTGATCGACAGCGTCGGTCAGCGCACCAATATCCTGTTCACTGGCGTGAAGGCCAACGAGCCGATCCCGGCGTCCAAGTTCAAGTTCGACATCCCTAAAGGCGCGGACGTGATCCAGGAATAAACCGCAAAACCCTTGTAGGAGCCGGCTTGCTGCGGGCGGCGCTCCGACGATAGCGGTTTGTCATTCAACATTAATGTCGACTGACCCACCATCGCCAGCAAGCCGGCTCCTACAGGGGAGTGCGGTGTTCATAGTGAGGTTTTATAGGTAGTGATGGACCTGTTTCGCAGTGCCCCGATAGCTCAGCCTTTGGCCGCCCGTTTGCGCGCAGCCAATCTGGACGAGTACGTCGGTCAGGAACACGTGCTCGCTCGCGGCAAGCCATTGCGCGAAGCGCTCGAGCAGGGTGCCCTGCACTCGATGATTTTCTGGGGGCCGCCGGGCGTGGGCAAAACCACGCTGGCGCGGTTGCTGGCGGAAGTCTCGGATGCGCACTTCGAAACGGTCTCGGCAGTCCTGGCCGGCGTGAAGGAAATCCGCCAGGCGGTGGAAATCGCCAAGCAGCAGGCCGGGCAGTACGGCAAGCGCACCATCCTGTTCGTCGATGAAGTGCATCGTTTCAACAAGTCGCAGCAGGATGCGTTTCTGCCGTACGTTGAAGACGGCACGCTGATTTTCATCGGCGCGACCACGGAAAACCCCTCGTTCGAACTCAACAATGCGTTGCTCTCCCGAGCCCGCGTCTACGTGCTCAAAAGCCTCGACGAAGCGGCGCTGCGCAAGCTGGTGCATCGCGCGCTCACCGAAGAGCGTGGCCTGGGCAAACGGCAACTGACCCTCAGCGATGAAGGTTTCCAGATGCTGTTGTCCGCCGCCGATGGCGATGGCCGGCGCCTGCTCAATCTGCTGGAAAACGCCTCGGACCTCGCCGAAGACAACAGCGAGATCGGCGTCGATCTGCTGCAAAGCCTATTGGGCGATACCCGTCGCCGGTTCGACAAGGGCGGTGAAGCGTTCTACGACCAGATTTCCGCGCTGCATAAATCGGTGCGTGGCTCCAACCCGGACGGCGCGCTGTACTGGTTCGCGCGGATGATCGATGGCGGTTGCGATCCGCTGTACCTCGCCCGGCGCGTGGTGCGCATGGCCAGCGAAGACATCGGCAACGCCGATCCGCGCGCATTGAGCCTGTGCCTGGCGGCATGGGAAGTGCAGGAGCGCCTCGGTAGCCCGGAAGGCGAATTGGCGGTGGCACAGGCCATCACTTACCTGGCTTGCGCACCGAAAAGCAATGCGGTGTACATGGGTTTCAAGGCGGCCATGCGCAGCGCCACCGAACATGGTTCGCTGGAAGTGCCGTTGCACCTGCGAAACGCGCCGACCAAGCTGATGAAGCAACTCGGTTACGGCGACGAATACCGTTATGCCCACGATGAGCCAGATGCCTACGCCGCTGGCGAAGATTACTTCCCGCAAGAGCTTGAGCCACAACCGTTCTATCAGCCGGTGCCGCGTGGCCTGGAGTTGAAGATCGGCGAAAAGCTCAATCACCTTGCGCAACTGGACCGTCTCAGCCCCCGGCAACGGAGAAAATAGTGCTTCCATTGATCGTTGCGGTTTCCGTCGGCGGTGTTGCCGGCACGCTGTTGCGCTTTGCCACAGGTAACTGGATCAACGCTAATTGGCCGCGGCACTTCTATACCGCGACGCTGGCCGTTAATATCGTGGGCTGTTTGCTGATCGGCGTTCTATACGGTCTGTTTTTGATACGCCCGGAAGTACCGATCGAGGTGCGTGCCGGGTTGATGGTCGGCTTCCTCGGGGGGCTGACGACTTTTTCATCCTTTTCACTGGATACGGTGCGCCTGCTGGAAACGGGGCAAATGCCGCTGGCTATAGTCTATGCGGGCATCAGCGTATTCGGCGGGCTGCTCGCCACCTGGGCTGGCCTGTCCTTGACCAAACTTTGATAACGAGAGACCGACATGCTCGATTCCAAACTGTTACGTAGCAACCTTCAGGACGTAGCGGACCGCTTGGCATCCCGTGGCTACACGCTGGATGTTGCGCGCATCGAAGCGCTGGAAGAACAGCGCAAGACCGTCCAGACCCGCACCGAAGCACTGCAGGCTGAACGTAATGCGCGCTCCAAATCCATCGGTCAGGCCAAGCAGCGCGGCGAAGACATCGCGCCGTTGATGGCGGACGTCGAGCGCATGGCCAACGAGTTGAGCGCCGGCAAAGTCGAGCTGGACGCGATCCAGACCGATCTCGATTCGATCCTGCTCGGTATCCCGAACCTGCCGCACGAGTCTGTGCCGATCGGCGATGACGAAGACGGCAACGTCGAAGTGCGCCGCTGGGGTACCCCGACCGCGTTCGATTTCCCGGTCCAGGACCATGTCGCCCTGGGCGAGAAGTTCGGCTGGCTGGACTTTGAAACCGCCGCCAAACTGTCCGGCGCCCGTTTCGCCCTGCTGCGCGGCCCGATCGCGCGTCTGCACCGCGCCCTGGCGCAATTCATGATCAACCTGCACACCAGCGAACACGGTTACGAAGAGGCTTACACGCCTTATCTGGTCCAGGCGCCGGCGCTGCAAGGCACTGGTCAACTACCGAAATTCGAAGAAGACCTGTTCAAGATCGCTCGTGAAGGCGAGGCCGATCTGTACCTGATCCCGACCGCCGAAGTGTCGCTGACCAACATCGTCGCCGGCGAAATCGTCGATTCGAAACTGCTGCCGATCAAGTTCGTCGCTCACACCCCGTGCTTCCGTAGCGAAGCCGGCGCATCGGGTCGCGATACCCGCGGCATGATCCGTCAGCACCAGTTCGACAAGGTTGAAATGGTCCAGATCGTTGAGCCATCGACCTCGATGGAAGCGCTGGAAGGCCTGACTGCCAACGCCGAAAAAGTCCTGCAACTGCTGGAGCTGCCTTATCGCACGATTGCCCTGTGCACCGGCGACATGGGCTTCAGCGCGGTCAAGACCTACGACCTGGAAGTGTGGATCCCGAGCCAGGACAAATACCGCGAGATTTCGTCGTGCTCCAACTGCGGCGACTTCCAGGCCCGTCGTATGCAGGCCCGTTTCCGTAACCCGGAAACCGGCAAGCCTGAACTGGTTCACACCCTGAACGGTTCTGGTCTGGCGGTCGGTCGTACGCTGGTGGCGGTGCTGGAAAACTACCAGCAGGCCGACGGCTCGATCCGAGTGCCTGAAGTGCTGAAACCGTACATGGGTGGCCTCGAGGTCATCGGCTAAATGGACTATCTGCCGCTGTTCCATAACCTTCGCGGCAGTCGTGTCTTGGTCGTCGGTGGGGGGGAGATTGCCTTGCGCAAATCCCGCCTGCTGGCCGAAGCCGGTGCGCTGCTGCGGGTGGTCGCACCTGAAATCGAACCGCAACTGCGTGAGCTGGTTACCGGCAGCGGTGGCGAGTGCCTGTTGCGTGGCTACGTCGAAGCGGATCTGCAGGGTTGCGGGCTGATCATTGCCGCCACCGATGACGAACCGCTGAACGCGCAGGTGTCCGCCGATGCCCATCGGCGTTGCGTGCCGGTCAATGTGGTGGATGCGCCTGCGCTGTGCAGCGTGATTTTCCCGGCCATCGTCGACCGTTCGCCGCTGATCATCGCCGTGTCCAGCGGCGGTGATGCGCCGGTGCTGGCGCGTCTGATCCGCGCGAAAATCGAAACCTGGATTCCTTCGACCTACGGTCAACTGGCCGGGCTGGCGGCGCGTTTTCGCAACCAGGTCAAAGGTCTGTTCCCGGATGTGCAGCAGCGCCGGGCGTTCTGGGAAGAGGTGTTCCAGGGCCCGATTGCCGACCGGCAACTGGCCGGGCAGGGCGCCGAAGCCGAGCGTCTGTTACAGGCAAAAATCGATGGCGAAGCGCCTGTTGCCGTGGGCGAAGTCTATTTGGTGGGGGCGGGGCCGGGTGATCCGGATCTGCTGACCTTCCGCGCCTTGCGCCTGATGCAGCAAGCCGATGTGGTGCTGTATGACCGTCTGGTGGCGCCGGCGATTCTGGAGTTATGCCGTCGCGATGCCGAGCGGGTCTACGTCGGCAAGCGTCGCGCCGATCACGCCGTGCCGCAGGATCAGATCAATCAGCAATTGGTGGATCTGGCCAAACAGGGCAAGCGTGTCGTGCGGTTGAAGGGCGGTGATCCGTTTATTTTCGGACGCGGCGGTGAAGAGATCGAAGAACTGGCGGCCCATGGCATCCCGTTCCAGGTTGTGCCGGGGATCACGGCGGCCAGCGGTTGCGCGGCGTACGCCGGGATTCCGCTGACCCATCGCGATTACGCGCAGTCGGTGCGATTTGTCACCGGTCACTTGAAGGACGGCTCCACCGATTTGCCATGGGCCGATCTGGTCGCACCGGCGCAAACCCTGGTGTTTTACATGGGGCTGGTGGGCTTGCCGATCATCTGCGAGCAGTTGATCAAGCATGGTCGCGGGGCGGATACCCCGGCGGCATTGATCCAGCAGGGCACCACGGTCAATCAGCGAGTGTTTACCGGCACCCTCGCCGATCTTCCACGGCTGGTGGCGGAGCATGAAGTGCATGCGCCGACGCTGGTGATTGTCGGGGAAGTGGTGCAACTGCGCGAGAAACTGGCGTGGTTTGAAGGGGCTCAGGCGCAGGTCTGAAGACCGAGTTGCCCCCATCGCGAGCAAGCCCGCTCCCACATTCGATCGAGTTCTAACAGAAGAATACGGTCAAATGTGGGAGCGGGCTTGCTCGCGATAGGGCCCTCAGCCCGCTGCGAATTTCGGATCAAACCTGGGCCTTGCGCCAAACCCCTTTCCCGCTCAACCGCGTCCGATCATGGGGTGCCGTGAAATCCTGCTCCGGCCCTTTCGGCACGATACCCGTCGGGTTGATGGTCTTGTGACTGCCGTAATAGTGATTCTTGATGTGGGTGAAATCCACCGTCTCGGCAATACCCGGCCACTGATAAATCTCGCGCAACCAGTTTGACAGGTTCGGATAATCGGCAATCCGCCGCAGGTTGCACTTGAAGTGCCCGTGGTACACCGCATCAAAGCGGATCAGCGTGGTAAACAACCGAATGTCCGCTTCCGTCAGGTATTCACCCACCAGATAACGATTGGCGTCCAACAGCGCTTCCAGCCGATCCAGCTCGGCAAACACCTCATCGAACGCCTCTTCATAAGCCTTTTGCGACGTGGCAAACCCGGCGCGATACACGCCGTTGTTCACCGCCGGATAAATCTGTTCGTTCAGCGCATCGATCTCGCCCCGCAGAGGCGCCGGATAAAAGTCCAGGTCATTGCCGGTCAATTCATCGAACGCACCATTGAACATGCGGATGATCTCCGCCGACTCATTGTTGACGATGCGATTCTGCTGCTTGTCCCAGAGCACCGGCACGGTAACGCGGCCGGTGTAGTCGGCGGTATCGGCGGTATAGCGTTGGTGCATGAAGTCGAAGTGATCGAGCTTGTCGCCGGTCGAGCCCAGGTGCTTGTCGAAGGTCCAGCCGTTTTCCAGCATCAACCAGCTGACTACCGACACGTCGATCAGGTTTTCGAGGCCTTTGAGTTTGCGCAGGATCAACGTGCGATGCGCCCACGGACAGGCGAGGGACACATACAAATGGTAGCGTCCCGCTTCGGCCGCAAAGCCACCGACACCGGTCGGGCCGGGTTTGCCGTCGGCGGTCAACCAGTTGCGACGCTGCGCCTGTTCACGCTGGAACGCGCCGTCCTTGCTGCTTTCGTACCACTGGTCATGCCAGCGACCTTCAACTAACAAACCCATGTTCAAGACTCCTTAACCAATAAGCGTTGGAGAGGAGTCTATTCCGATAGGTTCGATAAAAAAGCGCAAAGCTTAAAGGGTTATGATCGGTTAAATCGATCTATCCCGAGCGTCCCAATACTTCCGGGCGATTTCGAAGGCTTGCTCGCGAGTCTTGCCGAGGCCGCGCAAGGCGAGGGCCATGGTCGCGATCAGCGCCATTTGCGGATAACTGTCGACCACGTCGCCACGCCATACGGCTTTTAAATGCTCGGGGTCGAGCGAGGCGGGTTTTACGTGACGCTGGCTCGACAGCTGCGGCCATTCCTCGTCCCAGCTCTCGCCACCGGTGGTGCCGTACAAGTGACTGTCGGCGTCCGGGTTGATCTCGATCTCGCCGCCATCGCCCTTGACCACGATCGCGGTGTCACCGAGCAAACCGCTGGCATCGCGGTGCACCGCCTGATAGCCGGGGTGAAAAATGCTTTGCAGGCCACAGCGAGCGTTCAACGGATTGAGAATTCGCGCCAGGGAGTGGATCGGCGAGCGCAGGCCGAGGGTGTTGCGCAGGTCGATCATGCGTTGAAGTTGCGGCGCCCAATCCACCAGCGGCATGAACGCCAGGCCGCCGTTATCGAGGGCCGAACCGACCTGTTGCCAGTTGCGGCACAGCGGGATGTTCAACTCGTCCAGCAGTTGCTCGCTGTACAGCCGCCCGGCGGTGTGCGCGCCACCGCCGTGCATGAAAATCCGCACCCCGTTCTGCGCAAGGCACTTGGCCGCCAGCAGATACCACGGCAAATGACGCTTCTTGCCGGCGTAGGTCGGCCAGTCCAGATCGACATTCAATGCCGGTGCCTGCAAACGTTCACGCAAGGCTTCGGTGAACCCGGCCATCTCCTCGGCGCTTTCTTCCTTGTGCCGCAACAGCATCAGAAAGGCGCCGAGCTGGGTGTCCTCGACCTTGTCGTCGAGCACCATGCCCATGGCTTCGCGGGCTTCTTGCCGGGTCAGGTCCCGGGCGCCACGCTTGCCTTTGCCGAGGATCCGCACGAATTGGGCGAACGGGTGTTCGGCAGGCGTTTCGAGAGTCAGCGCTGGGTAGTCGGTCATAAGCAGTTCGTCGGTTTGGGCAGGCCCGCCAGTTTCGCGGCGAGTTTGGCAGGGGTGCCTTTGAACAGTCGGTTCAGGTGCAAGCTGTTGCCTTTCAGCGGGCCGAGCTTCAACGCGGTGTACTTGATCAGCGGGCGCGTCGCCGGGGACAGCTGGAATTCGGCGTAGAAACTGCGCAGCAGTTCGAGGATTTCCCAATGGTCAGGGCTCAACTCGATGTCTTCTGCGGCGGCGAGGGCGCAGGCCACTTCGGTGGACCAGTCGCTCAGTTCAACCAGGAATCCATCCTTGTCCAGCTCGATGGCGCGGGCGCCGACGGTCAGTGAATTCATAGCCAACTGTTGACCTTGTCATAGTGAATCGACAGTTCGACGAAGGCTGCGTAGTCGATGGCCTTGGCGGTGTCAGGAATCTCCAACGCGCGTGCCCGGGCGTCTTCGGCCAGCACGAACAGCGTCGGGTGGCGAGCATTCAGCGCGGTGCAGGGCACGGTGCCCGGCTGCAACGCGTACACCGCGTCGCCGGTCAGCAGCAGCGCATCGTCTGCGCCGATCACGCGCAGGCAACTGGTCAGGCGATCGTCGCCGAACGGGGAATGAGACAACACATGTAAAGTCGACATCAGAGGGTGATCACCTGGTCGTAACGGTCAATGAGGGCGGTGATGTCGTGGGCGCTCAGTACCTGGACTTCTTCGAGTGCCAGACCGGTCGTCTCCAGACCGCGTTCAGCGGCGCTGTCGCCACAGACGAAGAGGTCTTCAACGCCGAACATCGGCAATGCCTGCAGGTTGGCGCTCAGGTCTTTCTGTTGCAGGGCTTTGGCGTCCTGTTTCGCGGTGAGCTGGAATACCCCGTCATCGAGAAACAGCAGGCCGATCGGCAGGTCGAACGCGCCGCCGGCCAGCACGATGTCCAGCGCTTCCCGCGCATTCGGCCCGGACCACGGTGCCTGACGGCTGATAATCAGCAGGGACTTGGGCATGTCACGCACCTCCGAAGCAGATCAGGCGGTCAGCTTCCTGCACCGCGTCATGCAACTGGCCGAGCCCGGACAGTTCCCAGGGCGCGCCGACGGCGACCGCTTCACGCTGATAACGTTGGGCTTCTTCTGCGTTCAACACGCCACGGCGCAGGGCGGCGGCGATGCAGACCACGCCGTCCAACTGGTGCTCGGTGACAAAGGCGCGCCATTGCTTGGGCAAATCCTGTTCATCCTGCGGCGTGACCACGGCGGCGGAGGCGTTGTACACGCCGTCCTGATAGAAAAACAGCCGGACAATTTCATGCCCGCCGGCCAGCGCAGCCTGGGCGAACAGCAAGGCACGGCGCGAGGAGGGCGCATGGGCGGCGGAAAACAGCGCGATGGCGAACTTCATGACAGACTCGATCAGCGAAACTGCGGCCATGATAAGGCGTGGACCGAGTTGTCGCCATCGCCAGCAAGCCGGCTCCTACAGGATCTGTGTCTTATGCAAGACCGTGACCCGCCGCAAACCCCTGTAGGCGCTGGCTTGCCAGCGGTGGCGGTCTGTCTGTCGACTTAAATGCCGGATTTGCTACGCCTCTCAACGCGGCATATACCCCAACTGCCAGCGTCGCGGAATCTTCAGCGACAGCGCCCCCAGTGCACCCGCCAGCAATCCGCTGACAAACAGCGCCTTGAGCCCAAGATGATGCTCCAGCACGGCACCCAGCACTGCGCCGGCAAACATGCCGGTCCAGGGGATCAGTTGCACCCGCCAGCCGTTACGCCGCTCGCCGAGCATCCAGCGTCCCAGGCCGCGGCCGAAACGCGACAGGGCGCCGGTGACGTAGGTCAGCCCCACCGGCAGACCGTTCACCTCTTCGACAGCGGCATTGAGCATGCCCATGGCAATGATCGTTGCCAGCAGCGCCGGCAGTTGTTCGTCGTAGGGCCAGGTCGCGGCCCCACACAACAGCATGGCGATGCACAACAGCAACGGCAGCGCCCGACGCCCGCCAACACGACTGACCACAATGCCTAAGGCGTTACCGATGATGAACGTCGACACGAGGAGCACCAGACGCAATGTCAGGCCCATGTCGCCATCGCTGATCGCCACGGCGAGGCGGGTGGTGTTGCCGCTCATGAAGGAGACGAAGTCGCCGCTAGCCATGAAGCCGATGGCGTCGGTCATGCCGGCGAGTACCGAGAGCGCGGCCACCAGCGACAGGCCGATGCGTCCGCGCCATTTCTGGATGTGCAGGTGTCCCGGACTGGCGTGGATAGTGGAGGATGAAGGCAGCATCGGCGAGAGGATCCTTGATCGGCAACGGTTACGGATTCAATCCGTATAACTCACAATATTCCCGCCAGTCCATCCCTGCCATTTCGGCCACTTCCCTGTGCACGTTCAGGCGTTGCGCCTCGTAGTCTTCAGGCGTGGGGGCGGTCAGTTGCAGAGTCAGTTCCCAGGCGAACAAACCCAGGCGCTCGGCCTCGGCTTCAAACGCTTCATGCAAGCGTTCGTCGCGAAATTGCGCCGCTGTTTCACCCTTGACCTGGGCGAGCAGCGGGTTGAGGTTGTCGAGCTCGTGCTGCAATTCGGGGCGCTCATCGAGAAACTTCTTCAGCGCTTGCTCGTGTTGCTGTTCGGTTGCCGCCATGGTCGCTCCTTGAGAATGGGTTACGAAGACTGTTTCTTGGCCTTGGCCGCCGCCGCCAGGCATTCGAGGGCAAACTGCTCGCAGTAGGTCATCTGGATCGGCGTGGTTTCGCCCTTGACGGTGCGTTCGCCGTCGAGGATGTAACGAATCCGCTTGTCGGTGACGCCGATTCGCTTGGCGATCCAGGAAGGCGTCTGACCGATCTGGCTGATCAGCTTGTCGGCATATTCAGCGGTCGGTTTGTAAAATTCGGCGTTGGGTGTCATGGACGTTCCAGAAAAAATGGGCCCGGAAAGAGGGGCGATGCAGCGTATGGCGCGACAGGGTGCGCGAATCGTTGCGCGGTGTCGCGGTATAAATTCAGTAAAGCAGAACGATACGCTCGCCCACGGTGATACAGTCCGCTTTTTCTTGATGAGCACATGCAATGCGAATTCTGATGGTGGCGCTGGCCGCAACGTTGCTGGCGGGATGTGCGGGTTCTGTAATGAACGATGCCCGTACCGGAACTCCGTACAAAACCCTGACGTCGGACAAGCCGGAAAAAGTCGTTGCCCAGTGCGTGCAGTTCTCCTGGCAGGACGAGGCGGTGTTCGGCGTCGATGCGGGCGCGTACCTGCAGCCGGGCAAGAAGGGTGGATCGACTGTTTACACGCGCTCGGCGGAATCCTTTGTGGACATCACCGCAGATGCGTCGAGTACGACGTTGAGTTACTACGCGCAGCATGACGACTTTGTTGCCAAGCGCCGGTTGGCGGCGTTGGCGACTTGCCTGTGATCTGATGGATTGACGCAGTATCCCTGTGGGAGCGCGCTTGGTCGCGAAAGCGGTGGTTCAGTCAATATCAATGTTTAATGACCCACCGCTTTCGCGAGCAAGCCCGCTCCCACATTTGTTCGGTGTCGATCGGGTAAATGGGGCTCGATCAGTTGAGCAGGCGCTTCTGGAAAAAGAACCGCTTATGCCCCGGCGGGTAGTCAACGATCTGGCCCAACTCGCTATACCCGAGCTTCTTGTAAAACTCCGGCGCCTGAAAATCGAAGGTGTCCAGCCAGATCCCCACGCATTCCTTCTCCCGCGCCAGGTCTTCAGCCATCTGCATCAGCCTTGCGCCGAGGCCTTGTCCCCGACCCTGTTCCGGCACCGACAGCAATTCGATAAACAGCCACTGATAAAAAAACCGGCCATACAGTCCGCCCTGGATTTCACCCTGGTCATCGCGCACCAGCAGGGCCAGCGGTTGCGCTTTGCCGTCACCCGCTTGCGCGACGTTGTAGGCCCGCAATGGTGCAAGGATCGCTTCGCGATCTTCCGGTGTCGGGTTTTGTGACAGTTCGATGCTGAGTGTCATCGGCTAAATCCTTAAGGCGGTGAAGCACGAGCGTATCCGGGTCGCGACGATTGTTCTATCCCCTGATGAACAGAGGAACCGTTGCCAGCGCGAAGATGTCTAGCCATTACAACGTCATTCCAGAACTCAGCCGATGAGGGCCACCTGCCTTGAACATTTTTGAAGCCTTGCGCGAAAGCCATGACCGCCAACGCACCTACGCGGATGCATTGGTCAAGACCAGCGGCGACACCCCGGAACGCGTCGAAGCGTACAAACAGCTCAAGTCCGAACTTCAGGCTCACGAAACCGCTGAAGAACGGCATTTCTATATCCCGTTGATGGCATTCGATAGCGGTGTCGACCTCAGCCGCCATGCGATTTCCGAACACCACGAGATGGACGAAATGATGGAGGAACTCGACGAGACCGAGATGTCCAGCCCGGCCTGGCTGGTGGCCGCGAAGAAACTTTCCGAGAAGGTCCATCACCACTTGAAGGAGGAAGAGCAGAAGTTCTTCCAGATGGCCGGCAAGTTGCTCGACGACAAGCAGAAGGAATCGCTCGCCGGGCAATATGAGAAGGAATACAAGGCTCAACTGTCATGAGGGGATTTTCGTCTAAGATGGGCGCCTTCTGACGATATAAGGACGCCTTGTCATGCCGAACACAGCCGAGCGGGTCAACATCATCGAGTCCCAGGTACTGTCCCACGACTGGTACCTGCTGAAGAAAATCACCTTTGATTATCAGCGCAACAATGGCGAATGGCAGCGCCAGACCCGCGAGGTCTACGACCGTGGCAATGGCGCGGCGATTCTGCTGTTCAACCGCGAAAAGAGAACCGTCGTGCTGACGCGGCAGTTCCGCTTGCCGGTATTCGTCAATGGTCACGACGGTTTGCTGATCGAAGTGGCGGCGGGGTTGCTTGAAGGCGCCGCGCCGCAAGAGCGCATACGCGATGAAGCGGAAGAGGAAACCGGTTATCGCGTGCACCATGTGCAGAAGGTTTTCGAGGCCTACATGAGCCCCGGCTCGGTGACGGAAAAACTGCACTTTTTCATCGCCGAATATGACGCTTCATCGAAAGTCAGCGAGGGTGGCGGGCTGGAGGAAGAAACCGAAGAGCTGGAAGTGCTGGAGTGGTCGTTCGATGCAGCGCTCGAGTCGTTTTATCGCGGCGAAATCTGCGATGCGAAGACCATCATGCTGCTGCAGTATGCGGCGATGAAAAACATCTTCACGGCTTAACAACCGCACACAATCCAGTAGGAGCTGCCGCAGACTGCGATCTTTTGATCTTGATTCTTGGCGTTTTTGCGAACACCGGAAGATCAAAAGATCGCAGCCTGCGGCAGCTCCTGCGAAATCAAAAGCCTTCCAGTCTTCCCGTTGCACCCCATTGCCCGCCCTCCAGCGTCAGCAACAATTCCTTCGCCTCAAGCCCGCCTGCAAAACCCGTCAGTTTCCCCGACGCGCCAATCACCCGATGACACGGCGCAACAATCGAGATCGGGTTCTTGCCATTCGCCGCACCCACCGCGCGAACCGCGCTCGGGTTGCCGATCTGCTGGGCAATCTGGCTATAGCTGCGGGTTTCGCCGAACGGAATGGTCAACAGCGCTTGCCACACCTTCTTCTGGAAGTCCGTCCCGACGAAATCCAGTTCCAGGTCGAAGCGGTTTCGTGTGCCGGCAAAGTATTCCGTCAACTGTTGTCGGGCGCGAACAAGGATCGGGTTGTCCGGGGCTTCGCTCACTGGACCGAGCCGCACCCGACCCGGTTTGTCGTTTTCCCAGAGGATGGCCGCCAGTCTCGAGCCGTTCGCGACCAGCTTCAATTCGCCGACCGGGGAGGCCATGGTGGTGAAGGTAAACGTCATGCCGGCGAACTCCGAAAACAGGTGAGCAGGGGGCAAGCATACTGCCTCGTCGGGGAGGCGCAATACGTAATCCCAGCCATACTGCGTACTGCTCTTGATACGTTTTCTCTGTTTTTTTTACCGACCCTAAAAACAAAAAGAGACCGACTCATGAAGTTCGAACCTTTTGCCAAATCGCTCATAGCGACCTCCTTGGCGCTCAGCTGCCTGATGGCCCACGCGGCCTCCGTTGCGCCCGTCGCCGCCGAAAACGGCATGGTGGTCACCGCCCAGCATCTGGCCAGCCACGTGGGTGTGGATGTGCTCAAGAGCGGTGGCAACGCCGTCGATGCCGCCGTCGCGGTCGGGTATGCGCTGGCGGTGGTGTATCCCGCGGCGGGCAACCTGGGTGGCGGCGGTTTCATGACCATTCAACTGGCGGACGGGCGCAAGACCTTCCTCGACTTCCGCGAAAAAGCGCCCCTGGCCGCGACTGCCGACATGTACCTCGACAAGGCGGGCAATGTCGTCCCGGACCTCAGCACCCGCGGCCACCTCGCGGTCGGCGTGCCGGGCACGGTCTCCGGCATGGAACTGGCACTGAGCAAGTACGGCACCAAACCGCGCAAGGAAGTGATCGCACCGGCCATCAAGCTCGCTGAAGACGGGTTCACGCTGGAGCAGGGCGATGTCGATTTGCTGGAGTACGCCACCGATGTGTTCAAGAAGGACATCAAGGATTCCGGCTCGATCTTCCTGAGCAACGGCGAGCCGATGCAGGTCGGGCAGAAACTCGTTCAAAAAGACCTGGGCAAGACCCTGCGGGAAATTTCCGAAAAAGGTGCGGGCGGGTTCTACAAGGGTTGGGTGGCCGATGCCATCGTCACCTCCAGCCAGGCCAACAAGGGCATCATCACCCAGGCCGACCTCGACAAATACAAGACCCGCGAACTGGCGCCGATCGAGTGCGACTATCGCGGTTACCACGTGGTCTCGGCACCACCGCCAAGCTCTGGCGGCGTGGTCATCTGCGAGATCATGAACATCCTCGACGGCTACCCGATGAAGGACCTGGGCTACCACTCGGCGCAGGGCATGCACTACCAGATCGAAGCCATGCGCCACGCGTATGTGGACCGCAACAGCTACCTCGGCGACCCGGACTTCGTGAAGAACCCGATCGCGCATCTGCTGGATAAAAACTACGCGACCAAAATCCGCGCCGCCATCAACCCACAGAAGGCCGCTGTGTCCAGCGAGCTCAAACCCGGGGTCGCGCCCCACGAAGGCAGCAACACCACCCATTACTCGATCGTCGACAAGTGGGGCAACGCGGTCTCGGTGACCTACACCTTGAACGACTGGTTCGGCGCCGGCGTCATGGCCAGCAAGACCGGGGTCATTCTCAATGACGAAATGGACGACTTCACCTCGAAAATCGGCGTGCCGAACATGTACGGCCTGGTGCAAGGGGAGGCCAACGCCATCGCGCCCGGCAAGGCGCCGTTGTCGTCCATGAGCCCGACCATCGTCACCAAGGATGGCAAAGTGGTGATGGTTGTCGGCACGCCGGGTGGCAGTCGCATCATCACCGCGACCTTGCTGACCATCCTCAACGTGATCGACTACGGCATGAACATCCAGGAAGCGGTGGATGCGCCGCGTTTCCACCAGCAGTGGCTGCCGGAAGAGACCAACCTGGAAACCTTCACCACCAGTCCGGACACGGTGAAGCTGCTCGAAAGCTGGGGGCACAAGTTCGCCGGGCCGCAAGATGCCAATCATATCGCGGCCATCCTGGTCGGGGCGCCGTCGCTGGACGGTAAACCGGTGGGCAAAAACCGTTTCTACGGGGCGAACGATCCGCGTCGTAACACCGGGTTGTCGCTGGGCTATTGAGGGTTGTTTCCGCAAGGGGACGGAGTTAGTTTCTGTCCCCTGACTCACCGACAGATCAAGGAAGGAATCATGACCACCGCATTGTTAATCATCGACGTCCAGCAGGCGCTCTGCGCTGGTGAGTACGAGTGCTTCGAGATTGCGCGCGTCATCGAACGCATCAACGGTCTCAGCGCCCGCGCCCGAACGGCCGGGATTCCGGTGGTGCTGATCCAGCATGAGGAAGAGGGCAGTCTGCTGGCGTTTAACGCCGACGGCTGGCAACTGGCCGAAGGGCTGGATGTCTCGCCGAAGGACTTGCGGGTTCGCAAAACCACATCGGATTCGTTCTACCAGACCACTCTGCAAAAGCTGCTGCCGAAGGAGGATTTCGAACGCCTGGTCATCTGCGGTCTGCAAACCGACTATTGCGTGAACGCCACCGTGCGTCAGGCACTGAAACTGGAGTACGACGTGGTGCTGGCGGCTGACGCTCACTCCACTGTCGACAACGGAAACCTTGCCGCCGAAGACATCATCGCCGAGCACAACAAGGACCTGGCGCGTCTGACCGGTTCGGTGGCACGGATCGACGTGACGCCCGCGGCGGCCATCACGTTCTAGCGTTGTTTTTTGCAGGAGCCAGATTGGTTGGCGATGGCGATTTTTCGAACGCCATCGCCAGCAAGCCGGCTCCTACAAGGTTTTGCGGTGTCCTCGGCCGCGGCGTTGAGAACCCGATCCTGTAGGCGCCGGCTTGCTGGCGATAACCGTCTCATGATCGCCATCGCCAGGAAGCGCCCCCTACCGTCAATCAACCGCCTCAAGTCGCCAACATCAGCCCCTTCGTTCCGGTATCACCCCCTCCGACACCAGTAGGTGCGCGTCGCCGACCAGATGCAATGTACGCCTGCAACCTCAGTTCACTGCACAGGGGAGGGACGTGCAGAGACCCGAACTGGAACCACACTCAAGAATCGTTCTCGGTTAGGGTATGATTGGCAATTCCTTGTATTGATGGAGGCGAGTCCATTTTGGATGCCCTTGCGCTGCTCTATAACGGCCTGACCGAGTGGGTGATCGAGCCCGTCATTCACCAGTTCCTGGGTCTTTTCGATCTGAACGGGCGCATGGGTTTACTGTTTCTGTTCTCGTCATACAGCATCGCCTACGGCCTGTTTCGGTTCAGAAAGCATCGAGGTCTCACCGAAGCCCAGTCGTTCGGACAGTTCATCGGCGGGCGTCGTGTGTATTTCCATCGTTCGGCGTTGCTCGATTACCGCTACTACTTTGTGCGGGCGATTCTGAAAGTGGCGTTGGTGTTGCCGATTGTCGGCCTGGTAGACCCGATCGTTCTGCGCTCCGGTGACTACATCACCTTTTTCACCAACCTGTGGGGCGCGCGGGTGCAAGTGGAGCAGAACCTGTCACTGTGCTTGCTCTACGGCCTCGGCGTTTTCCTGGTGAAAGACTTCATGGCCTATTGGGCGCACCGCGCCTTTCATTCCCGATGGCTCTGGGCCTTTCACAAAGTCCATCATTCGGCGCCGGTGCTGGTGCCGGCAACGGCCAGTCGGGTTCATTTCGTCGAGAAGATTGTCGAAAAGCTTTCAACGATCATCGGCATCGGCGCCTATGCCGGCGTCTTCTGGTATGCCTGTGGTGGCGAGATCAGCCGCTATTCCCTGTTTGGCGTGACGTATCTGGTGTTCATCCTCAATGCGCTGGCGGGAAACCTGCGTCACAGCCATGTCTGGCTGTCGTACGGCCCAGTGCTCGAGCACGTACTTAACAGCCCGGCCCAGCACCAGATCCACCACAGCGACGCACCGCAACACTTCAACAAAAACTTCAGTATCAACCTGTCACTGTGGGACTGGATGTTCGGTACGCTCTACGTCACCACGTCCAGGCCTGAAGTCCTCCGGTTCGGCACCGGTGAACAGGATCACGACCGATACCTGACGGTCTACAGCCTGATCGTCACGCCGTTTATCGACATTGCCCGACACACCACTGCTGCCTCACGGAGACCCCTCTCATGGATGTCCAGGTCCATCGCGCCGACGCCACCCACCTCGACAACGTCGCCAGCCTGTTCGACGCCTATCGAGGTTTCTACGGCCAACCCTCAAACCTGACGCAATCGCGTGACTTTATCGCCGAGCGCCTTGCCCGGGATGAATCGGTGATCTTCTTCGCCCAGGACGCCACCGGCGAAACGCTGGGTTTCGTCCAGTTGTTCCCGACTTTTTCTTCCATCGATGCGCACCGCACCTGGCTGCTCGGCGATCTGTTCACTGCACCCGCCGCCCGAGGCCGCGGGGTCGCGACGCAGCTGATGAACACCGCACGATCCTTCGCGTTGCTGACCGGCGCCAAAGGCATGGTGCTGGAAACGGCCACGGACAATCACCAGGCACAACGCTTGTATGAATCCCTGGGCTACGTGCGCGAAACGGGTTACTACACCTATTGCCTCGATTTGAAGCAGGGCTGATGTCTCACCGTTCCGGGAGATTCCAGCGTTCGCGCAGGTGCTCGTATTGCGCCTCGGGCATTTGCACCAGCAAGGGAGACTGGCGAGGATCGAGCCAGTCGAACAAATGGGAGATGTCCGCCTGATCCATGGCCGTGCAGCCTGCCGTCGGCGAGGTCGGGCTGCGCCAGATGTGGAAGAAAATGCACGAGCCCGAGGCGGGGGACGCCGGTGTGTTGTGCTCGATGACGATGCCCTTGCGATAACCTTCCTCGCTGCGCATGCGTTCGGCGCTGTTCCAGTCCTTGGCGATCTTCGAGCCGTCGACCAGCTCGTTGTAGCGTGCGGAGTGGCTGTCGTCGACGCATTCGATGGCCGGCGTCAGAGCGAGGTAAGGCAGTTTCGTTTCGGCCGTGTTGTCGTAGCCAAATGCCGTTCCGAGCGTGAACACCCCGGCCGGCGTTTTTCCGTCGCCTTCACGTTTCACCGGCCCCTCGCCTGGCTCAACGCTGCTCAACCCCTTGCCCCAGGCCATGCCGTTTTTGCCGAGCACCACGGCAAACGCATTACCCGATTTTCGAAAGGTCTTGCCATCCCGCTCATAGCGTTGGGCGGTGCCCTGGATGTCGTCCCAGTTTTTGCTGGTGACCACAATCAGCTGATGGCTGGCGTCGAGTGCTTCGCTGGCGCTAAGCGGCGTGATCGGGAAATTCATGACTTCGTTCGGCGCGCCGGCGCCTGCGTAAGTGAAGTGCCACCATTCTTTCGAGTACCCGGAAAACCCTTCTTTTTCCATCGCACTGCTTAGCCGCTGACGATTGTCCTTCGCGGCCGCGCTGATTGTCGGGTTGGCGGTATGCGTCCGCTCATCGAAGCAATCGAAGCCGGTGCCCATGTCGAGCGCGCCGTCATGCCAGCGTTGAGCGTAGGGTGCCGTGCAATCGACCTGCGCGGCCGAAGGCGTCCAGGTTGCGGCGGGCAACGCTTTCGGTCCGGTCAGTGTCAGGTCGACGGTCGAACCGCGGGAGTGATTCGACACCCGCGCCACATACCCCAGGCGCCAGAAATCCTGCTTGTCCACGCGCGGGTAGAACTCGGCCTTGCGCGGGTCGCCCGGTTCGTTTGCGAAGCGCGCCATATCGGCGACAGCGCGATTCGGTCGATAGCAGTCGAAGACCTTCAAACCATAACCCTGCGAGCGCAGCGCTGTTTGTACTCGCGCGAGCGCCTTGGCGGCGTCGAGCGTCATCAGGCATTCGGCGGCTGCGTAACCGTCGAGTGGGTGGCCGGTGAAGTTGTGGGCGCCGGCGTAGCGAATGTCCTGCTCGATGGTCGGATCAATCGTACGCAAGTAGACCATGTGCTCGGGCCGTGGCTCGGCACGGGTCACGGTGGGGATGACGATAGTCAGGAACAGCAGTGACTGCAGCCAGGATCGTGCGGTTTTGTAAGGGGAACCCATGCGATTTCTCCTGGTGAGGGCTACACACTGCCGACCGACATCAGGCGAGTTGTTGCGCCTGATCGCCAAACACCGGCCTGAAAAAACTGCGCTCATAACTGAGGATGCATTTTGTCTCTTCAGCGAACTTGAACGCCGCGATGCACTCAGGATCTTTCATGGAGTCCTGCCGATAACGCTCGTAGGCTGCAAAGCTTGGAAAGCTGAACATCGCCATGGCGATATTGTTCGCGCCTTCGGACGGCAGGAAGTAGCCGTGATGCTGGCCGCCGAATTTTTCAACGAGTGGAATCCACAACTTTCCATAGTGTTCGAACGCCTCGATCTGGTAGGGGTCGAGTACGTATTTCAGATAACAGGTGATCATGTTTCGCTCTCCTTTTGTATGAACCGATGATCTCGCGCGGCGATCGCAAGTCGCTGATGCCTAGTGCATGACAATCTCACTGAACTTGAGCGTCAGTGAATCATTATTTCCGTCACGAAAGCCCAGCTTGATCGCGGGCGTTTTGCTCAACTTGCTGTTGCTCTGCTGGAAATTCAGGGTAACCCGGGTCGGTACGTTGCGGATCAACTGAAACTGAAGATAGTAATTATCCTCGACCTGTCCCACCCGGATCGATTGGGGTTTGAGCGGTCCACCGGATTCGTCGAACAGCATGGTGCCATCGTCGAAGCGAAAGCTGCGGTCGACGTTCAGGTTGGTCAACTCGAAGGTGCAGGTGGGCAAGCGACCAATGTTTTCGCAACCTTCCAGTTCGATGCGCACGTTATCCAGCACTTCCATGCGCTTGCCCAGCAGGTTGCTAGCTTCGTTTTCGACGACCTTTGATTGCAGTTTGGCGAACTCGAATGAGGGCTTGGCGAATTCCGTACCCAGAATGAAAAAGCCGAACGACAGGCCGGCGACCATGAAAAATTGCAGCACACCTCTGAGCATCGGTGTGAAGTTACGAATTTGCCAGCCGATGGACACCACCCCGAGAAACAGGAAAGTGCTGACCAGCAAGACCACGTTTTTCCAACTGATGAAGCTGAAGCCGAATACGCTGGGGTCGGGTACGGCATAGGTGATCAACGCCCAGAGGGCGCCCAGTACGACACCGAGTCCAGCCATGCCACGGGTTATCAGTGAGGTGACTTTTTGCGTGCGGGTCGGTGCTGTGAGGGAATCTTGTTGTGGCGTCAATGCTGCCAACTCCTTGTCGTGTAGCCGTCCGTGCTTGAAGGCGAATGTCGGGCTGTTAAAAGAACCGTGATATAGGCCAGGTGAGTGGCAGGTTGCCATTATCCAGTAACGACGGGCCAGGTAAAGCTCGACGATGTTCGATCACCTCCCATTAAAACCAGCTGGCAATTCTTGCTCGGGTAATCCGCTATGTAACCTCTGGTTGCCAGATTGATGCAGAAAATCAGGCTGTGCTCGATGAAAATCCGCCTGACCCAATTTCAAAAACCACGACCCTCCATACCTCTACGCGACAACCCTTATCCCTCTACGAAAATTACTTTCGCCTCGTTTGAAAATCGCTCTTCGAAATGTTTTATGAGTTTCACAACCCATTCGACGTGACCCTTTCGAGGAGTACCGCATGACCCTGTCCTTCGGCTATTGGCTGCTGGTGTATGCCGCCATTGCCATCATTGCCCTGATCGTTCTGATCGCCCGTTATCGACTCAATCCGTTCATCGTGATCACCCTGGTCTCCATCGGCCTGGCACTGCTGGCCGGCATGCCGCCGTCCGGGGTGGTCGGTGCGTACGAGGCCGGTGTCGGTAAAACCCTGGGGCACATCGCGCTGGTGGTGGCGTTGGGCACGAT
>NZ_BDAG01000022.1 GCF_002091715.1 Pseudomonas migulae NBRC 103157 | reverse complement strand
GCCCTCAGCCACACGGCTTTCAATCAGACGATCCGAGCCGCCCTCAGCGACAACCGGGTGAGCAGAAGAAGCGGCAAAAGCGTTAACTGCAAAAACCGAGAAAGCGATGCTGAGGAAGAGTTGGCGTTTCATGAGTGTGTGCTCCGGGGTGTAGTTGTTTGGTATGGAGGCGATGTTACGCCGCGGAATTTTTAAGAGAACTTCATTGAATTAATGGTGACCATTGACGAAAGCAATACATGGATGAAGGTCCATGTTGTCCGAGTGATGGCATCTGGCTACGCGTTGCTTGATTGGATCCACGGTGGCACCCTCAGCGCCCGTTGCACCAAGGAGCAGGTGATCAAGGAATGAGTGGATACGTCCCCAACCCCCCGAAAAACGTCCGCTACGACGAAGCCAAACCCGTCGACATCCACGCCAAGCGCTGGGCCGAGTATGAGAAATACGGCAAGGCACCGGCGGCTGCGAAGGAGAAAGTCCGAGTCGCGTTGCGCATTGGCGTGTTCTTCGATGGGACGCTGAACAATGCGGGCAACTCTGCGTCAGGATTACTGTGTGGCGCCCATCACCCGATTCGCCCGGAAGACGTCGATGCGAGCTGCAAGCCGTATATGGCGGATCCGGAGGGGAGTTATGGGAATGATGTGAGTAATGTTTCCAAGCTGTTTGATCTCTATCCATCAGCTAAAGATGTCGAGGGCGAAGGCTCCGTAAGACTCTCTCTTCGCAGCCTCTACATTGATGGAATTGGTACGGCCGGAGGCGCAGAAGACAAATTGCTTAATGCCGCCACCGGCCGTGGTGATACCGGTGTCGCGGCCAAAGTTCAGCAGGCGTTTTCCGACCTGAACGATTCGATAAAAGAGCTGATTGATAGGAGTCCCGGTTGTGAAATCACTTCACTGACCTTCGATACGTTTGGCTTCAGTCGGGGTGCCGCAGCGGCCCGGCATTTTGCGAACGAGATAGTGCGTTGCAAGCAGGGTCCTCTAGGGGAAGTGCTCCGCCGCAACCCTAAGGGATTTAGTTCCAGCTTCGGCAACCAGTTCAACAGCGATGTCATCATGGGCTTTGTCGGCTTGTTCGATACCGTACCTTCCGTGGCCGGCGTGACAAATCTCGGAAATATCCAAAGTGCGGTCGCTCCTGGGATCAAACTCTATTTAGATCGTCGATTCGTTTCCGATGTTGTCCAGCTTGTCGCACGTGACGAGCGCCGTGCGAATTTCGCATTGAGTACAGTTGTGCCGGCTCACCGGGAAATATCATTGCCCGGTGTGCACTCCGATCTTGGAGGTGGCTACCGCGAAGTCGTCGAGGAGTGTGTGCTGGTTAACCCAATGCAGGCACTAACAGTTCCGCAGGGTACGAATATCCAGACCACTTCCATCTACTTGGATACCCAGAAGCAAAAAGCAAACATGGTGGCTGATGGATGGCCTGAATCAATGTTGGACATTGTGACGCCGACGCCAAGTATGGCGCCTGATTGGGAACAGGATAAAACAGGGCCGAAAAAACTTCGGGTGTATGCAGGTTTACAACTAAAACGATCAGTCAGTGGGAAATTGGCTGTGGTTTACCTGCGCTTGATGCATAAATTGGCCAAGGAGAAAGGCGTGCAGTTTGAGGTTATTGACGAGAGTGATCCGGCTTACAGTGTGCCCTCTGAACTTCAGCCATTTTGTGACAGAGTGCTCGCTGGTGAGTACAAACCAGAACCTGCCGAAGAACAGTTGTTGAGGTTGAAATACGTGCACATGTCCGCCAACTGGAACAACCCGATCGGTGCAAGTCGTGAACAGGGCATAACCCTCCGATATACCAATGCACCGACTGACGACGGTATGCGAGTGCGTCATCCTCACGTGGCAGATTCCGTGTGGAGAACATTTTGATGCGTGCATACTATTTTTTGCTGGTCGCGTTGGTGGTCTCAGGTTGCCAGGCAGCAGAACCACGATCAGGCAAAAATGACCCGAAAAATCCATGGTGGAGCCTCAGTTTTGTTGAACCCACCTACATGAAAGTCTGGGTGGAAGATACTGCCGTTGAGGACATAAACGGGAAGCTGTTTCGCCGTACCGGCGGCGGTACAGCAGCAAGTGATGAGCCCGCAGGTGACGCTGAGTTTGCTCGCGGCTGGAGTGAAAAAATTAGCAGTAGCTCCCGTGGCGTGGTCGGTGCGGATTTACCCAAGCGGATTTATGTTCGCTGGCAGTCAGTAGTCGAGCCGCAAACATATCGTGCGTGGGTCGAAATTCCTGAAGAAGCCCGGCAGATTTTGCACGCCTCAGTGAATGAGCGCTGCCCCAACCGACCTGCGGAAACTGCCAATTACAGAGCCAAGGTTTATCTCGGACTTGCGCCTGGCGGCATCGTGCAGGTGTGGGTATTGGACAACTGCATGAAATCGATCAAAGTTGCCCGGGCTCAAGCGGAGATCGAACCTTTGGGGCCGCACCTTGGAAAATCTAACGGTAACTACTATCCGCAACCCGAGAAGTCCAAAAGCTACGTCGCCAAGTACGGCATTCCTTACGGTAGTTGGTGATGGCCTGAACTGGTATCGGGATAGTTTCATGCGTATGTCAGTTATTTTGTTGATCGCATTTTTTATCTACGATTGTCAGGCAGCCGACCCACTTTCCGGCAAAAGCGACCCTAAAGACCAATGGTGGAGCCTCAGCTTCGTTGAGCCGGCTTACATGAAGGTATGGGTGGAAGACTCTGCTGTTGAAGATATTAACGACAAGCTATTTCGTCGTACCGGTGGAGGTACGGCGGGTAGTCACGACTCCGAAGACACCACCGAAGCTGCTCGTGGATGGAGTAAAAATATCAGCAGTGGCATTCGTGGCGTAGTCGGTGCAGATCTACCGAAACGTATCTTTGTTCGATGGCAGTCGGTTGTCGAGTCGAAGACCTATCGTGCGTGGATCGATATACCCGAAGAAGCACGGCAGATCATGCACTCCTCGGTAAATGAGCGCTGTCCGGCAACGCCCAACGAGCCTGCCAACTTCATAACCATGGTTTACCTCGGACTTGCCCCTGGCGGCATCGTACAGGTTTGGGTGACTGATAAATGCTTGAAGTCAGTCAAGGTTGCTCGTGCCCAGGCAGAGATAGAACCCTTGGGGCCGCACCTTGGAAAATCAGGCGGTCACTATTACCCGTTGTCCGAAGCGTCCAAACGCTACATCGAGAAATACGGCATCCCCTACGGTAGCTGGTAAACATCACCGCACAAAAAAAACGGGCGCCTATCAAGGCGCCCGTTTTCATTCCGGCATGATGCAATCAAGCCTCACTGATCTGACTGACACTCGTCACCTGCCCATTCCAGATCATCTCGTAATGCGCCGCCTGAATGACCGATAAAACCGGTTTCGGCGTCATCAGCGCCCAGCAATGACTGCCGTGCATTCGCACCGAGTTATAACGAAGCCCGGGACAACCTGCGTCTTTGACCAACTTTCCCAAACGCCGGGAATGGGAGTAATCGTGCGGATCATAAACAGGATCGGTCATCGCAATGGACGTCGCATCTTTCATGCCTGCATCCACAAAAGAGCAGGACAACCCCCGGAAAACAAACCGCTCATAGTTCAGGCTCGGCACGTTCGACCAATACAGACTCTGGTGATGTTTCACTTCGGCCAACGCCGTTTCCATGGTGTCCGCCAGATACAGCACGCCAAAACGGCCATCGCTGAACCGCGAACCCGCCGGGTTGACGTGGGTGAACGGCGCTGTCGCGTAAGAGCAGCCCGGAATACCGAACGGGATTTCACTGCGGCGAATCAGCTCAAGGCGACCCACTTCATTTTTCAACCTGGGGTTGGTGAGTTCCTGTATCTGATACAGCACCTCGAACTCGTCCGCGTCGGCGACGTCATCAAACAAAGCCACCGGTGGGAACTTGGAGTTGACCAGTCGATAGGCTTGCAATGGCTCACCGGCAAGTTCTGCCAGTTCGTCCAGCCTCACCATTGCGCACCACGCAGCACGTCGATGCGGCGGAAGGTTTCATACAACGAAATCATGTCGCCCTGAGCCATGATCTCGAGCGGCGAGCGGCCGTTGAAGAATTCGTTATCGTTGGCCATCGACGGGAAGCCGTAGACGTTCTCCGGATTATCGAACACCAGGCGCAAGGCGGCGTGGATGTTGAGCACAAAGCTGATGCGCTGCATCTGATCCGCATCCAGCGCCACGGCCCAGTCGGGATCGCGTTGGCGGGCGCGGGTGTAGGTGCTGCGGGAAATGCGCAGGATACGGCAGGCCTGATCGCTGGACGCCTTCCACTTCTCGAGGATGCCGACAGCAGCACGCAGGCCCATTACACACTGGCTCTTGCTAAAGGCTTGTTGCTGGAGGGCAACGGCCATGTTCATTACCTCTTTTTTAATCCATGGATTCAAAGTTAGGTAAAAAGCGTCTAGAGAGCAAGTTCGTGGCGACCAGTGGGGGCTGCTATCGTTATTAACCTTCCGACCGCATAAATGAAAGGAGGCGCAGCATGGACCGATTTACCGGTGGCTGCCTGTGCGGCAACGTCCGAATCGAAGCGTCGGGACGTCCTTATCGGGTCGGCCTGTGCCACTGTCTCGACTGCCGCAAGCATCATGGCGCGCTGTTTCACGCTTGCGCGATATTCCCCGAGGAGGCGGTAACGATTACTGGCGAAACGCGTGACTACGCCGGGCGGTTTTTCTGTCCGCGCTGCGGCTCTTCGGTTTTTGCCCGCACTGACGACGAAATCGAAGTGAGCCTGGGATCACTGGATGCTCCTGATCAACTGACGCCAACCTACGAAAGCTGGATCATCCGTCGCGAGTCCTGGTTGCCGCCGTTTCCGCTCACGAGGCGGTACGAGCGCGACCGTGAAGGTGCGGGGCGATTGGAGGAGTAGGGCGCACGAAAGGCGTGAGGGCATCACGCCAATGTCAGGATCGCTACGCCAGCAAATCGGCGTCCGATCGGCGTCACGATGTCAGCGATTGAAGTTTCTTCAGAATCTCGACGCTCGGATCTGCGTTCCTGGCTGCGCTGGATTGTTCGCTGTCGGAGCCGTCCGTCACGACACCCGCGAGGATTTCAGCCAGGTTGTGAAAGTGGCCGGTCTTTTTCTCGGCGGGGTCCGTGCCACCGCTCTGATTCAATGCCGCTTCCAGTGACAAGTGCTGGGACAGCCATTCAGGCGTGGCTTTTTCTTCAGGGCTCATGTTGTCCATAAAAGCCAGCGCCGCCGTGGCTCGACCGAAAGGGTCATTGATAAACGGGTCTTTCCAGTTTTTTTGCTGGTCAGCCGGGCCGCTGTAATAACCGGTGGCGAGCCGGGCTTGCTGGCGCATCAAGGCTTGCGCCGAGGCTTGTTCCTGAGTGGTGAACTTCCCGCCCTGATTGGTGGCGACGGCGTTCAGCGAACGTCGGTCCAGATCGCCCATCAACGCATTACGGTCTTCATCGCTGCCGGTGTACGGTTTGCCGCTGGCGGTCATCAGTGCGTATTTTTCGTCCATGCGCTTGCGGGCATCGGAGGCCACTTCGGCAAAGGTCTTGTCCTTGGAACTCGAGACCGCGCCAGGCTTGGAAGCGCCCAGAACGAGTGCGTCGGCGTTCATCCCCGAACGTACCGGGAAGAATGGCGCATTACCCGCGATCGAGTTGCTGTAATCGGTAGAGGTGCTGGACAGGCTCACCGAATCATCATTCTGCGGCTTGGCCTGATCATCTTGCGTGACGCGTTTTTGCGCATCGGCGGCAGCCTTTGCATCGACGGCAGACGTGTAGGCAGACATCGCCGCATTCGTTGAAGTTGAAGCAATGATCATTGTTCTTCCTTGACGAGGGCAGCCAGTTGGCCGCGTTGAAACGTTCAATGTCGGACAAGGTACGCCAAAATTGTGAACCTGGCATTTACATGTACATCGCACTGTCGATTTCGCAGTGTCTCGTTCGATTATGGGGCAGGGAGTGAGTCGGATGATCGCGGTGATCTTCGGCGTTCCCTGCACAAGAACGTTCTCGAAGACGAACCGGGAGAAGACCATGCGCACACTCACCGTTGCCGCTTTCATCAGCCTGGATGGCGTCATGCAAGCGCCCGGCGGGCCCGAAGAGGATCGCAGCGGCGAATTCCGCTTCGGTGGCTGGATCGTTCCCTACGCCGACGAAGCCACCGGCCAGGCTATAACGGATCTGTTCTCGCCGCCGTTCGAATTGCTGCTGGGGCGTCGCACCTACGACATCTTCGCGGCGTATTGGCCGCGCATCCATAACCACCCGATTGCAGACCCGTTCAACCAAGTGCCCAAGCACGTGGCCACGCATCGAGCCGATACGCTTGAGTGGCACAACAGTCATGCGCTGAAGGGAAACATTGTCGACGCGATACGCGCGCTCAAGCAGCAGGACGGCGCCCGGCTGCTGACGCAGGGCAGCGGTGATCTGGTCCGCCAACTGCTGGCAGCAGGGGTGGTGGACGAACTTCGGCTGATGATTTTCCCCGTCGTGCTGGGGCGCGGCAAGCGCCTGTTCGACGACATCGCACTGGCGTCCGCCTTCACGTTGGCGAACTCGACCACCACGCCGGGCGGTGTGCTGATCACCCGCTATGTGCGCAGCGGCGATGTGCGAACAGGAACGTTCGAAGACGCTGAGTAGCGAGCGTCAGTATTGCGCCACTGACCTGATTGACTGCTTGGCTAGAATGAAACGTCAGCCCATTGTTGGAGAACCGAAATGACCGGCAAAAACACGATTTGTCTCTGGTACGACGGCGACGCACTGGACGCCGCGACGTTCTACGCCAAGACGTTCCCGGACAGCGCGGTGGGCAATGTCCTCCGCGCGCCCGGCGACTATCCGGCGGGCAAACAGGGCGATGTCCTGACCGTCGAATTCACGGTGATGGGCATCCCGTGTCTGGGGCTGAACGGCGGGCCAGGGGTCAAGCACAACGAGGCTTTCTCGTTCCAGGTGGCGACCGACGACCAGGCCGAAACGGACCGTTTGTGGAATGCGATTGTCGGAAACGGTGGCCAGGAAAATGTCTGCGGCTGGTGCCAGGACAAATGGGGGCTGTCGTGGCAGATCACCCCTCGTGTGCTGACGGCGGCGATCAACAATCCAGATCGAGCGGCGGCCAAGCGCGCGTTCGACGCGATGATGACGATGGGGAAGATCGATGTTGCGGCGATTGAAGCGGCGGTTGGGCATTAGCCCGCTGGGGGGCTTGGACATGTTGGGTGCCTCGTGAGTCTTGTCGAGCGCACCCAACCAATATCGTCCTTATTGCCTGTCGACCGCCGTATAACTGTGGGAGCCGGCTTGCTGGCGATGGCGGACTGCCAGCCAATAAATCAATCGCCTGACCCACCGCCATCGCCAGCAAGCCGGCTCCTACAGGGGGCGTGTTATGACAGGCGCGATTCCCGTGCCGCGCTGCTCAAGCGTTCAGTCGTGGTGCTGATGCGCGAGAACACCAACCACGCAAACAGCAGCACACTGCAGCCAACGAGAACGGATGCGACTGCAATCAAGGGCTCGACTGAAGCGAAGCCCTTGAGGCGCAGCGTCAGTGCGCCGAGCATCACCGGGACGCCCACGTTGTACATCCAGAACTGGACTGCCGCAACGCGTCCTTCGGTGATTGACGGGTGCGCAGTGCCGATGATTCCGAACAGGGCCATCGACACCCATCCCAACAGATTGACATGGGCATGTACCGCGAACAGCGAGTGGTCGCCGGAAGCGCCCATCGTCACACCCAGCGCCACGCCAATGGCGAAGTAGAGGGCAGCGAGCCGAAACCAGGTCCGCGAACGGGGGTTGTGATTCATGGCATTCACCTCATGCGCCCAGAGGCGCGCTCAGTTGCTGAAACATAATGGGCGACCCTTGTAGATTGGTTGCCGTGTGTCTATTATGAGACTAAGTCTCATGAAAAGACAGAGTCTCATATATTCCATGTCGATCCCCAAGTCAAGCCCGTCGAACCCCGACGGCGATCCCCAAGGCCGCGCCAACCAGAAACTGCGAACGCGCCAGGCGTTGATCGATGCCGCCATCGCTTTGCGCGACGAGGGTCATCACCCAACGGTTGCGCAAGTGGCCGAGCGCGCAATGGTCTCGCGCGCCACGGCGTATCGCTACTTTCCCTCGACCGAGGCGTTGATCAGTGAGATGGCGGCCGATCGCGAAATGAAGCCGCTGGACAGCTTCTGGCAGCCGGGAGACGATCCGGTAAAGGGCATTGGCCTGGCCGCGAACGCGTTGAACACACTCTTGATCGACGACGAGATCGGCCTGCACGTGATGGAACGTTCGTTCATGTCGGTGTGGCTGGACAGTGAGACTCACGAGCCTCTGCGGCCAGGTCGGCGCATGAGCTACATCGAGCCGATCGTCGACTCGCTGAAGGGCGTGCTCACCCCCAGGGCGCGCAAACGCCTGAAGCAGGCGCTGTCGATCGTTATCGGCACCGAAGCGTTGATCGCCGTGCGCGACATCAGTGGCGCGAGCGTTGAAGAGTCACTCGACACCGCGGCCTGGGCGGCGAAGGCGCTGGTTCGTCAGGCCTTGGCGGAGGAGGAACAGGCGCGGCAGAAGCGAAAGTGAGGCCGGGCGCCATCGCTTACTCTCGGCGCACAGGTTCGGCGATCAAGAGCAACGACTGCGGCACAGGACTCTGTGGGTGCTGCGGCTCTTGCAGGCCGGCCAGCTGAAAACCGGCCATGTCCAAGGCGTTGAGCCAGCTGGACAAGGTGCGGAAATACCACGGCATGGGTTGCCACTGTCCCTTGAACCCGGCAAAGGTCTCTGTGCGCCAGCCATCCTGATAATCACCCGCCGCGGCGGTCCACGGGTGCAAAGTCTGGATCACCAGCGCACCGTCAGGGACGAGCAGGGTGTTCATGGCGGCGAGCAGAGGGATGATGTCTTGGTGCAGCAAGGCGAAGTTGGCGCAGATCAGGTTGTAGTCACGACCGATAGCGACTTTCGCCTCCACCAACGCTTCGTAACTTGCCAAATGCACCGCTGAAGTTCCCGCTGCCCGGGCCGCTTCGACCAGCGTCGCATCGCCATCCACGCCGACCGCCTCGATGGAGCGTTCCGTCAACGCCCGCAACAGCCAGCCCTCACCTCAGCCCAAGTCGAGCACGCGCTCGGGCTGACGGCCCAGCACTGCCAGCAGGATCGCCTGGTCTGTGACCGTGTGGCGGCTTTCTATGGTGCCGGCGCGGATGGCTTCGATCCAGGACCGGGCGTTAAGGTGCCAGCTTTGGAGGAGGGTGGATTCAGGGGCGGACATGGCGGCGACCGGCGTTGTGGGTTGGATGAAGGATAGGACAAATGTTGAGGGGCGAATGTCCGCCCGGACACCGCAGAATAAAGATGTCGGCTCCTTTTATAGTTGAAAAAACGGGCACCTTCAGCGCCCGGTTTCATTCATGCCTTCGTCTGCGCCCGCACACGCCGGCCGATCACCTCCATCAAGTCACAGCCGTCGCGCAAGGGAGTGGCTAACAACGGTGAAAAGCCCTTCAGCACTGCCGTGTCGCAACCGAGTTCAGCACGAAAGGCAATGTTTTTCAGCACCTGCGTAACCGTGCGAATTCGGTAGTCTGGTGGCCAAACCCGAATCGCCATTTTAGGCGACGGGGCGGACCATAAGCTGCATCGGAACGGCGGACAAGGCGAGGCGTTCCGAGGTTTGTGTAGGAAATTTTATGGTGGTCCTAGGACCGTTATGCCCCTTTCGCGAGCGACGGCTATCAAAAGCAGTCGGTGGACGGACTACGGGCAAATAGATTGTGTCCTGCTACCCTCTTTATCGTAGTCGGGCTTGCCGTCATCCCTATCGCGTTATCCCTCGATAGATCCCGTGCTTACCACGACATGGCATGTCAACTAATGAGAGAGTGTCAGGATAGCGCCATGAAAGTTCGATGCCCTAGCTGCGGTTATATTGCAGACAAGCTTCCGCCAAGCCTTAGGTGTCCTAAATGCGACGATTTTTCCCACGACTGGCTGATTTATGATTGGGAAAGCTTTGCTTCAATGAAGCGTCGACATATTAGATACAACTTATTCATTATTGGCATGACTCTAATTAGTTTACTTGTGGCGATCACCTTGAAATCAACAGATGCGTTTCAATGGTTGTTCACCTTGTTGTTTATCCCAGCCATTATCAGTTTGTTTTATTGTCGAAAACAGCTTGATACTGAATCGGAGTATCAGGGGCATAGAGGCAGGGTTTTACTTTTCTGGCTTTTCGGTTTCGGGGGTATCTAAAGCGGCTAACAAATCGCATATGGACTCTCCCTACACGTGGTGAGTAATGCCTTCCAACCCTGTCGTCAGTGCGATTGCATCCTTATATCTGGTCGCTGTTGGGCTTGCTCGCCCCGGCCACTCTGGAGTTCGTGCAACTGGAGCCAGTCGCTCATGGAACGTGGCAGGTAGCTGCCAGCAGTGAACGACCGTAAAGGGGCGATTGCTACTGGTCGTGACAGGCAGAAAACGGCCAAGCGCGGTCGTTGGTGATGGGTGCTATGAGCTCCGCTGTCGGTGCCGAGCATAGAGTATTGAACCGCCCACTCCCGACGTTCCTCTAGTTTGCAGTTCAAACGTATCCGGATACCCCTTGATCAACTCGCTGAGCTTTTTATAACCATGGGTGCGAGGGTCGAACTCAGGTCTCAATTTGCTGATGTTGGTGCCCAGCGCACCCAAGTGAGCCCAGCCGTCCTCGTCGGCAATGTCATCCAAGATCTTTGCGATGAAGCTAACTGGCGCCTTAGGTAGCTTTTTTACCTCGGGCGTACTAGCGACTTTGACGGCCTCAATTTCGGCGGGTGGCTCGGATTCGGGTCGATCATGTCCATTGCTTGCTGCAACAAGCACTTCGCCGCGCAGCAATTCGGTATAGATGAACTTGTCGCAGGCCGACACAAACGGTCTCGGGGTTTTTTCTTCACCAAACCCGTAGACCGTCAAACCTTCCTCTCGCAACCGCGAAGCGAGGCGGGTGAAGTCACTGTCGCTCGAAACCAGGCAGAAACCGTCGAAGCGTCGGGTGTACAGCAGGTCCATTGCGTCGATGATCAAGGCACTGTCTGTTGCGTTCTTACCTTTGGTGTAAGCGAACTGTTGGATAGGCTGAATTGAATGGTCGAGTAGCACCTTTTTCCATCCACCCAACTGAGGGCCGGTCCAGTCGCCATAGATCCGCTTGACGTTGGCGACACCGTACTTGGCGATTTCCTCGAATAAACCTTCGACAATTGCTGCGGGTGCATTGTCGGCGTCAATTAACACTGCCAAGTGTTTTTGCGTAGGGGTGGGTGGGTGGATAGCCATGGGGTCGTCCTTGAGTTGAGGACTTCAACATACCGTTAAATCATGGATGAACAAAGGGGGCTCCGCTTCGTGCCAGAGAGCGTGTTTTGCCAACGGCTCCGGGTTTGCGGTGATGTGCAAAGCGGAACCGATTAGCCAATTCAATCGACCGATAGCAGCCGATGGCCATAGGCAGCTTTGGGGGGAGCAGCCCTTGATGTCTGTTTGTTGTCGTCATATGTTACGGGCATTCATGGAGGATTCTGACTGATGGCACGCGTGGGTTTGATACTGACACCCGGTTTTGCGGACTGGGAATATGCTTTCATTGCTGGTACGGCGTCCCCGTTTTACGGGATCGACGTCAGGTTTTTCGCTCCTACTACGGGGCAGTTTCGTTCGCAGGGTGGATTGGCTGTAACGGTCGATAGCAGCTTGCAACAATGTCTGGACTGGAAACCGGACGTTGTCGTCGTCATTGGAGGAATGGTCTGGGAAAGTGCAGAAGCACCGGATATTCGAGACTTTCTTCATGCCAGTCGTTCAAGTGGGGCAACCATTGCCGGTATCTGTGGAGGAACGCTGGCACTTGCGAGGGCCGGTCTTCTAGACACGGTTCCTCATACCTCGAACAGCGCTGACTTCTTACAGAATGCCGTCAGTTATGAAGGCTGCACGCTTTACCGAAGCAGCTCAATAGCGGTGATGGCAGACCGCATCATTACTGCTCCAGGCACCGCCCCTGTCAGCTTCACCTGCGCAGTATTTGAAGGTGCCGGGCTATCTTCAGAGAGCATTTCTCAGTTCAGGTCAATGTTGGCAGCGGAACATGGGTGATCGCGTCGTCCCGGCATGTCGGGCAGATTATCAGGAGATAATTGATGAGCGCTGGCGATGTACCTGTGGGGCAAGTGGTACAAGGCTACGTAACCTTTGTAGGGAGTGAGGGGCCGTGGATCGGAGCGCAGCTCATGAGTTTCAGTTATAGCGCCAACGGGAAGCGGTTTCACAAGTCTCTCAACGAAACCATTGACGCTTGGTCAACTGCAACTCTGCGTAAAGCCTCATACGGGCTTAAGGTAGGTGACCCGGTGTCGGTTTGGTGCTCTCTCAGCGACCCGGACGAGTGTTGCATCGGCGAAAAACCAGCCGAAAAACCAACATTGTTGCGTTTGATTGAGGCTCTGGGAGCGATAGGGTATTTAAGTTGATCCACGCTGTCCAAGCCGACATGTTTTGAGGGGTTTGCTGTGTAGGCGTGCTGGATCATCCTATGCCTGAATCCTGGCGCGCAATGGCAGCTTCTGGCCGAAAACTGCCTCTGGTGATCATGCTCGATCGGAACCCGCACCTCGTAACTTCCCGTCAGCGACAAATATCATCCGCCACTCTCCTGGCCTGCTGAGTCGCAGCCTCACGCGCACCATGATCTACGTCCTCCCCCAGAATGGTCTTCTCCACAATCACCGAATGCACATCGGTCACGCCGATGAATTTCAGCCAGGCTTCCACGTAGGGCTTCTGGAAATCGAAGCGCTCCGCCGGTGTGATCGACTGTGCCGAAAAATCCAGGCCGCGGGCGTACGTCACGACGGCGGTTTTGTTGTGCAGCATGCCTTCCAGGCCGCGTTCCGGATCAAAGCTGAACAGGATGTCTTTCTGCGATACCAGGTCGATGAAGTGCTTGAGTTTGTAGGGGATGCTGAAATTCCAGAGCGGTACGGACATCACCAGTACATCCGCACGGTGCAGGTGCGCAGCCAGGTCTTTCAAGGTGCTCCAGACCTCCTGTTGCTCCGGGGTCAAGGCGGTGCCATTGAGTCCTGCGTATTTGGCCTCCATGGCCAGATCGTCGAACTCCGGCAACGCCATGTTCCAGAGGTCGAGCGTGATGATTTCGGTGTCCGGGGTGTTTTCCCGATAACGCGCAATGAAGCTGCGAGCGACTTCAAGGGAAGCCGAACGCTGCTTGCGTGGAGAGCATTCGATATGGAGAAGAGTGGTCATGGCGCGCCTCGAGTGGTGGGGGAGGGAGGCATTGCAACATAGTTGTATTTGAAATATAAATCGTAAATTAATACTTGATTGATCACGTATAAAACTATGTTCGATACGCTGCTACTCAAAACATTTGTCGCTGTGGTCGATGAAGAAGGCTTCAGCCGTGCAGCCCAAAAGCTGCACCTTACTCAGTCTGCGGTCAGTGGCCATGTGCGGCGACTGGAAGAACAGATTGGTAAACCCCTGTTGACGCGTACCACGCGTTCCCAGCAACTGACTCCCGATGGCGAGCGCTTACTCTCCTATGCGCGCACGATCCTTGTGCTGAACCGTGACGCCTGGGCAGAACTGACGCGTACGCCGTTTCACGGGCGGCTGCGGATCGGGGTGTCCGAGGATTTCGTCGAGTCTCGACTACTGCGCACTTTTCAGGATTTTGCAGCGCAGTACCCGGGGATGGAGATCGACGTGCAAGTGAGCATTCCGGGAACGTTGCTGGCGCTGATGAAGCAAGGGCATCTGGAGTTGGTCATTGGTTCTTTGTGCGAAACCAGCGAAGCCGGGCTGCTGCTATGGCAAGAACCGCTGGTGTGGGCCTGGTCGGCGCAACCCGTCACCCCGTTACCGACGCCGTTGCCGCTGGCCCTGTTCCCCGAGCCGTGCCCTTATCGCGAGGTAGCGTTGAAGAGACTGGCACAGGCAGGGATCGCCCAACGCACGGCGATGTTGTGCAGCAGCACGGCCGGATTGCAGGCGGCGGCGCTTGCAGGTTTCGCGGTAGCGCCCATGCCACTCAGTCAGTTGAGGCAAGGACTGGCCGTGCTTGGGGCGGAACAAGGGTTGCCGGAGTTGCCTGATGCGCAGTTTCGGTTGTTTACCTCACCTGAAGCGGATCAGGCGATTGTGGCAGCGGTTACTCAGCTCATTGTGGAGTATTGCTCCGCGCGCAGGGCCTGACAGTCATTTCAAAGGCCAGGGTTGAATGATCCTTGTCGATAGAACCAGCATGATCTTTTTGATCTTTCCGTTTGCTGAGGTTAACGACGGATGACGGGTTAACTTTGTGTTGTGTTCATTCCGACACTTTCGGTGGCACTGCAAAGCGCCGAGACGAACGAAGGTTCAAGAAGCTGAAGTACTCAGGGGCGGTGACCCGGTGACGAATGTTGCAGTTCCACTCGACGTCGCCCCGGATAGGGAGAATGAGCGTGGTTACCGGGATTTAATTGCCGAGGACTGCTGGAATGAATGGAAACATTACGGCTTTCAATAAAAAGATAATTCCCGTCGCCAGTTCCGTTACTTGCTTTCAGTCGCTGTAATGAGCTGCTGTAACGGGCCGATTGCTGCCCTTCGTGAAGGGCTGCTATCGCCTAAAGCAGCCGCTCATGCGACTGCTTCCTCCCAAGATTGCTCAGTGCGGGCTAGCAGTAGGACGAACCACTATTTCGCTGACATCAACATCGTCGGGCTGTTCGATCGCATAGGCGAGTGCTCTCGCAATGGCATCTGCGCCGAGCGCCACACGGCGGAACGCTTTCATTTCCTCTCGCGCCACCTCATCGGAAATCGTATCGGCCAGTTCGGACTCGACGACTCCCGGGCACACTACGGTGACCCGAATCTTGTCTGTTTCCTGCCGCAGACCATCCGAGATAGCCCTGACTGCGAATTTGGTCGCGCAGTACACCGCGGCTGTCGGAGATACTGCAAGGCCGCCGATCGACGAAATATTGATGACCTGGCCGGATCCTTGAGCCTCCATGCTCGGCAAGACTGCGGCAATACCATGCAGCACCCCGCGGACGTTGACATCGAGCATCTGGTTCCACTCGTTGACCTTCAATGAGGCCAAGGGCGAAAGTGGCATCACGCCTGCGTTGTTGATGATCACATCCACCTTGCCATATTGCGCCTTGGCGAAGTCCACGAAAGCATGCATGGAATTCAGATCCGTAACGTCGAGTGCGCAGGCACTTGCCGAGCCACCTTCGGCACGTATCTCGTTCACAAGCTTTTCCAGACGCTCGGTACGGCGGGCACCGAGCACCACTCGGGCACCTTTGGCTGCGATCAGCCTGGCCGCTGCTTCGCCAATACCACTGCTTGCACCAGTAATCAGTACGATTTTGTTTTGGATGTTCGACATATCCGGAGCTCCTGCTTTATGCATTGAAGTTCAGCTCCGACCGCTGAAGGCGCGGGCGTTGCTAATGGGTACGTCGGAAAGGTTAAGGGCACTTGTCGGGTCGACGCGTGCCAAAACCTGCGCAACTTTTGCCTATTCGTGTCTGTGTACTTAGCGACGGCAGAGTCGCGCCAGATTGTCGCTCGAAGTTACCAGAGCCTGATGACTGATCCAGAAGCGCTGCTCTATGCTGGCCAGGTCCGGTTTCGCGTCGCAGCGACCGGTTCAAGCCTGAAAATGTATGAAGGAACGACGCTCAAGCCCCACGAAACTCGCTGGGCGTTACGCCCACCTCACGACGAAACACCTGGGAGAAATGACTGGGGCTTGAGTAGCCGACCTCCAACCCAACATCGATGATGCTACGTCTGGTCTCAAGCAACAGAAGCCGCGCACGGATCATGCGCAAACGGATGAAATACTGAGAAGGCGACAGTCCTGTCGCACGCTTGAACATGCGGCTGAAGTGGTACTCACTCAGCTCGGCAAGCCTTGCAAGGTTTGCCAGGCTGAATTCAGCGCCCAGATGCGCAGTCATCGCATCAGTGACTTTACGCAGTTTGTGCGCTTGTAACGCGTTAACCCGACGCTCAGGCTGGATGTCGGCGATGTAACTGCGCATAAGATGTACTGCCAGCGCCTGTGCCAGAGAGCGGGCAAAAAGTGGGCTGGGTGAGCGCTCTTCGACCAACTCAGTGCGCAACTGCTCCATGACGAACGCGACTCGCGCGTCCCGTGCACCTGATACATCGCGCAAACGTACAAGCCCAGCATGTTCACCCAGCAGCTCCCTCGAAGCTTGCTCTATCAGCGGTAAACCCAGATACAGATGCATGACTTCGAAGGTATCGCCCCCGTGAGTCTGCCAGCGCATTTCATACGGCTCATCGGAACTGGTGAGGAAAAAATCACCGGCGCTGACATCTGCCGCTTCCCACTCGCCACCCCGTACGCGCTCCTCCACCTTCGCTGTCCCTTCCAGAATCAGGACCAGCAGCGGTTCCACCACCGCAGGTACCAGAATGGGTTCAATGATGCTGCGATGGGTAAACAGCTGAATCACAATGTCCTTGATTTCCGGATGCGCTGGTAAAGCCTGCGGCTCGCCTGGCAGGTATTCACGCATCGACTCCCCGGTGATGCGTAAGCCAGGGGAGGGTGTCGGATCCTGTTCCAGAGACGTTAGCTTGGTACTCGCCATGAACATGTCCTTTTCGTACTCGGTTATGCACAGCCAGACAGGCTTCAACCATTCTCCAAGCGCTTACCCGTACCCCGTGCGATGAAACTGTATTGATGATATCGGGCTTTTCCCGCTCATTGAATGGAGGGTCGAGCCTTTCCAACTTCACATTCAGCGCAAAACCCCGACAGCTTCGGCAAACCCACGAAAGCCGGCTTCCCCTTGTTGCGAGACAGTAGCTCCGTCGCCGATGACAGCGCCTTGCGCGCGCAGGATCGGTACATCCCTTACTGGATCACAACGCTGGAGAACATCATGACCGATATCAACCACAACACGCCAAACGAAGTAGCAGGCAAAGTCGCACTGGTCACTGGCGCGGCCAGTGGCATCGGGAAGGCGATCGCGCTCTTGCTGCACGCACGTGGCGCCAACGTCATTGCCGAAGATGTGAACCCTGCGGTGGAGGAACTGGCTCGCCCGGGTCTGGTGCCACTGGTAGCCGACATCACTCAGGATGGCGCCGCCGAGCGCGCGGTCGCATTGGCCGTCGAGCACTTCGGTCGGCTGGATATCCTGGTCAATAACGCTGGCATCATCATCAACAAGCTGGTCATTGATATGACCCGCGAAGATTGGGAGCGAATTCAAGCGGTCAACACCACAGCGGCATTCCTGCATAGCCGGGAGGCTGTCAAAGCGATGATCCCTAACAAGTCCGGCTCGATCGTCAACATCGCGTCCTACGCATCCTACTTCGCTTTTCCCACCATTTCCGCCTACACCGCCTCTAAAGGCGCGCTGGCCCAACTGACGCGCACGCTGGCGCTCGAGGTCATTGCCCACGGCATTCGTGTCAATGCCGTCGGCGTGGGGGATGTGGTGACCAACATCCTCAACGATGTGGTCGACGATGGCCCTGCATTTCTGGCCAAACATGGCGAAGCCGCGCCTATCGGCCGTGCAGCACAGCCGGAGGAAATTGCCGAAGTGGTGGCGTTCATCGCCTCGGATCGTGCCAGCTTCCTGGTCGGCTCGGTTGTCATGGCAGACGGCGGCATGACCGTCACTGCCGGATGAGCATCCGCAGGAATGAACCGCAAGGCATCCACATCGAGCCCAAGAGGATCAGGCAAATCTGCGGCAGTTTCGACCTAACGCCGTTGCGCTTCAGCTACGTAATCTGAAAACACGCAACGGATGCAGAGACAGGCCACGGCAGGCCATTCAACCGAGCAACGTAGATGAGGATCTGAACAATGAAAAACTCAAATCGACTTTCCGTTTCGCTGGTTATCAGCGCGCTCGTTGCATGCGCTGTCAACCTTTCCCCCACAAGCCTGTACCTGGCCGCAGTCGGTGCCGAGCGGACACCCGGCATGCGGTTGAGTGAAGGCGGCAGTGATCGCACGCCTGGTTTTCGCGTTGCCGACGACGGCTCGGACCGTACTGCCCTGGGTCGTATCGGCTAAGGATAAAGTTTGAGGAGAGCACCTTATGAAAAAGGCCAAAGAAGCCATTCACGATCATCGTTACATAGGCATGTGGGTCACCGCTGATGGGTTCATTCGTCACGAGCTTCTGGAGACTGGGCGTTACGACGAGGCCCGTGGTAAAAATAAGAGTGCCTACCAAGGCCGCTACGAAATGGAGGGCAACTACATCCAGTACTGGGACGATAGCGGCTTCACCGCCGATGGCCACTTTCATGACGATGTGCTGTATCACGCGGGCATGATTCTCTATCGGCAATGAGCGGTTCGATTATGTCAGGTGTATACCGTCTGCCTGGAAAGCTCCAGGCAGGCGCTCTTGAACATTTGTGAGAGCTTTGAAATGGAACAAAGCGATGCTTTCATCCTTCAAAACACAGCCATATACCGTGACGAACTGGTCCGGTTACTGACGCAACGGTTTACGACGCCCGGCCTCTATGAGACCGCCGTGGCACCCCTGCATGTCATTCGTTTTGACAGTCCCTCGGAGCTTATCCATACCGTCCACAAGCCGGCACTTTGCCTGATTGTGCAAGGGCAAAAAGAAATCGGCTTGGGTGACGAGCGTTACTTGTACGACCCGCTCAGTTACCTGGTGGTATCGGTGACTCTTCCAGTCTCCGGTCGCGTGCTGATGGCCAGCCCGGAAGCGCCCTATCTGTGTATCCGTTTTGATTTCGAGGCCACGGAAATCGCTCAGGTTATCGCCGATGCTCCTCCTGCGGGGGTTCCGGATGAGCCGGAACTTGGCCTTTTCCTTGAAAAAGTCGATGTCCCCTTGCTGGAAACAATGCTTCGGCTGGTGCGGCTGCTGGAGACGCCGCGGGACATCGGCATGCTGGCTCCGCTCGCTCTGCGGGAGCTGTATTATCGTCTTCTGCGCGGCGTGCACGGGCGCCGTCTGTATGAGCTTGCCCTCGGTGATTCGCAAACGCGACGGGTGACGCGGGCAATCGATTGGTTGAATAACCACTACACCCAACCTTTACGCATCGAAGAGCTTGCCCGGGTCGCCAATTTGGGTAGTTCTACATTGCATCACCGATTCAAGGCGGTGACCGCGATGAGTCCGCTGCAGTATCAGAAACAACTCCGTTTGCAGGAGGCCCGCCGACTGATGCTCGGTGAAGGGCTGGATGTGGCGAGTGCATGTTATCGAGTGGGCTACGAGAGCCCATCGCAATTCAGCCGAGAGTACAGTCGCCAGTTCGGGTGTCCGCCATCCAGAGATACCAGCCGAGCTCGCCGTCCTGCGTGAAGACCCTACTTGGTTGCCTACGGCTGATGCGGTTCAACTCGTATTCTGAGGGCAGGGTAGCTATTGCCCTGCAACCTAATTCACCGAATAGCCGACATTGGCGACAAGGGGGTTTTCTCTCATGATCCCTGCCGGGACTGAGCGGATCGATTGCCGGGATGGCGAAAGTCCCTCCCTCTATTCAAGACAGATCTCAGGCGTTGTGGGCAAGCTATCGATAAAGGCGTCAATCTGCCGGGCACCGCGCAAGTGCACCACAGGAATCTGCGGGCCGATGGCCAGGCGCACCGCTTCGATTCCCGAACGGTAGCCACGATCGAAATTCCATACGAAGTTCAAAAAGGTCAGGAACGCCCGGTCGAGCTTCTCTGTACAGCCTGCTGCAAGGTCAGGGCGAGGGCGGTTCATGACGCTGCGCATGATCACCCGGATCAAACAGGTGAGCCGCGATGTATCGAGCCAGATGATCAGGTCGGTTCGGGGCAGGCGAAGGTCGAAGGTTCGCCGCGCATAGTTGCCTTCACAAATCCAGGCATCCGGTGTGATCGCTTCGCGGACCCGCGCGCGAAACTGCTCAGCGTCGGGTTCGATCCAGCCGGGCTCCCAGAACAGCGTGTCCAGGTGAACCACGGGCAGGCTCAGGCGTTTGCCGAGGGCGCGGGCGAGGGTAGATTTGCCGCTACCGGCATTGCCCAGAATGACAATCCGTTGCATGGAGGGACTTCCTGTCGCGAAAAAAGCCGGCAATTGTGCAGGTTTTGCTGGGGCAGTGAAAGGCGACCTCCACGAGCGACAGTGACTGAGCGATATCAATGCGACCGCTTTAGCCTGTCCGGTTCAGCACCAGCAAACGTGCCGCCAGCGCCGTCATGACGATAGCGAAGCCATAAGCGCCCAAGCGCCTGGAGATCATGCCTCCACGCCCGCGCCCGTGCAGCCGCCCGGCACAGACGCTGAGCAGGGAATGAAAGATCAACGCGAGCAGCGCAAGCAACACACCTAATACCATCAGTTGCAGCGTGACACTGCTGGTTCCCAGGGTGACGAATTGCGGCAGGAATACCATGAAGAACAACAGCGCCTTGGGATTCAACAGGCTGTTGAGTGTGGCCCGGATGAAGATTTCGCGCTGCGATGCCAATGCAGGTTCAGCATCAGCATCCGCTGGCGGAGTGCTCAATGCCTGCCAGGCCAGCCACATCAGATAGCAAGCCCCGGCCCACCGCAGCAGATCAAATGCCGGCGCCCAACTCATCACCACCGCACCGAGCCCTGCACTGACCATGGCCGTCATCAGCACGTCGGCCAGGGTAATGCCCAATGCGGCGGCGAAACCGGCACGCCAGCCGTGGGCAACGGCATGACTGATGACGAAGGCCATGTTCGGACCAGGCACGATCAGCAACAGCAGGGCCGCAACAGTGAACAGGTAAAGGTTGGTGGCGTCTGGCATAGCGCAAGCTTCCCTGGATGAGAATCAAGGCTAACCGTTAGTCGTCGGGTGAAGCAGATACAGTGGGGATGGATTTGATAGCAACAGTCAGGTGTGCGGCGCCCGGTTGGCTTGAGCCGCAAGCGGCCTCGACCAGCGGACGCGTCGAGCGCGCTGTGCTACCTCAGGCTCGTCAGTCGTTTTTAGCGCTCGCTAGAAAGTACGCAACCAAAGCGTTGGCATGACCATGACCCATGCCGTGTTCAGTCTTGAGCAAGGCAACCATTTCCATGTGCTTTTTGCCGCTGACTGTTTTGAGCAGGTTCAGCCAGTGGATGATCGGGTGCCCATACTTTTTTTCAATAGAGGGGAAGTACGACGCTGGCCCTTTTACTTTTGGTTCGTCGGTCATGACGCAAGCTCCTTTTTGTCTGTGTGGTTTGTGCCGACCTCAAGACTTTAGCCTGTCATCGGTCGGCCGCTAAAGCCACGTATTCACCACCCGCCGATCCAGCTCCTCCCAATCCGCCATGCCCAACACTCGCGTGGTGTTCAGCCCGCGCAAATAACCGCGCAACTGATTGGCGGTCGCCTGCGCGAGCTGCGGATCGGGCGGGTTTTCGCCCAACAGTACGGTTTCGTACTGAACCAGGTACTCGGCCACCCGGTCACGAAAATCGGGCAGAACAGCGTCGCGGATCAAGTCAAAAGTTCTCAAGTAGAGATCCTCATCCATCTTTTCCAGTGGTGATTGAGTGTGTATCGGTCTGCGCGGCGCGCAACTATTGCTAGAGGTAATAGTGACCATCAAGAAACGCAAGTTCTACTTTGATGGCAATAACCGGAAAATCACCTCCAACGACACACCACTCACGAAAATTTGCGTGATTTGATGAACAAACCTTTCAGGATGAGACCAATGCGTCTTTTACATGTGCCTGCCATGGCGATTGGCGCTTTGATGCTCGCCGGTTGTGCCTCCGCGCCGAACGACCCGACGCTGACGTTGCAGACCAGCAAGACCCCGGCCCAATACGCTGAATGCGTCGTACCGAAATTGCAGGGCGATGCATTGAACCCGACCGTCTCGCAGACCCAGCGCAGCTACCGGATCGTGGTGCCGAGCAAAGTTTCGGCGGACAACGTGCTGGAAGCCTACAAGGCCGGCAACGGCGGCAAGGTGTTCATCTACGAGCGGCACTTGCTGGCCTCGAACCTGTTGCCTTCGAGTTTTGAACGCGCCGCACAGGATTGCATCTGACCCCGGCCCGTAAACGTTTTCTACAGAGCTCCTTTGGTTGGCCGCAACCAACCAATTTTCTGCCTCGCACCCCATTTGGTTGCGGGGCTTTTTTTTGTCTGGGAATAACAACAGCTGGCTTTCCACTCGTCTAAATCGACAGGCCAAACCGATACTTCTGGTCTGTTCCTTCTTGCCCGGATGTATGTTCGATCAAGAAGCCACAGCGCTTGAGGACCTTGGCTGAGCCGATATTGGCAGCGTAAACGTTGGCAACCAGTTGGTTAAGGTTCCAGCGCAACTTCGCCTCCTGGACCAGATGCTTCACCGCCTGTGTGGCCAGTCCTTGTCCGCAAGCACTTTGTGCAATCCGATAGCCGACTTCTGCCGAGCGCCGGGACGTGTCGATGTCTTTCAGGTTCGCTCGACCCACTATTGTTCCGCCAGAGTCGACGATGACACAGGGGTGCCAGATTCCGGCGGCGTAGTCGGATAAATAAGCCGTGATGTGCTCGGTGACGCCCTGCACCGAGTAAAAAGCCGCATCGCGCGCGTCAATGTGGCGCTCGAACCACTCGCGATTATTCCATTCAAATGTCAGCAACGCCTCAGCATCAGTGCTTTCCAGAGTCCGAATCCTGACGGATTTCATAAGTACGCTCCCTCCTTGGTAAACAACCTGGATCATTGTTCAGGGGGACACCGGTCCGCTCCTGGCCGCCAGCATCCTCTCACAAATAACAGCCACCGCTAACGCAAAGACTTGAACGCCGTGCGGAGTTCTTCAGTGAACAGTTGCGGCTGTTCCCAGGCTGCAAAGTGGCCGCCTTTATCGGCTTGATGAAAGTAGATCAGATGGCTGTAGGCCCGTCGTGCCCAGGATTGCGGTGGGTAATAAACGTCATCCGGAAACACCGTGACCGCTACTGGCAGGGAAATGTCGGTGGTCTTCTGTGCGGCTGAGGAAAGAGGGCTGCGTCCCATGTTTTCCCAATACAGCCGTCCTGCCGAAGCGGCACTGTTCGTTAGCCAGTACAGCGTGAAGTTATCCAGCACCTGATCCTTTGTCGGCAGCTGTTGAGCGTCGGCGCCGTACATCCATTTTGAAAATCCCGGGTGAACGAGCAGCAGCGCAGCGAGAAAGGCCGGTGAATCCGCCACGCCGTAACCCATCATCTGTGGTCGGGCGGCCATCATTGCGCTGTACGCCAGGTTTCCCTGTTTGATCAGTGTGGCAACGGCGTCGAAGGTTGCGCGTTCCTGCGCGGAGAAGTTCTCCGGTGCCGGCCCACCGGCCGCGAGTGCCGCCGTCGCTTCCGGCGGTAATGTGGCCGGCAGGTTGAGGTGGATACCGAGCAATCCGGCCGGTGCCTGGCGCGCCATCGCGCTGGTGATCGGACCACCCCAGTCGCCACCCTGAGCGACGTAGCGCGTGTACTCGAGGCGTTTCATCAACTGTGCCCAGACCCGTGCAATATGATCCGGGTCCCAACCAATACCCGTCGGCTTACCGGAGAAGCCATAGCCAGGGATCGACGGAATCACCACATCAAATGCATCCGCCGCGTTACCCCCGTGAGCGACGGGGTCGGAGAGCGGGCCGATGACATCGAAAAATTCGAGAATGGAGCCTGGCCAACCGTGGGTCATGATCATCGGCAATGCGTTCGGACGGGGAGAGCGCACCCAGATGAAATGGATGTCGACCCCATCGATATTCGTTACGTACTGCGGCAAGGCGTTGAGCCGGGCCTCCACTTTGCGCCAGTCGTAACCCGTGCCCCAGTAGTGAGCCAGCGCCTTCAGTTGTTCCAGTTGAGCGCCCTGGGACCGATCGGAAACGGTCTCTTTATCCGGCCAGCGGGTCGCCGCAATTCGGTTACGCAGGTCCACAAGATCGCGCTCAGGAACGTGGATTTCGAAGGGCCGGATGGCTTCTGCATCTTCGGTGGCAACCGCATGGGCGGGAAGCGATGAGGTGAGCATGACGGCGACTGCGGCAGCAACGAAGGCGAGTTTCATTTTCACTTCCTCGGATGAGGGCATGCTGGGCATCATTGCAATTGAAGGTTAGCAGTTCTGCCGCGTCCACTACGCTCACCCCTGAGGACCCCGCCATGCGCCATGTCACTGTGGAATACCTGTTCAACGGCGAGCCCCGTACTCACCTGTTCGAGTTCAAGCAGCCTCAGCTGCCCGTACACGAGGCGGCGATGCACTTGCTGCAACTGCATTTCGTGGATGGAGAAAACAGCCTGATCATGCCCAATGCGGATGCCACGCCCGCGCAGATTCTAGAGCAGGCCGAGCGGGTAGGGCTGACGCAGATACAGGTTGTCGACTAACGTGTAGACCAAAGCAAAAAACCTATTGAATAAAAACTCTATAAACGGGAAGCTCACTGGCACATTGCTAGCAACCACTCAGTGAGTATCGCCAGTGACTGGCTCAGGGAGCGCTGATGAGTGTTCGTCCATTAACCGACGCTGTGCGGCAACCGAACGATTGCGAAGTTATCGCCTCTCAGCTTAAAGGGAATTCGGACACTCTCGGCATGGCTGACGCTAGCAACACGGAAACAATCGAGCAATTGCTGGACTCGGCGCGTACCTGGGCACACACCACCGCATGGGTGGTTTACCGTGCCGGTGAGCAAATGCATCTGGTCGGACAAGGCGACCCACGGGCGCAGTGGCCGGCCAGTGTTGCAAACGAAGAGTTCGACACCTTTTGCCAGAACTGGCGCTTGCACCGCTGGCCGACGGGCAGCGGCGAAAGTGTGCTGGGCTGGTTGCTCGCGCCGGTCGACGCTGCTGCGGAACCGGCGCTCGCCGGGTTTGCCCGGCGCCTGGGTATTCAGGTGCAGACCAATACCCTTGCCCGTGCGCAGATTACTCAGCGTGTACTGTATGAAATCACCTACCTGGCCAGCTCGACCCGCGACCGCTCAGTGTTTCTGGTGGGGGTTCACCAGCTGCTGGCCAGCCTGATCGACGCCGAGAACTTCTATCTCGCGTTGTATGACCCGCACAGCGGCAAGATTGACTACCCGTATTACGTCGACATCATCGACGTTGATGCCGTGGAGTCCTCGCACTACGAATACCTTGACCCTTCGCACCTGTCGCTGACCGGCCAGGTATTGACCACTGGCCAGCCGTTGCTGATCGACGCCGCCGGCATTCTCGCGGCTCAGGCCGAGGAGCGTTTTTACTGCGTGGGTGATCGTCCCGAGTTCTGGATGGGCGCGCCGTTGAAAAATGCCTCGGATGACGTGTTTGGCATGCTCGCGATGCAGGTCTACGACGTTTCTCGTACCTACAGCGCGGAGGACCGCGCGCTGTTTCTGGTGGTGGCCCGCCACGTGGCGATGGCGCTGGACCGGATCCTGCACCGAGAGGATCTGGAAGCGACGGTGATGCGTCGCACCCTGGAACTTTCGGCACTCAACGACGCCTTGCGCCAGGAAGTGGCAGATCGAGAGCGCGCCGAACATCTGCAGAGCGCGCTGTTCCAGATCGCCGAACTGTCCAGCCAGCCGGGTGACATGGCCGAGTTGTTTCAAACCTTGCACGGTATCGTCGGTGATCTGCTGTTCGCGCGGAACTTCTACATTGCGCTGTTCGATGATGCGACCAGTGAAGTGACCTTTCCGTATTACGTTGATGAACGGCAGACGACCTGCCCGGTGGCACGGCGTGGGAGCCGCGGCCTGACCGAGTACGTGATCCGTCAGCGTCGAGCTTGCCTGATTGACGCCGACGAAGCTGAGCGATTGACTGCGCACGGTGAAATCGAAGTGGCCGATGCGTATTCCCAAGCCTATTCCTGGCTGGGCATCCCCTTGTTCGATGGCGATGTGGTGCGTGGCGTGCTGGCGGTGCAAAGCTATACCTCGCAGGTGCGCTATACCCTGCGTGACCAGGAACTGCTGACGTTCGTGTCGCGGCACATCGACACCGCGTTATCGCGACGCACGGCCGCCGAAGCGATCCATGTCGCCAACCTCAAGCTGGAAGCCCGGGTGCAGAGCCGCACCCGCGAGCTCGATCACGCCAATGCCAAGTTGCAACACGAGAACTCCCACGATGCGCTGACCGGGCTGCCGAACCGTACTTACCTGCAACAGCGCCTCAATCAGGCCTGGTCGCAGTTCGGTAGCGAAGGCGGGCACCTGGCGGTGATGTTCATTGACCTCGACCGTTTCAAACTGGTCAACGATAGCCTCGGCCACCATTTTGGCGACCTGCTGTTGATGCAGGCCGCCCATCGATTGCGCGGTTGTCTGCGCGACGCCGACATGCTGGCGCGCCTGGGGGGCGATGAGTTTTCCGTGCTCGCGCCCGAGGCGCCGCTGGACGTGGTGATCGACATCGCCGAACGGATTCTGGTGGCGTTTGACCTGCCGTTTTTGATCAATGGCTATGAAGTTTTTTCGTCCTGCAGTATCGGCATTGTCACCGCCGACAGTCAGTTCCATCAGGAGCCAGCCGACTTGCTGCGCGATGCCGATGCGGCGATGTACCGGGTCAAGAGTGCCGGGCGCGACAGCTACGCGGTGTTCAATCAGGAAGTGCGCCGTGAAGTTTCGGACCAGGTCGAGCGGGAAGGGGCCTTGCGCAACGCGCTCAAGCGTACCGACGAGTTGCTGCCGTATTTCCAGCCGATTGTCAGCGTCGAAAGCGGCGAACTGTTGGCCCTTGAAGCGCTGATCCGCTGGCAACAGCCGGGCGGCAGGGTGATCGCGCCGGGCGAGTTTTTGCCGGATGTCGAGGGCCTGCGCCTGATCGGTCGACTGGACCTCTACATGCTCAACAGCATTGCACTGATCCTCGCACAGCCCGAGCACGCCAATTGGCCTCCGGTGCACGTCAATTGCTCCAGCTACAGCATGACGCGTCCGGACTTCGCCAGTGATGTGCTTGCACTGTTGGCGCGGTACCGGGTCGAGCCGTCGCGGATCTGCCTGGAGTTGACCGAAGGTGCGCTGGTCGCCGAGCCGGCGATTGCCCGACTGACCATGCAGCAATTGGCCGACAACGGCATGTCTGTGGTGCTCGATGACTTCGGTGCAGGGTTTTCATCCCTGAGCTATGTGCATCAATACCGTTTCAGTGGCTTGAAGATCGACAAGTCGTTCATCCTCGAACTGACCGCCAGCCCTCGCAGTCGCGCGATCGTTCGGGCGATTGTGCGGATGGCCGAATCGTTGGACCTGAGTGTGGTGGCCGAAGGTGTCGAGGATAAAGCGACGCTGGACTTGCTGCGTGAAATGGGCGCAGGGCAGGCCCAGGGGTATTACTTTGCCAAGCCGATGGGGTTGGAGGCGTTGTTGGCGAGTTCGCTGATGGGGGGGTAGGGTGTGTATCGTGCCCTTGTCGCGGTCGCCTGACCTTCAAACGCGAGTACGGCTTGTACCTCATCTATGACTGACCGGCATTGGCCTTCGGCGCCGGTTTCAATTTACGCCTTCGCCTTCGCCCGCAAACGTCGGCCAAGCACGTCCATCAAGTCACAGCCGTCGCGCAACGGGATGGCCTGCAGCTGAGAAAAGTCCTTCAGCACCACCGTGTCGCAACCAAGCTCGGCGCGCAAGGCGATGTTTTCCAGTACATGTATGAGTGCCATACATGGCTGGATCAAGGTCAACGGCTTTCACCCAGCCTTTGACTGTACGAGCGTATTGCCGAGTGGATAGATGGTCTGAGGTATGCAGCCGGCTAGGGAAAGGCAGTCCTCGCTGTGTAGCTTGCCCTGATGTATCCAGACTGCGACAGCCGGCTGTGTTTGTTCAGTCATCTCGAACTGCACTGGCCTCTGCGTTTTCTGCTGCATCACCATGGCTCGTGATGAGACGTGCTCGCCGTGGGCGACGTCGCGCATAAGGTGGGCGAATCAATCCAGAGGCCGTCCTTGCCTTAATAGCCAAGGTTCGCCAACTGGGTCAACACGGCAACTAGCGAAATAGTGCCCTGAATTCGTTCGATATTGCCGCCCTCAAACGAGATCCACCCCTCATTGAAACCATCGAGCATGCGGATTCGAGCCAGCGGATGCTGCATCCCTTGTGAGCGAAAGAGGTTGTCCCAAGTCTCTCTCGGCACTGCCCGAGCTTGAACAGAACGGCCCAGTATTACGCTGAATGTAGCGGCAATGTCTTCAGGACTCACGTGTTGCCCCTCCAGTTCGACAATGCGTTGGCCCTGCCAGGATTGCTGGATGAGTGCAGCGGCCGTCCGGCCGACGTCCGCAGTTGCGATCATGGGCACTGTTTTATCGAGTGGTTGCAGGAAGCTGTGGATCGCCCCCTCATCCCGTGCCGAGGCCACGTCCCACAAGGCATTCTCCATGAACCAACCAGGGCGCAGGAACGTCACGGGAACATCAAGCTTGCTCAGGGCTTGTTCCATGAGCGTGCGTTGGGTAAGCAGGTTGGTGTTCACGGCTTGAGCACCGATAGTCGAAAGACAGACGACTCGCTGTGGCTGCGCCGTTACGATTGCCTCACTCACTGCAGCAATCACCGCTTTGGCCTTGGGGAAGTGCGGTTCGGGATCAAAATCCGACGGTGGCAAGATGAACACGCCTTGGGCGCCTTCAAATGCCCGCGTCAGTGCGGCGGCGTCGTCCATTTCTGCAAGGGCGATCTCGCAGCCGACCGCTTCCCAGGATTCAGCTTTGTTAACGTCGCGCACCACGGCGCGAACGAGTTGCTTGTCTTCCAGCAGAGCACGGGCAAGTGCGCCGCCGACCTTGCCGGTGATTCCAGTGATTGCGTACATGATTGATCTGCCATCAATGAGTCCGAAGGGGATGCGCCACTGCATCTACGTACATCTATGTGCAGTAGCGATCTGACGGGGGCAGATTATCGAAGCCTGCACGATGACAGAATAGCCATCGAGTCAACTGAGTGATGATCTAAAGTCATGAATTGGCGGGCTGGCCTCCGTATTCTCAACCGACGTCTGTAACCGCCTTGGCTCGGGCTTTAGAACGAGCTCGATAGCTGTGCGCCGCAGGTTCGGATAGATCCAGTACCTCTGTCACGAAATCGATGAATGCGCTGACCTTTGCAGGAGGCAGGTGGCGAGAGGGGTAGAGCGCGTACAGGTTAAAGCTCTCTCCCTGCCAATCTTGAAGTATCTCAACCAGGCGGTTGTCGGCAAGCAGGTCCTTGACCCCACTGGCCTTGACCCGCGCCACGCCCGCGCCGCCAACGCATGCCGCGATAAGTGTGCTGGACTCATTCACCAGCAAGCGGCCGCTTGTACGCAGGGTGATCTTCTCGCCCCCAGACCCATACTCCCACTCCAATGGCAGGCCCGTCATGGCGCTTTTCATCTGGATACATGAGTGTCCTGCCAGATCTCCTGGTGTATTTGGGCGGCCACGTCGCTTGAGGTAGTCAGGCGAGGCAACGGTGACCGTTCGCGTGTCGAGCAGCCTGCGGGCCACCAACGATGATGAAGGTGGCTGACCGAATCGCACCGCGATATCGAAACCTTCGGCGACCAGGTCGCCGAGCTGATCGCGGACGGTGAGTTCAAGTTCAAGGCCAGGATGGCGCTGCAAAAATTTGTCGATGTGAGGCGCGAGCATTCGTCCTGCAAAGAATGCATCAACATTGACCCGCAAACGTCCTTGCACAGCCGTGGATGCGCCGGTCGCGAGCGTGACGGCATCACCAATGCCGGCCAGCAGGGGGCTGATTTGCGCGTAGAGCTGCCGACCTTCATCCGTCAGGGTGACTGAGCGCGTCGTCCTGTCAAACAAGCGAATGCCAATACTCGATTCCAGGCGTGTCACCGCACGGCTGACCCCTGAGGGCGACATGCCCAAAGCCTCGGCAGCCCGCGCAAAGCTGCCGCTATGCACAATGGCAGCCAGAACACTGATGTTAGCGAGCATGCGACCGTCGAAGCTCATGATTTATTGGTGCTCAAAAGTCATCGAATATCTGACTGCGTGGGCATTCTGTCAACACAGAGCTTTCTCTACCCTCTTCAAACGTTTTGTACCTTCAGGAGAGTTGCTATTTCACTCGACCACACGCGTCGAAAAGTACTTTGGGGCGCATCGGGCCTTCTTGCCGTGTCCACCCTGAATGGGTTGCCAGGCCAAATTCCGGGCTTTAACCCATCTCATCGGAAAGTCGGGGGCAGACCAGCATTGTCTTAAATGTGGTCTGCCCCTTTTTTGTCCAGCTAGCAAGCTGGGCCAACCGGCGGAACGCTCTGACGAACATAATAATTGTCGTATTCACTGCTTCCGATGAATTGGAAGCCATGGCGAGTATAAAAGCGATTCGAAGCGCTTTCTTTGAGAGCACCCACTTTGATAGGGAGCGCAGCCGCATCCGCTTCTTTAAAAATATGTGTGAGAACAGCAGAGCCTATCCCTGATCCTTGTGCGCTCGGTCTCACATACAAGTGGTCGAGCAAGAGTTCATTGTGGTGACGCTTGACCACTACAAAACCAACCCTCTCTCCAGATACCTCAATGTAGTGTGTGTTGTGGGCTTCAAAACCGCTAAGAAACCGCTCGCGCGCGCGCACTGGATCAAATCGCCCTACACGCTCCAGACTTTCGCGCATGGCCTCAATTCGAATGGCTACAAGATTATCCAAGTCGCTTGGTTGAGCTGGGACCAACGAATGCATACCTCGGAGCATGAGCACTTTTCCTTTGCTCGATCTTAGCCATGACACCGCATGGCATAAGGAAGTGGCTGGTGAAGGCAGTTCGCTCACGCCCTAAACGAGGCGGAGCATGGGAGTTGCGTTACAGCGCCCGCACTGGAATGCAGATGTCGCAGTTAAACTGACCGGTGTGGGGGTCACGTACCGTGTGCGCAGAAAACATCTCGAAGCACGGCCGGTCGTCGCATTGCTGTCCGCTAGACGGCATCCATTCACGCGTCAGCCACATCCAGGCGTTACCTAAATCCTCAACGTTCCCTTTGAAACTCGCCACGGCATAACGGCCGCCCGGCAGAGTTTGAATATCTGCTTGGCCGCTAGCAACAAAATGCGCGGGTACTTCGACGCAAGCGTCATAGCGGCACTTGTTGGCTGGCGTGAGAGAGGGATCGTCATAACCTATCCCGTAACACGTTTGATGGCTGAGGCCATTTGAGTGCATCCAGGGCGCAAGGGTACCGCGCCAAAATTCGCCGATGGCTGGCCCATATGGACCTATCAAGCGTTGATACGCGACACGTGCTTTTGGTAAATCAATAATGCGTACATCCATGGCAATTTCTTCCGCTAGTCGATAGGAGCCGTCAGATTCACTGAACGCACTCCCGTCTTCCTGATGGATATTGCCGAAGACCTGATCAGGATTGCTCTCTTGGTTGCCTGATTGCTGTCCGATCGCGGCCGCCTGAGTTTTTAGCCGCTGAAGAGTCGTGGAGCGCCAGGCCGATGGCGTGCAGCCGAACTTGAGTTTGAAGGCTCGCGCAAACGCTTCGCCCGAATGGAAACCGGTGGCCAGCGCGGTTTCAAGCACTGTTTCATTGCTACCACAGGACAGTCGGAACGCCGCCTTCTCGAGCCGTCGACGCTGTGCATAGCTGCCAAGCGTTTCTCCCATCCATGCGGCGAAAATTCGATGAAAATGGAAGCGAGAGAAATTGGCGATGTCGGCCAAATGCGCGCCATCTAAAGGTTGATCAAGGTGAGCATCGATGTAGTTGAGCACACGGTTTATCCGTCGCGTGTACTCAGCGCGGGATGCTTGCGCAAAAGGTTTGGTGGTCATGTTAGGTATTCTAAAAATCACCGTTCATGTGGCTATTGAGCCGTTGAGTTCCTGCGACTACCGCAGCGCGTTCTATTCTACAAAGGTTTGAATATCCGCTTTTGGCAAATTGCTGCCCTCCGTGAACGGCTGCATTGGGTCGGTTGCTGTCTGTCGCGATGGACAGCAATCTGCCAAAAGCTGTCGATCGCAGGCATTCACTAAATGAAGGACGACTCGATCACTGATGCCCGAAGGTGGCACAGGCAAATCGAGAGTCACTTAGTCTGATTCGACGGATAAAGACCGGCAAGCCGCGCTATCACAACACCAACGTAAAAGACGCCTGAAAATTCTTCGACCATCACAAGTGAGCGGGCGTGGTTGGTCAACGGGAGCACATCGCCATAACCGGTGGTCGTCAGCGTCGTGAAGCTAAAATAGATCAGTTTGAAGAAAGTGCCGGGCTGTGCGAAATCGAGGTTGCCAGGACCGAATGAGCTAGCGCTGGATATCTCGACCAGCGCATAGACGAAGGACCAAACGAAGGCGAGCATGATGTAACCCGCAAGTGCGCCATGCAGCTTGTCGGCTGTAATTGGCCCACGCTTGAGAATATAGCGAAGCACTCCGATGAACGAGACTGTAAGAGACGCCGCATAACATATCCCGGCAAGGACAAGAATCGCGGTACTTTCAGCCCACAACGCCGCCCATTGAAGGCCAACTCCAAGCAACGCCAGGCCCAGTTTGAGGATGAACCCCAACCGAGTCTGCCTGGTGGCGAAAGCGCCCACGAGTAGCACGATTGAAAACAGAATGCCAAGAAACGTGCGAGCAAATATACCTTCCTCAAGAAAGGGAAACAGGAGGATCAATCCTAGTAAGAGCAGCAATAGATAGGTGCAGGGCCCTCGCCCTATTACCATCTGACCTAGATCCTCTTCGGACCCGGCTTTATCTTGCGGATTCGTCATACCTGTTTCCTATAGACCGAAACAACGCTCGAGACCTGACGCTGCCGGATTGAAATCTGACCTGGCTTTTGAAGAGTCGGCAGTGAAACTGTAGTCGCGAATGGGGCTTTTCAGGCCCTTCGCGACACGCAGTACCCGGCCAGCAGCGGAAGTTCAGACGGATTGATTCAAGTCGGGCCTTCAATGCGATTGCGATTTGCGCCGGTGTTCACCACGAAAATGCAAATGGAACTACCCTGAAGTTATTTACCTCAAGGTTGCGTGTTTCATCTGGCCAACCTTAACAGGCAGGTCGTCGATGTATCAGAACTTAGCGCTGCTTGCCGCCTTCCTCCTTACCTACAGCATATTTGCGGGGCGCTTCGAGTCACGCCTGCTTAATGGCCCGCTTATGTTCATGCTTGTCGGTCTGCTTCTCGGCCCGGCATTTCTGGGCGTTCTGCAACTCCGGATTGACAGGGAGGGCCTCAAGTTCTTGGCTGAGCTGACGCTGGCGATTGTTCTGTTCAGCGATGCTGCCAATGCTGATCTGAAAGTCCTTCGGGCCAATGAAGGGCTTCCACTGCGCTTGTTGATGATGGGGCTACCGCTGACCATAGCGGGTGGTTGGCTAATCGGCGTCTGGCTGTTCCCACAGGTCCCACCGTTGGAATTGGCAATACTGGCAACCCTCCTGGCTCCCACCGATGCTGCGCTCGGTAAGGCTGTTGTGAGCAACCCTCAGGTTCCCGCGTCCGTGCGTGAAGGGTTAAACGTTGAGAGCGGGTTGAATGATGGAATCTGCGTTCCAGTGTTGCTTGTGTTTTTGGCATTGCTGGTCGAACAACAGACACAGTCCCCTATCTCACTGGCATTAGAGTTAGTGATCGAGGAACTGGGCATCGGTGCACTCATCGGCCTTACCCTTACGCTCATCGCCTGGCGGTTGCAGCGCTACTCCGTAAAACACCAGTGGCAAACGCCAGTGTGGTCACAGTTGACCCTGCCCGGGCTTGCCATTCTGTGCTTTGCCACAGCGCAAACACTGGGCGGTAGCGGCTTTATCGCCGCGTTCGTCGGTGGGTTGCTTGCAAGTTTTCTGTTTACCGAGCAAAAGCACCAGATGCTCGAGGCCTGCGAAGAGTTCGGCAGTCTGTTATCGGTCATTACCTGGGTCGTATTTGGGGCACTGGTGATCCCTTGGGCCTGGAGCAGTCTCACCCTGAACATCTGGCTTTACTCGGTGCTCAGCCTGACCGTGATTCGCATGCTGCCTGTGCTGATCAGCCTGGTGGGAACCCGCTTCGATTTCGAAACGCGCCTCTTCATCGGTTGGTTCGGCCCGCGAGGTCTGGCCAGCATTGTCTTCGCCGTCATGATATTGGCCTACCCTCTACAAGCAAGCCGTACCTTGGTGGCTACTGCTGTCTGTACCGTTTTACTCAGTGTGCTATTACATGGTCTGAGTGCCAATCCATGGGTTGCACGGCTGGCCAGGCGTGATCATTGATATTTGTCAGAACCCCCACCGTTTTTTTCGCGTGGAACGTTGTGACGTGATGATGACTACAAATGAACAACTCATCAGCCGTCATCTCCACTGGGGACAGAAAGCCCGGCTCCGAGTCAGGGATCAGGCTCTCTTTAACTTGGCTATCGACTGTGGATTCAACCGGTCGATGATGCTCTGGAAATGGCAGAGCAGACAGCAGTCTGACCATCCACTGCGACGGTCTAGGACAGACCGTCGTTATCGACTCGATCAGTACCTCCAAAAGACGGGTGTGAGCAGCACCAGCACGGTCAGAATTTCCAGCCTTCCCAAGAGCATGCCGACCGTCAGCAGCCATTTTGCCGCATCCGGCAAGGTCGAGAAGTTGCCTGCTGGACCAATGATCGTCCCCAGTCCGGGGCCCACGTTGCAAACTGCGGTGGCAGCACCGCTTAAGGCAGTCGTCCAATCAAGACCGATCAGCGCCAACCCCAGGGCAATGCCACCGATGGTGATAGTGAAAAAGAATGAAAAGGTCAGCAGTGAACGCGCGATGTCTTCATCAATGGGATGGCCGTTGTATTTTTTCCGAATCACCGCACGAGGATGAATCAGTTGTTTCAGGCTGCCCATCAGCAAGGAGGAGGCGACCTGAAAGCGGAATATTTTAAGCCCACCCGCCGTAGACCCAGAGCAACCGCCGACGAAGGTCAAATAGAAAAACAGCAAAACAGAAAAGCTGCCCCATAAGGTGTAATCCCCAAGGGCTAAACCCGTGGTCGTGACCACCGAAGTTACATTGACAGCCACGATACGAAACGCTTCCCACCAGCTGTAGTCACTGTTAATGCACAACCATGTACCAAATAGCAGCCAGGTAATCACCAGAAACCCAATGAACCCTCGCACCTGATGGTCTTTCAATAACGCACTTTTGTTGCCCCGTAGTGTGGCGACATACAAGGTGAAAGGCAGGCTGCCGAGAATCATGACGACCACGGAGACCCAATGAATAGCCGGTTGAGGCCAGTGCGCCAGGGATGCATCCGAGGTTGAAAAGCCGCCCGTTGAAATAAATGACATCGCATGATTGATCGCTTCGAAAGGCGTCATTCCCGCGACCCATAGCGCCAGAGCGGACACCCCGGTCAGCCCGAGGTAGAGCACCAGAATATATTTCGCCGCGACGTGAGAGCGTGGTGTGACTTTCTCTGACCAGTCTGAAGATTCTGTCTGAAACAAGCGCATGCCGCCGACTCGCAACAAAGGCAAAATCGCCACGGCCATGCCGATAAAACCAATTCCGCCGAGCCAGTGCAGCATCGAGCGCCAAATCAGTAACCCGGGTGACGCGGTATCCAGCCCCGTCAAAATCGTCGAGCCGGTGGTGGTGATGCCGGACATCGTTTCAAAAAACGCATCGGTGTAGCTGATGTGATGGATGAGCACCATCGGCAAAGCCGCAAAGGCGCAGACGACAACCCAACTGGCCGTGGTCAACAGGTACATATCTCGTGGACGAAGTTGGGCAACCTCCGGACGTCCGCGAATAATCAGCGCCAGTCCACAGACGAAGGTGATCAGGCTCGACCAGAGAAACGCGGACAGATCATCGCTGCGCTCATAAGCCACCAGGGTAAGCATGGGAATAACCATGCTCACGGCCAACGTGATCAAAAAAATACCGAGGATAAATCCGATGAGCCGCAGTACTGCAATGGACATAAAAAACGCCTGGCTGATGAGCGCTGCAGAGTATCAATTGAGTCAACATGGCTAGCCGTAAAGTTTACGTAAAATTCCCCGGTGGAGCTGAGTTCATCTGATCGGTATTAGCCATTTGCGCGAACGCTTAGCCAAAGCGTGGACCTGCGGAGGCTATCCTGCCGGGTTATTCCCGACTGATTCGTAACTGTATCGCCCGTAACCCTCTGACATTGACGCGTTACTAATGCTTGAACCCAAATCCTGACGGGTCGTTTCAATCCTGAACTCTATAGCTGATGGGCAGGTTCCAGGAGTGGGAAATGACTGCTTTTGGCCGGACAGCGGCGGCTGCACGGTGAGGTCGGTACACCGCTTCAGATTCTGGCTAGGCGCTGGCATCGGCTTCATGCTCATCGGCGAAGGCCATGAGCACCTCAAGATCGAGCACATCCAGTTTGATCCGGGCGATAAAAGCGGAGAAGGCCAGGTTGGCCGCGAGCAGGCGCAGATCGGCGGCCCAGGCCGGGACGTGGACCGGCCCTTGGAGCCAGCCGGATTCAAAGAGCGGGGCCAGGCGTACGGTGTCACCCAGGCTGAGGCGCCCGGCGAAGAGATGGCCCACCAGTTCTGGTCGGTTGTCACGGATCGCGATGCGCAGCAGGGTATGAACGCCGAGCAAACCGGTCAGGTAGGCGGCATCCTTGGTGAACGCTGAGCCACCGCGCAGGTCGGCGCCGCGGAAAACCCGCTGGGTCGAGCGGAAGGACTCCTCTTGCGACTGACCGGCGGCGAGAAACCCTTCGAACACCTGGATGAAATCGGCGCCATCCAGCGCCTGCTGGACCGCGAGCACGCGCAGGGCGAGGCGGCGTAAACGGTTGATGTCCATGCTGCCGGTGAACAGCTCGGCCAGGGTGGCGATGCCTTCCTGAGTCTGGGTCGTGCGTGGCGCCCCCAGGCCCAGGCTTTTCAGGTTGGGTTGGAGCGCGCCGTTTTGTGCCGTGGCGACATGCACGAAGGCCTCGTGTTGCAACAGTTGATTCTTGTCCAGTTCCGAGAACAGGGCGCTGGCACGCAGGCGGATACGGCTCGCCCCGGCGATGGCCTTGGAGGCCAGGGTCGGGTCGAGCACGACCGTAATCCGGCCCGGCCCGAAGAAACGGTCCAGTTCCGGTTGCATCCAGGCGGCGAAAGCCTCGGCGGGGATCTCTGCCGGGCTCGGTGGAATCCGGGCTCCGCCAAGAAGGGCGTCGGTGGTCTTGAGGAAGAATTGTGCCGCGTCCAGCATGCTCAGCTTTTGGCTCGGGTAGTAGAAGTCCGGGCGCCGGTACAGCGCGGACGAATACTGAGTAAAGGCGGGGGTGCCAATGGCGCCGAGCATGCGTCCGGCCGTGGCATAGCTACGTGCTGTCATGGCGAGGTAGTTCCCGGCCGGATGCCCCTCATCGCATCGGTCGATAAAGGCTTCCAGCGCGGCGACGTCGGCGCTGTGGTCGCGTGGGCGCAGTTCGACTCTGGGCAACTCAGCTTTCCCGCCACGCCAATGCGCCAGGAAGATTTCCTCGACGCCATCAGGCCAGGACAGGGCATCCAGTACGCGAATCTTGCGAGCCAGACCGGGAAGGGCGGCATCGAGTTCGGACAGAGGCGCGGCGCTCATGGCGATCACCTTGAGAGACGAGGTTCATTCGAAAAAGCTTAGTCGTTGCTGATCTGTTGCGTTTTAACCGATCAAAGAGACCGGATTTCGGCAAATGAATGCTGACAGGGAAGGGGAGAACTCCTCTTCGAGCCATGCCATGCAGGCCGTTTAGGGCCGATAGCTGGCTGTCGTGAGCGGGCAACCGACCCATTGAATCGCCCCTGATTTTGTAGAGCATTGAATGGCTGCTTCAATCCAAAGCTGACATTCATTTTGAGTCGCTCAATCACTGGCTCAGAGGACAGTGTCGTCACGTAGAAATAAACAAGGCCGCAATCGCAGCCTTGTTTATTTCGGAGGGTTACTCGTGCGAATGGCCGTGCTTGGCACTCTCGGAGGTTGTGCCTTTTCGCCACCGCCGCATGAAAGCGACGAGTTTCCCATTTGTAGGGGGTTTATATCCCCCTGGGGGATGTGGGGCCATCCGAAACCAGAGCCAGTGGTAGCTCAAGAAGTAGGCGCTCGGCCGTTCATCTAATGTTGGGAAGACAGTTAGGAAGTCGCTTGTCCAATGAAGGCAATTAGCCATACGCTGCGAAGCGTGAGATATCTCACGGATAAAAAAACATGAGCATGGAGCAAGCCCTGATGAAACTGTCCGCCATTTTGATCGCCGCTTTACTTTCGATTACGTCCGTTGCTGTCTTCGCGCACAGTGGCGGTACTGATTCAAAAGGTTGCCATCGCAACCATAAAACGAACGACTACCACTGCCACTAAATAGCAAGAGCACACCTTGCGGCTGGACCGCAAGGTGGCATTCTCACATTTGTGGAGGCCAGTTAAAGAAAGGCTGATTCCATGCGCTTCAGACTTTAAAGTGAAGGGCCGCTTTTGGCCGATTGTTGCCTGTCGTGACCGACTGAAACCGACCCTAAGCGGCCGGTCGTAGTATCTAGAAAGCCGATTGCGATTGATCTTTCGAATAGCGCGAGAGCGAATCACACAGAGCACCAGTCGCCGATTTATCCGCGACCATAAGTGCCTTCAAATCAGTTGTACAATGATGATTAATCGACGATTAATAGTGAATCCGACCTGAATTTTTTCTCTATGAGTGAATTGTCACTATGACCAACGTCGACCCAGAGTGGCGCGTCCAGGAAACCAAAGGCGATTCTTCCAGATTCGCGCTCAAATTATCAGTAAGACATACCGTTTGGCTTGATTATTGCGCCAAATCACCGACAGCAAGAACATGGGGCGCATATTTTAGGTACCACGCACGTTGGTTGATGATAAGGTCGCGGGCGCTTTTAAGCTCTGGTTCGGACATGGAGGCATAACTCGCCTCCCTTTGGTTAACGCGTTGTACTTGGCTGTTAATAACTTTGTAGAGCGCCCAGCCTTTGCTTTCCATGCATAGACGATTGCCTTCATTGATGATTTTCGCTTCGGAGTAGCCCAGTGAGCGTAGGACTTGCACACCTTGGCCATTCTGCTGGTAACTGGCGACCTGAAATTGAACACAGGCGTTCAGACTTTCGCTGAACTGATCGGCTGAAGACTTGTTGTCCAGTGTTTTGAAATAGACGTTGCCATCTTTGAAGTCCATATCCGCACGGTCGGACACCACGCTTTGCCCGGTGCTCAAATAACTATTATGTGGTGTCGAGGGCGAGGCACAGCCATTGAGCAGGCTGGCGACGAGGGCAAACGTAAACAGGGAAGGGGCAATACGCATCGAGACGTCCTTGAACAGTTTCATGGGTGAATCCATATCGCAAATAGAGCCGGGCACTTGTCAGGTTCAAAAGGCCAGCGGCACAAAGATCTATGTTGACACAACGCCGCTAAATAGCGAAAAGCAGTGCCATTTTTGATCCTGGTTGCCGTATCAAGCAGATTTGGCACCGCGCTATATGAAGCGGCGTTGAACTCCACGGCCTTGCTACCGGCAGACAGAATGAGTCCTCCCTAACATTGCAGACACACACAAGAGGCCGCTTTTGGCCGGTTTCTGCCTATCGTGACCGGCAGAAGTCGACCCCTAGCCGTCATTCGGCTGCGGATTGACGAACATTACCCAGATGTCTTGGGATGTTTAGAGCTTTGAAGCCTGAATGGCTGCTTCGAGCAAAGGGCCCGTGATCCGGCGGCCATTGTAATCATCGACAAAGTAATTGATTCGGTTAGCCAGGTGCTGAATGGATAGCCAGCCCAAGCCTCGGTAGTCGCGCAATTCCTCGTCGTTGAGCTTAATCAGACATTCGTAACTCACAAAAGACGCCTCGCAGTTGACGAGGACAAAGATTGAGCCATCTCCTGCGCGAAGAAGATGCCAGTAGTCGTCCGTTGTGTGATATGTCGCAGGCGCAAGCTGAACCAGATCCATGATTGATTTTCGTACGTTACCTTTCAGTTTCTAACCATAACATGACTGCGAGCGCACGATTCTCGAATGCCCGCTATTGGCCGAGTGCTTCCTGTCACGAACGACAACAATCCCTCTTTATCAATAGTCTTCAACATAGGGTTGTTTATCGATTCAATTAAGTATTCGCTCTGTTTAGGCCGCCCAGCGTAATCCGGCGACACTCAAGAGAATCAAGCCAATCCAAACAAGTTTCCAGAACGATACCGCGTCACCTAACCAGTACATTCCAACGATGGCTGTGCCGGCAGCGCCGATGCCGGTCCACACCGCATAGGCGGTTCCTACGGGCAGCACCCGCAACGCTATCGTCAATAAGCACAAACTGCCCGCCAACGTTACGACCGTGCCCAGGAGCAGCCAGGGCCGTTCAAGACCGTTTGCAGATTTCAATCCGACTGCAAAGAAAATCTCCAGGAATCCAGCAACGATCAGCAGCAACCACGATGTGTTGTAAGTCATTCGATAAAACCTTATAGGCAAAAAAAAGCGAGCCGGTTAAGGCTCGCCAAAGGGAGGTAAAAGGTCAGTTGGCCAACAGTTTTCCGCTGAAAAGGCTGGTCAGGGTTTTCACCATCAGCACGGTCAGTGCCACAGTGAGGAACAGCAGGATCACAGCAGCGATGACCATCAACATGGTGTTCTCCTGGGCATGTGCATATTTCAACGCCGCGTTGCTCAGAGCTGCGATGGGGAAGCTGATTGCCCACCACGAAGGGGCGAACGGCACATCCCGACGGAACACTTTGAAGCTCAACACCACGAACAGGAACAGGCCGAAGTAGAACAACACACTGGCAAACCGGTCGATTTCGCCGAACACGTTGGTGTAGGCCAGAAAACCTACTTCAAAGGGTGCAATCAGGACCATCAGCGAAGGCACCATGCCTTTGGCCGGAGCTGCCTCATGCACCAGTCGCGAAAAGATCCGGGTGAAGAATACTAGCGCCAGCACTGCACCCACGGCGAGGGCAAACAGGTTGAACTCAGTAGCCCAGGCCATAGGCATATGCGCACCGGTTACCGCGATATCGAGGGTGGCAACACCTGGAATCAGCCAGGCAGGTACGGCATTCAACGAGTCTTGATTGCCCGACAACAGACGGGAAACCACGAGGCCTGCGAGCAACACCGTCAGTGCGCTGCCCAGTATCCAGAGAACCCGTCCGAGCAATTCGTTGTGGGGTGCCGCGACTGCCGAAAGCAACAACAGTGCAATGGTGACGGTGCCAAAAAAGTTGCTGGCGATCGGGTGGTTGAACTCGGCCCTGACCGCGGCTGGATGTTTCACCCATTTGGTCAGGTATCCCAGGGTCAACAGCACGAATACCAGGCCGGAAAGAGCGCCAATTGCCTCACCCAAGATGCCGCCGACGCCGTAATACTGGCCAGTAAAGCGCCAGGCCAGGCCCAGGCCGGCCAAACCCATCACTGAACCGAACAAATTGATAGGCAGATTTTTGATCGATGTTTTGCTGGCGGTTACCGTTTGAGCGGCATCGACGGTGGGGGTATATGCAGTGTTCATGGCAGTCTCCCGTTTGACTGAATTTGCTGTTGGGGCTATTTTCAGCCAAACAGTCGTTGGCTGAAATAGTCGTAAAGCGACGTATTCAGCCAATGAATCGACGAGGACAGACATCATGCGTATAACCCTCCTGGCATTCCCCCGTGTGCAACTGCTGGACGTCGTCGGGCCCGCCGACGTCTTCGCCGAAGCAGCGAAGCAACTGGGTAATCCGCGCGCCTATCGGGTCGAAGTCATCGGTACCAGCAAGGGCATGATCAAAGGCTCAAGTGGTTTGAAGCTTGGCATTGATGAAACCTTCGAAACTTATAAAGGCAAGATCGACACCTTGCTTGTGGCCGGCAGCCCACATATCGACGAAATCGCGCATGACCCCGCGTTGCAAGATTGGCTACGTCGGCAAGCGAAATCCGTACGTCGTATCGGCTCAGTCTGTAGCGGTGCTTTTCTACTGGCGGCCGCTGGCCTTCTCGACGGGCGCCGTGTCACCACCCATTGGAATTCCAGCGCAAAACTCGCTAAGGAGCACCCGCAAACACACGTCGATCCGGATAGCATCTTTATCAAGGATGGCAACATCTACACTTCGGCGGGTGTCACGGCGGGCATGGACCTGGCTTTGGCGCTGGTCGAAGAAGATTACGGCAGAGAATTGGCGCTCAGCGTGGCCCGTGAAATGGTGATGTTCTTCAAGCGGCCTGGCGGGCAATCGCAGTTCAGCGCGCAACTAGCAGCGCAAACCGCCGAACGCAGCGTGATCCGAGACGTGCAGGATTATGTGGTGGAGCACCTGAAGGCCGACTTAAGTGTCCCCATCCTGGCCGCCCGCGCCGGTATGAGCGAGCGAAACTTCGCACGTACCTTCAAGGCTGAAGCCGGTTCGACCCCGGCCGAATTTGTTGAACTGGCCCGGATCGATGCGGCCAGACGGTTGATCGAAGATTCTGACGTTTCACTCAAGCGCTTGGCCGATACAGTCGGTTACGCCAATACGGACGGGTTCCGAAGGGCATTTATGCGGCGTCTCGGAGTTGGGCCAAGTGATTATCGAAAGCGGTTTTCATTGATGTGATGCAAGAATGGCCCAATCGCTACGCAACACGATATTGATAGTGCGTCTACGGAGATATTTGATAGCGACCGGCATTTTTATGCGCTTGTATCACCTTGGTGATTCATTTGCATAGGTCCAGTACTTCAATGTCCGCTCTTGGCCGATAGCAGCCACCTCCGTCGAAGCAGCAGCCACCAAGTCAAGATATTCAACCCATCGAAATCAACTCAAATACTTGGCAAGAATCCCTTCTCTGCCAGCCACTTCAACGCATCAACCATGATCTCTTCGTTGTTCACCACTTCCGTGAAGCCCGCACGACGGATCTTGTTCATGTCCGAAATCATGTCGAATCCGGTGTTGAAGATAAAGTCACCGAACGGCCAGCCAACCAGCTTGTCATAGGGCAATGTGCTGAGCTCATGCTCAGTTGCCAGTCGCTCCCAGTCCTTGGCTTTACCGGGCATGTGCTTGGCGAGAGAAAACGGCTGAGGCGTGGCGACCTCCATGTTTAGCGCTTCGGCGATCTTGATCCAGATGCGTTCCCAGCGAAACGGCTCTCCTACCAGGTTGAAGGCTTCGTTACGGGCCGTGGGTGCGAGTGCGGCCCATAGGCTCGCGCGTGCCAGCCAATGCGCGTCGGTGAGTTGAGCAACGACCTCTCGATACGTGCGCATGGAGCCAGGGAAACGCAGTGGCACACCTGCCTGTTTGCTCAGCGCTGCGAAGACACCAATCACCATTGCGATGTTCATCGGGTTGCCGGCAATGTCGCCTACCACCACATCTGGCCTGAGGATGCTCCAATCCAGGCCGTCGCTGACCTGTCTTTCTCTGAGCAAATCCTCTTGGGCATAGTAGAAATTGGCAGCCACGTGGCGTGGGTCATCTTCATAGAATGGTGCGACGCTTGCGCCCAGGTGAACGCCATACACTTTTGCCCCCTGATAATGCACAACCCGCTGTAGCGGAGCACCGTTGGCCTTTAACCCGTCCAGAACGTTTCTAAGCATCACGGTGTTGATTTCAGACTCGCGCGCCAATTCAGGATCGGTCTGCAACGCCGCATAGAACACATGAGTGGTATCTGATGCGGCTTCGAGCGCTAACCGGGTTGCCTTAGCATCGCTTAGATCACAATCGATGGCCTCGACGCCCGGCAGGTTCGTTTTACGCAAAGCCCGCACGGACCATTCAGGCGCACTGAACAGCGTGTCGACCAAAGCGCTGCCGATGATCCCGCTGGAACCAACGACAAGTGCTACGTGTTTATCGCTCATTTCAAAATCCTCATGGTGAAGTGGAAAGGCTTAGCGTCAGGCAATGCGACCACCACCATCGACGTGGAGCACGGTGCCTTTGATGAAGCCATTTCCCATCATTGACAGCGCAGCGTCTGCAAGATCATCAGCTTGGCCGACCCGACCTACCGGAAGGCTACCCGCGACGCTTTCGAGAAGACCTTGATGATCCTCGCGGCTCAGGAAGTCCCGAGTCGGGGTGTCGACGACACCTGGCGAGACGACGTTGACCCGTATCGGCTTGATCTCCGATGCTTCACTGGGTGCGTCGGACGCGCACCCTATAGAGCACCGGCTCACTAAAAAAGGCTCAGATCAAATATAAAAAACAGTATCAGATTGGCGCCGTTGGCTGACTTTGCCTTCTCGACTCGAGGCAATTTCTCGGCCAATTTCATCCACCACCACCACCACCACCACCACCACCACTGCATCGCGTTCGCCATACTGGAAATTGGCACGTCCTGCACTGAACCCTTCCTCGCGACTCCAAATTAGTTTCACCGGACGCCCCACTGCCTTGGACAAATTGATGGCCTGCGGGTACGGGCTGGCGGAATCGTACAGAAAATGCCGCCCGAAGAATCCACCCACCAGCGGCGAATGCAATGTGATGCGGGAAAGCTCCAGACCAGTGCGTTTGACTATGTCCGCACGGAACATGTCCGGCGCTTGATTCGGCAGCCAGACCTCCTGCGAACCGTCCGGATTGAATTTGGCCAGCGCAGAAGGCGGTTCCAACTGCCCGTGGTTCAGGTATTGGTTGTGGTAAGTGGCGTTGATCCGGGTCTTGGCATTGACAAGAATCGTAGCAACGTCCCTTGGTTTTCGTCAGGAAGGTATTCGCTGGTTTCTGCTAAACAAATTATCTTTTACGTGCGGGGTACCCTTTACCGTCCACCATGATCAGCACCAGCGCGGCTTTTTGGACTCGGTAACGACTAATTGCTCTGAATATCAATTATCTCGATGAAGTTTTTTATTAAGGGCGACTGCTGACTTTTTCGCCAGACGAAATAGATATCGCTCGAGTCCAGGCCAGGCACATGATCGGCCTGAAATGTATCCGCTTGGCTAGCGTAAAGGTCGACATAACTTTCCGGAACACAGGCGAAGCCTAACCCTTCTGCTATACATGCAAAAATACTCGGATACGACTCGATTTCCAAAATCGCCCGAGGCTGGATGCCGTTGCTTTCAAGCCAGTTGTCAACCTGGTATCTGTAGTGACAGGTGCGACCAAATACATACAGTTCAAGTCCAGCCAAGCTTCCGGGGGTGGGCGAGGAGAAAGCCTTCGGTACCACTCTCAGTAAGCGCTCACGAAAGGCTAAGCGGCTTTCAAGCAACGGATGCTCGATTGGGCCATCAGTGAGGATCAGATCAAGCTCGCCATCGATCAATAGTCGCTCCAAGTGTAGCGAGTGCTCCGGACGGATGTGGAGATCTACCCCCGGCGCCTCCAGACGGTACCGTACGAGACGCTGGGGCAGATGATTAGCCAGCGCTACATCCAGCGCCCCGACTCGAAGCACACCATTAATGGAATCGGTCGAAAAAAGCGAGCGTGTTTCAGCCGCCAGATCGACGAGCAACTTTGCGTTGCGGTAGACCAGCCTACCTTCGGGTGTAACCAGCAACCGGTTTTTTTCTCGGTTGAACAGGACGACACCCAGCTGGTCTTCAAGCTCTCGTAGCCTTGCTGTGATGTTCGAAGGTACGCAATGCAGCTGTACGGCGGCGGCGGCTATTGTGCCGTGCTCTACGACGGCGCAAAAAAAACCGAGCTGTGAAAGCTTCAAGACATTTTCCTTTTGTGATGGCACTGCTCACTTTTTGTCACTTTTAGTGATTCCAGTGTGAGCTTAACATCGGCCTCGCAAAGGCATCCAATGACCGTAATCTTCGGGCCTCAAGGGCTCGCGATAGATAGGGCGTGGACGCACGGCTTTCGTCTCTGTTCGAGAAAGCCTTCTAAGAGATGTCGGCCTTGCGGGCCGATGCTGCAGCGGAGAAACTGATGCGCATCCTACATACCATGCTACGCGTAGTAGATCTGGATAAAACCATTCACTTCTACACCAAAGTGCTCGGCATGAGCCTTTTGAGACGGAAAGACTATCCCGAGGGCAAATTCACTCTTGCTTTCCTCGGGTATGGCCCGGAGACAGAATCTGCCGTCTTGGAACTGACGCGAAATTGGGGGCAAGATAGCTATGAACTTGGTGATGCATACGGGCATGTCGCTATCGAGGTTGAGGATGCAGAAGCGGTGTGCAACCGCGCAGCAATCCTGGGATATCGCGTTCCTCGGCCAGCAGGTGTCATGAAACATGGACGCACGATAATCGCTTTCATTGAAGATCCCAACGGGTACAAAGTCGAACTGATACAAAAAGGCACACAATTCGACTAACCAGGTTTTGGCATGCCGGTTCGGTTCTAAATCGCTCCTTTTGGATCAAGATTTCACAACGAATCGAAGACGAGGGTGCAGCGTAACCGTCCGGCGAAGTCACCTACCCGACTTCAGCGCTAAGGGCGATGTTCTCCACTTAATGATCGGCTGTATTCGGCCGATTCTTTTGAAAAAGTAGCTCCCCTGGCTGGCCTCCAGCAAAATTTCGGCATTGGCCAGCAGGGATGCACGCAGCATGATGGGACAGTTATCGAGTGGGCAGGAGTGACTGTTTTACTCGTTCAACCTTGAAGATCACATTCCAGTCACTCACCTTCTGCGCAGCAGTGATCGATGTCTTGATCTGAGCGACCTGCGCCAGAACCTCGCCGATTTCTATAGTGCGTAATTGCATGGACTTGACCACCCATTTGCATTCGACTTGACCAGTCGTTTGCAATCGGATTTGACCAGCACACTGGGTGGCCTTGACCGGCAAAAAACGGCCAAAAGCGGTCAGTGACAATATTCGCAAAGGCTACCGCTCAGCTTCCCGAAGACCGATCTCGACTATTCGTTAAGTACAGCACCATCGCTGCACGAGCCGCATCTTTGATTGCTGCTCCGCGCAGTGCTGCAATGGGGTCACGTTATCCGTATAGGATGTTGATCCATGCGAGTGAACCCCAATCACTCCCGACGCGATACCTTCAGCCTCAACCAAGGTGATATTCGCGCCTTTATCAGCCAGGTGATACGCCAGCGAAGCGCCCACGATGCCGGCACTAATGACAACGACTCGTTTGTCCAGAGCATTTCCCATATCAACCTTCATTCTGTCGACCTGAAGGCGGTTTCAGTGTCTGCCTCTGGTCGACTTCTGCTTGTCGTAACGGGCAGCAGTTGTCGTCCAGAAAGCAGATGTAGATTTGTCTGAAGTGGCGAAATAGCTACCAAAATCATCGTGTTAAAACGCCGCCTGAAATGGCAGCAAGATAAGCGCGTGAGTGTTGTTGGCACTGGAGGGTACCGAAAATTCGCTCAGCTACTACGGTAAGCGTCATCAACGACTATAGTCATTGGTGAGCCAGAGCGAATCCGACCATTCCCCTGCCAACCTGGCCTCAATCCAATGCCGCGAACGCACGGCAGATTTCCTCGTGCTTATTGATGCGGAATGTGAACGTCTTGCTGCCGAAAACACTCAGGCTCAGGCTCAGGCTGAGATCGAGGCATCGTCGCGTTTTAAGAATTCCTTGATGGTGGATGGAGTTATCCGCCGGGCAAGTCGTATCCCGCTGAGCCCCCCCCAACCATCCATCTATCAAGGCTCAAGCAATGAACATTTCAGAATTCGATGATGCAAAAGAAACGACTGACGACCTGATTCAGGGTCCGCTGCCGGCCGGCACTGTCGCGCCCGACTTCACTCTTCACGCAACCCCTGACCAGCAGCTGTCGCTACACGAGCTAAGGGGAAATCCCGTGATACTGGCGTTTTATCCCGCTGACTGGAGTTCGGTTTGTGGCGACCAACTGACCTTGTACAACCAGTTGCTACCCACATTCAAAGAATACGGTGCGACGCTACTGGGTATCTCGGTTGACAGCGCCTGGTGTCATCAGGCCTTTGCCAAAGATCGGAATTTTCACTTCAGCCTGCTGGCCGATTTCGAGCCCAAAGGCGCCGTGGCGCGACAGTATGGAGCGTACGACTCTCACCTGGGGGTTTGTAAGCGGGCGCTGTTCGTGATTGACAAGGAGGGGGTGGTCGCCTGGAGCTACGTCTCACCGATGGCAATCAATCCTGGGGCGGACGGCATTCTGGATGCGCTGGATGCTCTGGCGAATTCGCCACAAAGCACGCCAGCCAAAAATTAACAGGTGATCACATGGCCACTCTCAAAGTCCCGGTAAGTGAAAACGACCATCGCCAGGGAAGTGCGCATGCCAAGGTCACACTGGTGGAATTTGGCGACTATGAATGTCCCTATTGCGGTGAAGCGTATTGGATGGTCAAAGAGCTACAAAAGCATTTTCGCGATGATCTGCAGTTCGTGTTCCGTAACTTTCCACTGACCACCGCTCACCCGCATGCGATGGGTGCAGCTGTCACCGCTGAGTATGCCGGGAGTCGAGGATTCTTCTGGGAGGCTCACGACGAATTGTATGAAAATCAGGAACGATTGGGCCTGCCGCTGTTTCGGGCCATCGCTCTAAAACACGGCCTCTCCGACGAAGAACTCTATCTTGCTATGCAAGACGGTACTTACATACCCAAAATAAAATCCGACTTCAATGGCGGTGTACGCAGCGGCGTGAACGGTACTCCGGCGTTTTACTTTGACGGGCTTCGCTATGACGGGCTCCCAGAGTTCAACGAGATGAGTCAGCTGATTGAGCTTCTGTTAGTGCGCGGACGAAATCTCTAGATAGCCACATCGGCCTGGCATTACCCACACCAGAGCCGAGGGCAAACCAGCGTTAGCTTCCTTTTACATTAAAGAGGTGCACACGGAGCCGGCAGCTAATGAAATCTTTGAAGTATTATGAAAAAAATCGACACGCCACATGGTTGGAGTTGTTTTTCGACCTGACTTTCGTTGTTACGATAGGCCAGGTTACGCATACTCTCGGACATGTTCATGAAGGCCACTTTGAACATAAGCAATTATGGACATTCTTACTGCTTTTTGTACCGTTGTGGTGGATCTGGTCCAGTCACACGATTTACTCCAACAGGTTTGATACAGACAGCAATCTTCACCGTTTGGCAACATTATTCATAATGCTCCTGCTCATTGTGCTATCGGCACGGATCGGGGAAGACCTGGAAGTGAACTACCCGCTTATTATTGCCTGCTATTTTGGCATACGTGCCATCATCAGCATCATGTACATTTCGTCCATAAGTAAATTCGATTCCCGCGGCGAGCTCTCCTCCAGGCTCGGCTTCGCCCTGTTAATCAGCGCAGTCATTAGTCTCTCATCGGTTATTTTTGACCCGCCCGTGCGTTACCTTGTCGCTTATGTTGGAATTATTCTCGATATTCTGTTTCCTGTATTTTTCTGGACTAAACACAAGCCACTGCCAGCCCATACAGAACACTTGGTTGAACGCATAGGCTTGCTCACCCTCATCTTATTGGGCGAGTCAGTAATCAGCCTTTCTGGAGGTTTATCTAACATTCAATGGGATCGTTATAATGTGACGGCGGCAATCACCGGATTCATCATGATTTGCAGTATCTGGTGGATCTATTTTGATAGCTTTTACCTGCTGAGCAAAAATCACAGCAGTATGAGTGGGCACGCCTTGATCTACTCGCACCTTTTTCTTTTTATGGGGCTGGCACTCCTGGCAAATTTGATCAGACATGCGATCCTGAATGACATTGCGATGCGCGATTTCCAGATCATGTCGATCATCGGCATGGCATTGTTTTTCCTGGGGAAGCAATATGGCTATTTCATAGCCGTGAGTCGAATAAGGAAATACATACTGCAAAACACCTTGATCGTGTTTTCTTTAGGTGGGTTAGTTATATTTCTACCGCGTGTCGAGTACATATTGGTCGGCCTGACAGTAACCATGATCTGTTATGTTCTCCTGAATTTCAGATATCGTTGAGTCTTTATTATCAGGCCACAGCTCGGGAAAAGTGATCAAGCGGCTGGTCTGCGGCTTGCGCGCTGCCCACTACGTCATTTTCAGTGTCCGAGCGACATGCGACGCTACCCTTGGTCTCTTTGGGTTTGTAATCCTGGTGTCGTCGACCATAGTTAATAGCCGGATGCCCCTTTTAGCTATTGCGACCAGATAGCACCAGCCGCATCGTAACAACAGGAGCCACGTCATGGTCAAAGTAGCGTTGTTCGTTCGTCTGGAAGCAAAACCTGGGAAAGAGAAAGAGGTGGAGCGCTTTCTCTTAAGCGGCCTTCCTTTAGTGGAGGAGGAGCCAGCCACTACAGCCTGGTTTGGAATCCGCTTGGGGCCGTCCACCTTTGGCATCTTTGACGCATTCCCGGATGAAGCGGGCCGGCAGGCTCATCTTTCGGGCAAGGTCGCGGCGGCGCTTATGGCAAACGCTGCCGAGCTGTTTGCTGAACCGCCATCAATCGAGAAGGTTGACGTCCTTGCGGCCAAGCTGCCCGGTTAAGCAAATCCAACAGGAAGTTCCATTCAGTTCGGGGAGGCTCACGATGTCTTGTATGAAAATCAGGATCACTTGGGCCTGCTGCTGTCCCGGGCGGTGATCAATTAAAACACTTTTATTTAAGATAAATGTCATGGCTAAAGTGCCGTGTCCAGGATTCATGCCATGCTTGCGCGCTCGGTATAAGTGAAAGGATACGCGCGCAAATCGTGTCCATGGACGGCGTGGAAGCCGCACAGAATCTGCAAGGCAATGTGCTCATCATTGGTTTAGGCTGGGTAGGGGTAGACCGGGCACCGGTCGCTCATGGCGCGAAGATCTCCATCATTGATATAGATCCGGAGGTCATCCGCGCCGTGACACCTTATGGTTTCGTCAAGTGAGCATTCGTCGGCGTAGCAGTGACCGATGTTCGATGCGCTGCCGGACGCGGCTGCACTCCGAACTGCGCAACGATGTGCGTACCCAATTCCTCAATAACCTCCGCCGCAGGGCGCTTGCCATATTTGAGATTGAGAATGACGTGGTCCACGCCGATTTCCTCAAGCGACTCCAGCAAAAACCGTAGATGGTAACGTCCAAGTCTGAACCCCAAATGGATACGTGTGGGTGGCGTGGACGGATTCTCATCGAGATCGATGTACAGCGACTGAGTAAAGGGCTTGTACACAGAGCCACATTGCCTGGTGACCTCCAGCCGCCAATCTTCCACGACCAGCCGCTGCATATTCGGTATGCGTGGATAGTTGATCCATCCGTTGCTCTCACGCGCGATCCAATCCAGTGACTGGCGACTATTCCCGGTCACGAACATTGGAATGAACTGGGTGGTGGGTTTCGGAATCAGGTCTGCGCCCCGCATTTCACCAGTGCTCCAGTGGATGGGCTCAAAACTGGTGCTGTGGGCGCAGCGAATCACCTCGTAGTGTTCTCGAAAGATCTCTCCACGCTTTTCGGGATCGACGCCAAACGCCGAAAACTCCACTGGCCGATCGCCCGAAGCAACCCCCAGAATCAAGCGACCAGTGCTCAACTGATCGACGCTGGCTGACGCCTTGGCCGTGTGCAGGGGATGGTGCAGCGGGATGGCGATGGAGGCGGTGCCAAGTGCAATCTCCGAGGTATGGGCGGCCATATAACCCAGGTAAACCCAGGGGTCGAAGACTTGGCCGACATCGCCGAAGCCAGGGTCGCGAAGCGGCACGTCGCGAAACCAGAGCGCGCAGAAGCCCAGCGCCTCGGCTTGTTTAGCCAGTGTGACCTGGTTGAGCATGCTCGGAGTGTCCCCGTCGAACGCCTCCATGGGAAAGAATAATCCAAGGCTCAAATGCCCCTGAGTAAAAGTTCGGCTGAACCCTCGATGCTGCTGGTAAGGAATCGTGCTCGGCCGATACATACGGATTGACCTCATGGCAGAACGTGAACAGCGCCCCCGTTTCCAGAGGTGCTGCGGCATCGGTCGCTTTTGAACGACAGGTGGGGGGACTGGGTCTGGCTTTTACCCGTTGCGCCGTACTGCTGGTCGTGTGGACCGGATTCAGGGGCCAGTTGCTGGCGATAGGCGCGGGTTGGTCCGGGTGGGTGTTAAGCGGACGGTCAAAGGAAGTCAGATCTCTCGGCTCTATACCACCAGATGGGCAAGGCGTTCGAGAAATCATTCTATAAGCGTAGGCGGTTTTGCAGCTCTCCGCCATATTCTTACAATCGAGCCGCTTCCGGGCGAAAGTTGCGTATCGAAGACAGTTATCGGTCGTTTCCTGCCATTCCAGAACGGCCGCTATTGGCCGATAGCCGCCTGTTGGAAGAGGTAACTTTCTACCCAAATCCAAGGGCGGCTGACCATCGGTGGCCGCATTACAACCGTCACGAAAAATCGCATCTCCCTAGAAGCAGACTGCTGCGGATCACTTCATACACAGCAGATCAACGTCGCCCAGTCCGAGTGCTCACATCCACCCACACGGCCAACACCAGAATGCTGCCCTTGACGATCATCTGCCAGTAACTGTCGACGTCGAGCATGGACATGCCGTTGTCCAGGCTGGTAATGACCAGTGCGCCGAGGAGGGCGCCGTAAACGGTGCCGGACCCCCCGCGCATGGAAGTGCCGCCGATGAAGCAGGCGGCGATGGCGTCGAGTTCACCCATGCTTCCGGCCGAGGGTGAACCGGCGGCCAGGCGTGCGGTGTTGACCACGCCGGCGAGGGCGCACATGACTCCCATGATTCCGAAAATCCACAGCTTCACGGCCTGCACATTGATACCGGACAGACGTGTCGCTTCCATGTTGCTGCCCACGGAATACACGCGCCGGCCGAACACGGTCTGGCTGGTCACGTAGCTGAAACCGCCCAGCAGAACCAGCAGAAGCAGGACCGGCACGGGAATGCCGTCATAGCTGTTGAGGGTCTGGACGAATCCGGCTAGCACCGCGCCGATCAACAGCACACGCACGACGTCACGCACCAGTGAATGTGCCGCAAGGCCATGAAGGGCGCGATTGCGTCGTTGTTTCCAAGTCAGGAACAACGTCAGTGCGAACAGCAGAACGCCCAGGCCCGTTCCGATTGTGTGGGGCAAATAACCCTGACCGATGTAGACGAGTTCCGGTGATACCGGGGCGATGGTCGTGCCGCCGGTAATCCCCAGCAAAATGCCGCGGAAAGCCAGCATGCCTCCCAGCCCGACGATGAATGACGGAATGCGCAGGTAGGCGGCCATGTAGCCGTTGGCGAGGCCGATCAGCAGCCCGCACACGGCCACAAGGCTCAGGTTCGCCAGCAACGGTACGTGGTAGACCACGTCGAGAATAGCCGCGACACCACCGAGCAGGCCCAGCAATGAGCCGACCGACAAATCGATCTCACCGCTGATGATGACCAGCACCATGCCGCAAGCGAGAATTCCGGTAATGGACATCTGGCGCAGCAGGTTGGAGAGGTTGCGCGGTGTCAGGAATCCACCCTCGGTCTGCCAACTGAAAAACAGCCAGATAAACGCCACGGCAAACACCAGCGCGAGCATTTTGTAGCGGGTGAAAAGTTGTTTGACCTGATTCATTTACGCGGATTTCCGATCATTGTTGTTATGGCCAGCAGGCTGGCTGAGTGCGGCGGCGAGCACCTGCTCCTGAGTGAGTTGCTGGTTGATGAAGTCGCCACGCAACTGGCCTTCGCCGATCACTAGCACGCGGTCGGAAACGCCGAGCACTTCGGCCAGCTCCGAAGACACCATGATGATCGACACGCCTTCGGCCGCCAGCGCCCCCATCAATTTGTAGATCTCGTACTTGGCGCCGACATCCACACCTCGGGTGGGCTCATCGAGAATTAACACCCGGGGTTTGGTCAGCAGCATCTTCGCCAATACGGCTTTTTGTTGATTGCCACCGGACAGACTGGTGATCGGCAGGAACGGGCTCGCGGTCTTGAGGTGCAGGCGCGAAATTTCTCGATCAATGCTGCCCAGTTCGGCTTCGGCATCGATGCGGGTCAGTTTCGAGTAACTGTCCAGCACGGCCAGGGTGATGTTCTGGCCGACGCCCAGGTCTGGAATGATCCCTTGACGCTTACGGTCCTCCGGCACCAGGCACACGCCGGCGCGGATTGACTTGAGCGGTGTGCGGGTATCGATGAGTTGGCCGTCCAGCCAGACTTCGCCTTCGTGGCGACCGGGATAGGCGCCGAACAGCGCGGTCACCAGTTCGGTGCGGCCTGCACCGACCAACCCGGCGATGCCGAGGATTTCCCCGCGTTTGAGACTGAACGAAATGTCGTCGACCCGTTTGCGCCCGGGGCTGTCGACGTCGTAGCAGGTGATGTGGCGAGCCTCGAAAATCACCTCGCCAATGTCGTGTGGCTCGGTGGGGTAGAGGTTGCTCATTTCCCGTCCGACCATCTGGGTGATGATCTGCGGAATATCCATGTCCGCCATGGCGGTCGTGGCGATGTGTTTGCCGTCCCGGATCACCGAAATCGTGTCGCACACCGCGGCCACTTCATCGAGCTTGTGGGAGATGTAGACACAGGCAACACCCTTGGTCTTGAGGTCGCGGATGATGTCCAGCAGCACCTCGATTTCCGAACGGGTCAGGGCCGATGAAGGCTCGTCGAGGATCAGCAGGCGTGCCTGCTTGTTCAGTGCCTTGGCGATTTCCACCAGTTGCTGATAGCCGCCGCCGTACTGCGAAACCGGCAACGATACGTTCATGTCCGGCACTTTCAGTTCACGCATCAGGGCTTCGGCGCGGTGGATCATCGCCGGGTAATTCATCCGCCCACCGGGCAGCGTCAGTTCATGGCCCATGAAAATGTTCTCGGCCACCGACAGGTCGGGAACCAGGGTCAGTTCCTGGTGAATGATGACGATACCGGCGGCTTCCGTTTCGCTGATCGATTGCGCCTTGAGCGGTTGACCGTCCCAGAGGATCTCACCGTCCCAGGTGCCATGGGGGTACACCGCGGAAAGGATCTTCATCAGCGTGGACTTGCCGGCGCCATTCTCGCCGCAAAGCCCTACGCATTCCCCTGGCTTGACCTTGATGTCGATGCCATTGAGCGCTGTGACACCGCCGAAGGTTTTGACGATACCGTTCATTTGCAGCAGATAGTCGGACATGGCAGAGACTCATAAGCGGCAGTGACGAGGCGGGTCCCCGCAGGAGCGGGCTGGCTCCTGCAGGGGGGGCATTACCGGGCGATGATCACTGCCCGGCAATCTGCGCCTTGGTGTAAAACCCGTCCTGTTCCAGCAAGTCGATGTTGTCCTTGGTCAACGGAGTCGGGGTGAGCAGGATGGTGTCGACTTTTTTGCTGCCGTTGTCGTATTGCGAGCTGTAGGCGGGTTTCTCGTTACGCGCCAGTTGCACCGAGAGCTTGGCAGCTTCGGAGGCGATGAGTTTGAGCGGTTTGTACACGGTCATGGTTTGCGTGCCGGCGATCACTCGCTTGACCGCTGCGAGGTCTGCGTCCTGCCCCGAAATCGGCACCTTGCCGGCCAGTTGCTGAGAGGCCAATGCCTGGATGGCGCCACCTGCCGTGGCGTCGTTGGAAGCGACGATGCCGTCGATTTTGTTGTTGTTGCGGGTCAAGGCGTTTTCAACAATGCTCAGCGCTTCGGTCGGGTTCCATTCCTTCACCCATTGTTGGCCTACGATCTTGATATCCCCCTTGTCGATGGCCGGTTGCAGCACTTTCATCTGACCTTCGCGCAGGACTTTTGCGTTGTTGTCGGTAGGCGCACCTCCGAGCAGGAAGTAATTGCCCTTGGGCGCTGCGTGCAGCACGCCGCTGGCCTGCATCTCGCCGACCTTTTCGTTATCGAAGGAAATGTAGGCGTCGATATCCGCGTTGAGTATCAGGCGGTCATAGGACACGACCTTGATCCCGGCTTTCTTCGCTTCGGCCACTACGTTGGTCAGGACCGTGGCGTTGAACGGCACGATGACGATCACATCGACGCCACGGGAAATGAGATTTTCGATTTGCGAAATCTGCTTTTGCTCGTTGGCATCGGCCGACTGTACAAAGACCTTGGCGTCCATTTTCTCCGCCGCCGCGACGAAGTAATCGCGGTCACGCGACCAACGTTCCAGCCGCAGATCATCAATGGAGAAACCGATTTTCGGGTGGGCAGCATCGGCCATCACCGGTAGCGACAGCAGCGCCAGGGCGCTGGCCAATAGCGCGCGTTTCACATTTTTCATGGTGGTGCGTCCTTTTGTTTTTGTTTGAAAGACACTGCCTGACGATGAGTCTCGGGCTGGTAGAACTGTAGAGAATTGGCAGACGCAGAAGACACAGATTTGTCGTGCGAATGTCACAGCGTTGTTGCGCCCGCAGACGCCGTGGCGATCAGCGATAGATGAACCGGTTGACGACGTTTTCGAGCATTTCCTGCCTGCCGCTGACGGCCTGCGGATTCAGTTCGTTGGCGAAGGCATGTTCGGCCAATGACTGGAGGTTGAACTCACCCGCCAGCACCGACTGCCCGAACGGCTGCTGCCAGCCGGCGTAGCGTTGATCCTTGAGCCGCTGAAGCTGGTCGTTCTGCACCATGGCGGCTGCCCGTTCCAGGGACAGGGCGAGGACGTCCATTGCGCCGACGTGACCATGGAATAGATCGATCTCACCAAGGCTCTGGCGGCGAACCTTGGAGTCGAAGTTGAACCCGCCATTCTTGAACCCGCCGGCCTTGAGGATTTCATAGGTGACCAGGGTCATTTCTTCGACGCTGTTGGGGAACTGATCGGTGTCCCAACCGTTCTGCGGGTCACCGCGGTTGGCGTCGATGCTGCCGAAAATCCCCAGCGAGATGGCTGTCGCAATCTCGTGATGAAAGCTATGACCGGCCAGGGTCGCGTGGTTGGCTTCGATGTTGACCTTGATTTCCTTTTCCAGGCCGAACTGCTGGAGAAAGCCAAACACGGTGGCGCTGTCGTAATCGTATTGGTGCTTTGTCGGCTCCTGCGGCTTGGGTTCGATCAGCAGGTCACCTTTGAAACCGATCTTGTACTTGTGCTCGACTACCATGCGCATGAAGCGGCCCAGTTGTTCGCGTTCACTTTTCAAGTCGGTATTGAGCAGGGTTTCGTAGCCTTCGCGACCGCCCCACAACACGTAGTTGGACCCTTTCAGGCGTTGGGTCGCGTTCATGGCGCTGAAGACTTGGGCAGCGGCGAAGGCAAACACTTCGGGATCCGGGTTGCTGGCGGCGCCGGCGGCAAAGCGCGGATTGCTGAAGCAGTTGGCGGTGCCCCACAACAGCTTGATCCCGCTTTCCTCCTGATGTCGCTCCAGATGATCAATCATTTGCGCGAAGTGGTTGCGGTAGTCCTTCAACGAATTGCCTTCCGGGGCGACATCCGTGTCGTGGAAGCAGTAATAGTCGATACCCAGTTTGGAGAAGAACTCGAACGCGGCTTCCGCCTTGCCAATCGCCAGCTCCATCGGGTCGCCGGGGTGTTGCCACGGGCGCTTGAAAGTACCTGCGCCGAACACATCGGAGCCCGGCCAGACGAAGGTGTGCCAATAACAGGCGGCCATGCGCAGGTGTTCGCGCATGGGTTTGCCGAGGATGATTTTGTCGGCGTCGTAGTGACGGAAGGCGAGCGCAGAATCGCTGGAAGGGCCTTCGTAGCGAATCTTGTCGACATCGGGGAAGTACGGCATTGGCAATGTCCTTGTTGTTCTTGGCGGTGTCTCGATACTAGCAACGGCCCCATGCCTGCTGATTATGAAAATCACCAACACTGGGTGCGATTTTGCGTATTGAGATTCGTGGTCTGCGCGCCTAGTCTGTGCAAACCGCCTCCGTGAGAAGGGGCCCCGGAACAAGCCTGAAAATAATGAAAACAGTACCGCCTGTTCACCGCATCGCACTGTTGTTCAACGGGAGCAAGATCTATGACCGGGGTATCATCAGCGGCATCGGCAACTACCTGAGCAGCACTCGCGCCTCCTGGGATCTGTTCCTGGAAGAGGATTTTCTCTGCCGGTTGAAAGGGATCGAGCGCTGGCAGGGTGACGGGATCATTGCCGACTTCGACGATCCGCTGATTGGCGAGGCGCTGGCCGACATCAAGTTGCCGGTGGTGGCGGTGGGTGGTTCTTATCAGGATGAGCGCGCCTACCCGAAAGGAATCCCTTATGTCGCCACCGACAATAACGCATTGATCACCCTGGCTTACGCGCACTTGATCGAGGCGGGGCTGCAGCGTTTTGCCTGCTTCAGCCTGCCTGAAGCGCAGGCCAATCGTTGGGCGCAGGAGCGGGAAAAAGCCTTTCGACGGCTGATGCAACGTGACGGCCTGCATGCCGAGGTCTACCGCGGCATGGGCACAAGCGCACCTCTCTGGGACAGCGCCGTCGAACAACTGATCGCCTGGCTGCAAAGCCTGCCTAAACCCATAGGTATCATCGCCGTCAGTGACGCCCGTGCAAGGCAGTTGCTGCAGGCCTGCCTGACCGCCGGAATCGCCGTACCGGAGCAGGTGGCGTTGATCGGCATCGACAACGATCCGCTGACACGCAGCCTGACCCGGGTCCCCCTGAGTTCAGTCATTCAGGGCACCGAAACGATGGGCCGCACCGCCGCGCAACTGCTCCACCAGATGCTGCACGGCATGCCGTCCACCGGCACCCACATCCTGATCCCGCCGGATGCGATCAACGTGCAGGTGTCGAGTTTGCACCAACCGTTGGGCAACCCCTACGTCATGCAAGCGCTGCTGTTTATCCGCCAATATGCCTGCCAGGGCATCAAGACCGCGCAAGTGGCGGCTTATGTCGGCGTCTCGCGCTCATCGCTGGAGTCGCACTTTCGCACTGTGAGGGGCTGCAGCGTGCATGATGAGATTCTGCATTTCAAACTGGCGGCGGCGACGAGCGGGTTGGAAAATACCGAGACAGCGATTGCGGAAGTTGCCCGCGCGTGCGGATTCAAATCCGCACAGTATCTGCACACGGTGTTTCGTCGCGAGTTTGGCTGTACGCCCCGTGAATACCAGCAGGGCGCTATAGTGATGCCGGGCGCAATTGGTTGATTGTTGTGGGGTGAGAAGGGTTGGTTTGGCCAGAAGTAGTCATTCGACACCTCCCTTTGCCAAGGGGCCGAAGCAGGGATGCGGCTTGTCCAAAAGCGCAAGAGACGGTCGATTTAACATCGCCGTAGTACGAGATCTAATTGGCGCATTAACGCAAACGCTCATTTGTGCTGGCGCCGTCTACCAGGCGTTGAATGCCGAGCGGATTGGCGTTTTTCAACGCGTCGGGAAGCAAACTGTCCGGGTAGTTCTGGAAGCAGATCGGCCGCAGGAAGCGGTTGATCGACAGCGTTCCCACGGACGAGCCTCGGGCATCCGAGGTGGCGGGGTAGGGGCCGCCATGAACCATCGCATCGCAGACTTCGACACCGGTCGGGTAACCATTGAGCAAAAGGCGACCCGCCTTCAGTTCCAATACTGGAATCAACTCGGCAAATATCTCCAGATCCGCGGGTTCGGCAATCAAGGTCGCGGTCAGTTGTCCCTGCAAACCGTGCAGCGCGTGCTGCAGCTGTTGCCGGTCATTGACCGCAACGACGACTACAACCGGGCCAAACACCTCGTGCTGCAGCAGTTCGTCATGGTTGATCAGCAGTTCTGCGTCCGCTTCGAACAGCTGTGGGTTAGCCTGGATACCTGCTTGAGGGTTCCCCGCTCGATGGTGGATCTGCGGATGATCATGCAGGCGGGTCAGGCCATCGGAGTAATTGCACAGCCCGCCGGCGTTGAGCAGGGTATGTGCAGGCTGAGCGTTGATCTGCCAGGTCAGCTCATCGAGAAACGCATCGAACTCGGGAGAGCGTATTCCGATCACCATTCCAGGTTTTGTGCAGAACTGTCCTGCCCCTTGAACCACAGAGGCGCAGACCTCGGCCGCAATGTTTGCACCACGGGTCTTGAGGGCCTCTGGCAGCACCAGTACCGGATTGACACTCGACATCTCGGCGAACACCGGGATGGGTTCTGGTCTTGCCGCTGCCATGTCACACAGCGCCCGGCCGCCCTTGAGCGAACCGGTGAAGCCAACAGCCTTGATTGCCGGGTGTTGCACCAGCCAGGCACCGACCATCCCGCCGTAAATCATGTTGAAGACACCGGGCGGCATTCCGGTCTGTTCGGCGGCGCGAATGATTGCCAGAGCGACCCATTCCGCCGTAGCCATGTGCCCGGGGTGTGCCTTGAATACCACCGGGCAACCGGCCGCGAGCGCAGCGGCGGTATCACCGCCCGCCGTAGAGAAGGCCAGGGGGAAATTGCTGGCGCCGAATACGGCGACCGGGCCGATACCGATGTGGTATTGGCGCAGATCGGGACGGGGCAGGGGTTGACGGTCAGGCAGGGCACGATCGATACGTGCCCCAAAGAAATCCCCACGTCGCAGCACCTTGGCAAACAGTCTCATCTGCCCACTGGTACGGGCACGTTCACCCTGAATACGTGCGGCCGGCAGCGCCGTTTCGCGGCAGACCGTCGCGACGAATTCGTCACCCAGGGCGTCGAGCTCATCCGCGATGGCGTCGAGAAACGCCGCGCGTCGAAGGGGCGGCAGGGTGCGGTACAGCGGGTAGGCCGCTGCCGCCGCATAGGCGGCAGCATCCACTTCCTCTCGCGTGGCTTCAGTAAAGTAGCCCGGAAGTTCCTGCCCAGTGGTGGCGTCGAAACTTTGCAGGCGCGAGTGACCTTCGGCGCTGCGTGCGCCATTGATAAAGTTGTGTCCGGTGCTGGCGTTCATAGGCATTCTCGTTTTGGCTAGCGTGGCTTGATCGCGGCAGAAACCAACCCGCGACCGTGCAAGTTATCGAGCAGGGCGCGATAACCCATCTGCCAGGCCGGCGCGCGATCGCTTGTCGTCACGCGGTTGACCAGCGTGCCGAACCTGGCGCTGCTGATGGCGACCAAATCACCCTCTTTATGGGTGAAGCCTCCGCCGGGTAGATCGCGGTCTTGCTTGGGGGCAAACAGCGTGCCGAGGAACAGTACAAAGCCGTCCGGGTACTGATGGTTCTCGTTGAGTGTCTGGGCGACCAGATCCAGTGGGTCACGACTGATCTGGTTCATGGAGCTGCTGCCATCCATGATGAAACCATCGTCGCCTACGACACGCAGTGCGACTTCTGCCGAGCGCACGTCCTCGATGCTGAAGGTTTCGTCGAACAGTCGGATAAATGGCCCAAGCGCGGTCGACGCATTGTTGTCTTTGGCTTTGGAAAGCAACAACGCACTGCGCCCTTCGAAGTCGCGCAGGTTGACGTCATTGCCCAGCGTAGCGCCCTGTACCTTGCCACGACTGGAAACGGCCAATACCACTTCGGGCTCTGGATTGTTCCAGCTGGACTTCGGATGGATTCCAATGTCCGATCCGTAACCCACCGCTGACAACGGCTGAGCTTTGGTGAATATCTCGGCGTCCGGGCCGATGCCTACTTCGAGGTACTGCGACCACATGCCCTGGCTGATCAGCACTTCCTTGAGCGCGGCGGCCTGGGAAGAGCCCGGCACGATGTCCCCGAGGTCAGTACCGATGCTCGCTACCAGCGTTGCGCGAATGCTATCGGCCTTGGCCGGGTCGCCCTTGGCCTGCTCTTCGACCACCCGCTCAAGCATGCTGGTTGTGAAGGTCACCCCGGCGGCTTTTACCGCTTGCAGGTCAATCGGCGCCAGCAGCCATGGCTGTGTTTCGTCGCGCATCGAGACATCGCTGTTGCACAGTAACGCGTCAACACTGATTAGCGCCTGCTCCAATGGCAGGCTGCGCAGGTAAGCAACGGGGTCATCGAGTTCAAGCAGGGCCGAAACGGTCGCCACCCGAACGCTGATGTCATAGACCTCGCGGTCTTTAAGCAGGACGATGGCAGGCCCTGCCGTGGCGCCAGGAATCCACACGCGACCGATCCAGGTGCCTTGCGAGAGGTCCTGGGCTGGAGTGTTCAACTCCGACAATGTGATGGTAATTTTTTTTGGGGGCATGAAAAAAACCTCGGCGAAAGTGGCGAATCAGTGGGAATGACGTGGGTCGCCGCTGCGTGCGATGACCCGCAGGTGCAAGGTCGCGGGCTCCAGGCAACCACCGGTCGAGAGTTGGCCAACCTGCTGTCGGTAGAGTTCCTGCCATGGCGTTTGCGAGGCTGGAAAGGACGGTTTGAACGCCGCCTGGCGGCGTGCCATTTCGCTCTCATCCACGAGGAGATCGACGCGGCGAGCGTTGAGGTCGACGCGAAGACGATCATTGGTTTCCAGCAAACCGATGCCGCCCCCCACCGCGGCTTCAGGGGACATGTTGAGTATCGACGGGCTGGCCGAGGTCCCGCTCTGGCGTCCATCACCCAGGCAGGGCAGGGAGTCAATGCCTCGTTTGATCAGTGCTGCGGGTGGGGCCATGTTGACCACTTCGGCGCTGCCCGGATAACCCACGGTGCCGCAGCCCCGAATCACCAGAATGCAACGCTCGTCGATGTCCAGAGCCGGGTCGTTGATGCGCGCCTGATAGTCCTCGGGGCCATCGAAAACAATGGCTCTGGCTTCGAAACTGTTTTCCGCGCCCGGCTCGGACAGGTAGGTTTTGCGGAATGCTTCGCCCACCACCGACATCTTCATGATGGCGCTGTCGAAGAAATTACCGCTCAGCACGATGAACCCGGCCCGTTGAATCAAGGGATTTTCGTACGCGTGGATCACATCGGTATCGCTGGCGGCCGTATGGCTGACGATCTCGCCAACGGTCTTGCCTGAGACCGTGTCGCAGCCTTCATGCAGTCGCCCGGCTTTCTGCAGTTCGTGCATGACTGCCGGGACGCCGCCCGCGCGGTGGAAACCCTCGCCAAGGTATTTCCCGGCGGGCATGCAATTGACCAGCAGGGGCACGTCTTCGCCAATCCGTTGCCAGTCTTCCAGGCTGAGATCGATGCCGGTGTGCCGCGCGATAGCGATGAGGTGCGGCGGGCAATTGGTCGACGCCCCCAAGGCCGACGCCACGGCAATGGCATTTTCAAAGGCTTCGCGGGTCATGATTTGGGTAGGACGAATATCCTGACGGACCATGTCGACGATGCGCTTGCCAGTCGCATACGCCATCTGGCCGCGTTCACGATAGGCGGCTGGAATGCTCGCACAGCCGGGCAGCGACATACCCAGCGCTTCGGCCAGCGCGTTCATCGACAACGCGGTGCCCATCGTGTTGCAGTGACCGATCGAAGGAGAGGCCGCCGTGGTCATCTCCATGAAGCCTTCATAATCGATCTCTCCACTGGAGAGCAGGTTGCGCGCATGCCAGAGCACCGTGCCGGAGCCGATCAATTTGCCTTTGTGGTGCCCATCAAGCATTGGACCGCCCGACAAGACGATCGCCGGAATATCAACCGTCGCGGCCGCCATGAGACAGGCAGGGGTGGTCTTGTCGCAGCCAGTGGTCAGCACCACGCCATCCAGCGGGTACCCATGAAGAATCTCGACCAGGCCCAGGTACGCCAGGTTGCGATCCAGTGCGGCAGTCGGACGCCGGGTTTGTTCGGCCATCGGGTGCACCGGGAACTCCATCGGAATGCCGCCGGCATCGCGAATACCTGCTTTGGTGCGTTGCGCGAGTTCGAGGTGATGACGGTTGCACGGCGCGAGATCGCTACCGGTTTGAGCGATGCCGATGATGGGACGGCCCGATTGCAACTCCTCGCGCGTCATACCGTAATTCATGAACCGTTCGACGTAGAGCGCGGTCATGTCAGCATGACTGGGATCGTCAAACCATTGTTGACTTCGCAGAGGCAGAGGAGTGTTTTCGGGCATGGTTTTTATCTCTTGTTAGAGGCATATCAGCGGAAAGTGAACCACCGCAGGAGGCGACAAACAGGCGAATCATCACCGCCGTCGGCGTTCGAATGGCTTTATGTTACCGGTAACATTTCATTTGTAAAGACCCAATCTCGACGTTCGAATGGGCGCTGGACACCTTTGCAAGGAGCAGAGGTCGGCCTGCCAACGGCCATGTATAATCAGCGACCATCTGTGTTGGCGGCATTGATTTCCAGGGTCCGCCCGGTCATTTTCAGGAAAACAGGACGTTCATGAGTTACGAGGATTCAGGCAAAACCACCACGCCGCCGCGAATGGCCGACGTCGCCAAACTGGCCGGTGTTTCGAAGATGACGGTTTCCCGGGTCCTGGCCGGTCGCGACGTCTCAGAGCGCACGCAGAAGCTAGTACACGAGGCGATTGAAACGCTCGGCTATCTGCCTGATGCCTCTGCAGGAACCCTGGCCACCGGACGTTCGGAGTTTATCGTTGCGCTGGTGCCGTCTTTGGCGAGTTCGAACTTTGCCGACACCGTCCGCGGCCTGAATGATGCCGTTAGCGAACATGGGCTCTGTCTGCTGTTGGGTGACACGGATTACCACTTGGAGCAGGAGGCATTGCTGGTACGTACATTGCTACGTCACCGGCCGGTAGGGGTGATGTTGACGGGCAGCGCGCATTTGGACGAAACCCGTAAACTTCTACGCCAAGCACAGGTTCCCGTTGTAGAGACTTGGGATATTCCAACCGATCCTATCGAGCAATCAGTTGGATTTTGTAACGCGTCCGCCGCCGCGGCGTTGTACGAATATCTGTATCAGCAAGGCTATCGGCGAATTGGTTACATCGGTGGCGCGTCGGTTCTCGACCATCGAGGGCAGCAACGTCAGCAAGGCTACCTTCAGGCTGTCGCGGCGTTGGGGGCAGGTGAGCCCCGGGTGATGGAGTATGGCGAGTCGCCTATCACCATGAGCCATGGCGGAGAGTCCGTGAAGCGACTGCTGGAGAAGTGGCCGGACACAGACGCGGTCATGTGCGTCAGTGATCTGTCAGCGTTCGGCGCAATCATGGAATGCCATCGGCAAGGTCGACGGGTGCCCGGGGACATTGCGATCGCCGGTTTTGGCGATTTCGAAGTCTCACGGTACTGCACGCCGACGATCACCACGGTTTCGGTCGACCCCTACGGAATTGGCCGCCGCGCAGGTGAGTTGCTGGTTGCCAGTGCCGCTGCCCAGCGTCTTGGACTGCCTCGTCCGAAGGCGTCCGATGTCGTCGAATTCAAAATCCTGGCGCGCGAAAGCACCTGATTTTTTTTAACCGGGCGCGCTTGCTTTGCGTCGAATTTAATTGCTAGATTAAAAATGTTACCGGTAACAGACTAACTTGCAGCGTCTTTTTTCCCTGTGGATTGGCCTAGGTCAGCCCAAGGAACTCAAGGTCGCAAGCCAAAAACAAAAACAATCGGCATGACGACATGCCTTGAGGTCAACACATGGAATCAGTATCTCAGCGTCCTCTCGAAGGAGAGGGCTCGGCGGAGCTTACCTCCGAGGATCGTACCTACCGCAAAGTCATCCTGCGCATCCTGCCGATCCTGCTGTTCTGCTACATGGCGGCGTACCTGGATCGGGTGAATATCGGTTTTGCCAAGCTGGACATGCTCAACGATCTGCAATTCAGCAACACGGTCTACGCCCTGGGTGCGAGCATTTTCTTCTGGGGCTATTTCCTCTTCGAAGTCCCTAGCAATCTGTTCCTCCATCGCTTCGGCGCACGCCTCTGGATCGCCCGCATCATGATCAGCTGGAGCATTGTCTCCATGGCGGTAGCCTTTACCGTGCCGCTGGCTAAGTTCTTTCACATTGAATCGGAAACCATGTTCTACGTGCTGCGCTTCCTGCTGGGAATCTGCGAAGCCGGTTTCTTCCCAGGGGTGATTCTTTACCTCAACTACTGGTTTCCGACGCATCGCCAAAGCCGTGTAATGGCGGGCTTTTTGATGGCCATGCCGATCAGCCTGACATTGGGCGGGATTCTTTCCGGGTGGTTGATGGGCGCGATGCAGGGTGTCCATGGTATGGCCGGCTGGCAGTGGATGCTGATCATCGAAGGCATCCCGTCGTTGATCATGGCCGTTGTCGTGGTGACGTTGCTGGTCGATAAAATCGACAATGCCAAGTGGCTGAGCACGGCAGAAAAGAACATGCTCAAAAACAACCTCGACCGAGACAACACGGCGAAGGCTTCCAGCCTTCGGGATGTGATCTTCAACGGTCGCGTGTGGTTACTGGTGTTGATTCTGCTGACGTTCAATACGGGTTTTTACGGACTGGCGTTCTGGATGCCGACGATCATCAAGTCCACCGGTATTTCCAACACCCTGCACATCGGTTTGCTGACCGCGATTCCCTACGCTACCGCCATCGTCGCCATGACCCTCAACGCCTGGCACTCCAATAAAACCGGTGAGCGCCGATTGCACGCGGCCATCCCGGCATTCATTGGCGGGATGGGCCTGATTGGCAGCGCCTTCTTCGCCCATAACCTGCCGGTGTCGATTTTCTTCCTCAGCATCTCCGCCTCAGGGTTGCTGAGCCTGATGCCAATTTTCTGGACATTGCCCGGCACGGTTTTATCGGGTGTGGCTGCAGCAGCGGGTATCGGCATGATCAACGCAATCGGCAACCTCTCCGGGTTCACCGGTTCCATGATTACAGCCATGGCCGAGACACTGACCGGCGACATGAACAACGGCACCTATGTCCTGGGTGCTTGCCTGCTCGTCAGCTGTGTGTTGATCCTGCTGATTCCAAAATCGATGCTATCCAGAGACATCAAGGCCTGATTGGCCGTCGATTCGCCCGACCCTGTTCCGTGAGCAGGGTCGACGGCGGAGCAGTGCAGAGAGAGGCGTTTTGATTCAGTCCGCTCGTGAGAAGTAGTTTTGGTTCTGAATCCGTTCGGGAATGTTGCCCGGTGAGGTTCAGGCGGAGAGTCTCATTTATCCCGAAAAAATATTTCAACGCGCAGACAATCGAGACGAGGTTGTGGGGTAATGCACCTGGGATTTTAGTCAAGCATATGTTGTCAGGGGGGCGAAGTGGAAGGTCCACGGAGACCTCCAAACCCGACAATCTCAGGGTAGAGCCGACCTCTTTTTCAAGCCGGAGGACAATGTCCACTTTTGGCCGATTGTTGCCTGTCGTGACCGACTGAAACCGACCCAAAGCGGCCCTATACTTACTCCTAACCGAAATGCGAATCCAAGCGTCCATGGCTGTGGTAGTTCATAAAATCCCGCATAGCCGCTGAAAGCTTTTCTTCAGATGCTATCTGCCAAAACCTCTTTTCCCCAAGAGTCGGCTCCATCCGCTGGATGAGATTCTCAGCTGCATTGTGTTGGCCTAAACGAAGCCAGTGTCTGAGTAGGTGTTCGTTTTCTTGCCAGGACAACTGCGCCGCTTGGACCAGTACAAGGGTGTACTTGTAGTTCATGGGCCATAAACGTTTTAAAAAATCGACCCTCTCAGCCCGTGGGAGGCTGACCAGCCAGTTTCTCACCTGCTTATCCATAGGATGGGTGCCGGTGCGCGATGCTAGCTGCTCGAGTGTGAATGGATAGTTGTCCATACGGCGCCGGGGTCCAGATTTAAGATAGACAGATTGTGTTCAAGCTTTACGAGTACGTACAGGTCTTTCATGTTCAGGCTGCTTCTGGCCGATTGCGGCCCTTCACGACAGGCTGCAATCGGCCAGAAGCAGTCATTCGAGCGTGTCTATAAAATGCGTGACGACTCAGTCTGAACTGATAAACCCTATTGGGAACTGGTGGAAGGCGAACGCGCTCGGCTAGCTATTTCTCTTCAAGGGCTGCATCCTCGGAACGGTTGGTAATGTCGATTGGCCAGCCGTTGGCCTAGTGCATCAAGCTGTTCATGGAGGAATCATGTCGATATTGAATGACGTACTGCTCTGGTCGGAAAAAGACCTATCTCTGTGGCTTCGAGATGCGGCCAGAAGGCTGCTGCTCAATGAGCAATTGGGTCCTCAGGATTTCCGTGATTTTTACGCGCTTCTGAAGCATGAAAACGACATTGAAGTCGTGGACGGCCTTCAGGCAAAACCACTCAGTGCCGATCACATACCCGCCGGTGGTGAGGCGGCATTAAGCGTCACGCTCAAGTCGATGAGTGATCTGGAAAACGTCAATAGAATTATGCCAGGCCAAGTCCTTTCCTTTGAGGAGAAGGGCGTGACCGTGATTTATGGCGGTAATGGCGCCGGGAAGTCTGGTTATGCGAGAGTATTGAAACATGCCTGCCGTGCTCGAGACAGGGGCAGTGAGATACTCGGTGATGTCACCAAAGCGGCGGTGGGCGCCGGTAAACCCAAGGCGACGTTCACCGCGTCGTTGAACGGGGTAGCTCAGACGTTTCATTGGACAAGTGGGTCGGTGCCCCCTCCACAGCTTTCTTATGTGAGTGTATTCGATACCTCTTGCGCGAGCGCCTACCTAATTGAGGGCGATGCAGCGTACCTTCCAAGGGGATTAGACGTGGTTGAGGCTCTGGCAAGTAAGGTTGTGCCAGAGGTCTTAGCCTTAATGAATGACGAGTTGAAGGGAATTGACGTCTCGCTCGACATTCTTGCCGGGTTTAATAAAGAAACTGCCGTCGGCAGGTTGCTCGAAAACTTTGGAGAAAAGACAAGTAGGGAGAATATTGTCCGTCTGGGCACGCTTTCGCAGGAAGAGCGAGACAGGCTCAGTAATCTGGAGTTAGCGATAGCAGAGCCCGATCCAATATTGAAATACCAAAGTTTGAAGACTTCTGCCGCTCACCTCAAAAATCTTGCAGAAACAATTCTGAAGAAAGAGAAGTACACGACGGAGAAGGCCTTAGATAAGCTTAAGCGTTTGGTTAAAGAATCGTGCGATGCTACAGAGGGCGTGGATGCTGCTGCACGAGCGCTTAGGGTCGAAGATGATCTTTTGCCAGGCTCTGGTGAAGCTATTTGGAAAGAATTGTTTCTTGCTGCGCAGAAGTACTCTACAAGTGTTGCGTATCCAGGCCATGACTTCCCTAATTGTGCGGAAGAGGCTGTCTGTGTGCTCTGTCAACAATCGGTAGAACCAGCCGCAGGTAGAATGCGACGGTTCAATGATTTTATAAAAGAAAATGCAACCAAGCTTGCTTCGGAGAAAAAAACAGCGCTTGATGATGTTCTGGATCAGATAGATCGCTCAAGTTTGGATTTCGGATTTAGCCAAGCCCTAGCAGTAGAGCTAGAGCTAGAGGGAGAGGGAGAGGGAGAGGGAGAAGGGTTGGGCGACCGACTTAAGAACTATCAAGATCAAATTAATTGCTACAAAGCATGGATGTTGAAAGCAGCCCGCTCTGTAAATTTGGACGACGTCCCAGACCTAGATGCTAGTCCTGTTAGTGAACTGCGTAAGGTTGCAGCCATTAAACTTTGGAAAGCCAGATTCTATAAAAAGGCGTCGAATCCCGAAAAGCTCAAAAAGCTATCAAATGAGCTAGCCGAGCTGAAGTCTCGTGCAGCTCTTGCTCTGATAGTTGAGGCTGTGCTGGCCCTTCATGGTCGTATTGTCTATCGTACCAAGCTTGATGGGTGTAAGGGGCAATTGAATCCTAGAGCTATTTCAGCGAAATCTAAAGATATAGCTGGGAAAATAATTACCGACTCCTTGAGGAAAGCTCTTGATGAGGAGTTTATCAAGCTGGGTATCGGGCATATAAAAACTAAGCTCAAGGAAAGAGTTGATCGCGGCACCGTAAAATTCACGTTGTTGCTCGATCTGCCTGCTGCAAAAAAAATAGAGCAAGTTCTGAGTGAAGGTGAGCAGCGAGCGGTTTCGCTTGGAGCATTTTTAGCGGAACTTAAACTTTCGGATCATCGAGGTGGGATTATATTTGATGATCCCGTATCGTCTCTTGATCATGTGAGGCGACGTCAAGTTGCTCGACGATTAGTTGAGGAAGCTGCTTTTAGGCAGGTGATTGTTTTGACGCATGATATATCCTTTCTGAGTGAATTAATCGACTCGTTAGGGGAAGCGAAAGAGATTCCTCACCTTGTTCACCATCTAGAATGGGTGGGAGATGCTGCTGGAGTAGTCAAGCAGGGGTTGCCGTGGGATAAAACTGGATATAAAGAACGGATTCGCCAGCTTGAAGCTCGAGTAAAAAAAATGGAGCCATGGCCCGTTTATCCAGGCGAAGAATTAGTGCGAGATGTGCGAATTCTTTATAGCGACATACGTGCAACGGTAGAGAAGGTCGTAGAGGATGTCGTATTAAATGGAGTTGTCACTAGGTTTAGTGACATGGTTGGTGTCGGGAATTTGCATAAGATTACGGGGCTTCGAAAGCAAGACGCTGATGATATTGTAATGTTGTGGAAAAAGGGCCATAGGATGACGGAGGCGCATCTTCAGGCTATGAATAAAGACATGCCAGTAGCGGGGTTGGAAGAAATCAAGACGGATGTTGCATCTATTCAACTACTAGTAGATAACGTCAATAAATATCGTGCTAAACCCGCCGAAGCGTGATTGCTTCATAAGCCCGGCGTAAGCCGGGCATCACCGAAATTCTTTGATTCAGAGCCCCGCATCTATGATCAGCAATCGGACGGATTGCACCCCGTGCCGCTGAAACAATCGGGGACAGACCAAGTATTGATGCTGCCGGCCGACCGCACCCTGCAGCTCTTTGCCGGTCACAGCGGGCAGGAGTCGGCCAAAAGCAGCCATTCGTAGAAGGCACGTAACGTAGTGTAGGCTTCGGCCTCTTGGCTGTACCGGTTGTATAGGGTTCTGGCGAGGTCATTGGATTCCAGTTACGATCCTATGGCACTAACGTAATTAGCTCAAAAATAACTCCGGGGATTACACATGGAAAAGGAAATCGTACAGAGGGCAGTCAGTCGACTTGCTAATACGATGCGTATCTACGGAGAGGAACATCTTCGTTACAAGGGATTGGTAGCAGTTGACAGAGAGGAAGCCATCGAAAATTTGGATAGAGCATGGGAAGCGACGTTAGAAGCTTTCCACACGTTATACGATGTCTCTAGTGATAAGTTCGATTACTTCGCACAACCGGATACATCTCTGCTTATTGCGTTGCGTAATGCCTTGCATCATCGAGATCACTCGTTGTTTTCCAGTTTACTTCCCGAATTGTGGCTCTGCGAAGCCCCTGAGCAGTTAGAAGGTGCGGCATTTTTGCTGGCGGGCCATAAATCTGCGGGAGGCGAAAGATCACGCATGCATCATTTCGTCAAACTGGAGGATATATATTCGCGCCTAGACCCCAGCAAGAATTCGCCAGAGCTTCTGCGACTCGGCAAAACTACTGACATCCAAAAACGGTTCAATCTAATAGCAGAAGGCCTTGGGTTTAAAAAGGTTTTGGCAGAGGCTCAGGCTGAGCGATATCCAGAAAAACAAGTTTATCTAGATATCATGCCTATTTTCATCTCTGGCGTAGTAAAAGTATTCAAGGCGCTCAAGTCCTTGGGAATAGAGTTTAAAGGGTACGACGCAAAAGCCTATGAAAAATGTTTTACGGAAGAGCTAGAAGTTGATCTCGCTTCCTTTGAGTTCAAAATGCTCAGAATGAACATGATCCAGCTTTATCTCGGGCCGGCTCTGACAATTAATGAGGCTGCAATTATATATGATCGCAAGAGAGAGCCTTGCGAAGAAGAGCCTGACCTTGTTTCTTGAATGGGAAACCTACATTGCATAGCATTTTATTTAATCCCGTCACAAGCTAATTGGGTAGCTTTAGGTCTTAAGCATATTTGAAGGAAAACTTCGGGTCAGGAGCAACTGTTCACAGTAGCCCCCTCCATCAAAGTGCGGTTGCTCCTCCTCTATGGGGCTACGAGAGGTTCATAATGCCCCATGCTTTAGCAATGTAATCTCTTGATATTCCTATAATGCGGATTTATAGAGCTCTCGCTTTAAATTTTTACCTAGCCAAAAAGGATATTATTTCGGGCTCGTATTTTGCGAGATCTGCCGCCTGCGTCGAAAGCTTCTCCATTTGCTGGGAAAGCTGGAGTATTGCCTCAAAGGGGTCTGGGGTAGCGTTAATACCTGACTCCTCAGACTGCTTAGGGGCCAATCTAATAGTTAATATTGGGCCAAAATCAGTTGCCGTTTCCTTAGTTTTAAGCATTGCTGATTCGGGGTTGGCAGACATCGGTTGCCGGTGGACCATTTTGTTTCGTAAGTCACCTAGTGTACGTAGAAAACCAGGTGATTCGTTAGAGCCCCAAGCGTTCATCATAAGCTGAGCCAACGGTTCTTTAATTTGGTCTTTGTGGGCTGCTTTTTTCAGCCAGTCCTCTAGACGAGGCATATTATCTACTGAATCTTTCGCCCGGATGTGCATCGCGGCCAACCTAGCAAGATAATCTCGGGCTGAACAGAGCTCAGTTGCAAGCGAGTGGAATGCTAAATAAAGATCTAGCATTTGTATATTTGAAAAACCCATGCCCACCCGAGAGGGCTGTTCAAGAGCCATTATCAGTTGGTCGTGATGAAGTAAAGCTATATCCCGCAGCCTGATTCCAGCTGCTTGCATAGAAACACTAATATAGCGTCCGATGATTTGGTAGCTTTCATCATTTTTGAGATGTGCGCTGTATGATATACCACTCCATCTATCCGCTGCGCTATTGAGGCCATTTTTTGGTGATGTATTATCGGGGCGCCAAAAGGCTATCTCCGTGGATTGCATCTGAATAGTTTCATTGGTGCCAACTCGAAGGGCTCCGGCTAGCTTCGCCACGTTTGTGAGCTCTTCAAGGGTTTTGAATTTATAGAAAGGTAAGGCATTGGCCGTAGGTACTGGTCCCAGTGCGTACTCTCCGTCAGGGAGTTGAAATACTGCTAACCCTCCAGTGAAATAAAGTATCTGTGAAGAACTGGCATTTCCATAAGATACATTTTTAACTTCTATCATTTTTTTGTGATCTTTTTATTTGTAATGCGTTAAGTCCATTCGGACTTTCATGGTGGTTGGTAGATTAGGCATAAAGTCTAACTATAATTCACCTTTGCAGAACAATGTAAAATCAAAGGCTAGCCTAAAGCCACTACTTCGTCTAGTTCTCGCTATAGAGTGAGGATGACAGACTGCTTTTGGCCGGCTTTTGTCGGTCGTCACAGCTCAGCCTCGGCCGATCAGATCGCTCAAGAAACTGCCGCTATAAGTAGCGACAGTCTCAACTGATCTACTCAACTGACTTAGACAGCGCTTTGAATTTTTTTCCCTTTCAGTTGGATGGTCAGGTGAGGGGCACCGGCCACGCTACCTTGCAATTCAAGGGTTCCATTTTCGTAGTTGACGTGTCCCTTTGCGTCAAGGGTGTAATTATCAACCCCAACCACATTTGTATTGCCATCGCGCCACTTTCTCACAATGAATTGAGATTCAAACGAGCCCGATTCGGTAGGTACTTTCCCTTGATATAAGTAGTGAGGATCACCTCCATTTACTGTGCCATCTTTTACAACCACCAACCCATCACCGTAGTCTCCAGTGCTTGCGCGAAAATCAACGTGAAAAATTCCATTTGTCATAACGAAACCTCAGCGGTCTAGGATCACTGAGCGTAGTCGTACCCTGAAAAATAGTGGGAAGGCATTTTGTAACAACGTGAATCGTACTTCATCTGCTCGGCGCATCCGACTGACTGCTATTGGCCGATTGCTGCCTGTCACGATCGGCCGTTTCTCACCGACCTATCCATACATGTCCGATGGGTAATCGCTAGGTTTGTTTCGCATGATTTAAATCAGGTGAGGCATTGGTTTCGGAGGGGCGAGCTGTGTGGCAAACACTTACGTGCAGTGCCAATTATGCATTCACAAGGTTACTCAACGGCCCCTCACACTGACGGCCTACACAGCTACATCAACACCCACACGCGTCAGTAGCCACTCCTGATAAACCGCAGTGCTGGTGATCGACAAGTCGCCATGGGTAGGGTTGATGGCCTGCTCTTCAAGGCGTCCGGTCTCGATCAGAGGCAGGAGGTCTTGCGGCACAGGCGAAGCGTCGCTTTTGCTGAGGGACTGCACATCGGGCCGTTCGACAGGGTTGCTTGTCGTGTCGAGCGTCGCCCGGCCCGGATCAGTTTTATAGCGGGCTATCAGCTGTTCCAGATCGCGTTGTGACTTGCGAAAACCAGCATCGAGCTTTGCCTGGAGCTCCGGTGTCGCATTGGCGACCTCGATCCTGCCGGCGGTCACCTTGCCACTCTCCAAAGACCTTCTGAGCCCCTCTACGTAAGGCAGCGGAGGTAAGTTGCTTCCGATCATTTTGACACTCCCTGGTTGGTCATTGAGTAGCAGAGCAAAAGCCGGGCCATTCGCTGAGTGCCTTGTCCTTCAGGGGCGTTGGCGGGTCGCTGAGGTGAGTCGGTGGCACACGCTAGCCGGGAGCGGCAAAGCATTGCCATAGCGTCGGCGGTTCAAGCTCTGCAGATCAGCTCTCAGGGGAGATCTCTGACTCTTGGCTGGATTCAGCAGCCAGTTTCAACCGGTCAGCCTTACTGATGTATTTAGACTTGTTTTGCGGTGCCAATTTGGCGCTGGCCTTTTTGGCGTGCGCCTTTAGTAACTGCTTTATTTTTTTTTGACGATTCATGTTTTTTACCCGGCTTGTCAGTTCTTCAATGATGACAGAGGTTTGCGCACGAAGCCCAGGGGCGTGAGGCAGGGCTTCACTGCGTCTTCGAGCCTGTTAAAGCTACCGCCAGTGCTGCCGATATCCCCAGCCATAGACTTGCGTACCGCCGGTACGACTGTAATGACTGACCTTGCGACCCATGCGCTCTGCTGCCCGGCCGCGTCATTTAAGGAAAAGTGACTGTGATCATTGGTATCGACCTGGGCACCACCAACAGCCTCGTGGCTGCCTGGGAGGGTGAACATGCCCGGATACTCCCCAATGCCTTGGGCAGCCTTCTCACGCCTAGCGTCGTTGGCCTCGACGACCAGGGTCAACTGGTCGTCGGGGATATCGCCCGCGAGCGGTTGCACACCCACCCGCATCTCACGACGTCGCTGTTCAAACGCTACATGGGCAGCGCCCGTGAAACGCTGCTCGGTGGGCGCGCCTACCGCGCGGAAGAACTCTCGGCGATGCTGCTGCGCAGTCTCAAGGCCGACGCCGAGCGTGCCTTGGGCGAGCCCGTTCACGAAGCGGTAATCAGCGTGCCGGCGTATTTCAGCGATGCCCAGCGCAAGGCTACGCGTATCGCTGGCGAACTGGCTGGGTTGAAGGTTGAAAAGCTGATCAACGAACCCACCGCCGCAGCCTTGGCCTATGGCCTTCAACAGCGAAACGAGGCGACCTTTCTGGTGTTCGACCTCGGCGGTGGCACCTTTGACGTGTCCGTAATGGAGCTGTTCGAAGGCGTCATGGAAGTTCGCGCCAGCGCGGGGGACAACTTCCTTGGCGGCGAAGATTTCGATGACCTGCTCGTGGAGCACTTCATCGCTAAAATTGGCGCCGCTGACCTGCCAGACACGACCCTCCCGGCCATCGCACAGCGGTTGCGGCGTGAAGCGCAGCGGGTTCGCCATGCCCTGGGACAGGCGCAAATCGCACGCTTTACCCTTCGCGAGCAAACGGGTGAGTGGAGCATTGAACTGACCCAGGCCGACCTTGCGGACATCTTCCGTCCCTTGCTGGACCGCTTGCGCGCTCCGATCGAACGCGCGCTCCGTGACGCCCGGATCAAGGTCGCGGACCTGAACGAAATATTGCTGGTGGGCGGCACAACGCGCATGCCGCTGGTGCGCAAGCTGGTCGCAGCCCTGTTCGGGCGAATCCCGGCGATGCAGCTCAACCCGGACGAAGTGGTCGCGCAGGGGGCAGCCATTCAGGCGGCGCTACTGGCGCGCCACGCCTCGCTTGAAGAAGTGGTGCTCACCGATGTGTGTCCTTACACCTTGGGAATCGAGACGTCGGTGCAGGTAGGTGCCGGTTTCCAAAGCGGCCACTACTTGCCGATCATCGAACGCAACACCGTGGTGCCGGTGAGCCGTTGCCGTACGGTGTCGACCCTCAGTGACAACCAGAAGGTGGTTCACCTGGGGATTTATCAGGGTGAAAACCGCTTGGTGAGTCACAATATTTTCCTGGGTGAACTGGAAATCTCCGTGCCGCCACGCAAGGCCGGCGAAGTCACCCTGGATGTGCGCTTTACCTACGACAACAACGGATTGCTCGAAGCCCAGGTGCACCTGCCGATCAATGGCGAAACCCGCCGGCTGGTCATCGAGAACAACCCGGGTGTACTGGCGCCAGAAGAAATCGCCCAGCGGCTGGCCGCCCTCGAAGCACTGAAAGTGCACCCCCGCGATCAGCAGATCAATACCCTGTTGCTGGCTCGACTGGACCGCTTGTATCAGGAAAGCCTCGGCGATGGCCGGCAGTATATTGCCGGGCTGGCGAACCACTTCCAGCAAATGCTCGACACTCAGGACGAACGCCAGATACGCGAAGCCCGCAGCGACATTACGCAGCGCCTTGCTCATTTCGAGCGCGAGGGTTAAGCCACCATGAACCACTGGCAATTGCTCAGCCTTACCCCGGACGCGGATGAACGCAGCATCAAGCGCGCTTATGCGCGGCTGCTCAAAACCCACCGCCCGGACGAAAACCCCGATGAGTTCCAGCGCCTGCGTGAAGCCTATGAAGCCTCGCTGGCCGAAGCTCGCTGGCGCGCGCAGGCGGATGAGGACACCGTTGATGCCCCGATAGCCGTCAGCGCGCCAACCCCGGAATATCCCCAGCCAGCGGAAGTCTCCTCGCTGGTCATGCCCCTGGAACACGTGGATATCCCGACCGCCATCAGCCCTCCGGAACCATCCCTGGAGCAGATGCAGCAGTGGTTGGCCGAGGGTAAGGATCGTCAGGTCGTGGACGCGCTGCGCGTCTGGATGGCCAGCGACTGGCTAATGCCCTTCGAGCGCCGCCAGCAGTTCGAGCAGCGCGTACTGGATTGGCTCGAATCCGCACCGCAATGGACGCCAGCCTTCTTCGAGGGCGTGTGCAAGGCCATGGGGTGGGACGAAACCCAGGACACTCTTCCTTGCGAGCATTGGCGTTGGGACAGGCTGATCCGGCGGTGCGAGGTGCAAGCCATGGAGGAGACCGTACGCGGCGATCTGGCCAGGTTCGACGCCGATAAAATCCATGGGCAGGCAACGGCCTTGCTGCTCAAACCAATGAGTGACCGCCGCCGTCGTGGCATGGCCGACTACTTTACCGGCCTCGACTGGCAACGCTTTACACAGCTCGCTCAATCCATCGAATACCAATACCCCGAGGTGCCCCAACGTCTTGGGCTGCAACCACTCGACAACTGGCGGGACTGGTTGCCGGCCGAAAGTTATCGAGGGGTCTACCTTTTCCTGTGGCTGACGCTGTCTACTTTGGTTGTTTCTTCGTTGCTGGCTGTGCCGATGAAAAGGAATGGGCTGGGCGCCGTGGTGGTATTGCCGCTGATGATGCCCGTATTGATGTGGTTCGGCGCGAAGGTCTACCAGGTTTGGGCCATGGTGGCGGTGGCGGCGGGGCATCTTGATGTGCTGCTTAGCCGATGGTTACTCCCGCGCCGTTGGTACCGGCAAGGCGCCGGGCTCTTGGTGCTGCGCCACATACTCCCCAGTGCAGTGCCCGCAGCCGTAGCGTGCGCATGCTCCGCTAATGTGCCGTGGCTGCGCTGGGTCAGCCCGGTGGTGGTGTTCCTCGGCACGATTTACTTCACGAATTCAGCGCTGAGTGGCGGTAAGGCCTCGATAGGCGCCCGGGCATTGCGAGCAATCAAGCTGAAGGTCGGGCGGTTGCCCTGGCACATGCTCAAGCGCGAAGGCATTCTGGTTTTGATGGCCGTGGCGGCGATGGCAGTGTGGATACATATGCATATCAAAACTGTTGTTTAGGGGCTCGCAAACGGTTTGGTTTTGCGGTTGCCTGCCATTCGTCCGAACCACAGCGGTCGTCGCGAAGCGGCCGACAGGGATACGCTAAAAGCGATGGGTGTCGTCGATCAATTGTGATCCACTGTTCGCGCCGCTTCCGTTCCTGGAGGTTCGAATGCCGCCCATCACCACGCGCCTGGTGGCGCTGTTGGTTCTTTGCCTGACGCTTGAAGTGCCGGCCCAGAACAGCGCCTGCCCGGCTGGCGAGAAACAAGTGTGCCTGGACAGCTGCATCTGCCTGCCAGACCTCGGACAGGTGCTCGGCCCCGTGCCCGATGGCATCTATCAGATCGCGGCACCTGCCCTGGCGCTGTGGCTGACTCAAGCCCGGGCCGAAGCAGCCAGCGCCGGCCTTCAACCCATTCCACCGCACATCCGCGAGCAACTGCTGCGCTGGTACGACCCCGGCGTCCTCGATGCCGCGCACTACAAAGTCAGCGACAACGGCCAGTTCAGCGCCGCCACTGCCATGCTGCAAAACCCCGATGTCGGCGCCGTGACGCTGATCGACATCATCCTTTTTCGGGATGCTCAAACCGCAGAACAGAACGTTGCGCTCTGGGCTCACGAACTCAAGCATGTGCAACAGTTTCAGGAATGGGGGGTAGAAGGATTTGCCCAGCGCTATACACAGGATTTCAATACCGTGGAGGCGCCGGCGTATGCCATACAGGCTGAGGTCAGACGGTTTGTGCGCGAAGGGACTGAACACGAATCCCCGGCACATCCTCAATGACTTCCCCGGCAGACAAACGTAGTCTTGTTGATTCGCTTCTCACGACAAGAACAAAACCAGGAGTCATTGATGCAACCGATCCGTCTCGGTCTGGTGGGCTACGGCAAGATTGCCCAGGATCAACACGTCCCCGCTATCTACGCCAACCCCGCCTTCCAGTTGGTCGCTGTCGCCACGCAAGGGCAGCCCTGTGCAGGGGTAGAGAACTTTCAGTCCCTGGGTGAACTGCTCGAAAACGGCCCGCCTGTGGATGCGATTGCGTTTTGCACGCCGCCGCAAGGACGATTCGCGCTGGTGCAACAAGCGCTGGCCGCAGGTAAACACGTGCTGGTCGAAAAGCCGCCGTGCGCCACGTTGGGCGAAGCGATGGCGTTAGTGAATCAGGTCGGCGAGCAAGGCGTCAGCGGCCTGTTCGCCTGGCATTCACGCTACGCGCCAGGTATCGAAGCCGCCCGTGACTGGCTGGCCTCCCGCACCCTGCAAAGCGTACAGATCGACTGGAAGGAGGACGTGCGCAAGTGGCACCCCGGCCAGGCATGGATCTGGCAACCCGGAGGCCTTGGCGTCTTCGATCCCGGCATCAATGCTTTGTCGATTGCAACTCATCTGCTGGCGCTGCCGCTGTTTGTCGAGTCTGCCGAACTGCGCGTCCCCGGCAACTGCCAGTCACCTATCGCCGCGTCCATCAAAATGTCTGACGCGCGCCACCTCGATGTCCGCGCAGAATTCGATTTCGACCACGGTCATGACGAACTCTGGAGCATCGAGGTTCGCTGCGCCGAAGGCATCCTGCGGCTGGACAACGGCGGCGCACTGCTGAGTATCGACGGCGTGCGCCAGGCCGTATCGGAGGAGGGCGAGTACGCGGCGGTGTATCGACATTTTCAGCAGCTGATCGGCGACAAGGCCAGTGACCTGGATCTCCAGCCGCTGCGATTGGTTGCAGATAGCTTTTTTGTCGGCAGTCGGACGCTGGTTGAGCCGTTCTACGATTAGCGACGGCTCGGGTAAAGGCAGAGACAAGCGTCACGAGCGACGGTGGAAAGTTGACACCGTCGGATCGCGAAAATAACGCGCGCGATTGCGCGTTATTCTGCCGCTGTAAGCGTATTGGACTGGATCAAGAGCGTGGACGTATCGGCGGTTTCCACAAACAGGTCATAGGCCTCCAGATACAAGTACGCATTGCTCATCTTCAGTGCGTTGTTGGTGGCGCAAGTCACAGCGCGTGCGTTCCCTTGCAGTGAAGCAACTGTCTGTGAAGCCGGAAAGGACTCACCTACCGAACACTCGATTTTTTGCACGAAAGGTTTGCCACTGCTTTCGATAAAGCTTTTGCTGTAGGCGATCGAGCTCCCGGGTTTGAGGTTTTGCCAATCGCCCACCAGGTCGATGTTCGTGAGGACGCTTCGCTGATCGTTTTTGCCGGCTGGTCCCGTGTGGCTCGTTGCGCCAAGTTCGATCAGCCCACGCCAGCGCAGGCTCACACGTTCGCTGCCCAAGGCGCCCGTCGCCTGCTCGCGCCACAGACCACGGGCCGGGCCCGGTTGCAGATACACGTCCATTGGGCGGTCGTTGACCACGGCGCGCGGCACCAGTGGGGAGGAGGCGCTGTAGCTGAATTGCAAATGACTGAGCGTGTGAGTCGGTTGTCCCTGAGGTAATGCACTGACGTGTGCCAGCAGTGTTGCCGGTAGTTCGGGTGTCAGCATGTTCGGCGGCAACTTTTTCCGGGTGACTGGCGTGGCGAGTTGCGCCAGGTTGGCGGGTTCGGCGCACGCGATGCCACTCAACCGGGCCCGTTGCTCAGTGTTCAATGCACTGTCGAGCGGCTGAGCGGGCGGCGGTAGCAAAGTCGCGTCGCCTAAACGATAAGCCAAGCGAGTGCTGGTCAGGCGCGTAGCACAGTCGATTTCAACGAGTTCGAACTGACGGCCGTACGGTTTCCCTTCGCTTTCATCCAGGCGGGTGCGGCCAAAGTCGATGCCTGCCCATATCGAGCGCCGGGACTTTTCTATGCGCAGTGTGCCCGGGTCCAGTAACAACAGGTCTTCGCTGTCGCCGGGAAGTTGCTTCCAGCTACTGTCCGGGACCGCCTGGCACATTTGCTCGGCGATCTTTCGCGCCGGGTCTGCTGGCAGGACGTAAGGACTGCTCCTGTCCTTTCCACTTCGATAATCCATGGCCACTGTCGACGCATCGCAGCCAGCGAAAAGTCGGACCTGGTTCGCTGGCTCGATCCCGGCAGCGGGCACGTCAACCATCACCACGGCGGTTCGGCCGAGTTTGAAAGTGCTATCAAGCGGCAGCGACTGTGTTTGTAACCGGGTCGCCATGGCTTGATTTTGTACCTGGCGCTCGGTAGCCAGGCGCTTATAGTAATCGGCCATCCCGTTGCCTTGCAGGGCACAGCCTGCCAGGGTCACAGTGAAAATAGCGCCCGTCAGTCGAAATACAATACTCACAGCAAACAGCTCCTTGGTGCGCCCGGTATCCAGGCCATCTGAATCGGCTCGACGGTCCAAACCTTTAGGGCTGCGAGTGGCCGCGTCTGTTTTCGCTCTTCAGATTCCCCCGGCAGGGACGACAACGTCTGTACATTCCCTTGGTGTCGTGAATCGTTCATGAAAAAGATTGCTGTCCTGTTGTTTGCCGTTCTTTTCCTAGCCGGATGTGCCAACCAGAAGTTCAAGCCCGAGTACCGTGCGCAGATACACACCGTGAAGGTTCTCCCGGTTTCGTGGAAACCCCGGGAAATGAGTTACATGGGCCGTGAACAAGCATGGGGCGCGGCATTGGGCGCCGGTGTTGGCGCCGGTGTCGGTATGGCGGCGGGCGCATCGAGCCTGGGCAAGGCCGCGCTGGGTGGGGCCGGATTTGCCGCAGGCCTGAAGGCCGGCGACCTGGCTTCAATGTCGACGGTCGATGCGATTCTCTACAACATGGAGACGGCTGATATCGATCTGGCCAGGTTGGTCAAAAAGAGCTTCGAGGAACAACTGGCCGCTACTGGCCGTTTCAAGATCGTGAGTGAAAACGAACAGGCCGATGCGGACATTCAGTTGACCGTCCTCAGTTGGGGTTTCGCCCTGACTCAAGGCTTCAGCAGCGTGGTGTACCCGACGATTGCAGTGAGCGGTGTCATGAAGCGCGGCGATGAACTGATCTGGCAACGCAACGAGCCCATCACCGCCTTCAACGGTGCCAACACCTATGGCTACGAGCCGTTGCGCTATCGCACCGAACCGGAGCTGCTACGGACTGCGTTGACGGGTATTGCGCAAATTGCCGACAGCTACCTGGTCAAGGATTTGAACGAGTGAGCATGGGATAAGCGTGCTCAAACACGCCGTAAAAACACCGCAAGCCCCTGCGGGGGCGTGTAGGTGAACCTCAGTTGGTGACCAACAGTTCCGGGCCGAGGTAGTTGTTGATGTGGTCGATGTCGTCATCGCCCAGACTGCCCACCGAAGAGGCGAGGCGCAGGCGAGACATCAAGTACCGCAGCTTCGCCTCGAACAGGTCGTGGCGCGCAACGAAGAGCAGCTCTTCGGCATTGAGCACGTCCGAGTTGGTGCTGGTGCCTCCTTCCTTGAAGCCCTTGCGTGTCGACATCAGTGAGCGTTCGTTGGACTCTACGGCTCGCTCCAGTGCGCGAATGCGTTTGGCGCCGCTCTGTACGCCGGCATACTCGCGGGTGGTTCCGGAGATGACTTCCTGTCGTGTGGCGTCGAGTTCGTCCAGGGCCTTGGAACTATTGGCACTGGCCTGGCGTGTCAGCGCGCTGGTGCCGCCACCGTTGTACAGCGGGAAATTGACCTCCAGCCCGATTGAGGCATAGCGGTTGCGTTGATTCAGCTCGGAGATTGATTGGCTATCGCCTGCGGTGTAGCCGGCAACGAAATCCAGAGTCGGCCAGTGACCCGCTTTGGCGCGCTTCACTTCTTCCTCAGCCAGGTCGCTGCTATGACGGCGCGCATGGATCAGCGGGCTATCGCTCTGAGCCTTGACCAACCAGTCCTGCAGGTTGCTCGGTAGCAGCGGTGGCATATCGAAGCTCGGACGCAAGGTGGTCAGCGATTCGGGGGTTTCTCCGATGTATTCCTCAAGCTTGCGCCGCGCATTGATCAGGTTGTCCTGCGCTTCGATCAGTTCAGCTTCGGCGAGGTCGCGGCGAGCGATTGACTCGTCGATGTCGGTGACGGTGCCGGCCCCCAGCTCCATGCGCCGTTTCGCCGAGGCGAGTTGCTCATCGAAAGCACTCAACTTGGCCTTGGCGAGGACGATGGTTTCACTGGCCAGCAGCACGTCGAAATAGCTTTCGGCGAGGCGCACCGCCGCGTCCTGACTCTTGGCATCGAACACCGCGACGCTGTAGTCGGCACGCTGTTTACCCTGGCGGTACTCGGCCATTTTCTGTTTGTTGAACAGTGGCTGGCGCAAGCGCACGTTGGCGCCCTTGGAGTCGTAGTCGAGATCCCTTTCGATGCCGCTCTGGCGCTGGGTGCCATTGACCTTGTTGTCGTAGGCCGAAGCACTGATCTGCGGTAGCAGACCGGCCTGGCCGATGGCGCGGTTTTCCAGGCCGGCCTCTTTTTCATGCACGGCGGCGCGGTAGACGGGGCCTTGGTATTGCAACAGATCCCACGCTTGTTTGAGGTCCATGGCGCTGGTCGGGAGGGATAACGCCAGCAGGCAGAAACACAGGCAATGACGGTCCATTTCATTGTTCCTTGAAGGAGCTGTCAACACGCTCGAGCATAGGTTTGAGCAGGTAACTCATCAAGTTGCGCTCGCCAGTCTTGATGGTGACGCTGGCGGGCATACCGGGGCGAATGTGATTGCTGCCAAGCAGGCTCATGCCATCGGGCGTGACTTCCACCTGGGCCAGATAGAACGGTTGCTTGCTTTCCTCGTCCATCAGGCGGTCGGCGGAGACGGTCTTCACGCGGCCGGGGATGTTGGGCGTCTGGGCATGGTTGAAGGCCGGGAAGGCAATGTCTACATCGAGTCCGGGGACCATCTTGTCGATGGCCTGCACGGGAATCATCGCGTCGACCTGCAGCGGCTCGTTGTCCGGAACGATTTCCATGATCTTGAAGCCGGGCTGGATGATCCCGCCGACAGTGGCAATGCTCAGGGACTGGACCATGCCATCGATCGGCGAGCGAATGACCGTGTGGGTCACTTCATAGTCCAGCGCACGCAAGCGGTCGGCCAGGGTGGTGTTTTCCTTGGCGGTGTCGGTGAGCTGCGATTCGACTTCCTTCAGGTAATCGTGCTGGCGCTGCAGGATGCGCAGCTTGATTTCGGTGGTCTGGCTACGCACGCGAGCGATGTTGTTGAGGTTCTCGGCCTGGCCGGCGGCGAGGTCGGCGTTGCTGCGTTCCAGCTCAAGCAGGCGGTTGCGCGGCACATAGCCTTCGGCCGCCAGCAAGCGGGTGCCTTTGAGTTCCTGGTTGAGGAAGTTGATCTGGGAGGCGCGGGCCCCATAGACCTGCTGCAGGCCCTTGAGCTGTACCGCCGACGCTGCGAGGTTTTCCTGCAGGATGCTGATCTCGCCAGCGAGGCCGGCGCGCCGAGTGTCCAGCAAGCGTTGTTGCAGATCCATGGCGGCCACCAGGCGCGGATCATTGCCGAAGCGCTTGAGCAATTCGGGGTCGAAGTTCACCACATCACGGTCGTCACGTTCCGCTTCCAGGCGGTTTTCCACTGTCTTGCTGACGATGTACTGGGCGCTGACCGCACCCTGTTCGGCAAGGGCGCGCAGCGAGTCGAGGCGGACCACCTCCTGACCTTTTTTCACTGAGTCGCCTTCGCGAACAAGAATGGCCTCCACGGTGCCGCCGCTCAGATGCTGCACGGCTTTGCGATTGCTGGTGACTTTTACCGTGCCTGTCGCCACCACGCCGGCATCCAGCGGCGCCAGCCATGACCACAGGAGGAAGCCGCCGAAGCCGGCGAGCACCAGCCACATGGCTTTGCGCACGGGTTTGGCGACGTCCAGATCTACCGTGTGCCTGGAGTCGGTGAGAATCATGTCGGTGTGTTGGCTCATTTGCATGATCGGTCACTCCCGTGCTTTGACGGAGGCCAGCGGGGTTGATGCGCCTGCAGGCATCACACTGGCCTTGCGCAGCGCTGCGAATACTTCGTCGCGACTGCCGAGCATCTGCACGCCGCCGTCTCGCAACATCAACACCTTGTCAACGGCGCAGAGCACATTGGGACGGTGGGAAATCAGGATGACCGTGGCGCCGCGGTTTTTGAGTTGGGCTAGCGCATCGACCAAGGCCTTCTCACCGACGTCGTCGAGGTTGGCATTCGGCTCATCCAGCACAATCAGATTGGGGTCTCCATACAATGCGCGGGCCAGGGCGATGCGTTGCTTCTGGCCACCGGAAAGCGGGCTGCCATCGGTGCCCAGACGGGTCTCATAACCCTGCGGGAAACGCAGGATCATCTCGTGCACGCCAGTCGTTCTGGCGGCGCGGATGACTGCGTCGCTGTCCACTTCACCAAAGCGTGCAATGTTGTCGGCGATGGTGCCCTCGAACAGTTCCACGTCCTGTGGCAGGTAACCGAGCCAGGGGCCAAGTTCGCCCTTGTTCCAGGTGAAGATGTCCGCACTGTCCAGGCGCACCTTGCCGGCCTGTGCCGGCCAGACACCGACCATCAGGCGGGCGAGGGTGGATTTGCCCGAGGCGGACGGGCCGATAATGCCAAGGCTTTCGCCGGGGGAAAGGTTGAAGCTCACCCCGCGCAGAATTGTGTTGTTGGTGCCGGGGGCGCCGGCATACACGTTCTCTACCGCCAGCATGCCCAGCGGCCGCTGCAGCGACATGCTCGGTGGCCGGCGCGGATAGTCGTTCAGCATTTCGTTCAGCCGGCCCCAGGCCGAACGGCAGCCAAGCAGTTGCTTCCACGACGCGATGACTTGCTCCACCGGAGCCAGTGCACGGCCGGTGAGGATCGAGCAAGCAATCATCATCCCGGGGGTGATCTTGCCTTCGATCGCCAGCAGCGCGCCGGCGCCCAGGATCAGCGACTGCAACGTGATACGCACGAAGCGCCCGGTGCTGCTGATCAGGGCGGCGCGGTCGGAGGCCAGGGTCTGCATTTCCAGAATGCGCAAATGGCTTTGGTACCAGCGCTTGCCGATTGACGGCAGCATGCCCATGGCCTCGATGACCTCGGCGTTGCGCAGGTTGTTGTTGGCGTAGCTGGCGGAGGAGAGGGCGGCCTGATTGGCTTCGGCCAGCGGCTTTTGCGTTGCCTTCTCGGTGAGATAAGCCAGGCCCACCAGAATCAGTGAGCCGATCAGCGTGACCAGTCCGAGCAGCGGGTGAATCAGATAGGCGACCAGCAGGTAGATCGGCGTCCATGGCGCATCAAAGAAAGCGAACAGGCCATTACCGGTAAGAAATTGACGCACCTGCGCGAGATCCTGCAGGGCCTGGGCCGGATTGCCACCGGCGCGGCTCAGGTTGCGCTCGAATGCCGCGGTGAAAATGCGTCGGTTGAGGTCCATGTCCAGGCAGTTGCCAACCCGGATCAGCACGCGGGTGCGGAACATTTCCAGCGTGGCCATCAGCAAGAACAGGCCTATCACCAGAAAGGTCAACATCGTCAACGTTGTGACGTTTCGGCTGACCAGGGCGCGATCATAAACCTGCAGCATATAAACGGCTGGCGTCAACATCATGACGTTGATGACACCACTGAAAGCTGCCAGTGAATAAAAACTGCGACGAAGGCGAAAGAGTGCGTCTGCCAATTCGGATCGAGTACTCGATTGTTTGTACATTTGGCTGACCCCTCTCGAAAAGCCGTTAGCCCTTGCGGCGCAACAGCTAACACGTGTGATTCGCAAGTAGCCGTCGATATGCAGGGGTTCGCTCTAGGGAGAATCTCCTGCCATTTCTGCGTTGCTCCCATAGCCAGCAGCGTAGGTGGCGATGTAACAACCTGAAATAACATTTCGCTCTAATGGTGCATCGAACTTTCTATAAGTCTATTAAAAACAGCTAGTTGTAAGGTCAAGTGCCGGTCGTCAGGTTTGAGCGTCGTAAAATTGACAATTATTTGCTGTGCGACTTTAGTCTTACTCATTGACGGCACCGTCCGCCTGAAGCCTGTCAACTCTTTGGCAACGCGAGGCGCAGAGTTCGAGGGAGCACACATGTCGATCGTTTCGTTCTTTTGCAGAGGGAAGGGGTTGTTCAGGAAGTTCGCCTTGACTGCATGTTTCCATGGCCCGCCCAGGTCTCTGGGTCGCTCTGCCTGATCGCACAGCGAGCCATTCTTTAGCGAATTCCAGGCGCGCATCCCGGGGGGCCGTTTAACGGCTTTGCCTTCCCGTGTCAGCGCTCGCCAAAAAAAAAGAACCAACACACTGCGCAAGCCAGCACCTGACTGGGCGTGGGCGGACTCCTATCGCCCGTGTCCTTCCCCAAAGAGATCGAGGGCAAGCAAAATGGCCAATTTCAACAAGTCCGACCTGGAGTTCATCCTCAAGCAAATTTTCATCGCAGAAGCACATGCCGACGGCGCCAGCCTCAGTGATTTGCTACCCAACAGTCAGGTGCCATTCGGCTTGCGTACCGTCGATGGCAGCTACAACAACCTGGTCGCCGGGCAAAGTGAATTTGGCGCTGCGGACAATGCGTTCCCGCGCCTGCTGGATACCTCGTTCCTGGCGTCATACACCGGGACAGGGACGGTGGTGGACCCGCAGCCGAGGATTATCAGTAACCTGATCGTTGATCAGACCGCCAACAACCCGGCCGCGGTTGCGGCGAACGGCGGTGCAGACCCGGTCATCAGCCCAGGCCCCGACGGTGTCTTCGGCACGGACGACGACACGCAAGTGTTCTTCATTCCCAACCAGTCGGCGGACGCCGGTCTGACCGCCGGCTTCAACTCGTGGATGACGTTCTTTGGCCAGTTCTTCGATCATGGCCTCGACCTGGTCAGCAAGAGCATTACCGACTTCGTGTTTATTCCGTTGCAGCCGGACGATCCGTTGTTCGTGCCGGGCAGCCCGACCAACTTCATGGTGCTGCCACGGGCAGTACGTACAGCCGGTGCGGACGGAATTCTCGGCACTACGGATGATGGTCAGCCCAACACCACCTCTCCGTTCGTGGACCAGAGCCAGACTTACAGCTCGCACCCCTCGCATCAGGTGTTCCTGCGCGAATACGTCATCAACGCAGCAGGTGACCCTGTTGCCACCGGGCGCTTGATTACCAACCGCGATCTGGGCGCCGACGGCAAGTTCGGCACTGCCGATGATGGTGGCGCGGAAAATGGCGGCATGGCGACCTGGGCAGTGGTCAAGGCCCAGGCCCGCGACATTCTCGGCATCGACCTGACCGACGCCGATGTGCACAACGTGCCGCTGCTGGCGACCGACGCGTATGGCAACTTCATCCGGGGCCCGAGCGGTATGCCGCAGGTGGTGATACGCATCAGTAACGGCGCTGACGGTATCGCCGGTACAGCTGATGACGTCACGCAACTGGTCGAAGGCAACCGGGATGCTCCGATCAGTCTGGCCAACGCTGTGAGCACCGGTCATGGCTTCCTCGACGACATCGCCCACAATGCCGCGCCGGTCGTCGTCGGCGGGGTTCTTCAAGCGGATGCTGACGCCGATATCGGCAATGCTCAGCCAGCGGGACCGGGCGGCAACAACCTGACCTACGACAACGAACTGCTCGACGCTCACTACATTGCCGGCGATGGCCGGGCGAACGAAAACATCGGCCTGACCGCTGTGCACCATGTGTTCCATTCCGAGCACAACCGCCTGGTCCAGCAATCCAAGGAAACCATCCTGGCCTCCGGCGATCTGGCGTTCCTCAATGAGTGGCTGGCCGACGATGTCGCGGCGATACCGACTACTCCCGCCGAAATCGCAGCATTGGTGTGGGACGGCGAACGGCTGTTCCAGGCCGCCAAGTTCGGCACCGAGATGCAGTACCAGCACCTGGTGTTCGAGGAGTTCGCGCGGACCGTTCAACCGCAGGTCGACGAGTTCCTTGCCCCCAACGGCTATGACACTTCGATCAACCCGGCCATCCTCGCCGAGTTCGCCCACGTGGTGTATCGCTTCGGTCACTCGATGTTGACCGAGACTGTCGATCGCTTCGACCCCGAGTTCAATCCGCTGCTCACTGACCCGAACAACCCTGACACGCAGCTCGGTCTGATCGCGGCCTTCCTCAATCCGCTGGCGTTCGCCGGCAGCGGGGCTACCGCGGACGAAGCGGCAGGGGCGATCATTCGCGGGGTGACCCGTCAGCTCGGCAACGAGATCGACGAGTTCGTCACCGAAGCGTTGCGCAACAACCTGCTCGGTCTGCCGCTCGATTTGCCGGCACTGAATCTGGCGCGTGGTCGCGACACAGGCATCCCCACGTTGAATGAGGCGCGGCGTGAGTTCTACCAGACAACCGGTGACAGCCAACTCAAGCCCTACATCAGTTGGGCAGACCTGGCGGACAGCCTCAAACACCCCGAGTCGTTGGTCAACTTCATCGCGGCTTATGGCACGCATGACACGATTACGTCGGCGACCACGCTGGCAGGCAAACGCGATGCTGCTCTTGCGCTGGTATTCGGTGGTGCCGATGCGCCGGCTGACCGCCTGGATTTCCTCAATAGCAGCGGTGACTGGGCCAACGTCACGACGGCCGGCAGGGATGGAGTGCTGGGCACCGCAGACGACCTGACGGGTGTAACCATCAGCGGCGTCGACGACATCGACTTCTGGGTCGGCGGCCTCGCCGAAGAGAAGATGCCGTTCGGCGGTATGCTCGGGTCGACGTTCAACTTCGTGTTTGAAACGCAGATGGAGGCGTTGCAGAACGGCGACCGGTTCTACTACCTGTCGCGTACGGCGGGCCTGAACTTCGGCACGGAGCTTGAGAACAACTCCTTTGCCAAGCTGATCATGCTCAACACCGACGTGACGCACCTGTCGAACACTGTGTTCCTGACGCCGGCGTTCACCCTCGAAGTGAATCAGGCCAATCAGTACACGGGCCTTGGCGTCGGCGGCCGCGCCGATCCGACGGGTGGGCTGATGATCAACGGCGTGGAAATCGTGCCGCTGGTGATTCGCGACAACCCCGACACCGTGGGTGCGGACAACAATTTTCTGCATTACACCGGTGAAGATCATGTCGTCCTCGGCGGCACGGCCGGCAATGACATCATTATCTCCAGTGAAGGCGATGACACCCTTTACGGCGACGGCGGCAACGATGTCCTCGAAGGCGGCTCCGGGAACGATGCGGTGCTGGGCGGCGCGGGCGATGACATCATCACCGACTCGTTCGGCGACAACCGCCTGGAAGGCAATGACGGTAACGATGTGATCGTGGCCGGCAGCATGCTGGTCGCAGGCAACCTGATCCTGGGGGGCGACGGCCAGGACTTCATTATCACCACTGAAGACATCAGCCTCACCTTCGGCGGTCAGGGTGACGACTTCATCCTCGGCGCCAAGACCAACCTGCCACCTACCGGCAACGAAGGTGATGACTGGATCGAGAAGGGTACGCAGGACGGTGCGCCTGGCGATAACTTCTCGCCGTTGCTCAACGACGATACGATCGGCAACGACATCTTTGTCGGTGGTGGTGGCTTCGACGAAATGCTTGGCGAGGGTGGCGATGACATCTTTGTCGGCAGCGATGCCCAGGACAAGATGGACGGCATGTCCGGGTTCGACTGGGTGACCTACAAAAATGACCAGGTCGGCGTGACCGTCGACCTGTCCCTCGCCGCGCTGGCGCAGCCACATGGCAACGCGCCGAACCAGAACACCGGGGTGTTCAACCCGGTCGGCGCTTCGCCGGCCTCGATCCTCGACCGTTTTGCCGAGGTCGAAGGCTTGTCCGGTTCCAAATTCGGCGATGTGCTCAAAGGCGATGATGTGGATGCGGTCACCATCCTCAACCATGGTGGTGCCACGGGCGGTGCGCTGACCAATGTGGCGTTGATCCGCGGACTGGAGCAGTTCCTGGCCGACGCCGGCTTGCCGACCACCGGTTTTGCCACAGGCAACATCATCCTTGGTGGCAATGGCAGTGACTTGATCGAGGGCCGCGGGGGCGATGACCTGATCGATGGCGACAAATGGATCAACGTCAGAATTGCCGTTTATGCCCCGGACGACGTCAATCATACCGGTCCCGAAATCGCCAGCTTCGACAGCATGGTCGACATGATTCCGTTCATGCTGGACCGCACCTATAACCCGGGTCAGCTCAAGGCGGTGCGGGAAATTCTGCCTGGCACCTCGACGGGCGGGGCGGCTTTCGACACCGCAATTTTCTCCGGGCTTCAGTCCGAGTACACGGTGACCCAGGACACCCGTGGCACGGCCAACCTGGCGGACGATGTCTGGACCGTGACCGACACCGTAGCGGGACGCGACGGCACCGATACCCTGTTGCATATCGAACGCCTGCAATTCGCCGACACTCAGCGGGTGCTGGTGCCGGGGCAGAATGCGCAACCAACGGGCAGGCCGACTGTCACGGATGGCAACGGCGGTGACATTACAGTGGGCGACACGCTGACCGTGAGCATGGCCGGTGTGCGCGATGCCGACAACGTCGCGGCGGGTAACCTGCAAGGGCTCGTCAACACCTCGGTGTCCTACTACTGGCAGTTCGAAGCGAACCCCGGCAGTGGCGTGTTCGAAGACATCATCCTGTTGCCTGCGGGGGATCTGGCGTTCCAGAGTGCCGACGGCACTTCGTTCAAAGTGTCCCCGGATCTTGCCGGCTTGTCGCTGCGGGTCAAGGCCATCTACCAGGATGGTCATGGCACGACGGAAGTGGTGTTCTCGCAACCGACCAGCGTGGTGGTTCCCGGCGAGCCGGTCGTGCCGACCGCGCAGGCACCGGTAGTCGATGCCACCGCGGGTGGCGCGGGCCTGCACATGGTTCGCTCCGACCTCAACTTCATTCTTGATCAGATCAAGATTGCCGAGGCTGACGCAGCCGGTCAGGACATTCTCTCGCTGATCCCGAATATCCGCGCGCCGTTGGGCCTGCGCGCGGTCGACGGCTCAAACAACAACCTGATGAACCTCAACGGCATCAATAACACCGAGTTTGGTGCCGCCGATAACGTCTTCCCGCGTGTGTCCGATCCGGTCTTCAACCCGGCGGAAGGTGCGCCTGCGGGGTTCTTTGGCCCCGGTTCGCCGGCCATTCCGGGTTCGTCGTATCAGCAGACCAGCGGCAATGTGTTTGACTCGCAGCCGCGCACCATCAGTAATCTGATTGTCGACCAGACGTCGAACAATCCGGCGGCTTATGCCACGGCTTACGACGTGGGCGCGGACGGCGTGCTCAACTTCGGCACGCCGGGTAACGACGACGTGCTCAAGGATGGCGTACGCATCGTCGCCAGCCCGGGCCTGGATGGTCAGTTCGGTACTGGCGACGATCACGACGTGTACATGTTCGAGAACACCGCGCCGGATGCCGGGTTGTCTGCGCCGTTCAACGCCTGGATGACCTTCTTCGGGCAGTTCTTCGATCACGGTCTGGACCTGGTGACCAAAGGCGGTTCGGGCACCATCTTCATCCCGCTGCAACCGGATGATCCGCTGTATGTGCCAGGCGGCAACACCAACTTCATGGTGCTCACCCGCGCCACCAACCTGCCAGGGGCGGATGGCGTTCTCGGCACGGCCGACGATATCCATGAACACACCAACACCACCTCGCCGTTCGTGGACCAGAACCAGACCTACAGCTCGCACCCATCGCATCAGGTGTTCCTGCGCAGTTATCTGCTGACCGACGACGGCCCCATCGCGACGGGCAGGCTGATCACCAACCGTGACCTGGGGGCGGACGGCAAGTTTGGTACCGCAGACGATAGCGAAATCGGCGGTATGGCGACCTGGAAAGTGGTCAAGGCGCAAGCCAACGACATTCTGGGTATCCACCTGACCGATGCCGACGTCGATAACGCGCCGCTGTTGGCGACTGACGCCTATGGCAATTTCATCAAGGGGCCAAACGGCTTCCCGATGGTTGTGATGAAGGGGGCTGACGGGCTTGGCGGCACGGCGGATGACGTTCTTGTCGAGGGCAATCCGCTTGCTCCCGTTGACCTCACCAATGCTGTGCGCACCGGTCACCAGTTCCTCGCCGACATTGCCCACAATGCAGCGCCGGTGTTCAGTGGTGGCGTGCTCGCGCCTGACGCGGATTCCGACATTGGCAACGACGTGCCGTTCAATCCGCAGACCGGGGCCAACCTGGCCTACGACAACGAGCTGCTGGATGCGCACTACATCGCTGGCGATGGCCGGGTCAACGAGAACATTGGCCTGACCGCGGTGCATGCGATCTTCCACTCCGAGCACAATCGGCTGGTCGCACAAACCAAGGACACCGTGCTCGATTCGGGTGACGTGGCGTTCCTCAACGAATGGCTGCTCAACCCAGTGAGCGCGTTGCCAGCCAACCAGGCGGAAATCGATGCCCTGGTGTGGAATGGTGAGCGCCTGTTCCAGGCGGCCAAGTTCGGCACCGAGATGCAGTATCAGCACTTGGTGTTCGAGGAGTTTGCCCGGACCATCCAGCCTAACATCGACCTGTTCTTCGCACCGACCCAGGTCTATGACGTGGACCTCGATGCCTCGATCGTCGCCGAGTTCGCCCACACCGTGTACCGGTTTGGCCACTCGATGCTGACCGAGACTGTCGATCGTTTCGACGTCGATTTCAACGTGGTCGGCGATCCGAACAGTGCTGATCCTGATCAGCAGCTCGGCCTGATCGCGGCGTTCCTCAACCCGCTGGCGTACGCCGCCAGTGGCGTGACGCCAGAAGACGCAACCAGTGCGATCGTGCGGGGGATCACTCGGCAAGCCGGTAACGAAATCGACGAGTTCGTCACCGAGGCGCTGCGCAACAACCTGCTCGGCCTGCCGCTCGACCTGCCGGCGATCAACATCGCCCGTGGCCGCGACGTGGGGATTCCCTCACTCAACGCGATCCGCCGCGACATCTACAGCCAAACCGGTGATACCCAACTCAAGCCATACACCAGCTGGGTCGACCTGGTGCAGCACCTCAAACATCCGGAGTCGTTGATCAACTTCATCGCGGCCTATGGCACCCATGAGTCGATCACGGCGGCGACCACGCTGGAAGACAAGCGCGCTGCGGCCATGGCGCTGGTCTTCGGTGGAACGGGTGCGCCGGCTGACCGCCTGGAGTTCCTCAACGGCACCGGTACCTGGGCCAACGTAACGCGGGCCGGCAAGGATGGCGTGCTGGGAACTGCCGACGACCTGAAGGGTGTGACGATCACGGGGGTCGATGCCATCGATCTCTGGATTGGTGGCCTGGCCGAAGCGAAAACGCCGTTCGGCGGCATGCTCGGCTCGACCTTCAACTTCGTGTTCGAGAACCAGCTGGAAAAACTGCAGGACGGCGACCGCTTCTACTACCTGGAACGTACCGCTGGCCTGTCGATGAATGCCGAGCTTGAAAGCAACTCGTTCGCCAAGCTGATCATGGCCAACACCTCGGCCACGCACTTGCCGGGCCTGGTGTTCTCGGACCCTGGGTTCTATCTGGAAAGGGACCAGAGCAAGCAGTACAACGATGGCCTGGGCAACGCCGATCCGCTTGGCGAGAACGGCGAGCAGGTGGTGTTCCGCGACAACCCGCTGACCGCAGGGCCGGACACGAACTACATCCGGTATTCGGGTGCAGAGCACATCGTGTTGGGCGGTACCAATGCCGCAGACATCCTCATTTCGAGTGAGGGTGATGACACGGTCTGGGGCGACGGAGGCAACGATCGCATCGAAGGCGGTGACGGCAACGACCAACTGCGCGGTGGCGCCGGCGATGACATCATCACCGACAAGGGCGGCGACGATAACATCCAGGGTGGCGACGGCAACGACGTGCTGCACGGTGGTAACGGCGTCAACCTGATCATCGGTGGGTTCGGCAGTGACTTCATCGTGACCGGTGAGGATGCGTCCGAAGCCATTGGCGGCCAGGGCAACGACTTTATCCTGGGCAGCAAAGCCAACGAACAGGACATGGGTAACGAAGGCGACGACTGGATCGAGAAGGGCACGTCGGACGGTGCACCTGGCGACAACTTCGACCCGGCGGGCAACGACCCAGTGATCGGCCACGATGTGTTCATCGGCGGTAACGAGAACGACAAGTTCAATGGCGAGGGCGGCGACGACATCATGGTCGGCAGTCTCGGTTTGGGTGACCGCTATATCGGTGGCTCAGGCTTTGACTGGGCAACGTTCAAGGGGCTTGCCCAGGGCGTGACCATCGATTACACGGACCGCTTTTTCGATGTTCCTACGATGCCGGGTTCGGGAGCTTCGGCGCTGGTGCGCTTCGACATCATGGAAGGTCTGTCGGGTTCGTCCCACGGTGACTTCCTGCGCGGTGATAACGAAGACGCCACGTCGCTGCCTACTGCGGGTGCAACCGGCAGTGTGCTGACCAACATCGATCTGATCAACGGCCTGGCGGATCTGCTGCCTGACGGTGCGACGTTCTTCGATGGCGGCAACATCATCCTCGGCGGTAGCGGCAGCGACCTGATCGAAGGTCGCGGCGGTGACGACATCATCGACGGCGACAAGTGGCTGAACGTACGCATCAGCGTACGGGCGAACGCTGATGGCACTGGCGCGGAAATCGCCACGTTCGACAGCATGGAGCCGCTGGTGCCGTTCATGTTGAACGGTACTTACAACCCGGGCCAGTTGGTCATTGTGCGGGAGATTCTGACCGGCAATGACAGCTTCGACACGGCGCTGTACTCCGGAAACCTTGGGGAATACGGCATCGAGATCGATGGTGACACGGTCATTGTGACCGACTCGGTGGCAGGGCGTGATGGCGTCGATCGCCTGACGGGCATCGAGCGTCTGCAGTTCGCTGACGTGGCGGTATCGTCCGGAGTGGGCACTGCGCAAAACAACGACCCATCGGGTCATCTGGCCATCCTCGATGCGGCTACCGGCGTGCGTGAAGATACGCCTGTCGCCGGCCAGTTGCTGCGCGTCAGCGGTTCGGCGGTACGCGACGTGGATAGCCAGAGCGCGACCAATCCGACCGGTGCAGTGACCGGTGGGGTGGCTTACTACTGGCAGGTCGAAACCATTCCTGGAACGGGGGTCTATGAAGACATCACCTTTATCGCCGCTGGCGAGGCAATGCGGGCGACTGGCAGCACCTTCCTGGTGGGGCCGGATGAGGCAGGTCTGAACATCCGTGTCCGTGCGGTGTACCAGGATGGCCAGGGCACGCTGGAGATCGTCGACTCGTCCGGCAACAGTGAACCGACCGAAGGGGCGACCGTTACCGGGCTTGCCGTGCAGAACCAGCTGTTGACCGCCGACACGTCGACCATCGTCGACGCCGATGGTCTGAGCAATCCGCAGTTCACCTACCAGTGGCAGGCGAACGACGGGCTTGGCTTCGTCAACATCGACGGCGCTACCGCAAGCACGTTCGCGCTTGGTCAGGCTCAGGTCGGCCAGGAAGTGCGCGTGATGATCGGTTACGTGGATAACTTCGGTGTGGCCGAAAGCGTCTCGTCCAACATCCTGGGGCCGGTGGACAACGTCAACGATGCACCGACAGGCGCGTTGCTGATCAGCGATACCACACCGGATCAAGGGCAGGTGCTGACGGCGCTGACGGCGGGGATTGCCGATGCGGACGGGCTGGGTACCTTCAGCTACCAATGGCAGCAAGGTGTTGGCACATCCTTTACCGACATCAATGGCGCGACGGCCTCGACCTTCACCCCGGGTGTGGCGCAGGGCAACCTGCAAATACGGGTGATCGTGCGCTACACCGACGGCTTCGGTGCGCTGGAGTCGTTGACTTCCGCAGCAACCGCGGCGGTTGCGGTACTGAGTGGCGTGGTGCTGCAGGGCAATGCACAGGCGAACACCCTCACCGGTGGCGCCGGTAACGATGTGCTGCTTGGCCTGGGCGGGAGCGATACGCTGAATGGCCTGGCCGGTGCCGACCAGTTGTTTGGCGGCACAGGCAACGACATCCTCAACGGCGGAGACGACGACGACGTCCTCAATGGCGAGGACGGCAACGACACCCTCAATGGTGGGCTCGGCGCCGATGTCATGAACGGCGGTGCCGGCAACGACACGTTCGTGGTCGACAACGTCGGCGACCTCGTCAACGAGGCGCTGGGGGGGGGTACCGATCTGGTGCAGACCGGCTTCACGAACTACCAGCTCGGTGCCAACGTCGAGAACCTGACCTATACCGGCGCCAGCAACTTCACCGGTACCGGCAACGCACTGGCCAACACCATCACCGGCGGGGTGGGTAACGACCTCCTCGATGGCGGTGCGGGTGCTGACCGGATGGTGGGGGGCGCGGGCAACGATACCTACATCGTCGATGCAGCCACAGACGTGGTGGTCGAGGTGGGGGGTGGCGGTACGGACACCGTGCAGACTTCGTTGGCCAGTTACACGCTGGGCGGTAATGTCGAGAACCTGACCTACACCGGCGTCGGCAACTTCGCTGGCAGCGGCAACGGGTTGAACAACGTCATCACCGCCGGGGTGGGGAATGACACCCTCAATGGTGGTGGCGGCAACGACACCCTCAACGGCAACAGCGGCAACGACACACTGAATGGCGACGCCGGCAACGACCAACTGTTCGGTGGCCTTGGTACAGATACCCTGAACGGCGGTAATGGCGATGACAGCCTCGACGGAGGTGACGGGGCGGATACATTGAATGGCGGGGCAGGCAACGACACGCTGCTCGGTGGGCTGGGTGACGACAGCCTGGATGGTGGTACCGGCAGCGATCTGCTCCAGGGCGGCGACGGCAACGATACGCTGCTCGGTGGTGACGCTAACGACACCCTGCTGGGTGGCATCGGCGATGACTTTATCGATGGCGGTAACGGCAACGATACGGTCACGGGCGGTGCCGGCAACGACATGATGGTTGCCAGCAATGGCAACGATATCTTCATGTTCTCAGCGGGCTTCGGGGTCGATCAGATCATCGGCTTCGATGCCATCGCGGGAGGAGGCCAGGACCGGCTCGATATCTCCGCGTTCAACATCACGGCTGCGACCTTTGCCGGCAACGTCACCATCGCCGATGTCGGTGCGGATACCCTGGTCAGCTTCGCTGGAGCCGACTCCATCCGCCTGGTCGGTGTGGCCGATGCAACAACCGTCACTGCTACAGACTTCATTCTCGCCACTTGAGGTCCTGATCAGTACTGTCGCAAAAAGCGTGGAAAACGCAGGGGAGGGCAGCAATGCCCTCCCTTTCTTTTTATTCAAAAAGAGGCTGTCAGTTCGGCTGACAATGCGTGAACCAACCGGGCACGCCAGTAGGTCGGAGCGTGGGAAACGCTCGATCAACATTTAACTTGGGAGGGGAAAGAGGGGAACTCAGCCTTGAACACGTCGGCTGCCTGAGTCATGAGCAGCCTTTTGGTTTCTCTCGCGCTTCTGTTACCTGAGATATTCCGGCCTTCGATCTGGACTTCATCTTGTCTGCAACAGAAACAACGCTTAACTGCTGAAAAAGATGAACAGACTCCAGGCTACCCCTATCCAGAAGATGAAAAGCATGAGTATCAACGTGAGGATCAGCGGCTGACTTCGCATGAGGGTAACTCCTCAAAAGGGCTGGCAATGCGCGGCGGATCTGCGGCTCAGATGTTTTTGCAGGCTGTTTTGCCCGTGCTGACAACTTCAAACGTTCAATTGATGCACTAGTGAACGCACAGCATTCTCTATGCCAGAAAATTAAACAGCGCATAACTCCCCGCTGGCGGCGCAATCTGCTTTCCTGGCCAATAAAAGTTGACACAGGATGCGGGTAATACAGCCCGTTTATGGGGGATTTCTCTGATCGTGGGGAATATCGCAGATAGCTTTAAGTAGCATCGCATGGTGAGTTGGCCGGCGTAGGCACAACAGTGAGTTTGAACGTGCTCAGGCAAATGCCGCTTCGACAAATGCCTCCAGCGCCTTGGTTTCCAGGATCTCGATAGAGAAGTGCCCGAAGCGCTTGGGCAACCAGATGATGCGTGTCCCGGACGGAGATTGCAGGTGCGCACGGGCCAAAGGCTTGCCGTTTTCGTCTTCCGGTTGAACACCGGCAGCCATCAATTCGTCATAGGCCTTCTCGATGTCCGGTGTCGAGTAGCAATGGCGATAAATCATTCCCTCGCCCGAGGCGTCCAACAGCTCCCTCAGATTCCCCGCCAACGGTTGTACCAACATGAAACGCTCCTGACCGATCAGCGCAATCGCATAGCGCACATGCAGGCCACCTCGTTCCCAGACGAGCGTCTTGGAGATCCTGGCTTTCAGTATCCGTGCGTAGTAATCACAGGCTTCTTCGAGATTCTCGACCAGTACATCGACGTGACTGAACTTCAGATCCATTGCATGCCTCCTTCCGAGTTGACGTCCATGGTAACGACCGCGCCTTCGGAATTCGATGGCGTCATGAAAAGTCATCCGAGTGATGCCTGTTCACCCATGGATGAGAAATGGGCGACCCGTGACGAAGAGTGTCTGCTTTTTTGCGGTTGTTGCCTGTCGAAATGGCTTAGGATCATCGAAGGCTGGAATGGAACATCTCGACTAAATGGACGCAATATTTATGGAAATCCCTTTTTCTCAAGTCAGCGAGCGTTTGAACAATCGCCGGTTTACGGTAGCGGACAACGCCCAAGGGCTATCCGGTGCGGGCACCGTATTTCATTACCATGTCGAGGAAGAGGCCATTTCAGGCACTTACCAAGGCGGCCGGATTCGCATGGGTCATCAAGTCGGACGCGTCACGGGCCCCGATACCATTGAGCTTCTTTTTCAGTGCCTGACTACGGAAGGGGAAATGCTTGCCGGCTGGTCGCGTGGCACGGTAGGCGTTGATCACGCGGGACGCACCACTCTGAGTTTCGTTTGGGGTTGGTTGTCGGGCGCGACGGGCGGTGGGGAGTCGAGTTATGTTGAGCTTGTCGCTTAGCAGTTAAGGATTTTCCCGGAGAGAAGGGACGGATTTATTGTGTCTATTCCTGAAATAGGTTTACACCTGTTTCACCTCAACGCTCGACGCATCGTATCGGGCGTTTTGTATTTCAAAGACAAGTGCGGCACCCCGCATCACCCTCCATACGCAGTCAATCGGCCATGGCTCGCAGGATCGGAACCCGCACCGTCAATAGCGTCTAAGATTCAGAGAGATGTCCCGCCACACTGAAGGAACGACTCATGCTCAAATCACGCTCATTGGTTGTCGCGATTACATGCCTTGCGCTGGTCGGCGGCTCAGCGACTGCACTGGCCGATCCCGGTAATGGAAAGGGCCAGGGAAACGGCAAGGGAAACCCGCAAAACAGCCAGGTCCATGGCAATCAGGGCAGCAAAGGCAAAAACGCCGGAGGCGGTGATTGGGGTCATGGCCCGAGCATCAATCGAGGCAGCATCCTTGGAATCATTGGCGGTTACAGGGATTACTGGAGTCCCGGCCCTGCTTTGCCACCCGGCATTCAAAAAAACCTCGCTCGGGGCAAGCCTCTTCCACCCGGCATTGCGAAAAAACTGGACGGTCGGTTGCTTGGCAGGCTGCCGCACTACGACGGATACGAATGGCAGCAAGCGGGCACCGATTTGATACTGGTCGCGCTGGCAACCGGGCTCATCTACGAAGTGCTCAACGGGGCGTTTGATTAACGCTGAATGGGGCGGGGGGCTCGATTCCATCCGTCATACCAACGCTCTGACGATAGATCGAGGCCCAAGGTTGGGCACTTGAAGCGCCCAACCTTGGCAATGACGACTACCTGTTACTCCACCCTGTCGATGCGATAGTCACTGTAGAAAAAGCTGTTTTTATCGGTGCTGGCCTGGAAGAAGTATCCGTAGTCAGCCAGGTAGTAGACGTGGTCCACCCGTTTGTACTCATCAGGCTCTTCGGTGCAGGCCAATGCCTTGGCGTTGCCCGACAGTGCGGGGTTGAGTTCGCTTGCCTTGAGCTCGCGCTCGACCTTGCAACGATTGGTTTTAGCGGCGCCACCGTACGCGCCGACAATGCTGTTGAGCGTTGCATTGTTGTAGGTGTAGCTGACCGTTTCGCCAATCGGCAGGGTGTTCCAGTCACCGCTGAAACTCAGCTGGCTGGTTACACTGCTTGTGGCCATGCCACCGCTTCCACCGTAGCTTGATTTGGACACCAGAGGAATCAAGCCGCGCCAGCTCACCACTTGGCTTTCATAACCATCCCCGCGGGCTGTAATGCTTAACTGGCCACTCGGAACATCGTTACTGATGAATCGCTCTTCGCCTGCCGGGCTGGTTTTGCCTTTGTACGTTGCGGTGCCCCCCGTGCGCACAAACTTCAAGAAATGGTCTGGCTTTCCAAGGTCGAGTTGCCCAATCACTGTCAGCACTTCGGGCGGTACCGATTGCAGTGCAATCTTCGCCGGGGCTTTCAGACGCGGCTTGAACGATTCCAACCGGGCAGTCTCTTGTCCGTTGCCGCACACCAGCGCGAACAGCGCCTGATAATCGGCATTACTGCCAGCGATGGGTTGGGGCGTCGGTGATACGTCGACTCGCCCGTCGCTGACCCGATTGCGCGCATCCAGGTCATAACCTGCCCACTGCTTGAAGGTGCCGGTGTTGCAGGACACCGCGAAGCGCTCGCGTTTCTGCGCATACGGTGCGTTGTAGGGTGGGTCGTTGAGCACTACCGGATTATCGAAGGCTGCCCAGAAGCGGGTTTCGCCATTGTCGGTATTCACGCTGTTGCGATCGAGCAACACCCAATTGTCTCTGTCATCGGTTTTCACCAGGCGCCAATCGGCTTTTGGCGTCTGCGCACATGCCTGGACAAACGAGGGGTTGGCAGCCAGCGTGGCCCACAATTCTGCGGACAATGGGCGAGCCGAACTGTACTGGCTGGAGCCCATCGAATACACGCGTTTCGCACCTTCCAGGTACAGCAGGTGCAATTGCGGCGATGAACATCCCGCTTCAATCTGCACACTGGTGCGCATGCTGGTGCCAGACTGTGGCAGCAGCAACTGGAAGCTCAGAACGTCACCTTCGCGCAGGATGCTTTCCTGCACGAGGGGCTGGGCCAGGGTCGCCTTTAAATCATTATCGGGCTTGCGTCCGTTGGTGGCGCAACCTGCCAGGCTGACGACGCCACAGACGAACATAACTGATGTAAAAAAGCGCACGGTTGCCTCTCTGAATCCATTCCTGATGTCGGATTGTCGGCTGGTAGCGCTCAGTCTTTAGGCTGATCTACAAAGTGCCCAACGGTGCTTTTGATCAACGGATGAGGGAAGACTTCGGTGTTTGTTCTGGCGGCATGCTGGTTGGGTCAGTGCGCACGGTATCCCGTCTGTCGCATGACTTGAACTGCGGAGGGGAAAACGCGTCTCAAGGTACGCGATATCAACCCTATGGAAGCAATCATGCTTTTAAAAAACAAGAGTTTCGTTGCTGTCATGTCATGCGCCATGATGCTTGCAGCCGCACCATTACTCCCTGCTCACCTTTCCACCATGAGCGCCGCCTACGCGAAGGACGGTGGTAATGGAGGCGGCAATGGCGGCGGTAATGGCGGTGGTAACGGTGGCGGCAATGGCGGCGGCCACGGCGGCGGTACCGGTGGTGGTCACAGCGGTTCAGATCACGGCAACGCTAACAGCAACGGCCGCGGCAATGGATTGAGCAGCGATCATGCCGGCAAGTCTGTTCGTGACCACGGCGAAAGTGGCAACCACTACGGCAATGATCGCAATGGCGAGCGCGGTCATGGCACAACGACTTCAGGCATCGCCCATTCCAAAGATACGCGTGGCGTGACCAAAGCCACGGCAATCTCAGCCTCGACACCAGGTGACCACAACGCGAAAGGGTTGAGTAAAGCCGGGACGTCGGTATCAAAGAAATCGCACTGATCAGCGTTACCCGCAGCACGCAACCCTGAACAAAACGGGCGCCCGACAAGGCGCCCGTTTTCATTGGCTCCGGTTTAAGTGCTATTCGTCGACGCTGATGCCTGATCCTCCCAGTTCCTTGGGGACGTCTTTCAGCTTCGGCAATCCATCCTTGATACGCAACACGGTCTCCTGATAGTGCACGTGAATGCCTGGCGAGTACGCGAGATCCGGGATGACTGCGGCATACACATCGATCAGCCCCATCTCCGGGTGTTCAGTGAACAGATGCCCGCCGCACGTCTTGCACCACTTGCGGTAACTGCGCGATGTCTTGTTGTAGGTGCCGATGTTGTCAGCCCCTCGAGTTACTTGCACCGCGTCGGGTTTCCACAGCGTGAAGGCATTGACCGGCCCTGCTGACCAATGCCGACACGACTCGCAATGGCAATAGCCCATCCCGACCGGCTCGCCACTGACGGTGAGCTCGACTGCGCCGCAAAAACAACTGCCCTTGTAAGACCGTTCAGTGTTCATGGCATGACTCCTCGATCAATGGTTTGCCTTCACTCGTCAATGTAGCGCACCGCTGTCGCCGGCGTGCGCCGCACCTGCAACTCGAAAATGTCAGGGCGCGCGTAATGCCCGGTAACGTCGAGCGCTCGCCGCGCTGGCGCCACGAGTGCGACGTCGATGTCCGCATACAAAATGCCGGCCTCGCGGTGCAATGGACCGGCGACGATCCGGCCCTGCGGATTGACCACCACCGAGTCGCCGTCGTTGATCCATTCATCCGGATCGGCAAACAGTTGCGCGCGCGCCGGGAAGTCGTCGGGGATATCGCTGCCGCGCAGTGCGGTGCCACTGCCGAGCACCCAACAGCGGCCTTCGAGCGCAATGTGACGCATCGTGCTGATCCAGCCATCGCCCGTGTCGTACGTGGGCGCGACGTAAATTTCCACGCCTTGGGCATACAGTGAATAGCGCGCCAGCGGCATGTAGTTTTCCCAACAGATCAGCGCACCCACGCGGCCGACCGGTGTATCGACCGTGCGCAACCCGGAGGCATCACCGAAGCCATGCACCATGCGCTCGGGATTCGTTGGCATCAGCTTGCGGTGGCGGTTGAGCACTGCGCCGTCCGTGCCGATAACGACTACGCTGTTATAGAGCGTGCCGCCACCCGTTTGCCGTTCGCATTCATTGATGCCGCACACGATCGTCACGGTGTGAACCCTGGCGGCCTCGCACAATTCGTTCAGGTCACCTTTCGCGATATCGACGGCGTTGGCCAGCAGTCGCGTGTGCAACTGACCCACTACGGCCCCGTCCTTTCCCGCCGCCAGCCGCCAGATCCATGATGGGTAACCGGGAATGAACGATTCGGGCAAAACGATCAGCGAGGCTCCAGCCGCTGCTGCCTCGGCGACCGATTGCACGGCCCGGGCGATCGTCGCGCCGCGGTCGAGCAACACGGGCGGGCGCTGAATAATGGCTACCTTGGTCATGGCGTTCTCCGTTTGCACTTGGCTTCGAAGGCTTGAGCGTGCGCGTGGCGGAGTGGCGGGGCTAGTTCACAATCTGAAGCGTTTCAGTCGCGGAGGCCAGGCAATGGACGAAAGCTACGGTCAGTTCTGCACGGTCGCACGCGGTGCCGAAGCACTGTGCGAGCGCTGGACACCTTTGGTCGTGCGCGAACTGTTGTGCGGCAGCAAGCGTTTCAACGAACTGCACCGCGGCGTCCCCCGAATGTCCACCAGCCTGCTGGCGCAGCGGCTGCGCCACCTGGAAGAAATCGGCGTCGTACACCGCTCGGCCACCGGCAAAGTCTGGGAGTACAGCCTGACCGAAGCGGGCGAGGAACTGCGCCCCATCATCATGGCGCTGGGTCATTGGGGCGCACGCTGGATCGGCAGTCGCCTGCGCGATGACCAACTCGACGCGGGCCTGCTGATGTGGGACGTGCGCCGGTTCGTGCGAATCGAAACATTCCCGCCCCGACCGGTGGTCATCCACTTCAAATTCCGCGACGCCCGGCCCGGCGAGCAAGCGTGGTGGCTGGTGGTCGAGGAGGGCGTGGCCGACCTGTGCCGCGACGACCCCGGCCGCGAACTGACGCTGGTCGTGGATTCCAGCGTGCGCGCATTGACCGAAGTGTGGTCGGGCGACCGCACACCGCGGGAAGTGCTTCAGTCGCGAGAGTTGCGAGTGGATGGCGCGGTGAAGGATGCCGAATGTCTGTGGCGTTGGCTGGGCACGAGTGCGTTTGCGGGGACGCGAAGCGCGGCAGTCAATCGGTGATCTTGGCTGAGCCCGGGTCACGTTAACTGTTTGGAGTTAATCCGATGTTGAACGTGCTTTTCATCTGCAGCCAAAACCGCCTGCGAAGCCCCACGGCCGAACGACATTTTGCTGACTGGCCGGGCGTGAAAACTGCGTCGGCGGGTATCAGCAACGATGCGTATGTTTCCGTCAGCCTGGAGCTGCTGCAGTGGGCTGATCTGGTATTTGTCATGGAACCGATTCATCGCAACAAACTGGTGGCTCGATTTGGTGCGGAGCTGGCGGACAAGCGTGTCGTTTGTTTGGACATACCGGATGTTTATCAGTACATGCAGCCTGAGCTGGTCAAGGTGTTGGAGGCGAGAGTCAGGCGGTATTTGCCTTCCTGAGGTGATGCCTCCTGCTGGGCCTGTTCACGTTTGAATAGACTCTTCTTTTGCGTCTCGCGAGAAGCACCACCCGTGGTCCCAAGACCGTTATGTCCCTTCTGCAGAAGACGGCAATCGGCTGTGGATTCAACCGGTCGATGCAACAGATGGGTTAAATCGTTCAGCGAGCGGTTCGAATGTGGGCTTTAATGTCGTGCCCAAAGGCAGCCACGTCAGCTTCGACTCCGTACGAAGATGGATACGTCGACCGGCGGGTTCAGGTTGCCATGCACTTGTCTAATCAAGGAAGAATCGACATTGAAAATACCTTTCTGCGCCCTGTTTTTGGCCTGCTTGACGACTATCGCACTCGCTGACGAGAACCCTGTCGGCTTCCAGTCTTCAACACTGTCGGACCCGCAAAATAACCGCTCGCTGGAGATGGTCGTCTGGTACCCCAGTGCAACGACCGGCGTCACGCAATTGATCGGCGATGATGTGGTGTTCGTCGGGGCTGCTGCCGTTCGTGACGCGCCGCCCGCTGCGGGCAAGCATCCATTGCTGGTGCTCTCCCACGGGTACCGAGGTAACTGGAGCAACCAGATCTGGCTGGCCAGTGCCCTGGCTCATAAAGGGTACATCGTCGCCGCAATCAATCACCCTGGCACCACCACTCACGACCGTAGCCCTCAAGCAGCGGCGCAGTTATGGCAGCGGCCCATTGATGTGAGCCGAGCCATTGATAGCGTCACGGCTCAACCTGAAAAATTCGGCCTGGTCGCCAATGACCGAATTGCGGTAGTGGGCCATTCACTCGGCGGCTGGACCGCCCTGGAGATCGCCGGTGCTCGTTCCGATGCAGACCGCTTCGCCCAGGAATGCAAAGCCCACCCGCAGTTAGCCAGTTGCACCGTCTATGGAAAAATAAACCCTGCAAGCACCGCAGAATCACAGGCTGCGTTGGCCGCCGATTTGCGCGATAAACGCGTCACGGCCGTGGTGACATTGGACCTTGGCCTTTCACGAGGCCTGACCGATGAAAGCCTGGCTGCGCTGGCGGTACCCACGCTGGTGATCGCGGCCGGCGTACCGTCGCACGATCTTCCCGCCGAGCTGGAGTCTGCCAACCTGGCCAAACGCCTGCCTGCTGCGTCAAGCCGTTACGTCGAAATCAGCGACGCCAGCCATTTCAGCTTCTTGTCGATGTGCAAACCTGGCGCAGAGGGATTGCTCGAAGAAGACGTACCAGGCGATGGCATCATTTGCCGGGATGGCGACAACGGTCGGCCGCGTGAGGTGATTCAGCAGCAGGTTACATCGCTGATTGCGGAGTTTCTTCAGTCGTCTATCCACAAAGAAGACGGTTATTCCGTCCTGAAATAGGTTTACACCTATCCCCACACCCGATGAATTCATCGGGTGTTTTGTACTTCTTTTCATTAATCATCAAATACTGAACCGCTTCCCTTAGCGTCAGCTCCTCCGTCACCGGCGTGGACCCATGAGGTTCGCTCAGACTGTTGAGCTGTCCAGTGCCTCATTTCTTCGGCGATGAAGTGGGTTACCAGGTCACGGAACATCTTTTCGATTGCATCCGGGCTCAGGCCTGCTTCCGTGGCCCAATCACGACGTGTCACCAGCATGCTGGCGAATCGCTCCGAAGCATGTACCGAGGCCGCGGAGGTCTTGAACTTCGAAGCAGCCAGTACGTATTGGAAACGCCTTCCTAACAACGTGATAACTGCCTGGTCCAGAGCATCAATCTCGCGTCGGATGTCCTCCATACCTGAGCACTTTGCGGGCTGTAGCTGATTTAAACCGTCCATGTAGATAGCTCCTTTTGTTAAGCGCGATGATCCATTCCAGCGATTATCGTATGCCATTTTGTCGCGACTGATGAAGGCCGTGCTTTGGCGATCGCTGGAACTCCCCAAATAAGAAGCCAGATGAGTAATGGCGATCAGTTAAGGAAATTCGTAGGCGCGGGCTTGCTCGCGATGGACCTCGGGATGACGCGTTTATCCAGCCAACACGCGTTATCGTTAACGTCCATCGCGAGCAAGCTTGCTCCTACAAGGGGTTGCGGTCACTTCATGAGTCCGGGGTTGACCCTTTGTCGCCTCCCGACTGATCACACCTTCAAGGGTGTTTACTTCTAGTCAGACCCTGTCTGTACAGAGATGAGCGCGATGAACATTGAGCAGGTGGCCCCCGAAACGAAAGGGGTGACGGTGAAGTTACTGGCAACGGTCGACCTGGGCCCCGAGATCGAGGGCATGGCAGGGCGCCAACTTAGAATGCGTCTGGTGACCATCGATCCTGGCGGCGTCTTCGGGCCGGTTCACAACCATAAAGACAGACCAGGCACCGTCTACATACTGCAAGGAACGATCACTGATCACCGAGACGGAATCGCCACGGACTATGGGCCGGGAGTGGGTTGGCCCGAGGACAGGAACACCACGCACTGGCTTGAGAACAGGGGTACGGTTGCGGCGGTGGAGATCTCGGTTGATATCGTCAGGCACGAGACAATGAACACGAAAAAGCCCGGCTGATCAGGCCGGGCTTTTTGGGTGTTGCGGTGACGCGATTTGTTTATGCGACGCGGTTTTCGATCAAGCGGTCGGAGCCACCTTCAGCGACGCGGTTTTCGATCAGGCGGTCGGAACCACCTTCAGCAA
>NZ_BDAG01000021.1 GCF_002091715.1 Pseudomonas migulae NBRC 103157 | reverse complement strand
CCCCCGCGGTTACGGATATGTACACCATCAAAACCTGCGTCGCCTGATGCTCAGCCATCGCTAGCAAGCCAGCTCCTACAGGGGTTCAGGGTACATCCGTGAGAACAAAGATCAGCTGTCAGGCCGCCATCGCGAGCAGGCTCGCTCCCACAGAGATCATGGTTTGCTCAGAAAACACACCTGCCAGACAACACAACGCCCAAAGCAAAAAAAGCCCGCTGACCTCCTCGGTCCAGCGGGCTTCTCTTTGCGCGAAAATCTTAGTGAGCCACTGCCGCCTGCTCTTCCATCTTCTTGCGCAAGCTCAACGGACGCATGTCCGTCCAGGTTTCTTCGATGTAAGCCAGGCACTCCTTCTTCAGCCCGCTTTTGCCCACAGTGCGCCAGCCTTCTGGCACGGCTTTGTAGTCGGGCCAGATCGAGTACTGCTCTTCGTGGTTGACCACGACCTGAAAGAGGATGTCCTCGCGGTCGAAAACTGACGTCATGCTGTCTCTCCATCGCTGTTAGGTAGGCTGCACGGCGTGCGCAGCCGTTATGTAGAAAGAACGTTCCGGAGCCCGGAAAATTTAAAGGCTGTCGGTAGCAGCAGCCATGGCCCGACCGAAAATCTCCGCGACCCGATCGATTTCCGCAGCGGTGATCACCAGTGGCGGCAGAAAACGCACCACACCACCATGACGGCCGCCCAGCTCAAGAATCAGCCCACGCTTGAGGCATTCACGCTGCACCAGCGGCGCCAGACGCGCAAAAATCGGCGGGTGACCCTGACCATCCGGCGCGCCCGTCGGGTCAACCAGCTCGACCCCCAGCATCAGGCCGCGACCACGAATATCGCCCAGTTGCGCAAAGTCCCGCTGCAGAATGCGCAAGTGTTCGCTCAAGCGGTCACCCATGGCGGCAGCGTGTTCGCACACCTTGTGCTCGACCAGATAACGCATCACCGCAGAGCCCGCGGCCATCGCCATTTGATTGCCGCGGAACGTTCCGGCGTGGGCGCCCGGCAGCCAGGTGTCGAGCCAGTCGCGATACACCACCACCGCCAGCGGCAAGCTGCCGCCGATGGCCTTGGACATCACCACCACGTCCGGAATGATCCCGGCGTGCTCGAAGGCGAACATCTTGCCGGTACGGGCAAAACCGCTCTGGATTTCGTCGACGATCAGCGCCACGCCCGCCTTCTCGGTGATGCGCCGCACACCGCGCAACCAGTCAAGGTCAGCCGGGATCACCCCGCCCTCGCCCTGGACGACCTCCACAATCACAGCGGCCGGCAATTGCACGCCGGCCTCGGGATCGTTCAGCAAATTATCGAGATAGTTGAGATTGACCTGCACACCCTGCGCGCCGCCCAGGCCGAACGGGCAACGGTAATCGTAGGGATACGGCATGAACTGCACCCCGCTGCTGAGCAACGCACCCAAGGGTTTTTTCGGCCCCAGGCTGCCCATCAGGCTCAACGCGCCCTGGCTCATGCCGTGATAACCGCCCTGGAAAGACAGCACGGTGCTGCGTCCGGTGGCGGTGCGCACCAGTTTCAGCGCGGCTTCCACGGCGTCGGTGCCGGTCGGACCACAGAACTGAATCTTTGCTTCAGCGGCGAGCTCAGGCGGCAGCAGACCGAACAGGTCCTGGACGAACTGGTCCTTGACCGGCGTAGTCAGGTCGAGAGTGTGCAGCGGCAGTTCATCGGTCAGCACTTGCTGGATCGCTTCGATCACCACCGGATGGTTATGCCCCAGGGCCAGCGTCCCGGCGCCGGCCAGGCAGTCAATGAAACGGCGGCCTTCAACATCTTCGACATAAATGCCCTTGGCACGCTTCAGGGCCAGGGGAATGCGTCGCGGGTAGCTGCGGGCATTCGATTCCTGCTGACTCTGGCGTGCCAGCAATGGCGATTCGTTGAACTGATACAGCGTCTCGGTCGGCGCCGGAGTGATCCGGGCCGACTGATCTTCCATAAGGCTGGTAGCGACTGACATCTCTCGACCCCTCAATAAGGTTTTCCTGTTCTGGAAACGCATCAGCGCGCCGAGGATTTAGACCCTTGATCAGCTTTTATGAAGGTGACGTCAGTGCCTTGTGCATGGGGATGGCGTGGAGCCCGGCGACGGTGAAGGTTTCGGCGCAGGGCTGATAACCCAGGTGACGGTAAAAGGCTTCGCTGGTTCGGGTGCTGTTGAGTCGGGCCTGCGCCAAACCGCGTTCAATCAGCCAGCTTTCGAGGTCGTGGACCAGCGCCAACCCGGCACCGCGTCGAAACCATTCCGGCTGCACGTAACAGAACGCTACCTTGCCGCTGATCGCCGCCATCGCAACGCCCACCGGTTTGTCCTGCAACAGGGCGATGTTCAGGTACAACCGTGGGTCGGTCAGCCACGCTTGAATGTGTTCAGTGGTTTTGCTGTGAGTCCAGGAGGAGACGGTTCGCGGGTCGTTGCGATGGTCGAGCGCACAGCCGACGCGGATCGAACGCTCGACGATCCGACTGATGATGCCGGCGTCGGCGGGGGTTGCCTTGCAGATGTGCAGGGGTGCATCCATGGCGCTGTGACCTCAATCCATTGAGAAAAAGCTGTCGGGGACGATAGCGTCGGTGGTGACAGAAATGCCAATGGAGAGAGGTTACATTTGATGTGCAACACAAACCCTTGTAGGAGCCGGCTTGCTGGCGATGGCGACCGCAGGGTCAACATCTATGTTGATTTTGAGGACGCTATCGCCAGCAAGCCGGCTCCTACAGGGGGATTGGGGTGTTGGTCAGACCGGTTGCAACGGCATGCTCAACTCAACCCGCAAGCCATCCGGGCGGCTGTCGAAATGCAGCGTGCAGCCACAACGCTGAACGATCGCCTGGACAATCGCCAGCCCCAAGCCGCAGCCGGTGCTCTGGCCGTTGCGCCAGAAGCGTTGGGTCAGGTGTTGCAGATCGTCTTCGGCAATGCCCGGGCCATGGTCGCGCACCACGAACTGCACACGGCTGCCGGTGGTCTCCAGGCTCAGTTCCACCGGACCGTCGTTCGGAGTATGGCGCAGGGCGTTGTCCAGCAAATTGCGCAGCGCGGCAATCGACAGCACCGCGGGCATTTGCACCGGGGCATGGGAGAGTACCGGCGGCAGCTTGAATTTGATCCGCTGACGATCACCACTGGCGGCATCCTGAATCGCCAGTTTCGCCACTTGCTCGGCGCTGCATTGCACACCATCGTCGAACGACAGGCTGCCCTCGACCCGCGCCAGCAGCAACAGTTGTTCAAGGGTCCGGTGCAGGCGGTCGGCACCCTCCTCCGCCCGGGCCAGCGACTGATCCCGCGCCGCGCCGTCGGTCATGCGCGCCACTTGCAGGTGTGTCTTGATCGCCGTCAGCGGGCTGCGCAATTCATGCGCCGCGTCACCGGTCAGGCGGCGTTCGCGCTCGATGGTCTTGCCGATGCGCTGGAACAACTGGTTCTGGGTATCCAGCAACGGTTGCAATTCGCTGGGCAGCGGCTGGATCTGCAAAGGCTCGAGCGAGTCGGCGCTGCGGCGCATCAAGGCGTCGCGCATGCGGTTCAGCGGCGCCAGTCCCTGGCCGATGCCCAGCCAGAGCAGGCACAGGCAACCGAGCAATGCCACGCCGACCGGCACCGAAGCGGCCAGCAGGATCGACATGTTCAGCGCTTCACGCTCGATCTGCCGGTCAGCGGTGGTGATGCGCAGGTCGCCACGGGCCAGGGTGAAGCTGCGCCACGGCGCGCCGTCGATCATCTGATCGTGGAAGCCCATTTTCTCGGCTTCCAGGGTTTGTTGCGGATCGGTGTGACTGCGGGCGAGGATTTCCCCGCGCAGCGAGCTGACCTGACACGCCATGCCCCCCGGAATATTCAGTTGTTCGGCGCTGAAATGGGTGCCCTCGCCCTTGGTCGGCAAGGCCGGCAATTGCTCCATCAGACCGGCGACCATGCGCGCCGACGCCACCAGCCGCTGGTCGAGGGAAAACATCATCTGGTTGCGCAGGTCGCTGAGCATCCAGGCTGCCGCCAGGGCCCAGATCAGCGCAAATGCGGCGCCGAGTGTCAGGCTCAGGCGCAAACGCAGGCTCATCACTTTTTCACGTCCTCTGCACCATCGGCCGGCCCCAGGCGATAGCCCAGGCCGCGCACCGTCTCGACAATCCCATTGCCGAGTTTGCGCCGCAAGTGATGGATATGCACGTTGAGGGCGTTGCTTTCCAGCTCGTCGTTGAAACCGTAGACGCTGTCTTTCAACTGCTCGGTGGACAGCACCCGGCCCCGGTTGTGCAGCAGAGCTTGCAACAGCGACTGTTCGCGACGGGAAAGGTCCACCGGTTGGCCGGCGAGCATGGTTTCGCGGCTGCTCGGGTCGTAGGTCAGGGCACCGTGCTCGATCAGGTTGACGCTGCGCCCCGCCACCCGCCGCAACAACGTGTGCAGGCGCGCGGCGAGTTCACGCAAGTCGAACGGTTTAAGCAGGTAATCATCGGCACCCGCTTGCAGCCCGTCGACGCGGTCGGTGACCGAATCCCGCGCGGTGAGAATCAGCACCGGAATCTCCAGACCGTTGTGGCGCAACTGCTGCAACAGCTTCAGGCCGTCCTCGTCGGGCAGGCCGAGATCGAGCACCATAACGTCGAACTCGGCGACCTTGAGCATGGCGCGGGCAGCCGAAGCCGTGGCTACGTGTTCGACCGTCAGGCCTTGAGCGGTGAGACCGGCGACAATGCCGCTGGCGATCAGCTCGTCGTCTTCGCAAACCAGTACGTGCATGGTCAACCCTGTTGAAAAAAGCTGATTAGGCCGGTGGCCGATTAAGCGGACATTATGCCGCAAGCGCCACGTCCACAAGGTTATCGCGGTTAATCATCGGTTAATCGCCGCCTCCCATTGTGCACCTCACTTGCAAAGGGATAAGGCTGACCCATGCGTCGACTGTTTTTGTTTTTTGTGCTCTTGATCTCGGGTGTGGCCCAGGCAGGGACCAATCCGTTCGAAACCAAACCTGAGTTCCTGCCGGTGGAAAAGGCGTTTGTCTTCACCTCCGAGCGCCTCGAATCAGGTGAAATGCAGCTCTATTGGCAGATCACCGACGGTTACTACCTGTATCAGAAACGCCTGAAATTCGATGGGTTGCCCGCCGAGCTGCATCCTGCGTTACCCGAAGGCGAGCCTCACAGTGATGAATTCTTCGGCGAACAGCCGGTGTATCGCCAGGGCCTGGAACTGAAGATTCCGGCCGGTGCGACGGGCACGATCAAGGTTGGCGTCCAGGGCTGTGCCGATGCCGGTCTGTGTTATCCACCGCAAACCCAGGTGGTGGATCTGGGCGGCAGTGCTGTCACTTCCGCGACGACCGAAGCCCCGGATCAAGCCCTGGCCAGCAGCCTGCAACAACGGGCGCTGGGCTGGAGTTTGCTGGTGTTCTTCGGTCTGGGCCTGTTGCTGGCCTTCACCCCTTGCTCGCTGCCGATGCTGCCGATTCTCGCCGGTTTGATCGTGGGCAGCGGCGCCACGCCAAAACGCGGGTTTGCGCTGGCCACCAGCTATGTCGTGAGCATGGCGCTGGTGTATGCGGCGATGGGCGTCCTCGCCGCGCTGCTTGGGGCGAACTTGCAGGCGCTGCTGCAAAACCCGTGGTTGCTGGGCAGTTTCGCCGCGGTGTTTGTGCTGCTGGCGCTGCCGATGTTCGGTTTTTTCGAGTTACAACTGCCGGTGGCGCTGCGTGACCGGCTGGAAAACGTATCGCGCAATCAACGCGGTGGCAGCCTGATCGGCGCGGGTGTGCTGGGCGCGTTGTCCGGTCTGTTGGTCGGTCCGTGCATGACCGCGCCGCTGGCGGGTGCTCTGCTCTATATCGCGCAAAGTGGCAACGCGCTGCACGGCGGGTTGATTCTGTTCGCCATGGGCATCGGCATTGGTGTGCCACTGCTGTTGCTGGTGACGGTCGGCAATCGCTTCCTGCCCAAACCCGGTGCCTGGATGAACCTGCTCAAAGGCGTGTTCGGCTTCCTGTTCCTCGCCACCGCGTTGCTGATGCTGCGGCCGGTGCTGGATGAGTCGTTGTGGGTCGGTCTGTGCGGTGCGTTGTTGCTGATTGCCGCCTACAGCGCCTGGAAACAGTCCGAAGGTTTCGGACGCGTCGCGCATCTGTTCGGTGCCAGCTCATTGCTGCTCGGCGTGTGGGGCAGTCTGTTGATGATCGGTGCGGCGGGCGGCAGTGATGACCTGTTGAAACCGCTGCAGGTCTATAGCACTGCCAATGCGAGCAATGTCACCCGCCCGGTCGGCCACGACGCCTTCACCACGATCAAGGACCCGACCGCGCTGCAACGGGAACTAGACGCGGCGCAGGCTCAGGGCCAGTGGGTGCTGCTGGACTACTACGCCGACTGGTGCGTGTCGTGCAAGGTCATGGAAAAACAGGTGTTCGGCAAAGCCAAAGTGCTCGAAGCCCTCAGCGAAGTGCGCTTGCTACGGCTGGACGTGACCGCCGACAATGCCGCCAGCCGCGAACTGCTCGGCCGTTATAAAGTGCCGGGGCCACCGAGTTTTCTGTGGATCGGCGCCGACGGCATCGAGCGTCGCAGCCAGCGCATCACCGGCGAGGTCGATGCCGACACTTTCCTGCAACGCTGGACCACCACCCGAGACGCCCGTTAATGCTGACTTTTACCCTCGGCACGTTTGCCATCGCGCTTAACCACCTGCTGCTGATCAGTGCCCTGGCGCTGGCGACGTTTGTCGGCTGGCGGGCGGCCAAGCGCGGTGGCGAGAATCCCGAGTCGGCGCTGTTCAGCCTGTTTCTGATCGGCATGCTGGCCGCCCGGGCCAGCTTCGTGGCGCTCTACTGGACGCACTATCGCAATGATCCGTGGCAAGTCATCGACTTGCGCGACGGCGGTTTCCTCGCATTGCCCGGGGTGATCGTGCTGTTGCTCGCCGCGTTGTATCGCGGCTGGCGTCGGCCGGGCTTGCGCCGTCCGTTGGGCTTCGGCGTAGCCAGCGGCCTGGCGTTCTGGGTGCTGGCTACCTTTTCGCTGACGATTTACGAACAAGGCACGCGCCTGCCGGACATTACCCTGCGCAATGCCGCCGGTGAAACCGTGCAACTGGCGGACTACAAGGGTGGGCCGCTGGTGATCAATCTCTGGGCGACCTGGTGCCCGCCGTGCCGTCGGGAAATGCCGGTCCTGGAAAACGCCCAGCAACATCGCCCGGACCTGACTTTTCTGTTCGTCAATCAGGCCGAAAGCATGCAAAGCGTCAGCACCTTTCTGGAAACACAGGGCCTGAGCCTGTCCAACGTGCTGTTCGACGGCAGTGGCCGGTTGGGCCAGGCCGTCGGCTCGATGGCATTGCCGACTACGCTGTTCTATAGCCCCGACGGTCGCCTGTTGGGCAGCCACTTGGGCGAGCTGTCGGAAGCCAGCCTGGCTCGCGCCCTGGAAAACTTCGAAACCCCGAATCCTGCCGTACCGGCCACCTCTTCAAGGAAACTGCCATGCCCCGCCTCCGCCACCTGCTGACGCTGACCCTGGGTGCCGCCCTGCTGCATCTGCCGTCGGTACAGGCCGCTGAAGAACTGCCCGAAGCGATCAAGAAAATCGAAGCCAAGGGCGCCAAAATTGTCGGCCAGTTCGACGCGCCCGACGGTCTGCGCGGTTATGCCGCGCAGTACCAGAACCGCGGCATGGCGCTGTACCTGACGCCCGATGGCAAACATGTGTTGCTGGGCAGTTTGTACGACGCCGAGGGCAATGACCTGAGCAGCGCGCCCTTGCAGAAACTGGTTTACGCGCCGATGGCCAAGGAGATCTGGGGCAAGATGGAAGCCAGCAACTGGATCGGTGACGGCAACAAGGACGCACCGCGCGTGGTGTACCTGTTCAGCGATCCGAACTGCCCTTACTGCAACATGTTCTGGGAACAGGCGCGGCCGTGGGTGAAGGCCGGCAAGGTGCAATTGCGGCACATCATGGTCGGTATCATTCGTGAGGACAGTCCGGGCAAATCCGCGGCGTTGCTGGCCGCCAAGGATCCGCAAAAAGCCCTGCAAGACCACGAAGCAGCCGGCAAGGCCAGCTCGCTCAAGGCCTTGAAAGATGTGCCGCCGGCGATTCAGGCGAAACTGGCGGCGAACATGCAGCTGATGGAAGACCTGGAGTTGCAGGCGACACCGGCGATTTTCTACATGGACGACAAGGGTGAGTTGCAACAGCAGCAAGGCGCGCCTTCGCCGGACAAGCTGGTGAAGATTCTCGGGCCGAAGTGATTTTTCCCGACTCTTTAGTGTTTTTGCCGGCCTCTTCGCGGGCAAGCCTCGCTCCTACGGGGTTTATGTCGATCACAATGTTTGCAATCGACATAATCCTGTAGGAGCGAGGCTTGCCCACGAAGGCATCAGCAGAATCAACTAATTTCTCTCAGCCAGAAACTTCAGCAAAACCTCAGTCACAAACAACGGGTTCTCCAGATTGGAGATATGCCCCGCCTCCGGCACCAGCACACACGGACAACCGATCAACCCGGCCATTTCCTGCGCCTCCGACGGCGGCCGCGGCTTGTCCTGATCGCCACACATCACCAGCGTGGCGTCAGCATTCAACTCGCCCAGACGCGGCAACAGATCATCCCGACCAAACGTAATCCGGCCCATCGGCACGATGCTTTGACGCAAGCGCTCCGGCGGCAGCGCGACCAGCTTCGCGCGAAAATCCTGATACAGCGCCGACTGCGGATCGATGCCCGGACGAAAGAAGATCGGCACGACGATGTCGAGCAATTGCGGCGCAATCACCCCGCTGTCTTCGATCTGTTTGAACAGCGAGAAGTAGTACTGGCGGGTCGGTTCCGGCTCGACACCGACGTAGGTGTCCATCAGCACCAGGCCATTGACTCGCTGCGGCGCCGACAAGGCCAGACGCACGCCCCACATGCCGCCTACCGACAGACCGACCAGCGTGACCCGGTCGATGTCCAGATGATCGAGCAACACCAATGCCTGACGGGCGATGTCATCCAGCGATTGCGTGCCTTCGGGTAGCGGGCCTGATTCACCATGCCCCCACAGGTCCAGGGCGATGACCCGGTATTGCTGCGACAGCGCGGCGATCTGCGGCGCCCACATGGTTTGGTCCCAGAGGTAGCTGCCGGCGAGCAGCACCGTGGGGCCGGTGCCTTGATCGATGTAGTGAAGGGGTTGTCCGTCAATCGTAACGAAGGGCATTGACTGGTTCCTTTGTGAAATGGGATTCAGCAAAAAAAGCAGGAGGAAGACTGAGTGGGTCCGAAGCGACAGTCAACGCGCAAATCTGCGCAAATTTCACCGACGCCATCGCGAGCAAGCCCGTTCCCACATTCGAACTGTGTTCGCAGGCCAAATGTGAGAGCGGGCTTGCTCGCGATGGGGCCCTCACAGACGCTGGAGAATCAAAGCCCCTCCAACTCCGCCATCAAGTCATTCAACCGGTCCACCTTCTCCTCGGTGATGTCACTCGCGGCCAACCCGTCGATGTACTCCGCCAGTTCCTCCACCGTGCTGCACTCGAACATCGCCCGCAGGGGTACATCCCGTTGCAGCGATTTCTGCACCCGCGAGGCAATCTGCGTCGCCAGCAGCGAATGCCCGCCCAGCTCGAAGAAGTTGTCGCGCACACCGACCTTCTCGACCTTCAACACCTCGGCCCAGATGTCCGCCAACGTCTGCTCCAGCTCATTGCGTGGCGCCTGGTAATCCTGGCTCTGCAACTGGCCGATCTCCAGCGTCGGCAACGCCTTGCGATCCAGTTTGCCGTTGGCGTTGAGCGGCATCCGCTCCAGCCACAACCAGTGCAGCGGCACCATGTATTCCGGCAGTTCAGCGCGCAGGCGTTGCTTGATGCGCTCCAGGCGTTCGGTCGGGCTCAGTGCCGAATCCGTTGCGACCAGATAGCCCACCAAGTGTTTGCCGTTCACGCCGTCCTGCACACCGACCGCCGCTTCGCGCACCTCCGGTTGCTCGTGCAGACGCGCTTCGATTTCACCCAGTTCGATGCGGTAACCACGAATCTTCACTTGATAGTCGATGCGACCGACGTATTCCAGCACGCCGTCACTGCGCCGACGGGCCAGGTCGCCAGTGCGATACAGACGGTCCCCGGGCTCGCCAAACGGGTTCGGCACAAACACCTGCGCCGTGCGCAGCGGATCGCTGACATAACCGCGCCCGACACCGGTGCCGGCCACGCACAACTCGCCCACCGCACCCAACGGCACCAGGTCCAGCGCGCCATCGAGCAGGTACAAACGGTTGTTGTCGGTCGGCGTGCCAATCGGCAAGTAACTGCCGCGAGTCGATGCCTTGTCGACACGGAAAAACGCCACGTCGTCCGAGCACTCCGCCGGCCCGTAAGCATTCACCAGCCCGATATCCGGGTAGCGCAGCAACCATTGGTGCGCGAGTTCCGGCGGCATCGCTTCACCCGTCGGCAGCATCCAGCGCAGGCCCTCGAGGCTCATGCGTTCCTGGGCGAGCATGCCCTGAATCAGCGAAGGCACGCTTTCCAGCACGGTGATGCCCTGGGCCGAGACATGCGCCAGCAAACCCTGTGGATCGTGGGCGATGGTGTTCGGCACGATGTCCACCCGCGCACCAAATAACGGTGCAGCGAGAAACTGCCAGACCGAAATATCGAAGCTTTGCGAAGCGGTCTGGGCGATCACATCGGCGTCGCTGAGGTTCAGGTACGGGACCTTGCTCAACTGGTTATTGAGCATGCCGCGCTGTTCGACCATCACACCTTTGGGCAGCCCCGTCGAACCCGAGGTGTAGATCACGTAGGCGAGGTTGTCCGGGCCGCTGTAGATGCCCGGATTGGCCACCGACACATGGCTCGCCTGCACCTCTTCCCACACCAGCAACCGCGGCCGATTGGCGCAACCGAATTCCTCCAGCAGCGCCACAGCCTGTTCGCGACAGGCCTGCGTGCACACCAGCAACGGCGTACGGCTCAGGTCGATGATCCGGCTCAGACGCTGACTCGGCAGCCCCGGGTCCAGCGGTAGGTAACCGGCGCCAGCCTTGAAGCTGCCGATGATCATCCCGAGCAGGTCGAGGTTACGTTCAGCCAGCAACGCCACCGGTTGATCCAGCCCGACACCCGCCGCAATCAACCCATGGCCGAGGCGGTTGCTGCGCTGGTTCAGCTCAACGTAACTGTATTGCTGATCGAGGCAACTGGCGGCGATCCGTTGTGGATGCAACGCGACCTGCGCTTCGAACAACGCAACGTAGCTTTGCTCCAGCGGGTAATCGTGTTCGCTCTGGTTGCAGCCATTAATCAGGAAGTCCTGCTCCTCGCCACCGAGCAACGGCAAATCAGCCATGTCGCCGTGGAAACCTTCGACCAGCGCCAACAACAAGCGCTTGAACTCACCGAGCATGCGCTCGACGGTCGATTCGTCGAAATAACGCTGGTCGTAAGACAGGTGCAAGCCCAGGTCATCGCCCGGATAGCACACCGCCGTCAGCGGGAAGTTGGTGTGGGTACGGCCCGAATCCGAGGTCGCGTTGAGGCTCTGCGCACGGTCCAGCACCGAGACTTCCACCGGCGCGTTTTCAAACACGAACAGGCTGTCGAACAGCGGCTGGCCTTTCGGCAATTCGCTGTTTTCCTGAATGCTCACCAGCGGCAGGTATTCGTACTCGCGCAATTGCATGTTGCTGTCGAGCAAGTCACTCAGCCACTGACGAACACTGCAACGCTGATCGTCCTCGGGCATTTTCACCCGCAGCGCGATGCTGTTGATGAACAGCCCGACAGTGCGTTGCATGTCCGGCATCTCCACCGGACGCCCGGCCACCGTGACGCCGAACAGCACGTCGCGATCACCGCTCAGACGCCGCAGCACCAGGGCCCACGCCGCTTGCGCGAAAGTGTTGATGGTCAACTGATGGGCCTGCGCCAGTTCACGCAACCGCGCGCCGTCGCGGGCATCGAGACGGGTGTAGCGGTCGCCGACGATCATGCCGCCGCTGTCGCCCGCATGTTCGCGCAGGAACGGTCGGTCGCTCGGAATCGGCGTGGTGCGTTCGAAGCCCTGCAGGTTGGTTTTCCACCACTGCCGCGCTTCGTCCAGGCTCTGGCGTTGCAGCCAACCGATGTAGTCGCGATAGCGCGGCGGCACGGTCAATCGGGCCTCGCGACCGTCGCCCAGCGCGGTATAAATCTCAAAGAAATCCGCCATCAACAGCGACCGGCACCAGGCATCGATGAGGATGTGGTGGTTGCTCATCATGAACCAGTAGCGCGCTTCGCCCACCTTGATCAAACGCAGGTGGAACGGTGCCAGGTTGAGCAGATCGAACCCGGCTTCGCGCTCGCTTTTCAGCAATGCTTGCAGTGTCGGTTCTTGCTCGGGCTCGGCGAGGTCGGTCCAGTCGAAGTACTCGATAGGCGTGCTGCCCGGCTTGTGGATAACTTGCAGCATGTCTTCGCCGATGTTCCAGCAGAACGACGCACGCAAGGCTTCATGACGGGCGATCACCGCTTGCCAGGCCTCGGCGAAACGCTGCGGATCGAGTTCGCTGTTGATGCGATAACGATCCTGCATGTAGTAGAGGCCGGTGCCCGGTTCCAGCAAGGTGTGCAGCAACATGCCTTCCTGCATCGGCGTCAGCGGGTAGACGTCTTCGATGGCGGTGGCCGGAATCGGTAGTGCGTCGAGTTGCGGCTGGGTCAGCTTCGCCAGCGGGAAGTCCGACGGCGTCAGGCCGCCTGCCTCGTCACGCAGGCAATGCTCGATCAGGCTCTGCAATTCGCCGAGGTAGGCGTCCGCCAGTTCGCTGATGGTTTGCGCGTCGTGGCGTTCGGCGCTGAAGGTCCAGCGCAGCACCAGTTCGCCACCGTAGACCTGACTGTCAACGCTCAGCTCGTTGGGCAGCGGCGCACGCGGATCGTGGGCGGCGCCGACGGCTTCATCCCGCGGACGGAACAACGCGTCCGCGCCGAAGCTCTGGTCGAACTGGCCGAGGTAGTTGAAGGTGATCGGTGCCACCGGCAACGCGGCCATGACTTCACGGCACGGCTCATCGGCGAGGTAACGCAGCACGCCATAACCCAGGCCCTTGTGCGGCACGCCACGCAGTTGCTCCTTGATCGCCTTGATCGACGGGCCCTGCCCCGCGGCCTCTTCGATGTTCAGCGGCGTCAGGCGCAACGGATAAGCGCTGGTGAACCAGCCAACGGTGCGGGTCAGGTCGATCTCGTCGAACAGCGTCTCGCGACCGTGGCCTTCGAGTTGAATCAACGCCGACTCATGACCGCTCCAGCGGCACAGCACGCGGGCCAGTGCCGTCAGCAACAGATCGTTGACTTGGGTGCGATAGGCGCTCGGTGCCTGTTGCAACAGTTGCCGGGTGTACTCGGCATCGAGGCGCACGCTGACGGTTTCGGCGTGACGATTCTGCCGGCCGCCCTCGGGCCGCTCGCATGGCAATCCGGCGCTCGGCCCGGCCAGTTGCGCCTGCCACCAGCTCAGCTCTTCACGCAGGGACTCGCTGCCGGCATACGCCTGCAAGCGTGCGGCCCAGTCCTTGAAGGCGCTGGTTTTCGCCGGCAGTTTGACCGACTGTTCAGCCGCCAGTTGGCGATACACCGTTTGCAGATCGTCGAGCAATACGCGCCAGGAAACGCCGTCCACCACCAAGTGATGGATCGCGAAGAACAGCCGTTGCTGGCCTTCGGGACCATCGACCAGCAGCACGCGCATCAAGGGCCCTTGTTCGAGGTCGAGGCTGCGTTGGGCATCGGCGAACAGTTCCGCGCACTTATCCATCGCCGACACCCGCACCTGCCACAGCACCGGCGCGCCCCCTACCTTGTGGTGAGCCGCCGTCCATTCATCCGCCGTTTCAGTGAAACGCAGGCGCAAGGCGTCGTGCTGTTCGATCACCGCCAGCAGCGCTTGCTCCAGACGATGAGGCTCCAGCGCAACGGTCGGCTCCAGCAACAACGCCTGGTTCCAGTGCTGACGCTCGGGCATGTCGGTGTCGAAAAACCAGTGCTGGATCGGCGTCAGACGCGATTCGCCGGTGAGCAAGCCTTGCTCGGCCTTGACCTGTTCAGTGCGACTGGCCACAGCGGCGAGTGCCTGTACGGTCTGGTGCTGGAACAGGTCACGCGGGCTGAAGTGAATGCCCTGCTGCCGCGCACGGCTGACCACCTGGATCGACAGGATGGAGTCGCCGCCCAGTTCGAAGAAGTTATCGTTGAGCCCGACCTGCGCAACGTTCAACACTTCACACCAGATCTGCGCCAGCGTCATTTCCAGCTCGTTGCTCGGGGCCACATAGTCCTGACGATTCAGCTCAGGGTCCGGTGCCGGTAACGCACGACGGTCGAGTTTGCCGTTGGCCGTCAGCGGCATGCTGGCCAGCAGGATCAGGTGCGTGGGCACCATGTAATCCGGCAGTTGCGATTTCAGGTAAGCCTTGAGGGCTTCGCGCAACTCGGTTTGTTGGGCTTCGTCCTGCTCAGCGACCTCGGTCACCAGATAGCCAACCAACTGTTTGCCGCTCGGTGCGTCCAGTGCCAAAACCACAGCTTCACGGATCGATTCATGTTCCAGAAGACGGGTTTCGATCTCGCCCAGCTCGATGCGAAAACCGCGAATTTTCACTTGATGGTCGATGCGCCCGAGGTATTCCACCAAACCGTCGGCGCGCTGACGCACCAGGTCGCCGGTGCGATAAATCCGCCCGCCATCCGCTGCAAACGGGTTGGCCACGAATCGCTCCGCCGTGATGCCCGGACGGTCGTGATAACCCTGCGCCAGACCGGCACCGCCGACGTACAGCTCACCGGTTGCGCCTTGCGGCACCAACGCCAGTTCGGCATCGAGGATGTACGCCACACGAGCGCCAATGACGCTGCCAATCGGCACACTGCCCAGCCCCTCTTCAAGCTGCTGCGGTGCAAGACTGGCCAACGGCATGACCACCGTTTCCGTAGGACCGTAGGCGTTGAAGAACAGGCTCGGTTTGAACGCCGCACGAATGCGCTGCAAGTGCTCGCCGGTCAGGGCTTCGCCGCCGGTGATGCACATGCGCACCGGCAAGGTTTCGCCCTGAGTCGCCAGCCACTGCGCCAGTTGGCTGCCATAGCTTGGGGTGAAGCCAAGGATGTTGATGTGGTGGCGACGGATCATTCCGCAGATTTCTTCCGCGTCCCACTGCCCTTGAGCACGCAAGACCACTTGCGCACCGCTCAACAACGGCACCAGCAAACGCTCGGTCGCGGCGTCGAAGTTGATCGAATAGAAATGCAGCTCGCAGTCGTCCGGGCGCATGCCAAAGCGCTCGATCACTGCTTGGCAGTGCATGGCGATTTCACCGTGGGACACCACCACGCCTTTCGGCTTGCCGGTGGAGCCCGAGGTGTAAATCAGGTACGCCTGGTGTTGCGGCAGGCTGATGAACGGCAACTCAGTGGCCGGGTAATCAGCCAGTTCCGCAGCGTCGTCCTCCAGGCACCAACGGGCGACGGTGGCTGGCAGATCACCGAGGGCCTTGAACATCGCCGCATCGCTGAGCAGCAAACCGACGCCGCTGTCTTCGATCATGTAATGCAGGCGATCGAGCGGGTATTCCGGATCGAGCGGCACATAAGCACCACCGGCCTTGAGAATCGCCAGCAGGCCGATGACCATTTCCAGCGACCGCTCAAGCGCCAGACCGACGCGAACCTGCGGCCCGACACCCCGCTCGCGGAGCATCCAGGCCAGACGATTGGCGCGGCTGTCGAGTTCGGCGTAACTCAGGGTTTCACCGGCGAACGTCAGCGCCGGCGCATCCTTGCGCGCCAGGGCCTGCTCGCTGAACAGGTGATGGATGCACTGGTCCAGTCGATGTTCGCCCGGCTCGACGCCGAGGCTGTCGAGCAGGTTTTGCTGCTCGGCAGTTTCCAGCAACGGGAGCTCGCTCAAGCGCTGTTGCGGATCGGCCAGCAACGCCTCCAGCAGATTGCGCCAGTGCCCGGCCATGCGTGCAATGCGCGGTTCGTCGAACAGATCGGTGCTGTAAGTCAGGCAGCAACCGAGCCGATGGTCGAGGTCGGTGACTTCCAGATTGAGATCGAACTTGGTCGCGCGCGCATCGTTGGCCAGGTACTCGACAGTCATGCCGGCGAGCGTGCGGCTTTGCTGGAACTCCCAGCGCTGCACGTTGCACATCACCTGGAACAGCGGGTTGTACGCAGCGCTGCGCGGTGGTTGCAAAGCCTCCACCAGATGATCGAATGGCAGGTCCTGATGGGACTGTCCTTCGATCACGGTGTGACGCACCTGCTCGAACAACTCACCGACCGACATCTGCCCATCGAGCTGGCAACGCAGCACCTGAGTGTTGAGGAACGCACCGATCAACCCTTCGCTTTCCGGGCGAATACGGTTGGCCACCGGCGCGCCGATGCGCAGGTCGGTCTGGCCGCTGTAGCGATAAAGCAGCACAGCGAGCGCGGCGGTCATGGTCATGAACAGAGTCAGACCGTTTTGCGCATTGAAGGCGCGAACCCGTGCGGCGAGGTCGTCGCTCAGGTCGAAACGGAACAGCTCGCCTTGATGGCTTTGCACCGCAGGACGCGGACGATCGGCAGGCAATTCCAGCAGCGGATGTTCGCGACCCAGTTGCGCGGTCCAGTAGTCGAGCTGACGCTGACGCTCGCCGGATTCCAGCCACTGACGCTGCCAGACGCTGTAATCCAGATAGTGCACCGGCAGCGGCGCCAGCGGCGATTCGCGGTCATCGACGAACGCCTCGTAGAGCGCGCTGAGCTCCCGGGCGAAAATGTCCATCGCCCAGCCTTCGGTGACGATGTGGTGCAGGGTCAGCACCAGGTAATGCTCCTGCTCGGCGGTCTTGACCAGGCAGGCGCGCAGCAAGGGTCCGGTTTCCAGATCGAAGGGCTTGTGCGCTTCGCTGTCGGCCAGTGCCTGCACCCGCTGTTCGCGCAGGTCAGCCTCCAGCGCCGAGAAATCCTTCCAGTCCATGCGCATCCCGGTTTCCGGGTGCACTCGCTGCTGCGCCACGCCATCAACGCTCGGGAATGTGGTGCGCAAGGTTTCGTGACGCATGATCAGCGCTTGCAACGCCGTCTCGAAGCGTCCGACATCCAGCACCCCACGCAACCGCGCCATGCCGCCGACGTTGTAGGCCGGGCTGTCCGGCTCCATCTGCCACAGGAACCACATGCGCTGCTGGGAATAGGACAGCGGCACCGGTTGGCTGCGGTCGACGTTCTCGATCGGCGGTTGTTTGTTGGTATTGCCGCTGGCCTGAATCCGTTGCACCTGCTCGGCAAATGCACCCAGTTCGCTGTTTTCGAACAAGGCTCGCAGCGGCAACTCGACGTCGCAAGCCTGCCGAGTGCGAGAGATGATTTGCGTGGCCAGCAGCGAGTGTCCGCCGAGGGCGAAGAAGTCGTCGCGCAGACCGAGCTGCTTCAAGCCCAGCACTTCACGCCAGATCGCGGCGATTTGCTGTTCAAGTTCAGTGACCGGCTCAACGTGTTCGCGCACTTGCCACTGCGGTTCCGGCAAGGCGCGGCGGTCGAGTTTTCCGCTGGGGCTGAGGGGCATTTCGTCCAGGCGCATCAGTTGCGCCGGGACCATGTATTCCGGCAGCTCGGCCGTCAGTGCGGCTTTCAGGCGTGCGGTTTGTGCGTCTTCGGTTTCGTTGTTTTCAGTGGCGGTGTAGTAACCGATCAATTGCCCGCCAGCGGCGGTTTCGCGCACCAGCACCACGGCTTGCGCGACACCGTCCTGCGCCAGCAGGCGCGCTTCGATTTCTTCCGGTTCGACGCGAAAGCCGCGCAGCTTGACCTGCTGATCGAGACGGCCGAGGTATTCGATCACGCCGTCGGCAGTCCAGCGTGCACGGTCGCCCGTGCGGTACAAACGTGCGCCTTGCTCGCTCAATGGATCGACCACAAAGCGTTCGGCGGTCAGGCCCGGACGCCCCAGATAACCTCGGGCCAGACCGATACCGCTGATGCACAGTTCACCGGGCACGCCGACCGGGACCGGGTTGAGCTCGCTGTCGAGCACCCGGCAGATAACGTTGCCCAACGGGCGGCCAATCGGTGAGCGCTCGCCATCGGCCCTGCGGCAATGCCAATGAGTGACGTTGATCGCGGTTTCGGTCGGGCCATAGCGGTTGTGCAGTTGCACGGCCGGCAGTTGCTCCAGCACGCGGTTGCGCAACTCGGCAGGCAAGGCTTCGCCGCCGGAAAATACGCGGCGCAGGCTGGTGCACTCGGCGGTGAGCGGTTCGTCGATGAACAACGAAAGCAGTGGCGGCACAAAGTGCAGCGTGGTCACGCCGAATTGCTGAACAAGTTGCGCGATGCGGTGCGGATCGCGGTGCTCGCCAGGCCCGGCAATCAGCAAACGCGCCCCTGTGATCAGCGGCCAGAAGCATTCCCACACCGACACGTCGAAACTGATCGGCGCCTTTTGCATCAGCACGTCGGTGTCGTTCAGGCGATAGGTGTTCTGCATCCATTGCAGGCGTTCGGCGAGGGCTGCGTGGGTGTTGCCGACGCCCTTCGGCTGGCCGGTGGAACCGGAGGTGTAAATCACGTAAGCGAGGTTGTCGCCGTGCAGATGCAGACCCGGCGCCTGGCTCGGCCAGTTCTCCAGGTGCAGCGCATCCATCGCGATCACACTGACGCCGTGGGTGGCCGGCAGTCGGTCGAGCAATCGGGTTTGGGTCAGCAACAATTCCACGCCGCTGTCGCTGAGCATGTAGGCCAGGCGCTCGGCCGGGTAATCCGGGTCCAGCGGCACGTAGGCGCCACCGGCCTTGATGATTGCCAGCAGACCGATCAGCAACTGTGGCGAACGCTCGGCTGCGATGGCCACGCACACATCCGGGCCGACGCCTTTGTCGCGCAGGTAATGGGCGAGACGATTGGCCTGGGCGTGCAATTCGGCGAAGTCCAGGCTGCCGCCGTCCCACAGCAGCGCGGTGCGTTCAGGCGTCAGGCGGGCCTGATCGTTGAGCCGTTCCGGCAGCCATTGGCTGGCTGGCGTGCAGGGTGCGGCGCTCCAGTTTTCCTGCTGATCGTGCTCATTCGGCGCCAACAGTTGCAGGTCGCCGACGGCCGTATTCGGCTGCTCGCAGATGGCGCGCAGCAGATGGCTGAAATGCTCGGCCAGTCGCTCGATGGTGGTGGCGTCGAACAGTTCGCTGGCGTAGTCGAAGGACAGGCTCAGGCGACCGTTACGGTCTTCTTCGCTGTGCAGTTGCAAGTCGAACTTGGCTTCGCGGCTGTGCCACGGCAGTTCTTCAGCGAGCAGGCCAGGCAAGCGACGCAGTGCGCTCAGGTCCCGTTGTTGATGGTTGAACATGACCTGGAACAAACCCTGTTCACGGGCTTGCGGGAAGACTTCCAGCAGTTGTTCGAACGGCAGGTCCTGATGCGCCTGTGCGCCCAACGCGTTTTGACGGGTTTGCGCCAGCAACTCAACAAACGGCAACCGCGAATCCACCTCGGCCCGCAGCACCTGGGTGTTGATGAAGAAGCCGATCAGGCCCTGGGTTTCCAGGCGCGGACGGTTGGCGTTCGGCACGCCGATGCGAATGTCGCGTTGGCCGCTGTAGCGATGCAACAGACTCTGGAACGCTGCGAGCAGCAGCATGAAGGTCGTGGCGTCGTGGGCCTGGGCAGTCTGGCGAATCGCCTCGCTGAGGTGTGCAGCCAAACGCACGGTGTGACGCGCGGCGCTGTGACAGTGTTGCGCCGAACGCGGGTGATCGGTGGCCAGGCTCAGGGTCGGATGCTCGTCGCCCAACTGCGCTTTCCAGTAGGCCAGTTGCCGCTCGCCCTCGCCTTGCGCCAGCCATTGACGCTGCCAGCTGCCGTAGTCGGCGTATTGAGTCGGCAGTGGCGCGAGTGTTGCCGTTTGCCCTTGGGACGCAGCGGCGTACAGGCGCGAGAACTCGTCGATCAGCACGTTCAGCGACCAGCCATCGGCGATGATGTGGTGCAGCGTCACCAGCAGTTGGTGATCCTCATCATCGAGGCGCACCAGGGTCACCCACAGCAGCGGGCCTTTTTCCAGATCGAACTGGGTGTGCGCTTCGTCCTCGCGGATTTGTTGCGCGCGGGCTTCACGCTCGGCGACGGGCAAATCGCTGATGTCGATAAATTGCAGGTTGAATTCGCCGGCGGCGTCGACCTGTTGCAGCGCTACACCGTCACGCTCGAAAAAACGTGTGCGCAGGGATTCGTGGCGTTCGATCAGTTGCTGGAAGCAGGCGCGCAAGGCGTCTTCGTCCAGCTCGCCACGCAGGCGCAAGGCGCCAGGAATGTTGTAGGCGCTGCTTTGCGGCTCGAGCTGCCAAGTGATCCACAGACGGTTTTGCGCCAAGGATTGCGGCAGCGCTTCGTTGCGCGACAGCGCGCTGATCGCACCTTGGGCCAGGCCGCCGTCCTGTTGTTGCTGCGCGACCGCGGCGGTAAATGCGCCGAGGGTCGGGGCTTCGAACAGCAGGCGCAGGTTCAGCTCCAGACCGAGCTCTTCGCGCAGGCGCGCAACCACTTGAGTGGCAGCGATGGAGTTACCGCCGAGCAGGAAGAAGTGGTCATCGGCATTGACCTGTTTGACCTGCAATTGCTCGGACCATATCTGGCCGATCAGGGTTTGCAGTTCGGAACCCGATTCGGTTTTCGCCTCGTTTTCAGTGGTCGCCGACGGGAACACTGCGTAGCTGTCGAGGCTGCCATCCGCCAGGCGATTGCGGCACGCCGAACGTTGCAGTTTGCCGCTGGAGGTCTTGGGCAATGCGCCCGGATTGAGCAACACCACCACGCTCGGCGCTTCCTGATACGCCTCGGCCACGGCTTGGCGAATGGCCTTGATCAGCGCCTCGGGCGGCAGGATTTTCTGCACGCTACGGCTGATTTCCGCGGCGATGCCGATGCCTTCCTGACCGTCGATGTTCACCGCGAAGGCCGCGACGCGACCTTTGCGCACCACTTCCACTTCACGCTCGATGGTCTGTTCGATGTCTTGCGGGTACAGGTTGTGGCCGCGAACGATCAGCATGTCTTTCAGGCGCCCGGTGATGAACAGTTCACCGTCGCGCTTGAAACCCAGGTCACCGGTGCGCAGCCAGGTTTTTCCGGCGTGCTGGACGAAGGTCTTGGCACTGGCCTCGGGGTTGCGCCAATAGCCGTGGGCGATGCTCGGCCCGGCGGCCCAGACTTCGCCGATCGCGTTGTCGGCCATTTCGTTGAGCGCCAATGGATCGACAATCAGCACCGCGTGATTGGGCTGACTGATGCCACAACTCATGATCGCGCTGCCCTCGCCCGCTTCGGCACGGTTTTGTGCCAGCGCCTGATCGTCCACCCGCAGATTGCCGATGCCTTCACCACGCGGTGTGCCTGCGACGAACAACGTGGCTTCCGCCAAGCCGTAGGACGCCATGAAACTGTCCGGGGTGAAACCGCAGCTCGCGAACTTCTCGGCGAAACGTTCCAGAGTGTCGAGTCGAATCGGTTCGGAACCGGAATACGCCACGCGCCAGCCGCTCAGGTCGAGGCGCTCCAGCGCTGATTCGCTGACCCGTTCGCTGCACAGTCGATAGGCAAAATCCGGCCCGCCGCTGATGGTGCCGCCGTATTCGCTGATCGCTTCCAGCCAGCGCAGCGGCCGGCCGAGGAAGTACGCCGGCGACATCAACACGCACGGCACGCCGCTGAAAATCGGTTGCAACAGACCGCCGATCAAACCCATGTCGTGGTACAGCGGCAGCCAACTGACGATCACGTCATCCGGGTTCAGGTCGATGCCGAAACCGTGGCGAATCAGCAGTTCATTGGCCACCAGATTGCCGTGGCTGACTTGCACACCTTTAGGCAGCGCCGTGGAGCCGGAAGTGTATTGCAGGAACGCGATGTGATCGCCTTCAAGGTTCGGCTCGCCCCAACGCTCCGACAGCGCGGTATCAAGGGTGTCGACACACAGCAGCGGCGGCGCGCCTTCGATTTGCAGCAAGGCGTCGCGCAGGCCGGCGCTGGTCAATAGCAGACGCGGTTCGGCGTCGCTGATGATCGACAGCAGGCGCTCCTGATGATGACGCTTGGCCGACTCCGGCGGATAAGCCGGCACCGCAATCACGCCCGCATACAAACAACCAAAAAACGCCGCGACGTAGTCCGGACCGCTTGGAAACAACAGCACCGCACGATCACCGAAATCCGCCTGGGCCTGCAACGCACCGGCAATGGTGCGCGCCCGTTGATCCAGCTCGCGATAACTGAGCACCACTGCCTGATCCGGTGTTTCGGCGAGAAAACGCAAGGCCACCCGGTCCGGCGTCAGGGCCGCGCGGCGCTGAAGGGCTTGGACCAGTGTGCCAGGTATTTTGAACGCGTCGGTCATGAGGTTTCCTGCCTGAATTCGGCTTGTAAATGGAATCGGTTTTCTGACGTCACGCCCCTTCGGGGGGCATGCAGGACGCGGTCTTCGCCGACCGCGCAAGGCATTGGGAATGCTGTTTTGGCCGGGGCTGGCGCCCGGAGCCATTCACCAATGAGAACGGATGGCGTCTTGAAATAATTAGTCGGCAGGCGTGATCGTCAACGGGGGCGCGGCTGCCGCAAGCGGGCGCGACAGCGTGTCGCAGTTCTCACTGCGCACCTTTGAAGAGCATTACTTCTCTTTCTCAATTGACAATCATTATCATTCAGAATAATTTGTCGCTCGATGTGTAGGACGGCTCCGATTCTTCCAGTCGTCCCACGACCCTATTTGCAGCAAGGTGATTTCCATGACGGAACAAGTATCCACAAGCAGGTGCGATTCACCGCTACTTCAGGCATTCGTCGACAATCGACTGATTCTGGTCAAGATTGCTGCCCGTATCACCGGCTGCCGGTCACGTGCCGAAGATGTGGTTCAGGATGCGTTCTTCCGCCTGCAATCGGCGCCGCAGATCACATCCTCGATCAAGGCTCAGCTCAGTTACCTGTTCCAGATCGTGCGCAACCTGGCGATCGATCACTACCGCAAGCAGGCGCTGGAACAAAAGTATTCGGGGCCTGAAGAGGAAGGGTTGAATGTGGTGATTCAAGGCGCTTCGCCGGAAACCTCGCACATCAATTTCTCGACCCTGGAAAACATCGCCGACGCGTTGACGGAGCTGCCGAGCCGCACCCGCTACGCCTTCGAGATGTACCGCCTGCACGGTGTGCCGCAAAAGGACATCGCCAAGGAGCTGGGCGTTTCGCCAACCCTGGTGAACTTCATGATTCGTGATGCGTTGGTGCATTGCCGCAAGGTGTCGGGCAGTCGCGCGGATACCTTCGCCCGTCGGTAAGAGCCGACATTTGCATCGCCCCCATCGCGGGCAAGCCCGCTCCCACAGGTTCAGCGCTAACCCTGTGGGAGCGGGCTTGCCCGCGATGACGGACTCAAGAACGGTGCAGGTCTTGAGCCTTGTCAATCAAGCCAACACACACCGCTCAAAAAACCGCTCCCGCCCCAACACCATCAACGCAGCACGCTTGTGCGGGAAGTCGAACTCTTTCTCGCAATGAAAACGCTGCCCCTGCATATACGCGATCATCTTCGCGTTATCGGCGCGCGGTTCGGCGACCACCCGCTGGGTGCGTGGATCGTCGAGAAACAGGTAATGCGTCAACGCCGATAACCAGCTCGCCACCTTGTGCGGACCGCGATGATTTTCTTCGCCGACCAGCATGTGAATGCCACGGTCGTAATCGCTCGCCTCGTAGAACGGCGCGATGCGGTCTTCCTTGGCCCAGTAGGCTTCGAAATAGGCAAACGGCTGATCATCGAAACAGCCGATCAGCGTCACAGTGTGTGGATCGGCTTCGAGTTTGCCCAGGTACTCGCGATGCTGTTCGAGGCTGCCCTCTTCCTGCCAGAAACTCGCCACCCGCGCACTGTTCTGCCAGCGGTTGAATCGCTCAAGGTCGAGACCGATGTCCACCGTCCGCAGGGAAATCCACGCGCCCAGTCGCGCATCAAAACGCCGATAGACCTCACCGCGAGGCTTCACTGGTCGCAACGGATGACGCTTGCCGCCGCTGATCACCATCTGTTGTGGATAGCTGCCGGTCATCGACGCCCCCACCCAGGGCTGCGGCAACTGCCAGAACAACGCGCGCTCGCAGCGATACTGGCCAGCAGTTTCGCTCGCGATCAGTAATCCACTGAGCAAGGCTTCAACGGGAGCTTCATCGAGGTGCCACGCCAGGTGCTGACACGCAGGGTCACGGGCAAACAACCAATAACAGGCAGCCCACAACGCCTGAGTATCGGGGCGTGCCTCGACCTGCACCTGCAACTCGGGCTCGCGCGCCAGGCGCAGGGTAATCAGGGGTTGCGCGTCCAGGCTCAGTGTCAGCCGGTTTTCGCTTTCTTCAGCGACAAGGCGACGCCCTGTCGGCAAGGCCAGGGCAGTCTGGTCATTCAGATCGGGCATGGGTCGGGCTCACGGTAATCGTCGACAGTTCAACGATGTGACGTCAGCCAGCGCGGAAAATTTAAGCGGCACAGGCAAACACGCAATCTTTGACGCGTGTTCAACTGCCCGGAACCGGAACCACGGCGATCTTGTACGGATCGAAAATCTTCAGCATCTGGCCGTTGTTACGCAATCCTTGCAGCAACTTGCCGAATGCCTCGCCGCTGATGGGCGCCGTGGGACGGAGAATGGCGTAGTGGTGATAGACCTGATCGATGCGCTCGGACACCAGCAACTGATCAGCAACCTTCTCGTTGCGCAGCAGGTAATCGCTCAGGTAGGAGCGCGTCACCAGGGCAATGTCGGCGCGCCCGCGCAGCACCATCAGCAGGTTGCTGTCATGGGAATAGGTCAGTGTGGCGTTGTAGTTTTGCGCGAGGACTTTCGGGTCGGCATTGAAATTGGCGAATTCGTAGTGATAACCGCTGAACAGCGCCAGTCGCTTGCCGGTGAGGTCGGAAAAGTAGTTCTGCTGACGATTCGGGATTCGTTGCGCGACAAAGATTTCCGCGTCCTCCAGCCCCATGTCGACGCTGACGTGAGGGACGTCCTTCCAGCCCCAGCCCGGGTTCTCGAAAATCGCCATGTCCACCCGGCCCTGCTTGAAGTCACCGAAGCGTCGCGGAATGGAAGTCGGCACCAGCTCGAACTGATAGTCGCTTTGTAACGCATTGAGCGCTTCGACCAACTGCGGCAACAGACCGGTGTCGGCCCCGGATTCCGGGCGCACGGTATAAGGCGGGAAATGTGCGGCACCGACCCGCACCAGCTGTGCAGCGGGGGACTGCAATACCCAAAACGCCGCAAGCGCCGCCAGCAAAAGCCGCGAGGCCGTCCGAATTGGCGAAGACATCAAAACTTCCCACTCCCCAAAAAAATACGCATCAATCAATTCAAGCTAGGCGGTTTCCGCCACTTAGCCAGTTTATTGCCGCCCTGTGCGAAATTATTGTTTTTCTTCCAATACCAGAATCAACGCCTCATCGGCCAATTGATCGAGGTTCATGCTGCCATCCGCGCGATACCACGTCGTGGTCCAGGACAGCGCACCGGTCAGAAAACGGCGGGTGATGAACACGTCCCCACGAATGAATCCCGCGTCCTTGGCCTCTCCCAGCACCTGCAGCCAGAGGTCCTCATAGATGTCGCGCAGTGCCAGGACCTTCGCCTGGCCGTCTTCGGACAGCGAACGCCATTCATACACCAGCACCGCCATGGCCTCGCCGCTGCCGCCCATGATCGACTGCAATTCGCAGCGAATCAGCGCCAGCACCCGCTCGCGCACGTTATCGGCTTCAGCGATCGCGGCACGCATCAACGCGGTGTTGTAGCGAATGGTTTCCTCCATCACCGCCCGCAGGATCTCGTCCTTGCTTTTGAAGTGATGAAAAATACTCCCCGACTGAATGCCCACGGCACCGGCCAGATCGCGCACTGTGGTGCGTTCAAAACCTTTATTGCGGAACAGGTGGGCCGCGACTTGCAGCAGTTTGCCGCGGGCGCTGTCCGGGTCGGTCAACTGGCCGCTGTCGACCAGTTCGCGCATGACCCTCAGGGCTTTTTGCTCGTCCACCCGTTCTCTCCTACAGTCGTATTCACCGCTGAAACTGCGGGGTTGCGCGGGCAATTTAAGCTGACAATGGCAACCAAGCAAGCGCTCGGGTCGAAGATATTTCAGCCGTTTACAAACCAAGCGCTTGCTTGGTAGTCTCGTTGTACTTCTGTTGGAGGTGGCTATGGAGAGCGTTGTGCCTGAAACCATTCGCATCGGTTGCGCCAGTGCCTTCTGGGGCGACACCTCGACCGCCGCCGCGCAACTGGTGGAAGGCGGGCGCCTGGACTATCTGGTGTTCGATTATCTGGCCGAGATCACGATGTCGATCATGGCCGGTGCGCGGATGAAAGACCCACAGGCCGGGTACGCCAGTGACTTCATCGAAGTCCTCAGCCCTCTGCTGGCGTCACTTGCCGAACAGAAAATCCGCGTCATCAGCAACGCCGGGGGTGTCAATCCACACGCCTGCGCCGCTGCGCTGCAAGCGGCCTGCGACAAGGCTGGCGTGTCGCTGAAGATCGCGGTGCTGCTGGGTGATGATCTGCAACCGCAGTTCAAACAGCTGAGCAGCCGCGGCCTCCACGAAATGTTCAGCGGCGCACCCTTGCCGCCGATGTGCGTTTCCACCAACGCCTACCTCGGCGCGCCGGGCATTGTCGAAGCCTTGCGCCTGGGCGCGGACATCGTCATTACCGGGCGCGTGGTCGACAGCGCCGTGGTCAGCGCTGCGCTGGTGCATGAATTCGGCTGGTCCTGGCACGACTACGACAAACTCGCTCAGGCCGCCCTTGCCGGGCACATCATCGAATGCGGCGCCCAGTGCACCGGCGGCAACTTCACCGATTGGCGCGACGTGCCCGACTACGAACACATCGGTTTCCCCATCGTCGAAGTCAGCGCCGACAGCCAGTTTATCGTCAGCAAACCCGAAGGCTCCGGTGGCCTCGTTACGCCCCTCACCGTCGGCGAACAAATGCTCTATGAAATCGGCAACCCGCAGGCTTATCTCTTGCCCGACGTGGTTTGCGATTTCTCTCAGGTCAAACTTCAGCAACAAGGCAGGAACGCGGTTCAGGTGCACGGCGCAAAAGGCTTGCCGCCGACCGATCAGTACAAAGTCAGCGCGACATATCCGGACGGTTTCCGCTGTACCGCCAGTTGCCTGATCGCCGGAATCGATGCCGTGGACAAGGCGCGACGAGTCAGCGAAGCGATCATCAACAAGACCTCGGAAATCTTCAGTCAGCGCGGCTGGGCGCCCTACAGCGAAGTGAACATCGAACTCCTTGGCAGCGAGGCGACCTACGGCCCCCATGGCCAGCGACAGGACAGTCGCGAAGTGGTGATCAAACTCGCCGTGCGCCACCCCGGTAAACAGGCCTTGATCGTGTTCTCCCGGGAAATTGCCCAGGCCGCCACCGGCATGGCGCCGGGGCTGACCGGGATCGTCGGCGGCCGGCCGACGGTGTATCCGCTGATCCGGCTGTTTTCGTTCCTCATCGACAAAACGGCCTGCACGCTGGACATTGATATCAACGGTCAGCGTCACCCGTGCCCCCTGCCCGCCCTCGACGCGCTCGCCACCGCGGACCTGCCGGTGCCGTTCGAACCACCGAAACCCACCGGTCGCGCCGATGCCAGCGTGGCGCTGATCAAGCTTGCGGTCGCTCGCTCGGGTGACAAGGGCAATCACAGCAACATCGGCGTCATGGCGCGCGAGCCAGAGTACCTGCCGTGGATTGCCGAAGCCTTGACCCCGGCAGTGGTCGTCGACTGGATGAGCCACGTACTCGACCCGGTTCACGGGCGCGTCGAGCGCTGGTATCTGCCCGCGACCCACAGCCTTAATTTTCTGCTGGAGAACGCCCTGGGCGGGGGCGGCGTGGCCAGCCTGCGGATCGACCCGCAAGGCAAAGCCTTCGCCCAACAACTGCTGGACATCCAGATTCCGGTGCCTCAGCGCATCGCCGACCAGGTCAACTAGAGGACTGCCGCCGTGGCCTACGATTCGATTTTCAAAGCTGATCTGTTTGCCGGCCAAAACATCATCGTCACCGGTGGCGGCAGTGGCATCGGCCGCTGCACCGCACATGAACTGGCGGCGCTCGGTGCCCATGTGCTGTTGATCGGGCGCAATGCCGACAAACTCAAATCCGTGACCGCCGAAATTGTCGAGGATGGCGGCAAGGCCGATTGGCAGACCTGCGATATTCGCGACGAAGAAGCGGTCAAGCATCTGGTCAGCGAACTGATCCGCAAGCACGGTCCGATTCATGGACTGGTCAACAATGCCGGCGGCCAATTCCCTTCGCCGCTGGCTTCGATCAATCAGAAGGGTTTCGAAACCGTGGTGCGCACCAATTTGGTGGGCGGTTTCCTGATGGCCCGGGAAGTGTTCAATCAATCCATGAGCCAACACGGCGGCGCCATCGTCAACATGCTCGCCGACATGTGGGGCGGCATGCCCGGCATGGGCCATTCGGGCGCAGCGCGTTCGGGCATGGACAACCTGACCAAGACCGCTGCGTTCGAATGGGGTTACGCCGGTGTGCGGGTCAACGCGGTGGCGCCGGGCTGGATCGCCTCAAGCGGCATGGACACTTATGAAGGCGCGTTCAAGGCGGTGATTCCGACCTTGCGCGAACACGTGCCGCTGAAACGCATCGGCACCGAATCGGAAGTCAGTGCCGCGATCGTGTTCCTGCTCAGCCCGGCAGCGGCGTTCATCAGTGGCAGCACCTTGCGCATCGACGGCGCCGCCAGCCTTGGCGGCCGGGCGTGGCCGATCCACAAGGCGACCAACAGTGAGTCGTACAACGGTTTCCACCGCGCGTACTTACCGGACGTGCTCAAGGACAAGGAATAACTCATGCCGGTCATTGAGTCGCAAGTCGACCCGTTCAGCGAACAGTTCGCCCGGAACCGCACAGCGATGCTGGCCGGTATCGAGCAGGTCCGTCAGCTCGAACAAAACCTGCTGGACAAAGCGGCCGAAGCCAAGCCCAAGTTCGACAAGCGCGGGCAATTGCTGCCCCGTGAACGTCTCAACCTGTTGCTCGACCCCGGTGCGCCGTTCCTCGAACTGGCAAGCCTGGCCGGTTACAAATTGCATGACGACAAGGACGGCAGCTCGGCGGGCGGCGGCTTGATCGCCGGGATCGGCTACGTATCCGGCGTTCGTGCCTTGGTGGTGGCGAACAACAGCGCGATCAAGGGCGGAACCATCTCCCCCAGCGGTTTGAAGAAATCCCTGCGCCTGCAACAGATCGCCATGGAAAACAAACTGCCGGTGATCACCCTCGCTGAAAGCGGTGGCGCCAACCTCAATTACGCAGCAGAGATTTTCGTCGAAGGCGCGCGCAGCTTTGCCAATCAGGCGCGGATGTCAGCCATGGGGTTGCCACAGATCACTGTGGTTCACGGCTCGGCCACGGCAGGCGGCGCGTATCAGCCGGGGTTGTCGGATTACGTGGTGGTGGTGCGCGGCAAAGCCAAGCTGTTTCTCGCCGGCCCGCCCCTTCTCAAGGCGGCCACCGGCGAGGTCGCCACCGATGAGGAACTGGGCGGTGCCGAGATGCACGCGCAAACCGCCGGCACCGCTGAATACCTGGCCGAGAACGATGCCGATGGCGTGCGTCAGGTGCGGGAGATTGTCAGCTTGTTGTCGTGGAATGATCAGTTGCAGTGGGTCCCCGAACGTCACTATCAGGAACCGCTCTACCCCATCGACGAACTGCTCGGGCTGATTCCCGATGACCCGAAAAAACCCTATGACGTGCGCGAAATCATCGCGCGAATCGCCGACGGTTCGAACTTCCTCGAATTCAAGGGTGAGTTCGATCAACAGACCGTCTGCGGTCATCTGCAGATTCAGGGTCGCGCCTGCGGGTTCATCGGCAACAACGGCCCGATCACGCCCAAAGGCGCGAGCAAGGCTGCGCAGTTCATTCAGCTGTGCGATCAGAGCCGGACGCCGTTGCTGTTCTTCCACAACACCACCGGGTTCATGGTCGGCACCGAATCCGAACAACAAGGCGTGATCAAGCACGGCGCCAAAATGATCCAGGCGGTGGCCAACGCCCGGGTGCCGAAACTGACGATCGTCGTCGGTGGCTCCTATGGCGCCGGCAACTATGCGATGTGCGGCCGCGGCCTCGACCCGCGCTTCATTTTCGCCTGGCCCAACAGCCGCACGGCGGTGATGGGCGGTGCCCAGGCCGGCAAGGTCCTGCGGATCGTCACCGAAGCCAAACAGCTCAAGGACGGTCTGGTACCTGACCCGAAAATGCTCGACATGCTGGAGCAGGTCACCGCGCAGAAACTCGACAGCCAGTCCACCGCGCTGTATGGCAGCGCCAATCTATGGGACGACGGTTTGATTGATCCCCGGGATACCCGGACGTTGCTCGGTTACGTGCTGGACATCTGTCATGAGGCGGACATGCGGCCGCTGCAAACCAACAGTTTTGGCGTGGCCCGGTTCTGAACCGGCCAGAGGAGAACAATAAAAATGATCTTCACCCAGGAACACGAAGCACTGCGCCGCACCGTTCGCCAATTCGTCGAGCACGAGATCAACCCGCACGTCGAGGAGTGGGAAAAGGCCGGGCGTTTTCCAATCCACGATCTCTTTCGCAAGGCGGGTGAGCTCGGCTTGCTGGGGATTTCCAAACCGGAAAAATTCGGCGGCATGGGGCTCGACTACAGCTATTCGATCGTCGCCGCCGAAGAGTTCGGCACCATTCATTGCGGCGGGATCCCGATGTCCATCGGCGTGCAAACCGACATGTGCACGCCAGCGCTGGCACGCTTCGGCTCCGATGAATTGCGTGAAGAATTCCTGCGGCCGGCGATTACCGGCGAACAGGTCGGTTGCATCGGCGTGTCGGAAGTCGGTGCCGGTTCCGACGTGGCCGGCTTGAAAACCACCGCCCGCAAGGACGGCGACGACTACGTGATCAACGGCAGCAAGATGTGGATCACCAACTCGCCGAGCGCCGATTTCATCTGCCTGCTGGCCAACACCTCGGACGACAAGCCGCACATCAACAAGTCGCTGATCATGGTGCCGATGAACACCCCCGGTATCAGCCTCAGTTCGCACCTCGACAAACTCGGCATGCGCAGTTCGGAAACCGCCCAGGTGTTTTTCGACAACGTGCGCGTACCTCAGCGCAATCGTATCGGTCATGAAGGTGCGGGGTTCATGATGCAGATGCTGCAATTCCAGGAGGAACGCCTGTTCGGTGCCGCGAACATGATCAAGGGCCTGGAATACTGCATCGACAGCACCATCGAGTACTGCAAGGAACGCAAAACCTTCGGCAATGCACTGATCGACAATCAGGTTATCCACTTCCGCCTCGCCGAGCTGCAGACCGAAGTCGAATGCCTGCGGGCGCTGGTCTATCAGGCTACCGAGCAATACATCAAAGGTCAGGACGTCACCCGCCTGGCGTCGATGGCCAAACTCAAGGCCGGGCGACTGGGCCGCGAAGTCAGCGACAGCTGCCTGCAATACTGGGGCGGCATGGGCTTCATGTGGGACAACCCGGTAGCCCGCGCCTACCGCGACGTGCGGCTGGTATCGATTGGCGGCGGCGCCGACGAAATCATGCTGGGGATCATCTGCAAACTCATGGGCATCCTGCCGGGGAAAAGGAAATGAGCACCCTCCCGGTTTGCCAGACGTTGTTGCTCGAACCGCATAACGGCGTGCTGCACATCACCCTCAACCGACCGGAAAGCCGCAATGCCATGAGCTTGCAGATGGTCGCCGAGTTGCGTTCGGTGCTGTCTGCAGTGCGCGATGACCGTGAGATTCGGGCCCTGGTGATCGGCGGTGCCGGCGGGCACTTCTGCGCCGGGGGTGACATCAAGGACATGGCCAATGCCCGAGCCCAGGGACCGTCGTCGTACCGTGATTTGAATCGGGCGTTTGGCGCACTGTTGCAGGAAGTACAGCACGCGCCGCAAGTGGTAATCACGGTGCTGCAAGGCGCGGTGCTCGGCGGTGGATTGGGGCTTGCGTGCGTCAGCGATGTCGCCCTGGCGGACCACCAGGCGCAATTCGGTCTGCCGGAAACCAGCCTCGGCTTGCTGCCCGCGCAGATCGCGCCGTTTGTGGTTCAGCGCATCGGTTTGACCCAGGCTCGACGGTTGGCACTGACTGCATCGCGATTTGATGGCACCCACGCCCGGCGCATGGGGCTGGTGCACTTTGTCGAGCATGACGCGCAAGCGCTGGCCGAGCGTCTCGATGAAGTCCTGGCCCATGTGTTGTGCTGCGCGCCGGGGGCGAATGCGACGACCAAAAAACTGTTGCTGGCGAGTGCCGGGCAGCCTTCGGACGCGTTGCTGGATGAAGCGGCTGATTGGTTCAGTGAGGCGGTGACCGGGGCTGAAGGGGTCGAAGGGACCATGGCTTTCGTGCAGAAGCGTAAACCGGGGTGGGCCTCCTAAAAGCATCGCGGGCAAGCCCGCTCCCACAGGGATCTCCAGCGGTCATTCATTTCTGGACACACCCGAGATCCATTGTGGGAGCGGGCTTGCCCGCGATGAGGCCATCACTTTCACCGAACAACTTGAGCGAAGACCCTGATGCCCGCCCTAAAAAAAATCCTGATCGCCAACCGCGGTGAAATCGCCTGCCGCATCCAGCGCACCGCCCAGGCCCTTGGCTACCGCACCGTCGCCGTGTTCAGCGACGCAGATGCCGACGCGCTGCACGTACAGATCGCCGACGAAGCCATCAACATCGGCCCGGCCCCGGTGCAGCAATCCTATCTGAACATCCCGGCCATCCTCGATGCCGCCCGCCGCACCGGCGCCGACGCGATCCACCCCGGCTATGGTTTCCTCTCGGAAAACGCCGGGTTCGCCCGCGCCTGCCGAGACGCCGGCTTGACCTTTATCGGCCCCAGCCCTGAAGCCATCGAACTGATGGGCAGCAAGCGCCTGTCGAAACTCGCCATGCTCGACGCCGGCGTGCCGTGCATCAAAGGCTATCAAGGCGCCGAGCAGGACGATGCGACCCTGAGCCGCGAAGCCGAACGCATCGGTTTTCCGCTGATGATCAAGGCCAGTGCCGGCGGTGGCGGACGGGGCATGCGTCTGGTGCACGAGGCCAGTGAGTTGCTGGCGCAGATCCGCACCGCACGCTCCGAGGCATTGCATGGGTTTGGCAGCGATGAGCTGATCCTCGAACAAGCGTTGATCGACCCGCGCCACGTTGAGGTTCAACTGTTCGGCGACCAACAGGGCAACTTGATCTACCTCGGCGAACGCGACTGCTCGATCCAGCGTCGCCACCAGAAAGTCATCGAGGAAGCGCCCTGCCCCGTCATGACCGCCGAATTGCGTCAGGCCATGGGCGAAGCAGCATTAAAGGCCGCTCGCGCGGTGAACTACGTCGGCGCTGGCACCGTGGAATTCCTGCTGGATGCACGCGGACAGTTTTACTTTCTGGAAATGAACACCCGGCTGCAAGTGGAACACCCGGTAACAGAACTGATCACAGGCCTCGATCTGGTGGCCTGGCAACTGCACGTCGCCGAAGGTCTGCCGTTGCCGTTGCGCCAGGAGCAGGTGCAACTCAGCGGCCATGCCATGGAAGTGCGCTTGTACGCCGAAGACCCGACCCAAACGTTTCTGCCTCAAACCGGGCGGATCGCGGCTTGGGAACCGGCATCTCAGGGCGGCGCACGGATCGATCATGGCCTGATCGAGGGGCAGCAGGTCAGCCCGTTCTACGACCCGTTGCTGGGCAAGATCATCGCCCATGGTGCCACCCGTGAAGAAGCCCGGCGCAAGTTGCTGCGGGCGGTGCAGGACAGCGTCTTGCTGGGCCTCGCCAGTAATCAGCGTCTGCTTGCCAGCCTGCTCGAACATCCGCGATTCATCAGTGGCGAGTTCAGCACCGGGTTCATTCCGACGTATTTTGCCGACCATCCCTGCCTGCATCCTTATGTACCCGACGCCGAAGAACTGGCGATTGCTGCTGCGCTGTTCTATCAGGCTTCTGCCCAGGCTCATCCCGCCGTGCTGGCCGGTTGGCGCAATAACGCCAGTGTGCCACTGCACTATCGCATCGGCCTGGAGGATCAGGACTGGCCGGTGCAATTGAACGCGGTGCCGGGCGAACCGTACCGGGTTGAAGCCGCCGGACAGGCGTTCGAACTGAGCATCATCCAGTGCGACGGACGCTGGGCCAGCCTGGAGATCGATGGTATCCGCCGGCGTCATGCCTACCGTCTCGACGCCGGGGAACTCTGGCTCTTCACCCGTCCCGGAAGTCTGCGGCTGATGGATTGCACACAGGCGCTGGTCAGCAGCGCGGCCAGCGCCAGCTCCGGCACACTCAAGGCGCCAATGGACGGCGCCATCGTCGATGTGCTGGTCACTGAAGGCAGCACGGTCAGCAAAGGCCAGCTGCTGGTGGTGCTGGAAGCCATGAAAATGGAACATCCGTTGAAATCAGGCATCGACGGCGTGCTCAAACGTTTGCAGGTCAGGGTCGGCGACCAGGTGAAAAATCGTCAGATTTTGTTGGAGGTCGAATAAGCCGCTAGGCGGATCCGCCGGGTTTGGCTACGCTCAAGCCCTATCAGGACGCGGATACCAGGAACCCTGCAATGCCTCACTGGCTGGTCATTGATCTGGAAGCCACCACCGATGAAGGGGGTTGGCCGGTTACAGAAATGGAAATCATCGAAATCGGTGCCACGCTGGTGGACCGCCAGGGTCGGGAGCTGGATCATTTCCAGCGTTTCGTGCGCCCGTTGCGCCGGCCCCTGCTCACGCCGTTTTGCCGCGAGCTGACCCGCATCACCCAGGCCAATATCGACAGCGCACAGCCGCTGACCGAGGTCTGGCCAGCCTTCGAACGCTGGCTCGGCCAACATCATTCACGCCTTGAAGGCTGGGCCAGCTGGGGCGATTACGATCGCAAGCAACTGCTGCAGGAATGGCAGAAGCTGCAACTCGACAGCGAACTGAGCCGCGTGCCGCACATGAACCTCAAACAGCGCTTTGCCAAGGCCCGACGCCTGGAACGCCCGCTGGGGCTCAACGGTGCGCTGCAGCTGGCGGGCATGCAGTTCACCGGCCAGCAGCACCGGGCGCTGGAGGATGCGCGCAATACAGCGCGTCTGTTACCACTGATTCTGCCCCTCTAGAGAGGTGACGGCGCCAAAGGCCTTGTGCATACTGGCCGGCCCTTTTTAGCCCTTTTCGAGGAATCGCCCATGTTTAAAGTCAACGAGTACTTCGACGGCACCGTCAAGTCGATCGCCTTTGGCACCGCTGAAGGTCCGGCGACCATCGGCGTCATGGCTCCGGGCGAGTACGAATTCGGCACCAGCCAGCGTGAAATCATGCACGTGGTAACCGGCGCCCTGACCGTCAAACTGCCGGACAGCACCGACTGGGAAACCTTCGAAGCCGGCAGCCAGTTCAACGTGCCAGCCAACAGCAAGTTCCAGCTGAAAGTGGCCGTCGATACCGCTTACCTGTGCGAATACCGCGGCTAAAACCCCGGGTTTTCACAGCGTAAAAAAAAATGCCCGTGTTCTTGGACACGGGCATTTTTCATTCAGGGTCGTTTATTCCAGCACCGTGACCGGCATGCCGACTTCGAGTTGGCCATTGCCATCGTTGACCAGATTCTGGCCGAACATCGCGCCGTCTTCCTGAGCACGGTACTTCTGCAAGGTTGCGAGCGGTTCACGGTCATCGCTGCGCAAACCGGTTTGCGGATCGATGGTAGTCAGAATGCAACGTGAACACGGCTTGACCACGCGGAACTCGACATCGCCGATGCGGATACGCTTCCAGCCATCCTCGGCGTACGCCTCACTGCCCTCGATGACCAGATTCGGCCGAAAGCGCAGCATTTCCAACGGGCGCCCGACGCGTTGCGAAAGATCTTCCAGAGATGCCTGCCCGATCAGCAACAACGGGAAGCCATCGGCGAACGCGACCTGGTCATCATCCTTGCCATAGCCCGCCTGAGTGGTACGCGCGCGATCCAGCGGTACTTGCACCAGGCGAGTCGGCTTGCCGATGAATTGGCTTACCCAGGCACCCGCCTCGTCACCGGCATCGGGGACGCGCAAGGTGTCGCGCCAGATGGTCACGCCACGCAGCTCAGCGTCACTGTCGGGCAAGGCGATATCGATCGGCGAACGGCCCGGAGCGCAGAGGGTCAAGCCACCGTCGGAATTCCACAATGCCGACAACTGACTCATCTGCGCCACCGCACGCTGGGTCAGGAAGCGCCCGCTGGCCTCGTCCACCAGCATCCAGCGTCGATCCCCATCCAGCCCCAGTTTGTCGAGGCTAACCTGTTGCAGGGACTCGCCCATGCCGGATTTCAACGGAAAACGATAAAGCGCGCTCAGACGCAGCATGTCCAGCTCCCTAGTGGGCAAAAAACGCCACCCTATATGAGCTTGATCGCCGAATCAAAGATTGAGAATTGAATAATGCACACCTAGTGGGAGCGAACTTGCTCGCGAAAGCGGTGGAACAGTCGACATAAATGTTGACTGTAAACCGCCTTCGCGAGCAAGCCCGCTCCCACAGTTTGACCGTGGCTAGCCTTTGAATCGTTATCAGGCAGGCACTTCGTCGAGCATCAGGCGCTGGCGCACCACGTCGACCAGTTTGTCCGGCTGGAATTTGGAGAGGAAGTTGTCGCAACCGACCTTCTTCACCATCGAGTCGTTGAAGCTGCCGGACAGCGACGTGTGCAGCACAACGTAAAGACCACGCAGACGCGGATCGTTACGGATCTCGGTGGTCAGGCGATAGCCGTCCATTTCCGGCATTTCTGCGTCGGTGAAGACCATCAGCAGCTTGTCGGTCATGTTCACGCCGGTATCGGCCCAGCCCTTGAGCATGTTCAGCGCTTTCAAGCCGTCGCTGGCGATGTGCATCTTCACGCCCAACTGGCCGAGGGTGTCGCGCAATTGCGAGAGCGCCACGTTGGAGTCGTCCACCAACAGCACTTCGCGGCCACGGGCGCGCTCCAGGACCGGATCGTCGAGCTTGTCGCGGGACACCTTGGCGTTGTACGGGACGATTTCGGCGAGGACTTTTTCGACGTCAATGATTTCCACCAGCTGATCATCGACCTTGCTGATGGCAGTCAGGTAATGCTGGCGGCCGGCGCTGGTCGGGGGCGGCAGAATAGCTTCCCAGTTCATGTTGACGATGCGGTCCACGCCACCCACCAGGAACGCCTGCACCGAGCGGTTGTATTCGGTGACGATGATCGTACTGGTCGGGCTTGGCACCAGCGGACGCATGCCGATGGCCTGAGACAGGTCAATCACCGGGAGCGTCTGACCACGCAGGTTGACTACACCGCAGACAAACGGATGGCGCTGGGGCATCAGGGTCAGCTTCGGCAGCTGCAACACTTCCTGCACCTTGAAAACGTTGATCGCGAACAATTGCCGCCCAGCCAAGCGGAACATGAGAATTTCCAGGCGATTCTCACCCACCAGTTGCGTGCGTTGGTCTACCGTGTCGAGAATGCCGGCCATCAATGACTCCTGAGCTTGTTCGGATGAATTCACTAAAGAAGGTTATCGGCTGTTTTTGCCGGACCTTGACCCCCATACAAAATGCCACGCGCAGGCATTGATGTCACATTAACATCATGCTTTACTGGACACCTCAATTCATCTGCTTCACTCCCTGCGGCGCGACAACAGTTCGCACGTTAGGTTCCCCTGTGTAAGGGATTCCCCTAGTAACAATCAGGCCCAACCTGATATTCGCAATATCCAATAGCCATTAATGTGACGCCATTCTCATTGCATGAACGGAGTCAGGCTTTTGTGTGTGATCGCAGGTCAGTGGCCATCCACCCTCTCGAATTCCCCTGCCTGCATCCGCGCCGGCCGGAGCGCGATCTCACAACGGCACTGCAACGTCGGGGCCCTGATGGTCCTGGCCGACACACACGACATTCCCTCATTTGACATGACGTTGTGGAGATAAGCATGCCGAACCATAAAGAGTGGGCCCAGCGACTCCCGGTGTTTCTGGTCGAGGCTGAAACGCTCCTGGCCAAATCCGAGGAATGCCTGAGCCATCTGCAACTGATCAGCAATGACAAGGACGCCATCGACTGCATGATGAGCACCCTCCTCAAACTGGCCAACAAGGCTGACGCCCTGGCTTTGGTCGCGGTTTCGGAGTTTTCGCTGCACATTCACGGCCTGCTGAATCATGCCCAGAATCACGTAGACCTGCATGATCAGGCATTGAGCGCGCTGAAAGACTGTTTCACATTGATGGCGTGGCAGCTCGAACTGATCGATCAAAACACCGGCCAGCTCAGCCTGGATGACAGCGAACAGACATCGCTGATCGAGGCCTTTGCCTTTCAGGTCGGACAAAGCCAGTTTCAGCCACCCGCCCACTCAAAACCGTTCAGGCTCGTTTCTTTTTCGGAACAACAGGCTTAATTTTCTGATAACTACGCGATAGCTCGTATTGTTATTGCCATGAAGCCACTCTTTAACTTGAGCACGCTCATGTCGCAATTGAATACTTCATATCTGTCAACGACAGCTCAATACAAATACCCCTCTCCTGCCGCCAAACATTTTCCATTGTGGAACTAACGTCCAAATCCATAATTTCCTGACTGTACGGACATATATACCAAACGCGACCAACGGTTTCTTAAGTGGTATTATGCCGCCCATTAGTTGACGTCAATTAATGGCAGAGTGACTCAGACAGAGACCCGTCAGTCAACATGACCGGTCTGCCCGCAGCGAACATCCATTGGCTCCATCCGCTATGTACGCCAGCCTCAAGTCAATCACCACGTGGCCACCCTCCCGAGAAAACGCGCGCCGGTTCACGCTGTTGCTGTGTACCTGCTCGGCGCTCGGCAGTCTGGCGATCTATAGCCTGTCCATACGCCTGCCACTCAGTCTGCTGCTGCTCAATATTGCGGCGCTGGCTTGCGTCCTGGTGCAGTATTGCCTCTCGCGTAAATCTATAAAGTTCGAACCACAAGAGCTGGCCGACCGATTATTGAAGGTTCAGGAAAACGAACGTCACCGGCTCAGTCGGGAACTGCATGACGATATCGGCCAGTTACTGACTGCGGCGAAACTTCAAAGTGAATGGCTCAAACGCCGAATGCCCGAAGAGCTGCAAGATCAATGCGCGACGCTCTGTGACACGCTGGAAGAAACCCTGACAAAAGTTCGTGATGTATCGGCCATTCTCAATCCCAGGCAGCTGACCAGCCTTGGGCTGGAAGCCAGTCTGCGTGCGCATTTGCTCAAGACGCTGGCTAATACGCAGGTGCACTGGAGCCTGGAGTGCCACTCACGATTGACCGGCATACCGGAAGAAATGGCCGTCGCCGCCTTTCGAATCACCCAGGAAGCGGTGACCAATATATTGCGTCATGCCGAAGCGAAAAATCTGTTGGTTCGCCTGCAACGCCAGCCTCAAGGCCTGACGCTGTTGATCAGCGATGACGGCCAGGGTTTCGCGCCGGCGACGGATCCCGGCCGTGAGGGACAACGTGGAATGGCCGGGATGTCGGAACGGATCGACCAGTTGGGCGGCACCCTGAGCGTGACCAGCGAGCCGGGCAAAGGTACTCAAATCGAAGCTCTCTTCCCGTGGGCGCCACGTGCGCTGGAACGGGCCAGTACGAATAAGGTTATGCATTGACTTGTAACTTACTTTTGGTGGATGACCACTCGCTGATCAGAGCTGGCGTGCGTGCTCTGGTACTGGATATTCCCGGTTACGCGGTAATCGGTGAGGCCAATGACGGTTCGCAGCTGCTCGAGATGGTCGAGCGACTGTCCCCGGACATCGTGCTGCTGGATATTTCCATGAAGGAAACCGGAGGCCTTGAAGCCTTGCAGCGACTCAAGCGAGTACGCCCGCAAAGCAAAGTGTTGATCCTGTCGATGCACACCGACCCGGCGCTCATCATGCAGGCACTGGAATCCGGTGCCCACGGCTACCTGCTCAAAGACACAACGGCCACCGAACTCGAACATGCGCTGGACGCCCTGCGTAACAACGAGCGCTACCTGAGCCCGGCCATTGCCCATACCGTCATCAACCAGGCGCTGACCCGAAACCAGAAGCACCAGCCGGAACCCGCCGACTCGCACAACCTGACGGCGCGCCAGCTGGAAATCCTGCGACTGATCGTTCGCGGAAAATCCACCCGGGAGATCGCCAACGGCCTGGGCCTGAGCATCAAGACGGTTGAAACCCATCGCTCGCAAATCATGAAGCGCTTGCAGATCTACGATGTGGCAGGCCTGGTCCTGTTCGCAGTGCGTGAGCAAATCATCAGCCTGGACGATTGATCGCTGCAGGAATACTCAGCAACGGCGAATGCTCGGGCAAATGCACCCGCAGTGCCGCCGGGCGCGCCGAGAAGCGCAGGCTTTCACCTTCCAGCGGTTCGCCATCAAGGTTGATGTAGAGGCCTTCCGAGACCTTGATCTCGACCCATGGCAAGCGAGCGCGCACAAACATGTTGTCGATGCCGAAACCATCGGTAAGCAAGCTTTTCAACGTACCCACCACTTCCTGCGGCGCAGGCAGAATGCTGATATCCAGCAGACCGTCGTCTGCCAGTGCGTGCGGGCACAGCACATGACCACCGCCCGCCTGGCGTCCATTGCCGATGCCCAATGCCAGAAGCTCGCCACTCCACTGAAAGTCCGGGCCATGCAGCTCACCATAAGCCGCATGCAATTCACTGAAGCGTGATAAACCGGTGAACAGATAAGCCGCGCCGCCCAGTACTTTTTTCAAGTCTTCCGAGGTGTTCGCCGTCACCTGGCTACCGAAGCCGCCCGTGGCCATGTTCAGGAACACCTGTCCACCGACCTCGCCCAAATCGATGGCATGCGGTTCAGCGTCCAGAAGATTCAAGGCCTGAGCGGGTTCCAGAGGTACACCCGCGGCGCGGGCGAAATCGTTGGCGGTTCCCAATGGCATCAGCACCAGACTGGCCTGCGTCGAATGCGCGGCCATGGCCTCGGCAATATCGCGCAACGTCCCGTCACCACCGCCGGCGATGATCTGCGTGTGGCCTGCCGCCAACGCTTCGTCTACCAACCGCTGTGCGTCGCCGGCCTCCCAGGTCAGTCGGACAGCCAACTCCCACCCTTGTGCGCGCCGTTCTTCGACGGCAGCCCGGACTTCCTCGTTGAGCGCCTGCTTGCCGTGCAGAATCAACAGTGCCTTGCGTTCGCCCATTGTGGTCACTCCCATGATTGAATCCCGTATGGGAAATGTGACCCCGTTGCACCCCATAAAAGTCGCAAAAAAATGAATTATTTCAAGCCGAGCGGTATTGAGGTCCTACAAGGCGGGATTTTTTCTTACAAAACGTGAGGAATCGGCTCAATTGACCCCCAACGCCGATTAGTACAACTTGGCGGTACGTTTATCCGTCATCAGCAGGAACTACAGGGACGTATCATGCAAAACCTTGACATCAGGTTGCCGGTGACTTCGGTCACTCCGCTCGCAGACAGGCGGGCCAGCTATCAAGTCGAATTCAAATGCGCAAAACCCAATGGAGAAGTTGAAATGGAACCTCGTGTCGCTGAACTGGAAACACACCTCAAATATATCCGCAGAGACATGGAAGAAGTCCGGGGTGACGTCAAGTCCATCAAACACAGGCTCGCCTACTCCGCCGGCGGAACAGCTGTGGTTCTGGGGCTTCTGGGGTGGATCGCCAACAGCCGTTTCGACCAGTTGGTGGCACTTCTCGCTCGATAGGAAGACGCCAGGAATGCAAAACCCGGTTCAATGAACCGGGTTTGTGTGACAGGTGTGCGGCAGGGGTCAGCCCAGGACTTCACTCAGCGGGATGAAGCCGACGCTGTCACCTTCCACCAATGTGCGATCTTCCCCCACTTCGACCAGACCATCGGCCCACGCGGCGCTACGCAGCACACCCGAACTCTGATTCTTGTAAATGATTGCCCGGCCGTTCTCCAGACGTCCTCGCAAATACTCGCGTCGATTGCCGGCCTTGGGCCAGACAAACCCTGCAGGCACCTGCACCTTCAAGGGTTCGACATCTTTTACCCCCTGACGGCGCAAGAGATAAGGTCTCGCCAACAAGGCAAAGGTCACCAGCGTCGACGCCGGATTACCGGGTAACCCGATCACCGGAACCCCGCGAAAATGCCCGAACGTCAGCGGCTTGCCCGGTTTGATCGCGAGTTTCCACAACGTGAGCTCCCCCTCTTCCCGCAGGGCAATGCCCAGAAAATCGGCTTCACCTACCGATACGCCACCGGTCGACAGTATCAAGTCGACATCCTTCAACTCGCCGAGGCGAGCACGAGTCGTCTCAAGGTTATCCGGAAGAATACCGGCGTCGATCACTTCACAGCCCAAGCGCTGCAACCAGCTGCAGAGCAACACTCGGTTGCTGTTGTAGATCTGGCCTGGCCCCAGTGCCTGACCCGGTTCAACCAGTTCATCGCCGGTGGAGATTACCGCAACGCGCACCTTGCGAATCACCTCCAGCTCGGCGCATCCCAGTGATGCAGCGAGCCCCTGCTCGATCGGTCCAAGGCGTGTGCCCGCAGGCAGAATCAACTCACCGACGGTGGTTTCCTGACCTTGTGGACGGATGTTCTGCCCTGACGTGAGGACCTCGAGAAAACGCACTCGCTCATCCGTCAGGACCTCGGCGTTTTCCTGCATCTCGACGCAGTCGGCACCCGCAGGCACCGGCGCACCAGTGAAGATTCGCGCGCAGGTGCCTGGCTTTAGAGGCTCCGGAGCGGCACCTGCAAAAATCTTCTGGCTGACGGACAACGGCTCCCCCGTCCAGTCGGCCATGCGCAGAGCGTATCCGTCCATCGCACTGTTGGGCCACGGCGGCAAATCAAGGGTCGAGACCAGGTCAGCAGCCAACACACGACCTTGAGCCTGCGCCAACGGCAGGCGTTCACGCTCGGCAATCGGCGTGGCTTCGGCCATGTCCAGCAAGCGCGCCAGTGCCACCTCGACGGCCATCAGGCTGCCTGTCTTGCCTGGCTTACCCGCGGGATTCACAGGGTGCCGCCTGTTTCAGATGAGCGACGAAATTGCACGGGCGGTGCCGGGAATCCAGTTGTTCGGCAAGAATGCCATCCCACCCGGTGCGCACGGCGTTGGTGGAGCCCGGCAAACAGCACACCAGCGTGCCGTTGGCGAGACCGGCCAGCGCACGGGATTGCACAGTGGAGGTGCCAATATCCGCCACCGAAATCTGGCGGAACAGCTCACCAAAGCCGTCGACCTGCTTGTCCAGCAGGCAGCTCACCGCTTCAGGGGTGCTGTCGCGCCCCGTGAAACCGGTGCCACCGGTGATCAAGACCACCTGCACGACATCGTCGGCAATCCAGTTGGCAACTTGCGCGCGAATTTTGTAGAGGTCATCTTTAAGCAGAACCCGGAAGGCCAGGTTATGGCCCGCAGCACTCAAGCGGTCAACAAAGAGCTGGCCTGATGTGTCGGTTTCCAGGGTACGGGTATCGCTGACCGTCAGCACCGCGATGTTGAGCGGCGCGAAAGGTACATCAGCCTTGGCTTTCATAGGCTCGTCCAGTTGTAGGAGAAACAGCCCGGTGTTATATCACAGCGCCCCTTTTTTTTGCCGCCCCCATGGAGACCAGCCATGACCTTGAATACACAGTTGTCGCCCTGCTCCATTCTGCTCCTGGCAGGTGGTCGCGGCCAACGTATGGGTGGTCAGGACAAAGGATTGATCGAGTGGCAGGGTGAGCCACTGATTGCGCATCTCCATCGCAAAACCCGACCGCTGAGCGACGACCTGATCATCTCCTGCAACAGAAACCTGGAAAAGTACGCGCCCTACGCCGACCAGTTGGTCCATGACGATGAAGGTGACTTCCCGGGGCCCTTGGCCGGTATTCGTGCAGGCCTGAAGGCCGCTCGCCATGAGCATCTGATGGTATTGCCGTGCGATGTACCACGCATCGATGCTGCGCTGCTCAACAGCATGCGCGAATCGGCCAGCCAGCACCCGGACAAACCCACGATGTTGCGTCATGGGGAGCACTGGGAACCTTTGCTCTGCATCATCCCCGTAGCCTTGAGCCAAGCGTTCGAAAAGGCCTGGCAGGAAGGCGAACGCAGCCCGGGCCGCCTCATGCGAAAACTGGGCGCAATTGCCCTGCAATGCCCTGACAACGATCCCCGCCTGGCCAACCTCAATACCCCGGAGTTGCTGAGTGCCCACAACAACGTGTCAGATTGACACTAGCCACGGAACTTGCACGCGTTGTATACGTCTCACGCTCAGTAACCAAAGAATTCCAATTCGGAGACACACCCATGACACAACGGACCCTCGCCACTTTCATGCTCGCACTGGGCCTCGCGACCCTTGCAGGTTGCTCATCGCCTGCTGTGATCACATTGAATGACGGTCGCGAAATCCAGGCCGTCGACACGCCAAAATACGACGACGACGCTGGTTTCTACGAGTTCGAGCAATTGGACGGCAAGAAAACCCGCGTCAACAAGGATCAGGTTCGTACCGTCAAAGAGCTGTAATCCTTGCGGTGATACCGGATACAGAAAAGCCCGCTTTACGCGGGCTTTTTCATGGCTGAAAAACGACCATCACCATTGCAGGGTGATGGTGCTTTCGAAGTCTCTTTGCTCACCGGTAACCGGGTCCACAAATCGCAGCCCCTGTGCCAGAAGCTTCAACGGGTTGGCATAGTCGTCTTCGACATCCTTGAGCACGTGCGGATAGAACGGGTCATTGCAAATGCTGGCGCCCAGCGCCGTCATGTGTACCCGCAACTGATGCTTCTTGCCCGTCACCGGGTAAAGCCCGTAGCGCCAGAGATCACCGTTCTTCTCCCTGACTTCGACAGCCGTCTCGGTATTGCTGACACCCGGTCCTTCCTGCATGCGGAAGAAAGGCTCGCCATCGATGAGCCGACTCTTGTGAACCAAGGGAAAGACCCTTTCAGGCAATGCCTTGGCAATGGCTTCGTAGCGTTTATCGATCTGCCGCGTGGGAAACAACGACTGGTAGACGGAACGGCTCTGAGGGTTGGCAGAGAACAGCACCAGCCCCGCCGTATGCCGGTCGATGCGATGCAAAGGCACCAGATGCGGGTTATCGAGTCGGCGAATCAACCGCCGCAGCAATGTCTGCTCTACATATTCGCCCGCCGGCGTCACTGGCAGAAAGTGCGGCTTGTCTGCCACCACCAGATGTTCATCCGCATACAGAATCGACTCGATCACAGGGATCGGCTTTTCGTCCGGCACTTCCCGAAAATAGTGAATCCGCAGACCTTCCTTGTAGGCAAGATCAAGGGCGATTGGCACGCCATGCCCGTCCAGCACACGGCCACGAGCAATTCTGTCCAGCCATTGTTCACGACCGATGGCGCCAAAGTGTTCACACAGGCAATCGAGCACGGTCTGCCACGGCCCTGGCGGCAAGTAGAGTGTGCTGGCCTGGTTGTGCGCAGCAGAAAAAGATGAAGTGGACATACGAAGCTCTGACTCTCGACACAGGGCGGCATTATCCAGCAGTGGCCGGAACGAACCTAGAAGAGAATCCTCAGGCCGGAATCGACTGCGAGCGCGCCGCCGCTTCGGTGAACTCCTTGAGCCAGCGCAACACATCGACCGCTTCCCAGCGCCCCGGATCATAAAGTGCGTACAACAACCCCTGATAACCCACGACATCCAGCTGCCGGTGATAGCCCGCACGTTGGAAAAGTGCCTCGATTTCGGCGAAACAGGTATTGAAATGCAGCTTGTTGAACGGGGTTTTCCCTTCCGTGACCAGACCATCCAGTTGCAACTCGAGGACGGCTTCACGCACCACGTCCACCGACATCCGGTTAACGCTGTTCTTCAATTGTTCTACATTGACCACGACTCACCCCTCTCACGCCCGGCTTGCCCCTATCCGATTAACGGAAACTGCAAGGGCAGGCTTCTGAATAACTGTATGCGCATACAGTACCCGAACACGAAGACTTAAGCCAAGGGATCAATCGTAAAGCTCGACCGCCGGGAAGATTGTTGTAAAACCCGATCAGCGCAGGAAGCTCACCACCTGATCGGCACTGAACGGCCAGTCCAGCTCAGCACCGGTATCGATTCGGCGTAATACCGGAATACGCAGGCTGTAGGCTTCGAACCATGTTTCGTCGTCAGCGATATCTACCAACTCCACCAGCAGGCCGCGTTCGACGAACTCCATCAGCATGGCTTCCGCCACTTCACAGAGGTGGCACCCAAGGGTGCCGAACAGCTGACATTCAGGAAGCATGAGCGCTCAACCGAAAAATTAAGTGATTATTCTAGGCTTGCCCCGAAAAACCGTCGAGCCATTGAATCGTCGGCTGGGGCATGATCGGAGCGGCTGCGGTAAAACCCTGATGCACATCAATCGCCCGAAATGTCTTTTACGTGATGCTCTCGGCTTTTTTGCCTCTACGCTAGAGTAGCCAGCGCCTGTCATTGGAGTTTTCGTGTTCGCCAACCTGTTGATCATTCTCGCCTCCTCCCTGGTGGTGATTGCACTGTTCCAGCGCCTGCGCCTGCCGCCGGTGCTGGGTTACCTGTGCGTGGGGCTGATGATCGGCCCCACGGCATTCAACTGGATCAATGAAAGCGAAGAGTTGCCCGACCTCGCCGAACTCGGGGTGGTGTTCCTGCTGTTCACCCTCGGGCTCGAGTTTTCCCTGTCGAAAATGCTCGAATTGCGCAAAGTGGTGTTCAGGCTCGGCAGCCAGCAAGTGGTGATCACCGCGATACTGCTGGGGAGTTTGCTGATGCTGTTCGGCATGTCGGCGACGCCCGCGCTGCTGCTCGGAGCCGGTCTATCGTTATCTTCTACAGCCATTGTCAGCAAGGAACTCGGGAGTCTCGGCGAGATTTTCAGCAGCCACGGCCAGAACGCCATCGCCGTATTGCTGTTCCAGGATATCGTGGCAGTGTTGCTGTTGACGCTGGTGCCGGTGTTCGCCGGCAACAGCGATCAGGTCTGGTACTGGGCGTTACCACTGACGCTCGGCAAGACCGTCGTGCTCTTCGTCGGCCTGCTGATGGCCAGTCGCTGGTTTCTGCCACGGCTATTTCATGAAGTGGCGGCCGCCCGCTCTGCAGAATTGTTTGTACTGTTGGCACTGGTGATTGTTTTGCTGACGGCCTGGCTCACTCACCTGCTCGGACTCTCCCCTGCCCTGGGTGCCTTTCTCGCCGGCATGTTGCTGGGAGAAAGCCACTACCGCCATCAGATCGAAGCCGACATCCGCCCGTTTCGCGACATTCTGCTCGGGGTGTTCTTCGTCAGCATTGGCATGCTCATCGATTTGCAGCTGTTCCTCAATCACGGCTTGCTGATCCTCGGTCTGACCGCTGGGTTGCTGCTGATCAAGGGGTGCGTGGTCGCGCTGCTGGTCAAATGGCGCGGCAGTGATGTTGAAACTGCCTGGCGCAGCGGACTGGCACTGGCCCAGGGCGGCGAGTTCTGCTTCGCGTTGATGGCCCTGATGCAACAGAACAGAATGATGCCCGCCGACCTCGGCGGGTTGCTGCTGGCCGCGACCTTCTGCTCGATGCTACTGACGCCGCTATTGCTGCGCGCGGCGCCCCGCATCGCGACACGCCTGCACCGCAAGCCCAACGAAGAAGCCAAACTCGAGAAAATAAGCACGCTAAACGCCGGTTTGCACAGCCACGTGGTGATCTGTGGCTACGGTCGCGTGGGTCAGTCGATCGGGCGAGCGCTGCGCAATGCGCTGCAGCCCTATATCGCGCTGGACACCGATCCGGTGCGTGTCCAGGAAGCCGCTGTGGGTGAAACCTGTGTGCACTATGGCGATTCACGGCGCGGTGAGCTGCTGCTGGCGGTAGGGCTGGCACGCGCCAGGCTACTGGTGATTGCCGTGGACCAGGCCGATATCGCGTTACTGATTCTCAAGGAGGCGCGCCTATTGAATTCGACCGTTCCAATCCTGGTACGCACTCGGGACGACAGCCAACTGGCCGAGTTGAAAGCAGCCGGCGCCAGCGAAGTCGTGCCCGAGTTACTGGAGTCGAGCCTGATGCTCGCCTCCCACGCGTTGATCATGCTGGGTCTACCCGCACATCAGGTCCAGGAGCGGGCTAACCAGATACGGCGTGACCGCTATCGCTTGCTACACGGCTTTTATCCCGGCGCCAACGATGAAGAGAACTGACTCAATCCTGGCTCACGGCGCCGATCTTGTGCACCGACAGGTCTGCGCCGTAATACTCTTCTTCCTGGCTCAGGCGCAGGCCATGAAGCGCCTTGATCACGCCATACACCGCGAAACCACCGGCCAGCGCTACGACCACTCCCAGCGTGGTGCCGATCAACTGGCTGATCAGGCTTACACCGCCCAGACCACCCAAGGCACTTTGGCCAAAGATGCCGCAAGCGACTCCGCCCCAGACACCGCACAGGCCATGCAATGGCCAGACACCCAATACGTCATCGATGTGCCATTTGCCTTGGGCCGCAGTAAAGCACCAGACAAACAGCGCCCCGGCGATGGCGCCTGTCGCCAGCGCTCCTACCGGGTGCATCAGATCGGAACCGGCGCAGATTGCCACCAGCCCGGCCAGCGGGCCGTTATGCAGAAAGCCCGGGTCATTGCGCCCGACGATCAGCGCCGCCACAGTGCCGCCGACCATGGCCATCAGCGAGTTCACCGCCACCAGCCCGCTGACCCCTTGCAAGGTTTGCGCGCTCATCACGTTGAAACCGAACCAGCCAACGATCAGGATCCACGACCCCAACGCCAGAAACGGGATGCTCGAGGGTGCAAACGCCACCAGTCTTCCGTCGCGATAGCGACCTTGTCTTGGACCGAGCAACACCACCGCCGCCAGCGCCAGCCACCCGCCCATGGCGTGAACCACCACGGAGCCGGCGAAATCATGGAAACTGGCGCCAAAGCGCTCCAGCAACCAGGCTTGCAGGCCATAGTTACCGTTCCAGATCATGCCCTCGAAAAACGGATAGATGAACGCCACGATCAGCGCCGTCGCACACAACTGTGGTACGAACCGCGCACGCTCGGCGATGCCGCCGGAAATGATCGCGGGTATCGCCGCCGCGAACGTCAGCAGAAAGAAAAACTTCACCAGGCCATAACCATGATCGGCATTGATCACCGCCGCCGGTTGCAGGAAGGTCACTCCGTAGGAAATCCAATAGCCTATAAAGAAATAGGCCAGGGTCGAAATGGCGAAGTCGCTGAGGATCTTCGACAAGGCGTTGACCTGATTCTTCTGTCGAACCGTACCGACTTCGAGAAAGGCAAAACCGGCATGCATGGCCAAAACCATGACAGCACCAATCAAGATGAACAACGTGTTGGAGCTATGGACCAGACTGTCCACAGCGCTTTGCAGATTTTCCATGGTGTTGGCAGACCTGAAGGCTAAAAAAGCACCAAAGCAGTTCGCGCAGACAATTCGTGCACCAAGTTGCAACCTTTCAGGATCTACACATTGATCCTGATGTGCCGCTTTGGCGCACAAGGCGGGAACCTTTGCGCGGGTTTTCATTATTTGAGATAAGGTTTTGCTCGAATCCTGCCCGGCAACAGCGCAATCACGCTGGCCGGCGCACCACGACAAAGCAAAAGTTGTACCAGTGATTTGCACTGAACCTTCACGCAAGGCTCATACTCGAACGCAACAGAAGCCACTTACGGAGATCACCAATGGCCAGCATCAAGGCAAAGACTGCTCAAGAAATCCTGATGAATGATTTTCAGACACTGGTCAGCGACACTGAACGGTTGCTGGAACACACCGCAACCTTGGCTGGCGATCAGGCTGATGAGTTGCGTGAGCAAATCCACGAAAGTCTGCTGCGTGCACGCGAAACCTTGAAACTGACCGAAGACTCCCTGCGCGAACGCGGCAAGGCCGCCGTTACCGCCACCGAAGACTATGTACAGGCCAACCCATGGCAATCGGTCGGGATCGCAGCCGGTGTGGGTTTCCTGATTGGTCTGCTGGCAACCCGGCGCTGATTATGGCGATCGGCGAATCCGGCTCGTCCGCGACGGGCCCAAGCTCTTCACCGCGGCGCCTGGGTGCCGCATTCCTTGGATTGCTGCACAGCCATGTCGAGCTGTTCGGCATCGAATTGCAGGAACAAAAGGCCCGTACCGTCAGCCTATTGCTGTTCGCAGGCCTGGCGTTGGTGTTTGCCTTGCTGTTGCTGGTGGGATTGTCGACGCTGGTGTTGATCCTCTTTTGGGACACTTATCGCCTGACGGCCATCATCGGGCTCTGCGTGTTCTACACCCTTGCCTGCATCTTTTGCGGGATGCGTCTGAGGGCGGCGATCTTCGATGAATCCTCGCCCTTCCATGGCACCCTGGAAGAATTGGCCAATGATCGGGAGCGCCTGCTGCCATGAACCTGCCTGAACTGCCTCACAACAGCTCGCGCACGGAAATGCGCAAGGCGCTGATTCGCTTGCGCATGGAAATGCATCGCCAGGAAATTCGTCACGAATCGGCGCAACTGCTGCAACCCTTGCAGCGGGTGCGCGGGATGACGCAAAACCTGCAAGACGGTTTCGGCATCAAGCATGCCCCGCTCTGGGGCGTGGCGGCCGTGACCCTGCTGGGCTTTTTGACTGGCAAGGGCACCAGGAATGGCGGCGTGAGCAGCCTGACTCGACTGGTACGCCTGGGCACCACATTGGGGCCGTTGATCAAACTGATCATGCAAGGCAACTCGCCCAAACACTGAAGCCGCTATCTGGCTGCATTCTTGCAATATCACCGGGATGAACCTCTTTATCGAGAGGTTCACACCTGCCTGCCTACCCGGCCATCAGGTTTCATCCAAAAACAAGACCTACTAAGGAGGCCTCGTGATCGACGGGCAACCGCTTGCCTGCTTTCAACCGTTCATCGATACCGCCACCGGCCGTATCGCCGGCGTCGAGGCATTGGGCCGACTGCGTCAAGCCGACGGTCAACTGACCTCCGTGGGACCGCTGTTTGCCGACCCGCGAACCCCGGCCATCGCGCTCCGCCGTCTGGATCGCCAGATCCGTGATAACGCCCTGAGCCGTCTGCACGAAGCGCCCGCCGACTGGTTTCTCAGCCTGAACATTTCGCCGCGCTGGATCAGTCGCTTGCGCCCGGACCAGGCGCTGCCCAGCCTCAAGCAATTGAAGCAGCATGGCGTCGACCCACAGCGAATCGTTTTCGAAATCACTGAACTGGGCGGCGACATCCAGCGGCTGGCAGATGTGGTGGCGCGATACCGGCAAGCCGGTGCGCGGATCGCCATCGATGATTTCGGCGCAGGTTACTCACAGCTCGATCGTGTGCTCGCTCTGCAACCGGACATCCTCAAGCTGGATATGCGGCTGTTCCAGGCCGCTGCGTTGGGCGGGCCCAGCAGTGACGTGGTCAAGGCCCTCGCGCTAATGGCGGAAAAAACCGGCTGCTGGATCATTGCCGAAGGGGTGGAAACCGAAGCGCAACTGAATTTTGCCCTCGAGTGCGGCTCGCGCTACGTGCAGGGTTTTCTGTTCGCCCGCGCGCAAGTGGACTTCTTTGCCACCGACGCTTTTGTCGAGCGTTTCGCCCAACTGCGTCAGCGCTATGTCCAACAGAAACTGGCTGAACGCGGCCGACTGATGATCATGCGCCAGCAACTCAGCGAACTGATGGCGATCCTGCAAACGTGGGCCCAGACGTGCGCGCCGCTCAGCGCCTTGCCACAGCTGGACGCCTTTCCCTGGCTGTTGCGCTTCTATCAATGTGACCGCCACGGCACGCAACTGACGCCGAACCTTGAATGGCGCAACAACGGCTGGGAAGCCGACGATCGCTACCTGGGACACAACTGGTCATGGCGTCCGTACTTCTATCACTTGCTGGCTGAGGGTTGGGATGAGCGCCGGCTGACGCTTTCCAACACTTACCGCGATGCCACCAGCAACCAGTATTGCCTCACGGCCGGGCAGTTTTTCAACAACGGCGAGCGACTGCTACTCATCGATATCGACGCCGCCGGGCTATAGGCGCCGAGCTTGCTCACGATGAAGCCAGCTCACTCGATACCGCAACGCCTGACATACCGTCATCGCGAGCAAGCTCGGCGCCTACAGGTGCATGCGTGTTTTTCCCTTGCAGGCCATGGCGCGAACCCTGAAGCTTAAGGCTCAGTCACCTGACGGAGAGAACCAGCCTTGGATTGGCAAACCCTGCTCACCCGCGAACGCCTCGGAAAGCCTCTGCACAGCCCGGAAGAACTCGGCCGCAGCCCTTTTCACAAAGACCATGACCGAATTATTTTCTCGGGCGCGTTTCGCCGCCTCGGGCGCAAGACCCAAGTCCATCCGGTCTCCAGCAACGATCACATCCACACGCGCCTGACCCACTCACTGGAAGTCAGTTGCGTCGGCCGTTCGCTGGGCATGCGCGTCGGCGAAACCATTCGCAGCGCCCTGCCCGACTGGTGCGAACCCAGCGACCTTGGCATGGTGGTGCAATCGGCTTGCCTAGCCCACGACATTGGCAATCCACCCTTCGGTCACTCCGGTGAAGACGCGATCCGCCACTGGTTCCAGCAAGCCGCCGGCCGCGGATGGCTGGAAGCAATGAGCGAAGTCGAACGTGATGACTTCCTCAACTTCGAAGGCAATGCTCAAGGCTTCCGCGTGCTCACCCAGCTGGAATACCACCAGTTCGATGGCGGCACACGACTGACCTACGCCACCCTGGGCACCTATCTGAAATACCCCTGGACGGCCAAGCACGCCGACTCGCTGGGTTACAAGAAACACAAGTTCGGCTGCTATCAGAGTGAATTGCCATTGCTGGAACAGATCGCTCATAAACTCGGCCTGCCGCAACTTGAGGAACAACGCTGGGCACGCCATCCGCTGGTGTATTTGATGGAGGCCGCCGATGACATCTGCTACGCGCTGATCGACCTCGAAGATGGCCTGGAAATGGAGTTGCTGGAGTACGCCGAAGTCGAGTCCCTGTTGCTGGACCTGGTGGGCGACGATCTGCCGGAAACCTATCGCCAGCTCGGCCCGCGGGATTCGCGTCGTCGCAAACTGGCAATCCTGCGGGGCAAAGCCATCGAGCACCTGACCAACGCCGCAGCCCGAGCCTTTGTCGAGCAACAGGACGCGCTGCTGGCCGGCACGCTGCCTGGCGACCTGGTGGAACACATGCACGGCCCCGCCAAACGCTGCGTATTGAATGCCAAAGACATGGCGCGCAAAAAGATCTTCCAGGACAAGCGCAAGACCCTGCACGAGATCGGCGCCTACACCACACTGGAAATCCTGCTCAACGCCTTCTGCGGCGCGGCGCTGGAGCAGCACAACGGTCGCACGCCATCCTTCAAGAGCCGTCGCATCCTTGATTTGTTGGGCAACAACGCCCCCGACCCTTACGGCCCGCTGCACACCTCGTTCCTGCGCATGATTGATTTCATCGCCGGCATGACCGACAGCTATGCCAGCGAAATGGCGCTGGAGATGACCGGCCGTTCGAGCCACTGACGAAACCCGTCTGGTCAGCCATTACGCCGCCAGGAATGGCTGATCAGCCGCTGAAAGCCCAAGTGCGTTCAGCATTCGCCGAATCCCCCTACACCTCACGCCGAGCAAACTGATCGATTGCTCGCCATTCCCGCGAAATAATGACAGGCCCCTCTATATGAGAGTTAAAGCGTGAGTAATCCCAGGTTCGAAGACGATTTGCGCATCCTGCTGGTGGAAGATCATCCCTTTCAACTAAGGGCGACTCAGTACTTGCTTGAAAGTTACGGCTTCACCCAACTGACGACCGCCCACAGCGCCCAAGATGCCTTGCAGCAAATGCTCGCGGCGGTGCAACCATTTGACATTCTTTTATGCGATCAATGTCTACCCGATCTTCCTGGGCTGGACCTGGTCAAATTCGCCAGTCATCGAGGGTTGATCAGGCAGGCAATATTGTTAAGCAGCTTGACGTGTACAGAACTAGAAGGTCTTGAAAAAACCGCGAACGCACACGGACTGCCCCTACTTGGTTATTTGATAAAGCCATTGAAACAATTCGAATTCAGAAAACTATTGAGCTCAATCCATTTATAAAAATGGTTGGCGACACACTTCACCCAAGCGCTATTTGAAACTTACGAAATAAAACTTTGAAATATCGACCAACCACCAATAACTCTATCCGTCCTCATGCAAAACCTAGTTGATTCGTAGCCCCATTCCTTTTCGTTTGTAGGACTATTCCTATATTGCAGCTTCAGGTCCGTCAGTTCATGCGTCCCATCAACTATCTGAGCTAAGGTGCGCGCTTTATTTGAGCTCGTATGGGATCTGATTATGAACTCCGTTTTTATTGTCGACGATCACCCTGTCATCCGCCTTGCCGTCCGAATGTTACTGGAGCACGAAGGTTACAAAGTTGTCGGCGAATCCGACAATGGAGTCGATGCCATGCAGATGGTGCGTGAATGCATGCCTGACCTGGTCATTCTCGATATCAGCATTCCAAAACTGGATGGCCTTGAAGTTCTCGCACGCTTCAACGCAATGAGTACACCGCTGAAAACACTGGTATTGACTGCGCAGTGCCCGACACTGTTCGGTATTCGTTGCATGCAATCCGGCGCGTCAGGTTATGTCTGCAAACAGGAAGACCTGAGTGAACTGGTCAGCGCCATAAAAGCGGTATTGTCAGGTTACAACTACTTCCCCAGTCAGGCCTTGAATCCTGTCCGTGGCGACGACCTGCGTTGCGCCGAACTGGAACTGTTCAAGTCGGTCAACGACAGGGAATTGATGGTATTGCAACTTTTTGCGCAAGGCCGAACCAACAAGGAAATAGCCAAAGGCATGTTTCTAAGCAACAAGACGGTCAGCACCTATAAAAAACGACTTATGCAGAAACTCAAAGCCAAATCCCTGGTTGAACTCATCGAGATGGCAAAACGCAACGCATTAGTGTGAGACGCAGGATGCCCCGTCGTATAAAGGATTATCTGATTCTCGTAGCTGCAGGTTTATGCCTGAGCACTTCAGTGCCTGCTTCGCAGACTGCCAGCGAACACTTCACCCTGCTCAGTCGCTCGACTATCAGGCAGCTGGACGTCCAACTGGATCCATCGCAACGACAATGGATAACGAGTAAGCGCGAACTGATCCTGGGCACGTCGGCCCCGGACTATCCTCCTTTTGACATGACCGTCAGCGGCAAGGACTACGAAGGTTTCACCGCCGATTACGCAGGCATCCTCGGCAAGACCCTCGGTTTGCCGGTCAAGGTCCAGCGCTTTGCGTCCCGCGGGGCTGCCATCAAGGCACTGGAAAAAGGTGAGGTCGATCTGCTCGGCACCGCCAATGGCTTTGAGGCTCACAACGCCGATATCGTGCTTTCTACTCCCTACGCCGTTGACCAGCCGGTTCTGGTGACGCGGGAGGGAGAAAACCGATCCCTGACCGATGGCCTTGCCGGCTTGCGGCTGAGCATGGTGTATCACTATTTGCCACTGGAAGAAGTCAGGGCCCTCTACCCCAAGGCGATCATTACGTCCTATCCGTCCTACCAGAATGCGATCAATGCGGTGGCCTTCGATCAGGCCGACGTCTTCCTGGGCGACACCATCTCGACCCATTACATGATCAACAAGGGTTACCTGAACAACATCCGCATGGCCAACTTCGGCAAACACGAAGCCCACGGTTTCAGCTTTGCCGTGCACAGGCACAACCCGCAATTGCTCGGGATCATCAATGCCATGCTCATGGCCATTCCCGCCAGCGAACGGCAGAACATCGCCGAGCGCTGGAGTGCCGGCAGTGACATTCTTCTCACCGACCAGAAGCTACAACTCAGCGCCCCCGAGGAACAGTGGCTGGCGCAACATCCAGTCGTGCGCGTGGTGGTCAATGAGGCCCTTGCGCCGCTGTCGTTTTTCGACAGCAATGGCAATTTTCGCGGTGTCACCGCGGACCTGCTTGAACTGATCAGGTTGCGGACCGGCCTGCGTTTCGACATCCATCGCAGTCGAAGCGATGACGAGATGATCGTACAGATCAAGGAAAACAAAGCCGACGTGATCGCCGCCCTGCTCCCCAGCGCCGAACGCGATACAGCGCTGAACTTCACCCGCCCCTATCTGCAAAACTCCTTTGTCCTTCTGACTCGCAAGGCCGCCGACAGCCCGGCAAACCTTGAGCAGTTGGCGGGCAAACGCCTGACCATCGCCCAGGGCAGCCCCCTGGTGGATTACCTGCGCCGCGAGTTCCCGCGGATCAAGTTGATTGAAACACCGGACACGTTCAGCGCGGTAGAGTTGCTCGCCGAAGGCAAGGCAGAAGGTGCGGTGAATTCACTGGTCATAGCCAACTACTTCATTTCATCACGGCTTTTCGAGCACACACTTCAAATCCGGACCACCATAGGTACCCGGCAGGCCGCCTTTTCCCTGGCGACCGGACGCGATGCCAAAGTGCTCAACGCCATCCTCAACAAGGCACTCCTGAGCATCGCACCGGAAGAACTGGGCATCATCAACAGCCGATGGCGTGGCTATTCGGCGTCCTCGCAAAGCACCTGGCGCAACTACCAGCGATTGTTCTATCAGATCGTGATCGGGGCTGGCGTGTTGCTGCTGCTGTCCGCGGCCTGGAATGCCTACATGCGTCGCCAGATCAAGCAGCGTCAGGCGGCCGAGCGCGCGCTGAACGATCAATTGATCGAGCGGCGCCAACTGTTCGAGGAGCTGCGCTGCGCGAAGGAACGCGCCGACGAAGCCAACCGCGCCAAAAGCACGTTTCTGGCGACCATGAGCCATGAGATCCGTACGCCGATGAATGCCGTCATCGGTATGCTCGAACTGACGCTGAAACGCATCGAGAACAACCATCCAGACCGTCCGGCCATTGACGTGGCCTACAACTCGGCCAAGGACCTGCTGGAACTGATCGGCGATATTCTCGACATTGCCCGGATCGAATCCGGGCGTCTGAGCCTGAGCCCGGAGCGCGTGAATCCGAGCGAAATCGTGGGGTCGGTCGCGCGGATCTTCGAGGGCCTGGCCCGTCAGAAAAACCTTGAACTGCTGCTGGAATTCAACCCGGCCAATCCGGCGATCGATGTCCTGCTGGACCCGATGCGTTTCAAACAGGTGTTGTCGAACCTGGTCAGCAACGCCATCAAATTCACGGAACACGGCCAGGTCAGGATCACCGTCGAGCTGCTTGCGACCACTGAACCCGAGCAAGTCCGGATGCTGTTGCAGGTTGAGGACAGCGGCATCGGGATCAGCGAACAGGATCAACGACGACTGTTCGAACCTTTCGCACAGGCCAATGGCACCGGGCAGTCGGGCAGAGGCGGCGCCGGCCTGGGTCTGGTGATCAGCCGTAGCCTGTGCGAAATGATGGGCGGCAGTCTGCAATTGGACAGCCAGCCGGGAGTCGGCACGCAGGTCCAGGTTTCGCTGCTTCTGCCCACTTTGCCACTCGAGCAGATGCCGCAAATCACCGAAACGTCAATCCACACCTCCACTGCCCCCTTGAACATTCTGGTGGTCGACGATCATCCGGCCAATCGCTTGCTGATGTGCCAGCAGCTCGAGTTTCTGGGGCATCGATTCAGCGTTGCCGAGGATGGCGAGGCAGGCTTCGAAGCGTGGAAAACAGGGCTGTTCGATCTGGTGATCGTCGACTGCAACATGCCCGTCATGAATGGATACGAACTCGCTCGCGCTATACGCGACCATGAACAGCAATCCGAACGTCCACCCTGCACCGTTCTGGGCTTTACCGCCAACGCACAACCGGAAGAAAGACAGCGCTGCAAACAGGCCGGGATGGACGACTGCCTGTTCAAGCCGCTGACGCTGACCGCCTTGAGTCAATGGATTGCCGGCATCGTACCGACCGACCGCAGTCCCGCCTTCAGCCTGAAAGGGCTGCACTTGTTGACGGGGGGCAACCCGGCATTGGACTTGCGATTGTTGACCGAGCTCCTCAGCAGCAACCGTCTGGACCGCCAAGCGCTGCAGGCGTTATCCCGCTCAAACGACCCGCAGTCGTTTCTCGATATCGCCCACAAAATCAAGGGCGCCGCCAGGATTGTCCAAGCCTCCCGATTAATTGACAGCTGCGAGGCGCTCGAACAGGTCTGCCATCAGGTTTTTGATCCTGACGAAGTGGCCAGATGCAGGATGGCCGTAGAACGCGCGATGCACGAGCTGGAGCAGGCATTGCAGCAACAAATTGGGCAAAACGACAAAAGCAGAATGATGGAGCCTTAACTATGCTTGGTCGCTGAGCAGTGTGTTAAACCTCATGGAGTGACCGCAATGCCCAGCCCACTGCGCCCGGATCAACGGCGGTTTCCCCTGCACGTGCACATCAGTGTGATGTTTACCCTGCTGTTGCTGCTGACCGGTGTGGTGCTGGGCATTTTCAACTATCGGCAAACCACGCAGATCATTCTTTCCAGCAGTGAAAAGCTCTTCGAGCGCATCGAGCAGGACGTCCGGCTGGACCTGCACGCCACCTATGAGCCCATCCATCATCTGTTGAGCCTGCTGGTATACAACCCGGCAGCGCAGGCTACGAACCTGGAAGAACGCCTGGCGTTGCTCGGCCCCTTCAGCCAGTCGCTCAAGGACAACCCTGACCTGGCCTCGCTGTACCTGGGCTACGACAACGGTGATTTCTTCATGGTTCGGCCCTTGCGAACCGACGCCTTGAAAACCCTGCTCAAAGCACCGGGTACCGCGGCTTATCAGGTGTGGAGCATCGAGAGGAACAGCGGCAGCGACCAGGTGCACTCCCAATCATTGTTTTTCGATCACGACCTGAACCCGATCAGCCGCCAGGACAATCCAGACGACACCTACGATCCACGAACACGCGCCTGGTTTTCCAATGCCCGCAGCGAAAGCGATCAGATCACCACCGAACCCTACCTCTTTTTCTCCACTCACAACGTCGGTACCACCCTGGCCCGCCGCAGCGGTGCACACGCCATCCTGGGCGCCGACCTGACGCTGGCGGAACTGTCCGCGACCCTGGCCAAACATGTCGTCACCCCCAGTACCGAAATCGTGCTGTTCGATGCCGAAGGCTATGCCATCGCTTACCCCGACAGCAGCAAGCTGATCGTCGACGACCAGACTCCCCGGCTGAGCAAGGCCGCCGACCTGAGTCCCGGCCTCGGCGCATTGCTGAACAATCCACCCCCGGGCAACCGGCTGAAGGCCGCCGGCCGCCAATGGATCGTTGCCCGCAGCCACATGCGGGAAGGTGGCCCACAGGGTCTGCAACTGGCGCTGCTGGTACCGGAAGACGAATTGCTCGCCGATGCCTATCGCATACGCTGGCAAGGCGCGTTGATCACGTTGGCCACGTTGCTGTTGTGCCTGCCGCTGGGCTGGCTGACCTCGAGAATTCTGGTCAAGCCCCTGCGAGCGCTGGTGCAGGAAGCCGATGCCATTCGCAGTTTCAATTTCAGATTCCCCGTCTCCCGTCGCTCGCTGGTGCTCGAAGTCGACCAACTGAGTGTGTCGATGGGCCGCATGAAAGATACCCTGGCGAGTTTTTTCCAGATCACCGGCAGCCTGAGCGCCGAGACGCGGTTCGCGCCCTTGCTGGAACGGGTATTGTTCGAAACCGTGAAAATCGGCCAGGCCCAGGCCGGCCTGATCTACCTGCGGGAAAATGACGGTGATCGCATGCAGCCTCACGGTCTGGTCATCGACGGCATCTCACAGGCCTTGCCAGCGTTCGATGTTCGCGGCCACGAACCCGGCGATCCACAAAGCCCGGCATGGCTGCGGCAGCTGTCGAAGGCCGATAATGTGGTCATCAATCTCGGTTTCGAACAAGCGGGGGATTTGCAGAAAGTGTTGCTGGCGATGGAGTGTCCGCGGGTGCATCTGATCGGTATCCGCCTGCACAATCGTCATAACGAAACCGTGGGCTTGCTGATCCTGTTGCTGGAGGACAGCGGGGATCAAAGCGATCTCGAGAAACTTCGTCCGGACCGCATTGCGTTCCTTCAGGCCGTGTCCGGTGCGGCCGCCGTGAGTATCGAAAGTCAACGCCTTCAAGCCAAACAGAAACAGTTGCTGGATGCCTTCATTCAACTGCTGGCCGGTGCGATTGATGCCAAAAGCCCCTACACCGGCGGTCACTGCCAGCGCGTGCCGGCGCTGACCTTGATGCTCGCCCAGGCTGCCGCGGTCAGTCAGGACCCCGCTTTCAGCGGTTATCAACCCACCGAAGACGAGTGGGAGGCGCTGCACATCGCTGCGTGGCTGCACGATTGCGGCAAGGTCACGACGCCGGAATACGTTGTCGATAAAGCCACCAAGCTGGAAACCCTGAACGACCGCATTCACGAAATCCGCACCCGCTTCGAAGTGCTCAAGCGCGATGCCTGGATCAGTTACTGGCAGGCCATTGCCCTGGGCGGCGACGAGCAGCACCTGGCGGAACTGCGCAATGCCACGCTGGCGGGGCTCGACGATGATTTTGCGTTTGTTGCCCGTTGCAATCTGGGCGGCGAGGCGATGGCCGATGCCGATCTGCAACGCCTGCGCAGCCTGGCTCAACGTACCTGGACCCGAACCCTGGATGACCGATTGGGCGTTTCCTGGGAAGAGAACCGGCGCCAGGCGCGAACACCGGCACCGACGCTGCCGGTCAGCGAGCCATTGCTGGCGGACAAACCCGAGCACCTGTTCGAACGCGCCGAGGGCGAACTGATTCCCGAAGACAATCCCTGGGGTTTCAAACTCGACGTGCCGCGCTACAAGTACAACCGGGGCGAACTCTACAACCTGAGCATTGCCCGGGGCACCCTGACCCGCGAGGAGCGTTACATCATCAATCACCACATGGTGCAGACGATCATGATGCTCAGCCACCTGCCCTTCCCCGGCCACCTCAACAACGTCGCGGAAATCGCCGGCGGCCACCACGAAAAAATGGACGGCACCGGTTACCCCAAACAGTTGAAGCGCGAAGAAATGAGCCTGCCGGCGCGAATGATGGCGATTGCCGATATTTTCGAAGCGCTGACCGCCGCTGATCGCCCTTACAAGAAAGCCAAATCCTTGAGCGAAGCGCTGGGCATCATGGCCACGATGTGCCGTGATGCCCACATTGACCCCGAATTGTTCGGGCTGTTCATCAACGCCGAGATCTACCGGCAGTACGCCGATCGATTCCTTGATCCACAGCAGATCGACGCGGTGGATCCGTCAGGCCTGCTGGCCAAGGCAGGCCTCAGGGCATGATCAGCAATCGGTCAGGCGCAGGAAAATGGCCGCCAGCTTTTCAATGCCGGCTTGATCGTCAGCGGTAAACCGAGCGAGTTTCGGGCTGTCGAGGTCCAGCACGCCGATCAGGCGACCGTCCTTGACCAATGGCACGACGAGCTCGCTGTTCGACGCGCTGTCGCAGGCAATATGTCCGGGGAAAGCGTGCACGTCTTCGACCAACTGCGTCTGCAACGTCGCCGCCGCCGTGCCGCAGACGCCGCGACCGAAGGGAATTCGCACGCAGGCGATTTGCCCCTGGAACGGGCCGAGCACCAGTTCTTCGTTGCGATTGAGGTAGAAACCAGCCCAGTTCAGGTCATCGAGCTGGTTGTACAGAAACGCAGAAAACTGCGCGGCATTGGCGATGAAGTCCCGCTCGTCCGCCAGCAAGGATTCCAGCTGTGCGTGCAGCATGCCGTAGCCTTCGAGGCCCCGGCCGCTTTGTTGTAAATCGATCATGCCTTGTGCTCCAACAGCTTCAGCCCGACCCAATAGCGGGCAAATTGATAGGCGCAACGTCCGTTGCGGTTGCCCCGGCCGGTGGCCCAGCGCACCGCGAGGATGTCCAGTTCTTCGTCACGCTGCCACTTGAGGCCGGCCTTGTCGGCCAGTTGACCGATCCAGTGCTCGACCACATTGAGGAAGTGTTCCTGGGTAAACGGATAGAACGACAACCACAGGCCAAAACGGTCCGACAGCGCGATCTTGTCTTCCACGGCCTCGCTGGGATGCAGTTCGCCGTCGACCCGTTTCCAGTTTTCGTTATCGCTTTCCTTTTCCGGCACCAGATGGCGACGGTTGGACGTGGCGTACAGCAAAACGTTGTCCGGTGCCTGTTCGAGAGAACCATCAAGAACGCTCTTGAGCACGCGATAATCACCTTCACCCGATTCGAACGACAGGTCATCGCAGAACAGCACGAAGCGCTGGGGCAATTTTGCAATCTGTTCGACCACCCGCGGCAAGTCCGCCAGGTGATCGCGCTCGATTTCGATCAACCGCAGACCCGCCTGGGCGTGTTCGGCCAGCAAAGCGCGCACCAGCGACGATTTACCGGTGCCACGCGAGCCCCAGAGCAGTGCGTGGTTGGCCGGCATGCCGTCGATGAACTGTTGGGTATTGCGCCCCAGTTGCTCCAGTTGCCGATCGACACCGATCAGGTCGGACAAACGCATGTCGAGGCTGACTTGCAGCGGCAACAGAAAACCGCTGCGTCCCTCGCGCTGCCAGCGTGCAGCCAGGCAATGCGTCCAGTCGATGGCTTGCCGAGGTGCAGGCAGCAATGGTTCGATACGGGCCAGAACGGCATCGGCGCGTTCAAGAAAAGCATTCAATCGGGAATCCACGTCTTCTCCTCGGGCACGTTCACAGTAATGATGGCGCTGCAGCGACGAAACACGGTGTTCGGTACCCGGGGCATCCCTTGTTCCACAAGGGCTCGCGAGAACATCGGTATCCATGCATGATCGACTATGCTTGAGCAGCGAAGGGAAACGGAAGTGGTTCGACACCCCATGGATATCAAGTTCACCAACCGGCTGTCCTACAAGCAAGCCCGGCTTACCGTGCTGGTCGGTTTCATTCTGGGCACGCTGCTAAGCCTGCTGCAAATAGGCATCGATTATGCCAGTGAAGACGCCTCCATCAACCGGGAAATACTGTCTTTACTGGAAATCAGCCATAACCCCGCCTCACGCATTGCCTACAACATCGACGCCGAACTCGCCCAGGAACTGACCCTGGGCCTGCTGCGCTCACCGGCGATCATCGGTGCGCAACTGACCGACAACAACGGCACCGTGCTGGCCAGCGTCAAGCGGCCCGGCGTGCAGAGCGGCTACCGGGTGATCAGCGACTTCCTGTTTGGTGCCGACCGCGTATTCGAAGACCGTCTGTATCTGGATCACTTGCCGAGCGAATCCCTCGGCACGCTGCGCCTGGACGTCGACACCTATTCATTCGGCAACCGGTTCCTGCGCCGGGCCGAAATCACCCTGCTCAACGGGTTCGCCCGCAGCCTGCTCCTGACCGGCATCCTGCTGGCGTTGTTCTACGTGATGCTGACCAAACCGCTGGTGCGAGTCATCCGCGAACTCAGCAGCCGCGATCCGCGCAGCGTTGAACCCACCTGGCTGGAGTACCCGGCGGGCCATGAAAACGATGAAATCGGTGTGCTCGTCAAAGTTGCCAACCAGCAGTTCGAAAACATCGCCACTGAGATCCAGCAGCGGCGCAACGCCGAAAACCGCCTGACCGACTACCTCGGGCAACTGGAAAACATCGTGTCGGCGCGCACTGCAGAGCTCAAGGCAATCAACAGCCGGCTCAGCCAGTCCAATCAGGAACTGGAAGTCGCGCGCAGCACGGCCCTGGACATGGCGGAAGCGCGCTCGGCATTTCTCGCCAACATGAGCCACGAGATCCGCACGCCTCTCAACGGCTTGCTGGGGATGATCGCCCTTTCCCTGGACGGCCCGCTGAATGCCGAGCAACAGCAACAACTGTCCATCGCCCATGACTCGGGCAAAGTGCTGGTGGAATTGCTCAACGATATTCTCGACCTGTCGAAATTCGATGCTGGCCAGCTCGAACTCGAACACATTCCGTTCGACCTCGGCTCACTGATCGAGGACACCGCCAACCTGCTGTCGCAGAACGCGGCGCCAAGCGTCGAGCTGACGTGCCTGATCGATCCGGCTTTTCCGGCATTGGTGCTCGGCGACCCGACCCGCGTGCGGCAGATCGTCAGCAACCTCTTGTCCAACGCACTCAAGTTCACCCGATTCGGTCGGGTCGATGTGCGCCTGTCGACGTTCGAAGAGGGCGTCAGAATCGAAGTCTGCGACACCGGCATCGGTATCGCCCAGGAAGCTCAGGTCAAGATCTTCCAGCCTTTTACCCAGGCCGGCGCTGGCATTACCCGACAGTTCGGCGGCACCGGGCTGGGGCTGGCGCTGACCTACAACCTCTGCGAAGCCATGCAGGGGCGCCTCACCATCAGCTCGGAAGCGGGTTTCGGCAGCCAGTTCTGCGCCGATCTGCCACTGCCCTGCCACACCCGCGCCCTGTCACCGGCGATGTTGCGCGGCAAGGTCATCGCGATTACCGCCGCCAGCAGCGGCCTGGCTGAACTGTTAAAAAGCCTGTTGCCGGGATGGGGCCTCGATTACCAGCAGCGTTCGATCGATGACTCGATGATCGGCCTGAAACCCGACATGGTGATCACCGATTGCCCGGAATGCCTGTTTGGCCTGCGCCCCAACTGTTCCGCGCCAATTTTGCTGGTGACCGCCTACGGCAGTTTCCTGCCCAGCGAACAGGCCAGCGCCCTGGCACCTCTGCAACAACAGGCACGCCCGCTGGCGCGTAATGCGCTGTACCAGACACTGCGGCGAATCCTGCAGCCGGAAATCAACATCCTCAACGATGCACGCCTGGAAGCCCTCTCACCTCAGCGACGCGGTCGGGTGCTGCTGGTGGAGGACAACCCGGTGAATCAGTTGGTGGCCAAGGGCATGCTCGGAAAACTCGGCTGCGAGGTGATTGTCGCGGCGCACGGCGGTGAAGCGCTGGATCAGCTGGAACACAGTGAGTTCGATCTGGTGCTGATGGATTGCAACATGCCGGTGATGGACGGCTATGAAGCCAGTCGGCAAATCCGTCGCAGCGGGCGCTGGCCGCAGCTACCCATCGTCGCCCTGACCGCCAACGCCATGTCCGAAGAGCGCGAACGCTGCCGTGCGGCGGGCATGAACGATTACCTCGCCAAACCATTCCGGCGGGAAGAACTGGCCGCGCTGCTGGATTTATGGATGCCGACTACGATAGCGACCTGATCTGTCCCAACAGGTGATCGAGGCCATCGCGCAATTCATTGAGCCGGTCCAGATCGACGCCGCTGTCACACAGCAGACGGGCCTTGAGTGGCCCGACCTGATCACGCAACGCCTTGCCGGTTGGCGACAGGCTCAGGTGCACCTCACGCTCATCCCGTGCCGAACGTTGGCGCTGAACCAGTTGCAACTGCTCAAGTCGCTTGAGCAGCGGCGTCAACGTGCCGGAGTCCAGCGCCAAACGCTCACCCAGAGCCTTGACCGTAGGCTGATCCGGCGCTGCCTCCTGCCATTCCCACAACACCAGCATCGCCAGGTATTGCGGATAGGTCAGGCCGAGCTGATCAAGCATTGGCTTGTAGGCACGGATCACCGCCCGCGAGGCGGCGTACAGCTTGAAGCAGAGCTGGCTGTCGAGCTTCAGGGAATCGACGGACAAGGTGTTCATTTGAGCAGGGCTTCAATCTCGCGGCTCAGGTCCTGCGGCTTGGTCGCCGGAGCGAAACGCTTGACCAGCTTGGCGTCTTTACTGATCAGGAACTTGGTGAAGTTCCACTTGATGCCCTGGGAACCCAGCACACCCGGCGCACGTTTTTTCAACTGCACGAACAGCGGATGGGCGCCGGTGCCGTTAACGTCGATCTTTTTGAACAATGGAAAGCTGACACCGTAGTTCAGCTCGCAGAACTCGGAAATCGCCCCTTCGTTACCCGGTTCCTGCTTGCCGAACTGGTTGCAGGGAAAACCGAGGACCACCAGCCCCTGGTCCTTGTAGGTCTGCCACAGTTCCTCAAGGCCTTTGTATTGCGGAGTAAAGCCGCATTTGCTCGCGGTGTTGACCACCAGCACGGCTTTGCCGGCGAAATCAGCCAGGGTCTTTTGCTCGCCCTTGATGGTAGTGCACGGGATGCTCAGCAGGTTGTCGCTCATGATGTGCGCTCTATGTGAAGGAACATGAGGCAAACATAGCGAGCAATTGAATTGTGTGCAATTTAATTAAATCACCTGACGCTCAACCTGAACTTGCAGGAGCCGGCTTGCTGGCGATCGGCGCGCCGCGATGTGCCCCATCCACCGCTATCGCCAGCAAGCCGGCTCCTACAGAGGATCGAGCTAATCTGATTCGCGCGGGACCAGGTCCAGGCACACCGAGTTGATGCAATACCGCAAGCCTGTCGGTGGCGGACCGTCCGGGAACACGTGCCCCAGATGCGCATCGCACTTGGCGCAGACCACTTCAGTGCGGATCATGCCGTGGCTGATGTCACGGATCTCGACCATGGCGCTGTCGCCGATCGGTGCATAGAAGCTCGGCCAGCCGCAGCCGGAATCAAATTTGGTCCTGGAGTCGAAAAGCGGCTTGTTGCAGCAAATGCAGTGGTAAACGCCGTCGACCTTGCTGTCATTGTATTTGCCGGAGAACGGGCGCTCGGTGCCCTTGAGGCGGCAAACGTTGTACTGCTCCGGATCGAGCATCGCCCGCCATTCTTCCAGGGTTTTCTCCAACTTTTCCATCATCACACCTCGGCAGCTGAAAAAGCCCGATCTGTACCTTTTCCACGGATCGGGCGGCACGTATGATTGCGCCTCGTCAAACGCCAGTCTGGCAGCCAGACCACGCGCATTCAAACGGATTTATGAGTGCTGCCTCTCAAGGCGTCAGCCTGTGTGAATACGCAGGATTCCCAGCACGGTTGTTCAAACGCCGCCTGGATCGTTCATTTTCGGGAACACATCGCCATGCAGGTCAGCAAATCGAACAAGCTCGCCAACGTCTGCTACGACATTCGCGGCCCAGTGCTCAAGCACGCCAAACGCCTGGAAGAGGAAGGCCATCGCATCCTCAAGCTGAACATCGGCAACCCGGCGCCTTTTGGTTTCGAAGCGCCGGACGAAATCCTCCAGGACGTGATCCGCAACCTGCCGACAGCCCAGGGCTACAGCGACTCCAAGGGCCTGTTCAGTGCGCGTAAAGCCGTCATGCAGTACTACCAGCAGAAACAGGTAGAAGGCGTCGGCATTGAAGACATCTACCTGGGCAACGGCGTTTCCGAACTGATCGTGATGTCGATGCAGGCCCTGCTCAACAACGGCGACGAAGTGCTGGTGCCGGCTCCCGACTATCCGCTATGGACCGCCGCCGTGAGCCTGTCCGGCGGCAACCCGGTGCATTACCTGTGCGACGAGCAGGCCAACTGGTGGCCGGACCTGGCCGACATCAAGGCCAAGATCACGCCGAACACCAAGGCGCTGGTGATCATCAACCCGAACAACCCGACCGGCGCGGTGTATTCGAAAGAAGTCCTGCTGGGCATGCTGGAACTGGCCCGTCAGCACAATCTGGTGGTGTTCTCCGATGAGATCTACGACAAGATCCTGTACGACGATGCCGTGCACATCTGCACCGCCTCGCTGGCACCGGACCTGCTGTGCCTGACCTTCAACGGCCTGTCCAAGTCCTATCGCGTCGCCGGTTTCCGTTCCGGCTGGATTGCCATCTCCGGTCCGAAACATCACGCGCAAAGCTACATCGAAGGCATCGACATGCTGGCGAACATGCGCCTGTGCGCCAACGTGCCGAGCCAGCACGCGATCCAGACCGCCCTTGGCGGCTATCAGAGCATCAATGACCTGGTGCTGCCGCAAGGGCGCCTGCTCGAACAGCGCAATCGTACCTGGGAATTGCTCAACGACATTCCCGGCGTGAGCTGCGTCAAGCCGATGGGTGCGCTGTATGCGTTCCCGCGCATCGACCCGAAAGTCTGCCCGATCCACAACGACGAGAAATTCGTGCTCGACCTGCTGCTGTCGGAAAAGCTGCTGGTCGTGCAAGGCACCGCCTTCAACTGGCCATGGCCGGACCACTTCCGCGTCGTGACCCTGCCACGCGTCGATGACCTGGACATGGCCATCGGACGAATCGGCAACTTCCTCAAATCCTATCGCCAGTAATCGGCCTGGCCGCGTGCGACTTTCCAACGAAAGTCGCACGAGGATCAATTCAGCAACATATCTTTATCCCTCGCCGGGCATCCCCGCTTCAATTGTCCACCGACGCTCTGTTTCGTGACCGCGCCCAACACTGACGGGGCTTGCGATGCGAATCGGCTGACAATCGCTTCCCATATCCACGTCGGAAATGCCCTGCAAGCGGCTAGACTCTTGCTGTAGGACACAGTTTGAAATAGTCACCCGGTTGAATAGCCCGGTGCAGCACCTTATATACCCCGCAGTACGCTACATCTTTAGCAAAAGGAGATCTCTACAACCATGATGCGCATCCTGCTGTTTTTGGCCACTAACCTGGCGGTCGTGCTGATTGCCAGCATCACCCTGAGCCTTTTCGGCTTCAACGGGTTCATGGCGGCCAACGGGGTTGATCTAAACCTCAATCAGCTGCTGATTTTCTGTGCGGTCTTTGGTTTCGCCGGTTCCCTGTTCTCGCTGTTCATCTCCAAGTGGATGGCGAAGATGAGCACCAGCACCCAGATCATCACCCAGCCACGCACACGCCACGAGCAATGGCTGCTGCAAACGGTCGAGCAACTGTCCCGCGAAGCCGGGATCAAGATGCCGGAAGTCGGGATTTTCCCGGCCTACGAGGCAAACGCCTTCGCCACCGGCTGGAACAAGAACGACGCACTGGTCGCGGTCAGCCAGGGCCTGCTCGAACGATTCTCGCCGGATGAAGTGAAAGCCGTTCTGGCCCACGAAATCGGCCACGTGGCCAACGGTGACATGGTCACCCTGGCGCTGATCCAGGGCGTGGTGAACACCTTCGTCATGTTCTTTGCACGGATCATCGGCAACTTTGTCGACAAGGTGATCTTCAAGAACGAAGAAGGCCAGGGCATCGCCTACTACGTGGCGACCATCTTCGCCGAACTGGTCCTGGGCATCCTGGCCAGCGCCATCGTCATGTGGTTCTCGCGCAAACGCGAATTCCGTGCAGATGAAGCCGGTGCACGCCTGGCGGGCACCAACGCGATGATCGGCGCCCTGCAACGCCTGCGTGCAGAACAGGGCCTGCCGGTGCACATGCCGGACACCCTGAACGCGTTCGGCATCAACGGTGGCATCAAACAAGGGTTCGCCCGCATGTTCATGAGCCACCCGCCGCTGGAAGAGCGTATCGACGCATTGCGTCGTCGGGGCTGATCAGGCTCGGCACCAAATGAAAAGGCCCGCAGTGAATGCGGGCCTTTTTTTGTCTGCTGATTATTGTGGTGCTCATTCCGGCCCCTTCGCGAGCAAGCCCGCTCCCACATTCGATCTTCAGTGGACACAGAATATGTGAACGTCAGAGATCGAATGTGGGAGCGGGCTTGCTCGCGAAGGGGCCGGTAAAGTCAACATCGATTACCGAGCAGAAACCCGATAAACCCGCTCCTCAAGCCGCGTCACGCCACTCTCGATAAACTTCCAGCTCTCACCCAGAACATCCTGGTCTTCCAGGATTTTCAGCGACCACACCGCGCCGAACAACCGTTGCACTTCATCATCAAGCACAGCAAACGGCGGTCCGTCTTTTTGCGCCTGGTCATAATCCAGCGTGATCAAAAGCCCCAAAGAGTCTTTGGGCAGAATCCGGTTCAGATGAGCCGCATATTGCTCTCGCATTTTCGGTGGCAAGGCAATCAACGCAGCTCGGTCGTACAGTGCGCTGCAATCGGCAACATCGCCGGCAGTCAAGGCGAAGAAATCACCACACCAGATCTCGATCGAACCCGCCCGATACACCGTAAAAGGCCCTTGATCGCTGACATCCGGGTCAAATTGGTGTTCGTGGAAAAAGTCTTCCACTGCTTTTTCCGACAACTCGACACCCAACACTTCGTGACCGCATTTCGCCAGCCACAGCAAATCCAGGCTTTTCCCACATAACGGCACCAGCACGCGCGCTCCGTCCTCCAGACCCAACTGAGGCCAGTACCGTTGCAGATATGGATTCACTTCCGGCAGATGAAAGCCGATCTGATTCGACGTCCACCGCTTGTGCCAAAACTCCGGCTGCATAAATATCTCCGAAAATTCGATCAAAACACCCTAAAACTTATATTAGATTTAGATCAATGATCTGACTGAAGATGACGCCATCTTAACTCTCAGGAGCTCATTCATGTTGCCCAGCCTGTATATATCCCATGGTTCGCCCATGCTGGCCCTGGAACCCGGTGCCAGCGGGCCGGCCCTCGCGCGCCTGGCAGCCGAATTGCCGAAACCCAAGGCCATCGTGATTGTTTCCGCACACTGGGAAAGCAATGAGCTGCTGGTCAGCGGCAATCCTCAACCTGAAACCTGGCATGACTTCGGTGGCTTTCCCAAGGCATTGTTCGAGGTGCAATACCCGGCGCCCGGCGATCCACAGTTGGCCACAGAGGTGGTCGAGCTGCTGAAGCGCAGTGACTTGCCCGCACACATCGACACCAAACGGCCCTTCGACCATGGCGTATGGGTGCCTTTGTCGTTGATGTATCCGCAGGCGGATATCCCGGTGGTGCAAGTCTCGCTGCCTACACGCGGCGGCCCTGCCCTGCAGACCCGCGTCGGGCACGCACTGGGCAGCCTGCGCGATCAGGGCGTGCTGTTGATCGGTTCCGGCAGCATCACCCACAACCTGCGCGAACTGGACTGGCATGCCGGCCCGGAAAGCGTTGAACCGTGGGCCAAGGTATTCCGCGACTGGATGATCGAGAAACTTCAGGCCAACGACGAAACCGCGCTGCACGATTACCGTCAGTTGGCACCGAACGCCGTGCGTAACCATCCAAGTGATGAACACTTGCTGCCGTTGTACTTTGCCCGCAGTGCCGGAGGCACATTCAGCGTGAGCCACCAGGGATTCACCATGGGTGCCCTGGGCATGGACATCTACCGCTTCGGGTAATGCAAGAACCCGGGCCTGCGGCGGCCAGGCTCAGACCACATCGACACCGACATGAATCGCATCGTGCCGCCAGAATTCCAGGTCACAATCGATCAGCCGCTCATGCTGATCGTAATTGACCCGGGCGATGCGCAACCCCGGGCTCCCGACCGACACCCGTAACGCCGCAGCGGCATCCACCGACAAGGCCGTCGGCACGATCTCGAATCGCACCCGCCCGTAATGCAAGTCGTAATGCCGCGCGTACAGCTCGGTAATCGACTGATTCAGATCGAACTCCAGGATCCCTGGAAAATACTGCGGATTGAGGTAGTGCTCCACGTACAGCACCAGTCGCTCATCAATTCGCCGCGCGCGGCAGATCTGAATCACACTCGACAACGCCGGCAACTGCAGCCAGGCACAGATTGCAGCCGACGCCGGTTGCAACCGCGCCGAAATCACTTCGGTGGACGGCACTCGCCCCTGAGCGCTGACCATCGCGTGGAAGTGACTGCGCTGCATCAGGTTGTAAGCCAGGCGTGGCGGCGACACGAACCAGCCGCGACGCTCCTCGCGATAAATCTGCCCTTGGGCCTCCAGCTGCAACAGGGCTTCGCGCACGGTAATGCGTGTGGTCCCGAACAACTCACTGAGCTTGCGCTCCGCCGGTAACTTGCTGCCGGGCGCCAGGAGCCCGTGATCGAGCTGTTCCTGAAGAACCTGCCCGATGGCTGTCACCGCTTTGGTTGTCTCGATGCGCATCAACGTTACCTATCTGGACTAGACCAGCACTGTTTCGGGGCGAAACCGTCATTTGAAACGGCTTCGTCAACTTTCAGCAAGCCTAGGCACTGCAGATGACTGACAGATGACAAAGGCGCTGAACGGTTAGGCCAGACGCCTGCAATTTCATGGCCAAGTCCTTTCATATCAGCTCTTTAGCCATGGTCTACGCTTATCCCGAAGCCTGAGTGTTGTTGCACAAAAGATAGAGGAGGACCGCTGGTCGACATCAAAATGTCATCAGAGGCGCCTAGATTGGCTCAGGTATTGCTGACCTAGACCAACACCACCGCAATCGCAGCGTGAAAACGCCCAAAGGAGCTTCGGATGAAAAAGCTTTTCCTGGCATCACTGTTAGGCTCGACCATTGCCATGTGCACCGCCGCCATGGCGGCTGATGATTTGAAAACCCTGGAAGCCGCGGCGAAAGCGGAAGGTGAGGTCAACAGTGTCGGTATGCCCGACAACTGGGCCAACTGGAAAGGTACCTGGGATGACCTGGCCAAGAACTACGGCCTGAAACACATCGACACCGACATGAGCTCGGCGCAGGAAATCGCCAAGTTCGCCGCTGAAAAAGACAACGCCACCGCCGACATCGGCGACGTCGGTGCAGCGTTCGGCCCGATCGCGGTCAAGCAAGGCGTGGTCCAACCCTACAAGCCAAGCACCTGGGCTCAGATTCCTGATTGGGCGAAGGATAAAGAAGGTAACTGGGCACTGGCCTACACCGGCACCATCGCATTCATCGTTAACAAAAAGCTGCTGCACGGGTCGGATGCCCCGACCAAATGGGCCGATCTGAAAACCGGTAAGTACAAGGTTTCCATCGGTGACGTCAGCACCGCCGCACAAGCCGCCAACGGCGTACTGGCTGCAGCCCTTGCCAATGGTGGCGATGAGAAGAACCTTCAGCCGGCGCTGTTGCTGTTCGCCGACATCGCCAAGCAAGGCCGACTGTCCATGGCCAACCCGACGATTGCCACCATGGAAAAGGGCGAGATCGAAGTCGGCGTGGTCTGGGACTTCAACGGCCTGAGCTACAAGGCCAAGATGGCCAACCCGGATGACTACACCGTGCTGATCCCATCCGATGGCTCGGTGATTTCCGGTTACACCACCATCATCAACAAATACGCCAAGCACCCTAACGCCGCCAAACTGGCCCGCGAATACATCTTCAGCGACGCCGGCCAGATCAACCTGGCGCGCGGCAACGCTCGTCCGATCCGTGCTGAACACCTGACATTGCCAGCCGATGTTCAGGCTCAGTTGCTGCCGAACGAGCAGTACAAAAAAGTGACTCCGATCAAGGACGCGGACGCGTGGGAGAAGACCTCCAAGGCCCTGCCGCAGAAGTGGAACGAAGAAGTCATCGTCGAGATGAAGTAACACTGTAGGAACCGGCTCGCTGGCGATTGCATCACCGCAGTGCTCAGACAGACCGCGGCGCATGGATCGCCAGCAAGCCGGCTCCTGCAAATTTTATCGATCCACCTGTTTCGCGGAGTTCCGCCCCTATGAAGCACAACGTCATCCTTGTCGTGCTCGACGGCCTCAATTACGAGGTCGCGCGCCACGCCATGGGGCACCTGCAGGCTTACGTTGGTGCAGGACGCGCGGCGCTCTATAAACTGGAGTGCGAACTGCCGGCCCTGTCCCGACCACTTTACGAATGCATCCTGACCGGCGTCACGCCGATCGACAGTGGCATCGTCCACAACAACGTTTCGCGCCTGTCCAATCAACGCAGCATCTACCATTACGCCACTGACGCAGGTCTGAAAACCGCCGCCGCGGCCTATCACTGGGTCAGCGAGCTGTACAACCGGTCGCCGTTCGTGGCCGCCCGGGACCGACACACCGACGCCCCCGAACTGCCGATCCAGCACGGCCACTTCTACTGGAACGATCACTACCCGGATTCGCACCTGTTCGCCGACGCGGAAAACCTGCGCCTGCGCCACGCACCGAACTTCCTGCTGGTGCACCCCATGAATATCGACGACGCCGGGCACAAGCACGGCCTCGACACCGCGCAATACCGCAACAGCGCCCGCTCGGCGGACATTATTCTCGCCGACTACCTGCAAGGCTGGCTCGACGCCGGTTACCAGGTGCTGGTGACCGCCGACCACGGCATGAACAATGACCGCTCCCACAATGGCCTGCTGTCGGAAGAACGTGAAGTGCCGCTGTTCGTGCTCGGCGACGCCTTCAGTTTGAACGCCAGCGCCGCACCGAAACAAACCGAAATCTGCGGCACCGTCTGCGAACTGCTGGGCGTGGCCCACGACAAACCTGTGTGCCGGGAGCTGCTCAAGTGAATGCCATGACTCGCGGCAAATGGCTGGCGGCCTTGTGCCTCGTGCCCTTCGCACTGTTTTTTATCGTGTTCGAGATCGCCCCGCTCATCTGGGTGATGATCAACAGCCTGCAATCGGAAGAGTTCGGCTGGGGCCTGGCCAACTTCACCAAGATCTTCAATTCGAAGTTCTATCTGCAGGCGATCCAGTACAGCCTCGAGATCAGTTTCTGGTCCAGCGTGTTCGGGATCATCATCGCGGTGCTCGGCGCTTATTCCCTGCGCCGTGTCGACTCGAGGCTGCGTAACTTCGTCAACGCCTTCGCCAACATGACCAGCAACTTTGCCGGCGTGCCTTTGGCCTTCGCGTTCATCATCCTGCTGGGCTTCAACGGCAGCATCACCATCATGCTCAAGCAGGCCGGGATCATTCAGGATTTCAACCTGTACTCGAAAACCGGGCTGATCATTCTCTACACGTATTTCCAGATCCCCCTCGGTGTGCTGCTGCTCTACCCGGCCTTCGACGCCCTGCGTGAGGACTGGCGTGAATCTGCCGCGCTGCTGGGCGCCAACGGCTGGCAGTTCTGGCGGCACATCGGTTTGCCGGTCCTGACACCGGCACTGCTCGGCACCTTCGTGATCCTGCTGGCCAACGCCCTCGGCGCCTACGCCACGGTTTACGCACTGACCACCGGCAACTTCAACGTGCTGCCGATCCGCATTGCGGCGATGGTCTCCGGTGACATTTCCCTGGACCCGAACCTCGCCAGTGCGCTGGCCGTTGTGCTGGTGGCGTTGATGACCCTGGTCACCATCGTGCATCAGCTGCTGTTGAAGAGGAGCTACCATGTCTCGCGCTGAATTGGGCCCCGTCGGTATCTATCACCGCGTCGTGGTTTACCTGCTGTTTGCCATTCTGTTGCTGCCACTGGTTGGCACGCTGATCTACTCGATTGCCAGCAGTTGGTCGGCGACCATTCTGCCCAGCGGCTTCACCGTCAAATGGTATGTGCAGTTGTGGAGCGATCCGCGATTCCTGAGTGCTTTTGGCCAATCACTGCTGGTCTGCGTCGGTGCGCTGATCCTGTCAGTGGTGCTGATTCTGCCCCTGTTGTTCGTGGTGCATTACCACTTCCCGAAACTCGATGCGCTGATGAACATCCTGATCCTGCTGCCCTTCGCGGTACCACCGGTGGTGTCGTCGGTGGGGCTGTTGCAGCTTTACGGTTCGGGGCCGTTCGCGATGGTCGGCACACCATGGATTCTGATCGGCTGCTACTTCACCGTGGCGCTGCCGTTCATGTACCGGGCAATCACCAACAACCTGCAAGCGATCAACCTGCGCGACCTGATGGACGCCGCCCAACTGCTCGGCGCCAGCACTTTTCAGGCGGCATTCCTGGTGGTGCTGCCTAACCTGCGCAAAGGTCTGATGGTCGCATTGCTGCTGTCGTTCTCGTTCCTGTTCGGTGAGTTCGTGTTCGCCAACATCCTCGTCGGCACCCGCTACGAAACCCTGCAGGTCTACCTCAACAACATGCGTAACAGCAGCGGCCACTTCACCAGTGCGCTGGTGATTTCCTACTTTTTCTTCGTACTGGTTCTGACCTGGGCGGCCAATATCTTGAACAAGGACAAAAGCGAATGAGCTATGTCAGCGTCCAACATCTGCAAAAGAATTACGCGGGCACCACGGTGTTCAGCGACATCAATTGCGAAATCCAGAAGGGCGAATTCGTCACCCTGCTCGGCCCGTCCGGTTGCGGCAAATCGACGCTGCTGCGCTGCATCGCCGGGCTGACCTCGGTGGATGGCGGCAAGATCTTGCTCGATGGTGTCGACATCGTGCCACTGAGCCCGCAAAAACGCGGGATCGGCATGGTGTTCCAAAGCTATGCGCTGTTCCCGAACATGACCGTGGAACAAAACGTCGCCTTTGGTTTGCGCATGCAGAAGGTGAACAGCGACGACAGCCAAAAGCGCGTTGCCGAGGTGTTGAAACTGGTGGAACTCAACGATTTCGCCGCCCGTTATCCGCACCAACTGTCCGGCGGTCAATGCCAGCGCGTCGCCCTCGCCCGCTCATTGGTGACCCGCCCACGCCTGTTGCTGCTGGACGAACCGCTGTCAGCCCTTGATGCACGGATTCGCAAGCATTTGCGCGAACAGATCCGTCAGATCCAGCGCGAGCTCGGCCTGACCACGATCTTCGTCACACACGATCAGGAAGAAGCGCTGACCATGTCTGACCGGATTTTCCTGATGAATCAGGGAAAGATCGTACAGAGCGGCGACGCCGAAACCCTCTACACCGCGCCGGTGGATGTGTTCGCTGCCGGCTTTATCGGCAATTACAACCTGCTCGACGCCGACAACGCCTCGAAATTGCTACAACGACCGATTACGCATCGCATCGCGATTCGCCCGGAAGCCATCGAACTGAGCCTGAACGGCGAACTTGACGCACAAGTGCGCAGCCACAGCCTGCTGGGCAACGTGATTCGCTACAGGATCGAGGCCCGGGGCGTGGAACTGGTGGTGGATGTGCTCAACCGCTCGGCGGCCGATCTGCATCCCGATGGTCAGCGGCTGGCGCTTTCCATCGATCCGACGGCCCTGTGTGAGGTAGCCTGATGCCTTTGCTGATGTTGAAGAGAGAACTGCACTGATGGCCCTGGCAATTTTTGATCTGGACGAAACCCTGATCCACGGCGACTGCGCCACCCTCTGGAGCGAGCAAATGGGTCGCCTGGGCTGGGTCGATCCCGAGTCGTTCATGCGGCAGAACAACGAATTGATGGACGCTTACAGCCACGGCAAGCTGCGCATGGAGGATTACATGACCTTCAGCCTCGAGCCGATGATCGGACGCACGCCGGAAGAGGTCGACCATCTGGTGGGGCCGTGGGTGGAAGACTTCATCGAACCGATCATCTTCAGTGACGCCACCAAAGCCATCGCCGCGCACCGCAAGGCGGGTGACCGGATTCTGGTGATCTCGGCGTCGGGTACGCACCTGGTCAGGCCGATTGCCGATCGTCTGGGCATCGACGAGATTCTGGGCATCGAGCTGGAAGTGCTGCATGGGGTTTACAGCGGTCACACCGTCGGCACGCTGACCTACCGCGAAGGCAAGATCACGCGCTTGCTGGAATGGCTGGATGCGGAAGAGGAAAACCTGGAAGGCGCGAGTTTCTACTCGGATTCACGTAACGATTTACCGTTGTTGCTGAAGGTGGATTTTCCACACGTGGTAAACCCTGATCCGGTATTGCTCGAACATGCCGAAAAAGCCGGCTGGCCGATCCATATCTGGAAATAACGCAGAACCCTGTAGGAGCGAGCTTGCTCGCGATGGACGTTAACTATAACGCGGCAAACCTGACACACCACGGCGCTCTCAGGTTCATCGCGAGCAAGCTCGCTCCTACAAAGGTCAGGTCAGGCTTTCGTCAATCACCAGCACCAACTTCCCCTCCACCTTATTACTCGCCAACTCCGCAAACGCCGCTTCCGCATCCTTGATCGCAAACGTCCTGGTCAACTGCGGACTCAACCGCCCTTCGGCAAACAGCGGCCAGACGTGCTGGCTCAAATCACTGAACAGATCCGCCTTGAACTGATCGTCACGACTACGCAAAGTCGAACCCAGCAGCTGCACACGCTTGGCCAGCACCTGCGCCAGGTCCAGCTTCGCTTCACGGCCGCCCATCAAGCCGATCAGCACCCAACGGCCATCGCGGGCCAGCAGTTTCAGGTTCAGTGCGGCGTAGTTTCCGCCCACCGGATCGAGAACCACATCGAACGGACCCAGGTCGCTCAGACTTTCAAGATCGTCGGTGCGTACCACACCACCCTGGGCACCCAGCGCTTCGCAGTAAGCCAGCCGCTCGGCAGAACCGACGCTGACCCAGCACGGGTTGCCAAACGCCTTGCACAGCTGAATGGCAGCTGAACCGATTCCACTTGCCCCGGCGTGCAGAAGAACTTTCTCACCCGGCTTGAGCGCAGCCAATTGAAACAGATTCAGCCAAACGGTCGCGTAGACTTCGGGGAGCGCTGCCGCCTCGGTGAGGGACAATCCTTCTGGCACCGCCAGCACATGCCGTCCGTCGACAACCACCTCTTCGGCCATCCCACCCCCGGCCAGCAAGGCGCAGACCCGATCACCGACCTGCCACGACGAGCCCGGGCCGACCTCACTGATCACCCCGGAACACTCCAGACCCAGTACCTGACTGGCCCCCGGCGGTGGGGGATAAAGTCCCGCCTTCTGTAACAAATCGGCGCGATTGAGGCCCGCTGCCGCCACACGAATGCGAACTTGCCCTACATCACATGTAGGACTGGGCTCTTCAAGCCACTCCACTTGACCTTCCACGCCTTGCAATGCTTTCACAGTGCCTCCATAGTGAGTCTGGACTGAGCCCGAAGCTGTATCGCCGGGCTTTTTGCATTATGCGACCGGCCCCTTGTGGAACCGGCGACTTCAAAGACGGCCTAATATGCGTTATCAATTGTCCCCGCGTCGAATCAGCATGAAGCATCTGTTCCCCAGCACCGCACTCGCCCTATTTATTGGTATCGGCCTGATGCCGATGTCGAGCAATACGTTCGCAGCCAATAGTTGGGACAAGCTTCAGCCTGATCGTGACGAAGTGATCGCCAGCCTGAATGTCGTCGAGTTACTCAAGCGCCACCACTACAGCAAGCCGCCGCTCGATGACGCGCGCTCCGTGATCATCTACGACAGCTACCTCAAGCTGCTGGATCCGTCGCGCAGCTACTTCATGGCCAGCGACATTGCCGAATTCGACAAGTGGAAAACCCAGTTCGACGATTTCCTCAAAAGCGGCGACCTCAACGCCGGGTTCACCATCTACAAGCGCTACCTGGACCGTGTAAAAGCGCGTCTGGACTTTGCCCTTGCGGAGCTGAACAAGGGCGTCGACAAGATCGACTTCACCACCAAGGAAACCTTGCTGATCGATCGCAAGGACGCACCTTGGCTCAAGTCCACCGCAGAGCTCGACGACCTGTGGCGCAAACGCGTCAAGGACGAGGTCCTGCGGCAGAAGATCGCGGGCAAGGACTCCAAGCAGATTCAGGAAACGCTGACCAAGCGCTACAAGAACCAATTGGCGCGCCTGGACCAGACCCGCGCGGAAGACATCTTCCAGGCCTACATCAACACGTTCGCCATGTCCTACGACCCGCACACCAATTATCTGTCGCCGGATAATGCGGAGAACTTCGACATCAACATGAGCCTGTCCCTCGAAGGCATCGGCGCCGTGTTGCAAAGCGACAACGATCAGGTAAAAGTCGTGCGCCTGGTGCCTGCCGGCCCGGCCGACAAGACCAAGCAGGTCGCACCGGCCGACAAGATCATCGGCGTTGCCCAGGGCAACAAAGAGATGGTCGACGTGGTCGGCTGGCGCCTGGACGAAGTGGTCAAGCTGATCCGCGGTCCGAAAGGCACCGTTGTGCGCCTGGAGGTCATCCCGGCCAGCAATGCGCCGAACGACCAGACCACCAAGATCGTGCCGATCACCCGCGAAGCGGTGAAGCTTGAAGACCAGGCGGTGAAGAAATCGGTCCTCAACCTGAAACAGGACGGCAAGGACTACAAGCTCGGCGTCATCGAGATCCCGGCCTTCTACCTGGACTTCAAGGCCTTCCGTGCCGGCGATCCTGATTACAAGAGCACCACGCGCGACGTCAAGAAACTGCTCACCGAGCTGCAGAAGGACAAAGTCGACGGCGTGGTCATCGACCTGCGCAACAACGGCGGGGGTTCCCTGCAGGAAGCCACCGAGCTGACCAGTCTGTTCATCGACAAAGGTCCGACCGTTCTGGTGCGTAACGCCGATGGCCGGGTCGATGTGCTGGAAGATGAAAACCCGGGCGCGTTCTACAAAGGCCCGATGGCGTTGCTGGTCAACCGCTTGTCCGCCTCGGCTTCGGAGATTTTTGCCGGCGCCATGCAGGACTACCATCGCGCGCTGATCATTGGCGGCCAGACCTTCGGCAAAGGCACCGTGCAGACCATTCAGCCGCTGAACCATGGCGAACTGAAACTGACCCTTGCCAAGTTCTATCGGGTTTCCGGTCAGAGCACGCAGCATCAGGGCGTTCTGCCGGATATCGATTACCCATCGATCATCGACACCAAGGAAATCGGTGAAAGCGCCCTGCCGGAAGCCATGCCTTGGGACACCATCCGCGCGGCGATCAAGCCGGCGAGCGATCCGTTCAAACCGTACATCACACAGCTCAAATCCGAGCATGACGTGCGCACGGCCAAGGACGCGGAGTTCGTGTTCATCCGCGACAAACTGGCCCTGGCACAGAAACTGATGGCGGAAAAAACCGTCAGCCTCAATGAAGCCGATCGTCGTGCGCAACACGCCGATATCGACGCCAAACAGCTTGTCATGGAGAACATCCGTCGCAAGGCCAAAGGCGAAGAGCCGCTCAAAGAGCTGAAGAAAGAAGACGAAGACGCCCTCGCGGCCGAGCCGGACAAGACCAAACCAGAAGACGATGCCTACCTGAGCGAGACTGGTCGGATTCTGTTGGACTACCTGAAACTCAACACCGCGGTCGCCAAGCACTGAGGGGTGACAAACAAGATGATGGCAATTTAATGCTGACGCTCCCCGTAGCGTCATCAAACAGTCATCATTCTGTCGTGAAATAAAGGACTGGGAGCCTCTTTTATCCAAGAGCGCTCCCAGTCCTTTTTTTATCGCCAGAGACCGCCATGACCACTACCGAACAGCTGAGTGCGTTGAGTTCAATATTGACTCAAAGCGGTTTGCACAGCCTGTTCCAGCCAATCATTTCGCTCTCTGAACGACGAATAGTCGGCTACGAAGCCCTCAGCCGCGGCCCCTCCAACAGCCCACTCCACTCGCCCATCGCCTTGTTCGCCGTCGCCCGCCAGGCCGGTCGTTTGAACGAGCTGGAAATTGCCTGTCGCGAGAGCGCTTGCCGACGCTTCAATGAACAGCAACTGCCGGGTAAAATCTTTCTCAACGTATCACCGGAGTCCCTGCTCGAAGCGGCCCACCAACCGGGTCGAACCCTGCAACTGCTGCAGGATTTCGGCATACCGCCCAGCCAGGTGGTCATCGAACTCACCGAACAGACCCCGACCGACGATTTCCAGCTGCTGCAGAACGCGCTGCATCACTATCGGGCGATGGGATTTTCCATTGCACTGGATGATTTGGGAGCGGGTTATTCGAGCTTGCGCCTGTGGTCCGAGCTGCGACCTGACTATGTGAAGATCGACCGGCACTTCATCGACGGCATTCATCAGGATGCCCTCAAACGCGAGTTTGTCGGATCGATCATGCAAATCGCCAAAGCCTCTCGGGCGCAAGTGATTGCTGAAGGTATCGAACTGCCAGAGGAACTCGCGGTGTTGACCGATATGGGCGTCGATCTGGTTCAGGGCTATTTGCTGTGCCGGCCGCAGGAACATCCGCCAAGGGATGCTCGAAGCCTGATGCCCAAGCAGGACAGCTCCGCCGTGGCGCTGAACGATGAAGGCAGCGACCTCAGCGCCCTTTTGAACGATCAGCCAGCGGTCACGCGGGATACGCCGACAGCGACAGTACTGGAAGCCTTCCGCCGCCAGGCCAACCTGAACTCGCTGGCGGTGCTCGACGACTACGGCCATCCCTGTGGCATCGTTCACAGGCATTCGCTCTCGGACGCCCTGCTCAAGCCCTTTGCCACCGACCTGTTCGCCCGCAAGCCGATCAGCCGGCTGATGAATGACGACTTCCTCGCCGTCGAGCTGAGCCAGTCGCTGCAACAGGTCAGCCGCCTGATCACCAGCCGAGCCCGACAACGCATTGAAGAAGACTTCATCATTACCCTGAACGGCGGGTATCTGGGGTTGGGCCGGGTGATCGACGTACTGAAGCTGATTACCGAACTGAAGATCCAGCAGGCCCGCTATGCCAACCCGCTGACCCTGCTGCCGGGCAACGTACCGATCCAGCAATGCCTGACGCGCCTGCTGCAACAGCAACGGGAATCGGTGATCTGCTACGTGGACATCGACAGTTTCAAACCTTTCAACGACATCTATGGCTACGGTCGCGGGGATGAAGTCCTGCTGTGCCTGGCGCAATGCCTGAATGATCGCGTCGACCCTTCACGCGATTTTGTCGGGCATATCGGCGGCGACGATTTCCTGCTGGTGCTTGGGCCGGAAGACTGGCGCAAACGCTTGAACCAGTTGCTCGACGATTTCCAGAGTCAATGCCGGCGCTTCTACCGCAGCGAACACTTGGAAGCCGGCTGCTTCATCGCCCCGAATCGCCAGGGTGTGCGACAGGAATTTCCGTTGTTATCGCTGTCGATCGGCGTGGTGCATTTACATCCACAGGCCTGTGGACAACTCGATGCGAGCCAGTTGGCGGAAATGGCGTCGCAGGCCAAGCATCACGCGAAGAATGTGCCGGGGTATAGCGTGCATGTGATTGATAGTTTGGCGGTGCCGGTGCGAGAGGATGAATTGCTGATGGGGCTGCGGTGATTGAACGAAAGCCTTCGCGATCCGACTTGCCCGCGAAGGCGCCAGCCGGTCGACTCAAATCAAAGAAGTTCACTCTGAACCGCGAGACGCCAACTCTTTCAGCTTCATCTCGGCCAACGGATGTCCTGCTTTCGCAGCCATCGCCCAAAACCGAACTGCCTCATCTGGATCCGGCGCCTTGCTCGCCGTCCCGGCCAAGCAGATCACGCCCACCTGATACGCCGCCTTGCCATCACCCGCCAACGCCGCCAGACGCAGCAAGCGGACACCTTCCTCCCGAGCACCAAGCCCCACGCCACGAAAGGCCAGAATGTGGCCATAGAAGCTTTGAGCGCTGACGTCACCCAGATTGGCCATGCGCGCGAACTGGCCTTCGAGCCAGCTCCAGCCACGGGGCTGGCGCACGAACCATGGCCAATGAAACAACCTGCGGGCCAGCCAGTAACCGGCCCGCGCCTTCAGTCGCAAAAACACTCAGGCCTCGGCCGATTCAGGGTATTCGTACTCGAAAACCCGCACCACTTCCGAGGCATGCCAGGACGCGGCAGCGACACCATCGGACGGCCCAGAGAAACGCCCCAGGCGCTCGACACATTCAAAAAAGCCGGTACGTGGCAGGCGACTGGCGCCCTGACTGATCACCAGCGAACTGCGCAAGGGTTGTTCGGCCTTGGCGTCCAGCGCGGCCAGATGTTCAAGCGCCGCAGTCAAGGTTTGCATGGCCGGTGTCGGGAGCTGCAAACGCTCCAGCAACGCGCGATAAGTCAGCAGATGTCGCTGGCGGCGCGCCTGATCCAGCTCGCCCAGCAACCCGTCCCAATGTTGACGACTGATGCGTACGCTCACGATTCTTCCCTCCACCCTGGCACCGTCAATTCCCAGGCCAGGCTGCGGCGAATCGCAGCGTCGGGTTGACGCTCGCCACTTTCGATCAAGGCCAGATAAGACGGGCTGATGCCTACCGTGCGGGCGAGCGCCTCGATGGCGATGCCCTTCCCTTCGCGCAAACTGCGTAGTTGATCCAGACCTGGAAGAATCTGGTCTGGTGCTGCGGCGTGACGCACTGGCGCGTCGGGTGCCGGTTGCTGATTGATACCTGCTGCTTTCAGTAGAGCCTGATACTGAGCCCACGGCAGAACCGCATATTCGGGCTCGCCTTCGCGTGTGATTATCTGAATATCCATGACTTCCCCGTAGGACAACGACACTTAGCGAGTCGGCGCTTTTCCCTAGAAGTGTAATCCTAACAGCGGCCAAGGTCGCGGGGGTATGAATATAGGGATGATCCTGAATCGGCTCAGTTTTTTTTCGGTCCCTGAAGCTGAAGTTGCTCGGGGGTATCGGGCAGTCGCTCGACCACCGCGAGTTTCTCCGGCAACTGGCGGTTGCGCCAGGCGCGGAAAGCGTTGAGCTCGTCATCGAGGACTTTCATCAGCCAGGCGAGCACGGCGATGTCATCGAGCATGCCGAACATCGGGATGAAATCCGGAATCGCATCCACCGGGCTCAGGAAGTACATCAAGCCTGCCACCACAGAGATCAGCGCTTTCGGGCTGATCGCCCGGTATTCGCCGCGCCAGTACGCCAGGCACAGCGCCTGCAACAGGCGCAGGTCCTCTTTGAGCTTGCCCAACCGGTTGCCCTGGCTGGCGCCTTTGCTGGCCACCGCGAACAACAGCGTCGGCAATCGTCCACGAGCGAGCAGGCGTCCGGCCAATGGCAGGAAACGAGCGAAATTCCAGGGTGCTTTCATCATTCCTCCCGCTGAAATGTTATCCACACAAATTGTGGATAACCTTGTGAACAGACCTGCATTTCTCGGCTGAAAGCCCCGTTTCATAAGGGCTTTGCTCAGATCGGGCGTTTTTTACTCACATAAAAAAACCCAAGATTTCATTGACTTGGCGCTCCGGCGCAGTTAGCGCAGCGTCCTCAATGGCTATGACTCCAGCGTACCGCATCTGTTCGCTTTGTTTACCCTCACCAACCGCCAGATGCAACAACGCCCCGCATAAGCGAGGCGTTGTTGTCAGAGCAGACGCTGATTACTTCGCGGCGTCGTCTTGCTTGGCTGGATCCTTGATCGCCAGCAGTTCCAGGTCGAATACCAGCACCGAGTTGGCTGGAATCGCCGGGCTTGGGCTTTGGGCGCCGTAAGCCAGTTCGCTAGGGATGTACAGTTTGTACTTCTCGCCAACGTGCATCAGTTGCAGGCCTTCGACCCAACCCGGGATCACACCGCTGACCGGCAGATCGATCGGGCTGCCGCGCTCGACGGAGCTGTCGAAGACGGTGCCGTTGGTCAGGGTGCCGGTGTAGTGAACGGTCACTACGTCAGTCGGCTTAGGCTGTGCGCCGTCGGCTTTCTTGATCACTTCATACTGCAGGCCCGAAGCAGTGGTGGTGACACCGGCTTTCTTGGCGTTATCTTCGAGGAATTTCTTGCCGGCGGCTGCCGACTCTTCGCTCATTTTGGCCATGCGCTCTTCAGCACGCTTTTGCAGTGCAGCGAAGGCTTCGACCAGTTCTTCGTCCTTCAGCTTCTGTTCTTTCTTGCCGACGGCATCTTCGATGCCCTGGGCTACGGCTTTGGAGTCCAGATCATCCATGCCTTCCTGAGCCAGGCTCTTGCCCATGTTCAGGCCAATCCCGTAGGAAGCTTTTTGCGCCGGGGTTTTCAGCTCTACGCTGGTCTGCGAATCACAACCCGCAAGTACCAGGCTAACCAGGGCCACCGCCGCCGCCAACCGATGCTGTTTCATGCTATTTCCTTGTTCATGCGCCTAAAGGGCAATCGAGTAAAGCCGCGAGCTTATCAGGCGGCCACGACCAATGGCTACCGGCATGAGAGCAGGAAACTTCTGATAAGTTCAGGTGTTTTAACGCATTTCCGGAATCGGATGATGAAGCTTCTGTCATCTTCTCCTCACAGACACAACTGACCTGTCCCACATTGCTTGGCGTAATGGCCACTTGCCGCACGCCCGCAGCTGAGGCATAAGAGAGCGACAAATCGACAAGGATGTTTATCTTGCGCCTCTTTTATCGCTTGCTGGTTCTGATCGTTGCGTTGCTGGGCATCTGCCTGGCCGTGATTCTGTATTACGTCGCCAACCCGAAACTGCCGACCTGGACACCTGCGCAGCAGGTGCATTACCTGGAGCAGTGGAGCGCGACTGACCGCCAGACCTACTACTTCACGCCCCAGGGCACTCAAGTCAAAGGCTTGCGCTACGACTGGTTCAACGCGCTCGAACTGCCTTTTTCGCAACAGCGGTTTGCCGCTCCGGAATACCTCGCACGTTTCGGTTTTCTGGTCGATCCCGGGCAGAAAGCCACGGCCAACAACCCTGGCAACCTGCCCGTGGGCTTTGCCCGCCATCAAAACCCAGGCAACCCTGATCAGTTTCTGGACATCACCTGTGCCGCCTGCCACACCGGCGAGTTGCGTTTCAACGGTCAGGCTATCCGCATCGATGGCGGTTCGGCGCAGCATGTCTTGCCTTCCAGCGTTCCTACACTGCGCGGTGGCAGTTTCGGACAGGCACTGGTCGCCAGCCTCGCTTCGACTTACTACAACCCATGGAAATTCGAACGTTTCGCTCGCAACGTGCTGGGCCAGGACTACGACGCCCGGCATCAACAATTGCGCAAAGACTTCAAGACCTCTCTCGACACCTTCCTGAAAGTCGCCTGGAACGATACTCACCGAGGCCTTTACCCGACCGAGGAAGGCCCTGGCCGTACCGACGCGTTCGGGCGTATTGCCAACGCCAGTTTCGGTGACGCGATTTCACCCACCAATTATCGGGTCGCCAACGCGCCGGTCGACTATCCACAACTGTGGGACATGTGGACCTTCGATTGGGTGCAGTGGAACGGTTCGGCACAGCAGCCGATGGCGCGCAATATCGGTGAGGCCCTGGGGGTAGGCGCCACGCTGAATTTCTTCGACAGCAACGGACAACCACTCAAGGGCGACAATCGCTACCCATCCAGCGTCCGGGTGCGCGATTTACACCAGATCGAAGAAACCTTGCAGCGACTCAAACCGCCGGCCTGGCCAGAAGATCTGCTGGGTGCCATCGACAAACCGCTGGCGGCCAAGGGGCGTGCACTGTTTACGGAAAACTGCGCCGGTTGCCACGTGCCGCGGACGACTCAGGAAGACGAGCGTTGGGTGCAGCATTTGCACATGCTGCCCGTCGACGTCATCGGCACCGATCCGACTGCCGCGAACAACATCGCCAGCCACCGTTTTGATCTGACAGCCCTGCAATGGGACCCGGCAGAACTGGCGCAGATGGACGTGAAGTTGCACCCCGAACCCAAAGAACCGCTGGACTTGAGCCAACTGTCGGTCGCCAAGGGCCTGGCCTACGTCACTGCATTCGTCGAGGACCGCGCTTACCGTGAGGCCAAGGTCACGACGGCGGAGAAGCCGAGGCTCGACGGCTTCGGCCTGCCGATCGGCGTTCGAGAAAAAGTGGCCTACAAGGCCCGCCCTCTGGCGGGCGTGTGGGCGACGGCGCCGTTTCTGCACAACGGCTCAGTGCCGAGCATTTATCAACTGCTATCACCCCAGGATGAACGCGCGACCACCTTCTACAAAGGCACGTTCGACTACGATCCGCGACACCTGGGCTATCGCACCGAAGCCTTCACCAACGCATTTCTGTTCGACACGCGCATTACCGGCAACCACAACAGTGGCCATGAATTCCGCGCCGGTGAGCGTGGCAACGGGGTTATTGGCCGGTTGTTGCAACCCGAGGAGCGCTGGGCGCTGCTGGAGTACCTGAAAGTGCTGGGCGGCCCGCTGGAGACGCAACTGCCATGATCATGACCACCTTCAAAAAGGATTTACCAATGCTCGCCCGGTTCTGGTTGTGGCTGGGCCGCCTGCTCGGCAAGACCCTGCTGATTCTGCTGTGCATCGGTCTGCTCGGCTGGGCGCTGGTCACTGCATGGTATGCCTGGCAGCACCGGGGCCCGGTCTCGGCACTGGAGCAGATCCCGGACGGCGAAGCTGCCATGACCCGGGACGTGATTCAGACCGCCGTGCGCATTGTCGATCAACACCGTGAAAGCACCCGCTACCTGCGTGACGCCCATGCCAAAGCCCATGGCTGCGTGAAGGCCGAGGTTCAGGTGTTGCCGGAACTGGCGCAGGACCTGCGCCGCGGGGTCTTCAGCGAACCCGGCAAGCGCTGGCAGGCGACCATGCGCCTGTCCAACGGCAACGCTTATCCGCAGTTCGACAGCATTCGGGATGCCCGGGGCATGGCGATCAAACTGTTGGATGTGCAGGGCAAACCGCTGCTCGATGACCGGCAAGGGCAACACGAGCAGGATTTTGTGATGTTCAGCCATCCGAACTTCTTTGTCAGCGATGTCGCCGAGTACCGTCAGAATGTCGCAGCTCAGGCTGACGGAAAAAAGGTCATGGCGTTTTTTCCTGGCTGGGATCCGCGCACCTGGCAGGTCCGTCATTTGTTCATCGCCCTGGCGACACTGTCCCCGCCGCCGGAAAGCCCGACACGCACCACTTATTTCTCGGTATCGCCGTATAAATTTGGCGAGGCCAACGCCAAGTTCCGGGTGATGCCGGATCCCGACAATTGCCCGGCCTACACCTTGCCCAAGCAGAACCAGGATCTGCCGAACTTCCTGCGTAACGCCCTGACTCAACAGTTGTCCACGGACCGGGTTCCGGCGTGTTTTGTCTTGCAGATCCAGCGCCAGGATGCGAACAGGTTCATGCCGATCGAAGACACCAGCATCGAGTGGCGCGAGCAGGATGCACCGTTCGAAACCGTAGCCCGGATCACCCTGCCACCGCAGGACTTCGACACCCCGGCGCAAAACCTGCAATGCGACAACCTGACGTTCAACCCGTGGTTCGGTCTGGAGGCTCATCGCCCCATTGGCGGTATCAACCGGCTGCGCAAAGCCGTGTACGAAGCGGTCAGCGACTACCGGCACAGTCGAAACGCTGCACAGTAAGCAGAAACGAAAAAAGCGACCCGAGGGTCGCTTTTTCAATGGACGTCAGCATAAGCCAAACCCCAGACAGCAAAAAGCCCGCATTAAGCGGGCTTTCCGTGGTGACCTGGCGTTCAGCGTTCCAGGTTACCGAATATGGCGCAGCGGACGGGACTCGAACCCGCGACCCCCGGCGTGACAGGCCGGTATTCTAACCGACTGAACTACCGCTGCGCGTAGCGTTGAAAGTAAGTGGTGGGTGATGACGGGATCGAACCGCCGACATTCTGCTTGTAAGGCAGACGCTCTCCCAGCTGAGCTAATCACCCTTTACCTTCGTTGCGGGGCGCATTGTGCCACAGATTTTCATAACGTGTTGATTTAATTGATAAATAATTCAAAAAAATCTGAAAACCAGTGAAGCGACGCATCCTGCAGGAACTTCAGGCAGAAAAAAACCCGCGTTAGCGGGCTTTTCCGTGGTGACCTGGCGTTCAGCGTTCCAGGTTACCGAATATGGCGCAGCGGACGGGACTCGAACCCGCGACCCCCGGCGTGACAGGCCGGTATTCTAACCGACTGAACTACCGCTGCGCGTAACACTTGAAGCGAATGGTGGGTGATGACGGGATCGAACCGCCGACATTCTGCTTGTAAGGCAGACGCTCTCCCAGCTGAGCTAATCACCCTTCACTTTCGGTGTGGCGCGCATTCTACGGAGCGACCTCACCTCTGGCAAGCACTTTTTTAAATAATTTTTTCAGGCCTTCCAAAGGCTTAGAGAAGGGTTGGCCTATGGCGCCACGAAGAGAATAATGCCCCACTTTGTATAAAGGAGAGACTCGCCCCATGTGGTTCAAAAACCTGCTTATCTATCGCCTGACCCAAGATCTGCCTTTTGATGCCGAGGCGTTGGAAACTGCACTGGCCACCAAACTGGCGCGTCCCTGTGCAAGCCAGGAGTTGACCACCTACGGTTTCGTCGCGCCATTCGGCAAGGGCGAAGATGCACCTCTGGTGCACGTCAGCGGCGATTTCCTGCTGATTTCCGCGCGTAAAGAAGAACGCATCCTGCCTGGCAGCGTCGTGCGCGACGCCGTGAAGGAAAAGGTAGAAGAGATCGAAGCCGCGGAAATGCGCAAGGTCTACAAAAAGGAACGCGACCAGATCAAGGATGAAATCATCCAGGCCTTCCTGCCTCGTGCCTTTATCCGTCGCTCGTCGACCTTCGCCGCCATCGCGCCGAAGCAAGGCCTGATCCTGGTCAACTCGGCCAGCCCGAAACGTGCCGAGGACCTGCTGTCCACCCTGCGCGAAGTCATTGGCACACTGCCGGTGCGTCCACTGACCGTGAAAATGTCCCCGACCGCCACCATGACTGAATGGGTCACTACCCAGAAAGCCGCGGACGATTTCTTCGTGCTGGACGAGTGCGAACTGCGTGACACCCACGAAGACGGCGGCATCGTGCGCTGCAAGCGTCAGGACCTGACCAGCGAAGAAATCCAGCTGCACCTGAGCACTGGCAAAGTGGTCACTCAGCTGTCGCTCGCGTGGCAAGACAAACTGTCTTTCGTCCTCGACGACAAGATGGTGGTCAAACGCCTGAAGTTCGAGGACCTGCTGCAGGATCAGGCGGAACAGGACGGTGGCGAAGAGGCCCTGGGCCAGCTGGATGCGAGCTTCACCTTGATGATGCTGACCTTCGGTGACTTCCTGCCGGCGCTGGTTGAGGCGTTGGGTGGGGAAGAGACACCTCAAGGCATCTAAGCCGACGCTCGGTCTAAATGTGGGAGCGGGCTTGCTCGCGAAGGCGTCATAACAATCAACATCATCGTTGAATGTCGGACCGCTTTCGCGAGCAAGCCCGCTCCCACATTGGATCTGCGTAACGTTCAAATATGAATAATAAGGATCAGGCCATGCGTGCACTGGCTGCATTGAGTCGTTTTGTCGGCAACACCTTCGCTTACTGGGTTCTGATTTTCGCCGTCGTGGCCTTCTTGCAACCGACGTGGTTCATCGGCCTGAAAGGCGCCATCGTCCCATTGCTGGGGCTGGTGATGTTCGGCATGGGCCTGACCCTCAAACTCGAAGACTTCGCCGAAGTCGCTCGCCATCCGTGGCGTGTGGCCCTGGGCGTCGTTGCGCACTTCGTGATCATGCCCGGTGTGGCGTGGTTGCTCTGCCAGGTTTTCCACTTGCCGCCGGAAATTGCCGTTGGTGTGATTCTCGTCGGCTGCTGCCCGAGCGGCACTTCCTCTAACGTGATGACCTGGCTCGCCCGCGGGGATCTGGCGCTGTCAGTGGCCATTGCCGCCGTCACCACCCTCCTCGCTCCGCTGCTGACCCCGGCGTTGATCTGGTTACTGGCTTCGGCCTGGTTGCCGGTGTCGTTCATGGAGCTGTTCTGGTCGATCCTGCAAGTGGTGCTGTTGCCCATCGTGCTCGGCGTGGTCGCTCAGCGCCTGCTTGGCGCTCGGGTTCACCACGCGGTAGAAGTGTTGCCGCTGGTTTCCGTGGTCAGCATCGTAATCATCGTCACCGCGGTCGTCGCTGCCAGCCAGGCGAAAATCGCCGAGTCCGGCCTGCTGATCATGGCCGTGGTGATGCTGCATAACAGCTTTGGCTACTTGCTCGGGTACTTCACCGGGCGTCTTTTCAAGTTGCCACTGGCCCAGCGCAAATCCCTGGCACTGGAAGTCGGCATGCAGAACTCGGGTTTGGGCGCTGCGCTGGCCAGCGCACACTTCTCACCGCTGGCGGCGGTGCCAAGTGCATTGTTCAGTGTATGGCACAACATTTCCGGGGCACTGCTCTCGACATATTTCCGCCGAATGAGCGAGAAAGAAGATCGCGAAACGGCAGCTCGCCAAGTCACTGAATAAGCGGCCAACTTGATCCCCGGTTTAATGATGGGCACTATACTGCGCAACGCGAGGACGACCTCGCGGCTCGATCGAGTCATTAATCTGGGGACGACCCCGTCAATCGATGGAGGTCTGTCATGTCCTGGGTCATTCTGTTTTTCGCCGGCCTGTTCGAAGTAGGCTGGGCCGTCGGCCTGAAATACACCGATGGTTTCAGCCGCCCCCTTCCCACCGCACTGACCGTTGCCGCTATGGCCATCAGCCTTGGCCTGCTCGGCCTGGCCATGAAGGAACTGCCGCTGGGCACTGCCTATGCGATCTGGACAGGCGTGGGCGCGGTCGGCACGGTCATCGCCGGGATCATTCTGTTTGGTGAGTCCATGGCGCTGTACAGGCTCGCCAGTGTGGCGTTGATCATTACCGGGTTGATTGGACTGAAAGTCAGCGCCTAGTCATTGCCGGTCCATACAAAAAAGCCCGCTCCCCTGGCGATACCCGGGGAGCGGGCTTTTTAATGGCATGGAAAAAGGATCAGCTTTCAGCCAGCGCCATGCGCTCACGCATGACCGGAGCCTTCTCCACATATTCAAGCTGCATGCAGCGCTCCAGGAACAGGAACATGTAGTCGTAGCTTTTGCACACCGCCTGACGCAACTCTGCCTGCAAGGACTTGCCCGGGTTCATGCCTGCCAGCGTGCAGATGATTTCCAGCGCTTCCCATGGATGGGCATCGTCGTACTGGGCATGCATCTTCAGCCACTTCATGGCCCGCTTGCGATCCTCTTCGGGGAACGCGGCCGCGTAGACACCATTGGAACAGACCAGCGCCGACCACTCACCTGTCGCGCCTTCAATGGCGTAGTTGGTGGCGGCAATGGCAACGATCAGCGAATCCGACGAACTGGTGTGCCAGCACCAGTGACTCAAGGCATGAAGTTCAGGGGATACCTTTTGCGCCTGCAGATCTTCCAGGCTCACACCGTGAGCGCGACTCCAGTGCACCCAGTAATCGGCGTGGTTCAATTCCACCCGGATGTTGCGCATCAACCAGCGACGCGCCATGTCCTCGCCGGGATGGCGGGCAAAACGGGTCTTGGTCAGGTTCTGTGCCATGTATAACGCGAACTGCTCGACCACCGGCCAACCACCAATGAGGTAGTTGCGCATGGTCTTTGCGCTGAGTTTGTTATCTCGCATGCGCCTGTACAGTTCGTGCTCTACAACCCGGCGTTTACTCTCGCTGCAATCCTGGATCAGTTGCTGAGCCCAGGCGGGATAACTTGCAGCTTCCATGAGGGGGCCGGTTCGGTTGAATGTCTCGATCACTGTCGGGTTCCTTTTGATTGTGATTGTAAGGATCAGCAGGAGATTTCAACGGAACGTGCCAGGTGCCTTGAACAACAAAGGCTGAGGCCTGGCAGGACGACTTTGCAGACTATCGCAGGTAAACAGATGCGGGCGTTCAATCACATACCCTTGAGCGTAATCCACCCCGATCTCCAGCAATGCCTGCTCGATCTGGGGTGTTTCAACAAACTCGGCAATCGTGCGTTTACCCATGACATGACCGATGTGATTGATCACTTCGACCATGGCGCGGTTAATCGGGTCGTCCAGCATATCCTTTACGAAACTCCCGTCGATCTTCAGGAAGTCTACAGGCAAATGTTTCAAGTAAGCGAATGAGGACATTCCGGCGCAAAAGTCATCCAGCGAAAAATGGCAGCCTAAGCCTTTGAGTTCATTAATAAATCGAATTGCACTTCCAAGATTGGAAATTGCGCTGGTTTCAGTGATTTCAAAACAAATCATTTCAGGCGGTATGGAGTAAGTAATGAACTGTTGACGCAGGAAGTCCAGGAACGCCTCATCTCCGATAGTTGTGCCTGACAGATTAATCGCACACATTGCCAACGGCCCTTTATGTTTCTCCGCTATACATTGGGCAATGATCTTGAAAACATTCTGCACAACCCAACGATCAAGCGAAGTCATCAGGCCATAACGTTCCGCTGCCGGAATGAAACTGTCGGGCAATATCATGCGCCCGGCTTCGTCATGCAGGCGCAGCAGAATTTCAATATGCCCGCCGCCTTGTTCGACATGTCCAAGGGCCGCAATTTCCTGGGCGTACAGACAAAAACGGTCTTCCTCCAGCGCCATGTGCAGGCGCTGCACCCAAGCCATCTCACCGAAGCGCAGGGAGAGTTCCGAGTCGTCGGCGTGATAGACCTGAACCCGGTTGCGGCCTTTTTCCTTGGCCATGTAACACGCCATGTCAGCGGCGCGCAGCGATGTTTCGAGGGTGGTGGGCTGCTGAGTGATATGCACCAGCCCGATGCTCACGGTGGTCACGAACGGCCGGCCCTTCCAGACGAAATGCAGGTTCTGCACGGTCTGGCGCAGCCCCTCGGCGATTTTCTCTGCCGCTTCCGGCGAACAGTTCTCCAGCAGAATGCCAAACTCGTCGCCGCCCAGTCGCGCCAGGGTATCGCCCTCGCGCAAACCCGATTGCAACAGCGCACAGATATGCCGCAGCAATTCGTCTCCCGCCGCGTGGCCGCAGGTATCGTTGACCAGCTTGAACTGATCCAGATCGAGGAACATCAGCGCATGACGCCCCGGCTGCCGCGCCAGGTTATGCAGCACCTGTTCCAGGCGATATTCGAATTCGCGGCGGTTGGCGAGACCGGTCAAGGCATCATGGGTCGCCTGCCAGGACAAATTGGCGATGTATTGCCGCTCCTGGGTCATGTCGTGCAACACCAGCACGGTGCCGCTGACCTTGCCGGCATTGCGGATCGGCGCGCCGACCAGTGTGACCGACACCGTGCTGCCATCCAGGCGCTGAATCAATTTGGAATGTTCGCTGCCACCGCTGAGCTGACCACTGAGGATGTGTTCGATCAGCGTAAAGCCATCGGCCTGGGCGTTTTCGTCCAGCAGATTGAACAGCGCTGCCAGGGGCAAACCTGTCGCCTGCTCAGCCTTCCAGTGCGTCAACGCCTCGGCGGCCGGGTTCATGTAGGCAATTGCGCCGTCGACATTGGTGGTGATCACGCCATCGCCAATTGATTGCAGGGTGATTTGCGCACGTTCTTTTTCCAACTGAAGTGCATCGGCGAATGCATGGCGCTGCTTGAGCAGTTTGTGCGTGCGCATCAGGGCCAGGACAATCAAGCCCAGCGCGGTGGCGAGGTTGATCGCCAGCAACAGCCGCAGGATCATCCGCGAGCCTTCGCCCAAGGCATCGCTGAAGGCCTTCGCCGCCGGTGTCACACTTTCGTTGATGACGAATATCTGATCCTTCCAGCGCCTGATATCGGCATCGGTGGCCTGGTCGGTGGTGATGCGCTGACGCATTTCCTGAGCGATGTCATCGAGTTGCACCAGATACGCGTCGCCCACCCGCCAGAGGTCAATGGCTTTCTCGTGGTAACTGAAGTGCCGGAAATTCAGGTACAGCCAGATCACACTATTGATGTCATCCGGGTGGTTGCCGCCCTTGAGGATCGCCACGCGCGCGGCGTCTAATTTCGGCGGCTGATGATCCAGCGCCACACGCAATTCATGGCCCCCCTGAGGCACGGCAATCGCGTTCTTGTATTTGCTGAATATCGTCTCGTCGTGACTGTCCGCGTAGAGATTGAGGTAATAGATGGCGTCTTTCTGGCCCTTGGACCAGAGGCTTTCGCCGGCAACGTAGCCGCGCACCGCCGACAGAACGTACAGGCTGACACCGCCCAGCAGCGCCTGAAACAGCACGACGGCGATAAATGGCCAGACGATGCCCAACAACCGTGGCGTTCCGAGAGTACGCGCTTGATTCATGAGGTCCCTTGTTTTAGCACAGCCAGATCATCATCCAACGTGATCGCTACAGCTAGACTAGGGTGCGTTCTCGATCCCGGCAAGCGGGAAGCCCTTTCTATGGGCAAGTGCCAGTAAATAACGGTTTTCATTGAGACGCAGACACACCGCGCGACACAGTTCCTGGAGCAAAACCGCCATCACCTAACTATGTACCGCTCTCTACTGTTTGTTTTCACTTGAAATCGGCCAACGACGCCATCCCATCAGAGCGATGTGCAAATCAACCGACAACCAAGAGAAGCGATTACATGCAATCGAACACTTCAAACCCGCCGTCACCCTCCGAGGCTGAGTTACATGCAGGCCAACTGGAGGATTACGAACTTCTGCTCGCAACCCTGCGCGAAACACCGGTAAATATCCTTTGGCCCGTTTTGTCACTAAAACCTTTTTCACCAATCACCAAGGTGAGCGCAGACGGATTAAAAGCGTTATGGCAAGTGCTGCGCGATCGGGATTACATCGATATGTGCACAAGGCTTGAAATAAAACACGGTGATCTATCCGTCGCGTTCACGGAAGGCAAGTATGTCTACCAGACTTGGAAAAACACAGGACATAAAGTCACGCTGGAGTTGACCGAACACGCCAAATGGCAGCCTCTGAAACTGCGGATTGAGCGGGCAGCAGCATTACTGGGCGGAGTGTTGAATTCAAACCGCACCATTGGCTTCGAAAGAATGTGCGTCTTTTACGGCATTGCATTGACTTCGAGAGATCCGCAAAAAGTTCAGGCCACGATAAAGGTCGTTCGAGACAGAATCTCCAGCCATCGCTTGAGACTGGAGGACGAGTTTGAAGCCCTTGATCTGAAGTCCCTTCCCACAGAAAAGGATCCGGAAACATTCGCGACTATCCAACAAGCTGACACTCCAGTCGATACGCAGTTACTCCATAGAGGCCGGGCCAGCTCCGAAATAGTCGATGCGGTTAATCAATTTCTGCCGGAGAACGTTACTTCACCGTTGGCGTACCTTGCCAAGGACGTTCTTTCTAACGCAACGATTGAACAAGTACGCGCAACGCCGAGTGTGTACCTCGAAAAAATACTGCAGAGCGCGGAGGCTCAAAAACTGGGAAACACCTTACTGACGACAATGGATTGGTACGGCGGAAGAACCGGTGAAGAGACTTCTCCTTACATTCGCACCAGACTGATAGCCAACGCGCTGCAGCATTGGCTTTGTGCACAAACCCTGGATTCCAGCGACTTGATCGCTGGTTACGACTGGCAAACTCACGAGAATTGGGGAAAGAGCTACCAGGCTATCCGCGAGGCATTTGAAGCCCATTTACTCACGTCAAAACTGGCATCGTCGGACAAAGAGGCCGTGGTCATTTCGCGGTTGTTTTTGTCCCGATTCCCCTTTGAATTTCGTGTCCGCGATATTCAGGCGGATCTTGCCTACCGGAGCACGGCTGTCTGGGTCAATTTCCTCAATGGAGTCAATTTCGTCAAAGCCGTAGCCCCCGAATTGCTGGACAGGCTGAGCTTCCAGCAGTTGGTCAACTTGCCCATGTACCGGGCCGAAGTGGCAACGACGGAAGAATTGAACCTCCTCAGTCGCACCAGGCTGCTTCCAACACTGGATTGGGCCGTCACCCATGGTTTCATCCCGCAAAAAAAACTCGAAGGTTACACGCAAGCCGACATCGAACGAGCCTGCTCCGAACTGGAAAAACACTCGAACGAGGTCAATCAAGCGGTTATCCGGATCAATGAAGAGCCCCCCAAACGGCTGTCCATTGCCAAGGCTGAAGTACAAACACTGTTCGGAACCGAAGCCTTCAATACCGACGGACGCAAACTGGCCAGGTATGACGAGTTGGCTTCGATCGGCTTTCGCGACACACCGCCACTCAGGGATAAGGAATACAAGTATTACTCGTTCGCCGATGTCTTGGCGTCCGGTATGTTCGACGATCAGAAAATATGGATTGTGACTGAAGCCGACGGCGAGACCTTAAGTCCGAAATGGATCAGGATGGACAAGGACCGGTACTTAATAGCCGATCGGCCGTGGCCGGTTCCCGGCCCTAGCGTTGAAGGTCGTCAAAAAGTCCTGTCACCGTTTACCGAAATCCCCGATGTCCCTGCGCTGTTTGACGACGCCTTCAAGCGGTATCTGGAAAAGATAACAACGGCCTACCAGACATTGATCAGAACGCTGTTAACTTCACTTCCGCATGCCGACCGCCTGGCGCTGGAGGTGGGTGAAGTCAAGATTTACAGCCTGCGCAAAGAAACCCGCAAAGTCGCCGCCAAGGACGAGACGCCCAACATTACGTTGCCGCTCAGAGCGCGCAACGGCGTGATACTGCAAGCGACCCAAACAAACGAGCCCACCGGGGACGAAGCCGCCGTTTCCGTCAGCACTTTTTACGAGCTTTTTCCGAAAGCCGGGGTGATACGTCGACTCGAAAATTTTGATGCGACGTTGTTGATTCCCCGGATCGGAGCGATGGCAACCACCTCCAATGGGGCCTATGTTGATGTCATCCGCGACAGGCATTTACCCTTCGACTGGGACGCGCATTCGAACGGCACCCTGCCCAAGGCAACGGCCTTCTGCGAGGCCATCATCGATCAGCTGCCACCGTCTCTCAGCGCCAGTTCCGAGATCACAGACCAACATCGGCGCGCCCCATTAACCCTGTCGTCCAGCCGTTCAATGGATATCAGCCGTCACATAGCAACCGAACTCCTGTTCGTTGACCCGCAAAAGTTGCGCACGCTTGCGAAGGGACAGACCAAGTTTGAACTCGAAGAAGCTCGACGTAGAAAGACACTCCAGCTCGCAAAGAAGTTTGTACCGTTCTGGGGCCCTGTCGAAGACCTGATGTCAGGCGACAAGAACCGCATCGCGCTGGGTATAGTCGGCCTGTTTTTTGACGTGATTTCGTTCGCGATCCCCATTGGCAAATTCGTCACGGGTTCGGTCAGACTGATCAACAACGCAGGCCGGCTGGCCACACGCGCAACGCTTCCTTCATTTGCAACGCTGACAAAAACGCTGCTGGTATCGACGCTGCAAGCCTTGAACCCGCTTGAGATTATTCCGGCGCTGCTCAAAGGACTGGGAAAAGCAGTGCGGTACATTTACAAAGCCGTCACGTTCAACTTCAACGATTTCATGGGAACAATCCGCTACTACGAGTATGTGCGCAGCTTGCCGCAGTTGTATGATGCCGGACGCTGGAAGCCTGCAACGCTGGGAGATCAGTTAGCCAGCATCAAAGGCATAGACGATGTGCAAATACGCAACATCGGCGCCTCTGGCAAGACCGACTGGCGTCTGGTCGATCCATTGTCCTCCAAGCCCTATGGTCCTCCGTTAACAACTCGCGCCAGTGACTTCTCACCCGGGCAATCGCACTACCGCCCTCTGGAAGGCCGCAACCAGCAATCGGTTGTGGAGCTGGCCAAGACTCGCCACGTACGCGAAGTGCTTGAAGTGGACGGCCGGACAACGCTGTTTATCGATGACGTACCGTACCGGCTGGAGGGTGACACGCTACGCCGCGCTGACTTGATTGACATGAGTGATTCGCTGAAGTCGATACCTTGCCGGCCACGGCGCGCACCGGGAGCAGACGTGTGCACGACCAGTTATGTGACGCGAGACCCGGCCCCGACACCCGCAGTCGGTACGTTCGATGAAACCAAGGGATGGGCCACCTGGTTTGGCGACAGAATTTACACACCAGGCGCTGCCGATGCCCCCCTGACAAAATTTTCGTTGGCCACTCACACAACACTCGACGCGACGATGGAGTTTCGCAAAGGCATTTACGGGCGTGTCAAAGTCAACGTGACCGAAAAAGGTGTCACCGATACCTTCCACTCCGGAGCCATCATCGTGGACTCCATAGACGGTTCGAAACGGTATGTTTTCACACGTCTTGATGCGGGGGATTTTTACGTTGCCGAACTGGCAAATGGGCAAAGCCTGCGTAACGCACTGACCTTCAAGCAAGCGTCAACCTTGCCCGCCGAACTGCGTCGCGAGTTGATGGTGGTGTACACCGGGTCGTTGAATGCCAACAACATGGCGAGGATTTATGGTGTGGGTCGGGTTGAGCGCGCTCTACAAGCGATGGACAACATCGCCATTCCCATCGGAGGCCCTGCCAATCCGCCTGATACGCTCAAGTTGATCAAGGTCGATACCAGCCCCGGCGAGGCCGTGCTGTTCGATCACTCGACCAGAATGATCGTCAGGCACTCCACCGATGGCGCAACGACCTGGTCAGCGTCCAGGAATGCTCCGGAAAGTGTCCGTGAAACGACAGCGCAAGTAATCAATACACTGTTTCAGAAAACCGTCATCACCCTGGAATCGTCGGTTCAGGGCGGGCCGAAGGCGTTGAAAATCGATGGCGTCATGTTGGAATTACAGCAACGCATCAGCGCCATTCATAGTAGTGAATTGGGCAAGCCGCGGAATGTTGCATTCGCGGAAATCAAGACAAGACAGGGCATTCGGGAGGTTTATGTCAGCGTTTCCGGCAGACAAGGTGACACCCATTACCTGCCATTGTTTTCCAGAAGCAGAGACTCGAACGAGGTGATCATCGACGGCACGAGCTATTTCAACATTGATCACGGTGCCCACTTCCCGCAGACATCGCTGAGCGTGTCCGCTTCCGGCAAGTTGCGAGCGATTCCGCACACGATCAAAGACGTCGAGAAATACACCCCCGAACTCACCCAACGCCCTACTTCACTGGACACCGAGAGCAAACTCATCGGCGTCATACGCCAGAAATATCCGGACTCTCAGGAGCTTGAGTCAATCACCATCGCCACCACCATGGCCCCGTGCGATTCGTGTTCAATCGTCATGAAGCAATTCGGTTATGACGGCAGTCCGGAGGCCTTGAACGTGATCTGGAAGTAGCCGCGCGGCACTGATCAGTGCTGCTGCAAATGCCCATACAGCTTGGCGTACAAACCACCATCGGCAATCAGTTGCTGGTGGTCGCCATCCTCGGCAATCTGCCCGCCATCGAACACCAGCACGCGGTCGGCCTGCTTCACTGCCGACAACCGATGGGCAATGATCAGCGTGGTGCGGTGGCTCAGGAACCGCGCCAACGCCTGGTGCAGGTTGTATTCGGTGGCGGCGTCCAGCGCCGAGGTGGCCTCGTCGAGGATCACCACTTTCGGTTCGGCCAGCACCATCCGTGCAATCGCCAGGCGCTGGCGCTGGCCGCCGGACAATCGCACGCCGGAACGCCCGACGATACTGTCCAGACCGTTGGCCAATTCCCGAACCGTGTTGTCCAGTTGCGCAATTTCCAGTGCCTGCCAGCAGGCTTCGTCGCTGCGCTCACGGCCCATGGTCAGGTTGGCACGAATGGTGTCGTTGAACAGCGCCGGGTGTTGCAGAACCACGGCGACATTCTCACGAACCGTTTCCAGACCGATTTCCTGCTGGGTCGAACCGCCAAAACGAATCGTCCCGGCGAGTGGCGTGTACAGGCCCAGCAGCAATTGCACCAAGGTACTTTTACCACCGCCGCTGGCGCCGACAATCGCGACTTTTTCACCGGGAGCGATGGACAGGTTCATCTGGTTCAGCACCAGCTCGTCGCCATAACCGAAACTCAATCCCTGAACCTCGATGCCGACGGTTTCGCGACCGTTGAACGGGTCGACGCCGCCCGGATATTCCGGCTCATCGGCCCTTGCCAGTAGCTCGTTGATCCGCGATAGAGCACCACCGGCGGCGTAATAGGCGTATTGCAGATTCAGCAGCTGTTCCACCGGGCCGATCATGAACCACAGGTAGCTGAACACCGCGAGCATCTGGCCGATGGACAGGTCGGAGAACAACACCGTGAGCATGGCGGCGGCGCGGAAAATATCGATGCCGAACTGGAACAGCAAACCGCTGGCACGGTTCGAGGCATCGGTTTTCCACTGCGAAGTCACCGCGTAATCACGGACCTCTCGCGCCCGCTGGCCGAGGCGCCCGAGGAAGAAGCCCTGACGGTTGCCGGCGCGCACTTCCTGGATGGAATCGAGGGTTTCGGTTAACGCTTGAGTGAAGCGCGAGGTGCTGTCGTTCTCGAGTTTCTTCAGGTGTTTGACCCGCTTGCCCAACAACACCGTGGCGTAGATCACCAACGGGTTGAACAGCATGATCAGCAACGCCAGTTTCCAGTGCATCCAGATCAGAATGCTCGCCGTACCGACCAGCGTCAGCATGGCCACGAGGAAACGGCTGAGGGTTTCGCCGACGAATTTGTCCAGCGTATCGAGGTCAGTCACCAGGTGCGTGGTGACCGTGCCGCTGCCCAGGCTTTCGTACTCGCCCAGCGAGATGCGCTTGAGCCGTTCGATCAGCCGTATGCGAATGCGGTAGACGATGTCTTTGGCCAGCGCCGCAAACAACTTCGCCTGCACCACGTTGAACAGCAAGGCGCCACAGCGAAGCAACAAGGTCACCAGCAGCATCAGGCCGATGTAGCCCGCCGCTTTCTGCCAGCCTTCGGGTAGCGCGAGGTTCATGACTTTCAGCGCGGCATCGCCATGACCCAGCAGCACTTCATCCACCAGCAACGGCAAAAGCAAGGGGATCGGCACGCTGCACAACGTTGCCAGCACGGCCACGCCGTTGGCGATCCACAGTGATTTCTTGTGATGCAGGGCCAGTCGGCGGATTTCCGCCCAGCTCAGGCGGTCGACACGTGTAGCGCTGGCGGTGTCGTCAGGCTGGTCATGCACAGGCAGCGCGCTCCAGCCAGCGGCCGAGCAGCGGTGAGAGGACGCTCAGAGGCTGATAGCCATTGGTCAACAACGCCAATTGACCATCACGCTCAGCCAGCAAGGTGGGGAAACCGGCGATGCCGAGGTCCTGCACCCAGGTAAAATCGGCCGCTGTCGCGGCATGTTGATCGGCACGGTCGAACGCAGCCGCGAACTCGATGCGCGGCAAACCGGCCTTTTCTGCCAGTTCCACCAGCACACTGGCGTGGGTGACATCACGGCCCTCTGCATAAAACGCATGCTGGATCAGACCGAGCAGTTTCCAGGCGCAATCCGGTGCCAGGCCACGCGCCGTCACCAACGCCCGACAGGCGGGTTCGGTGTCGTACACAAAGCCATCCGGCAATGCGCCTTCGATCTTGAACGGTTGACCGGTGGCCTCGGTGACCGCCTGCCAATGTTCAAGAATGTAGCGCCGGGTGGTCGGCTCCAGCGCCGAACCACTGCCGGTGCGCAAACCGCCCACCACCAGATGCACATCCACCCCCGCCGCTTGCGCCTGTTCGACCAGCGCGTTGGCCACCGGCGCAAAGCCCCAGCACCAGGAACACATCGGGTCCATCACATAGAGCAGGCGGCGAGCAGACATGGTTCAAGCCTCGGAAGGGGTTTGCTTGTAGTTGTAGCCGATCGGGTGAGGCATGTTGCGAGCCTTGGCCAGCTCGATCTGCTTTTGCCGATCGATGGCGCTGCGACGGGTCTTCTCGCTCAGCTTATCCCAGCAATGCGGGCAGCTGATGCCAGCCACGTAGTGCTCGGACGCGCGGTCTTCGACGCTCACCGGCGTACGACAGGCGTGACACTGATCGTAGTCGCCTTCGCTGAGGTCATGGCGCACGGTCACGCGGTTATCGAAGACGAAGCAGTCGCCCTGCCACTTGGTTTCTTCCTGCGGCACCTCTTCGAGGTACTTCAGAATGCCGCCCTTGAGGTGATAGACCTCGTCGAAACCCTGGCTGAGCATGTAGCTCGAAGCCTTTTCGCAACGAATGCCGCCGGTGCAGAACATCGCGACTTTCTTGTGCACGGCAGGGTCGAAGTTGGCTTTGATGTAATCGGGGAATTCACGAAAACTGGTGGTCTTCGGATCGATGGCGCCTTCAAAGGTGCCGATCGAGACTTCGTAGTCGTTGCGGGTGTCGATCAACAGCACTTCAGGATCGCTGATCAGGGCGTTCCAGTTCTGCGGATCCACATAGGTGCCGACCTTTTTGTTCGGGTCTACGCCTTCGACGCCGAGGGTGACGATTTCTTTCTTGAGTTTGACTTTGGTGCGGTAGAACGGCTGCTCGTCGCAGTACGACTCTTTGTGGTCGATGTCGTCCATGCGCGGGTCGTTCTTGAGCCAGGCCATCAGCCCGTCGATGCCTTCGCGGCTGCCGGACACGGTGCCGTTGATGCCTTCTTCGGCGATCAGCAGCGTGCCTTTGATGCCGTTGTCGACCATCGCCTGCAGCAGGGGCTCGCGCAGGTCGACGTAGTTTTCCAGGGTGACGAACTTATACAGTGCCGCCACGACAATCTGTTGTGTCATGGGTGATTCTCCAGGTGGCTACCCTCGTAAGGGGTGAACCGGATGCGAAAAAAAACGCGCCGGGTAAGCGGCGCGTTGCGGATTCTAGCAAAAATATACGAATCCCTGTAGGAGCCGGCTTGCTGGCGATGGCGTCTGCGAAATCGCCATCGCCAGCAAGCCGGCTCTACAAGTTGCGTGGCATTAGTACTAGTGTCCGCCAGCACAGGTCGGCGAGGCCGGAGCCGCGTCGATCTGAGCCCATTCCTCAGGCGTGTAGGTATGCAGCGCCAACGCATGGAATTCGCCCATCAGCTCGCCGAGCGTGCCGTAGACTTTCTGGTGACGCTTGACGCGGTTGAGCCCTTCGAACTGCTGGCTGACCACCACCGCCTTGTAATGGGTTTGCAACCCACGACTGTGCATATGGCTTTCATCCAGCACTTGCAGGTGCTCGGGCTGTAACAGACCCAGCGTCGATTCGATGCGTTGTTGCATGGTCATACCCGGCTCCGCTTAAGGCTTTTTCTTGGCTGGAGCAGCGGCGTTAGCCTTGGGATCCAGCTCATTGGTCATGTCAGCCAGCAATTTGTTGACCACAGGCACCGCGCTTTCAAGCTTGGCTTGGGTCATCTGGGCCGATTGCTGAGTCAGCTGCGGCATTTTTTCCAGGACTTTCTTGCCCAGTGGCGACTGGTAGAACGCGACCAAGTCTTTCAGCTCGGATTCGCTGAAGTTGGTGGTGTACAGCTTGACCATGTCCGGCTTCAGCTTGTTCCAGCCAATGGCTGCGTCCAGAGCGGCGTTGGCCTTGGCCTGGTAGGTTTCCAGCAAGGCTTTTTTCGATTCAGGGGCTTTGGTCTGTTCAAAGCGCTGAGCGAACATTTGCTGCACTTGCATGTACACCGGAGTGCCCAACTTGTCAGCGTGCGCCAGGGTCAGGAAAGCTTCGGCACTGGCGTTGTGGCTGGCGGTATCGGCAAAAACAGGGCCGCTGGCGCAAACCAGTGCAACCGCGGTACAGATGGCACGAAGACGAGTCATCGAGTTTCCTTTTCTAGCAGGCGAGGTAAAACCCCAAGGGCGTCCATTCTGCGCCTAAAAAAGTGTGTCACTCAACCCCAAGCCTTGTCGGGCCTGAATTAGAGGGGTTGAATGGTCAAAATACTGACCGATGGAACCACGGCCGGGGATCACGGCCTAAACTGCGCTATCAGACTGACAGGAGTGTGCATGATGAGCCGTATCGAGACCGACAGCCTTGGCGAGGTGGAAGTGCCGGATGAGGCCTACTGGGGCGCTCAGACGCAACGCTCGCTGATTAACTTCGCCATTGGCAACGAGCGTATGCCGCTGGCGGTGCTGCATGGGCTGGCGTTGATCAAGAAGGCCGCAGCGCGGGTCAATGACCGCAATGGCGACCTGCCGGCCGACATCGCCCGACTGATCGAACAGGCCGCTGACGAAGTGCTCGACGGCAACCATGACGACCAGTTCCCGCTGGTGGTCTGGCAAACCGGCAGCGGCACCCAAAGCAACATGAACGTCAACGAAGTGATCGCCGGGCGTGCCAACGAACTGGCCGGCAACCCGCGCGGCGGCAAGTCGCCGGTGCACCCCAACGATCACGTCAACCGCTCGCAGAGCTCCAACGACTGCTTCCCCACCGCGATGCACATCGCCGCCGCTCAGGCGGTGCAGCAACATTTGCTGCCGGCGATCAGCGAGCTGTCGGGTGGCCTGGCCGAGTTGTCCGCGCGCCATATGAAACTGGTCAAGACCGGTCGCACGCACATGATGGACGCCACGCCGATCACCTTCGGCCAGGAACTCTCGGCGTTCATCGCGCAACTGGACTACGCCGAACGAGCGATCCGCAGCGCCTTGCCCGCCGTGTGTGAACTGGCCCAGGGCGGCACCGCGGTTGGCACCGGTCTGAACTCACCACACGGTTTTGGCGAAGCGATCGCCTCCGAGCTGGCCGCGCTCTCCGGCCTGCCGTTTGTCACCGCACCCAACAAATTCGCCGCACTGGCGGGCCATGAGCCGCTGACCACGTTGTCCGGCGCGCTGAAAACCCTGGCCGTGACCCTGATGAAAATCGCCAACGACCTGCGCCTGCTGGGTTCCGGGCCGCGTGCCGGTTTTGCCGAAGTGAAATTGCCGGCCAACGAACCCGGCAGCTCGATCATGCCCGGCAAGGTCAACCCTACCCAGTGCGAAGCGTTGTCGATGCTGGCGTGTCAGGTGTTGGGCAACGACGTTGCCATCGGTTTCGCTGCGAGCCAGGGGCATCTGCAACTGAACGTGTTCAAACCGGTGATCATCCACAACCTGCTGCAATCGATCCGCTTGCTGGGCGATGGCTGCAGCAACTTTCAGCAGCATTGCATCGCCGGCCTGGAACCGGATGCCGAGAAAATGGCTGAACATCTGGAACGCGGGTTGATGCTGGTGACGGCGCTGAACCCGCATATCGGGTATGACAAGTCGGCGGAGATTGCCAAGAAGGCCTACGCCGAAGGGCTGACCTTGCGGGAGGCGGCGTTGCAGTTGGGGTATCTGACGGATGAACAGTTCGATGCGTGGGTAAGGCCGGAGAATATGCTTGAGGCTGGGGCCAAGGGCTGAGTTTTTTAGTGCCTGAACGCCTCCCATCGCGAGCAAGCCCGCTCCCACGTTTAACCGAGTTCCCACAGAGGAATGCGGTCAAATGTGGGAGCGGGCTTGCTCGCGAAGAACGATGACGCGGATTACCCTGCCGCCATCCGAACCTTTCGGGCCTTGAGCCCAGCGATGATTGACGGCCCCAACGCCACCAGCGCCGATCCCAGCACCACCAGCACCGCCCCGCCATATCCCAGACCATTGATCGTCTCGGCATGCACATAATCCGGCCACAACCAGGCCGCCATGGCGACGGCCGCAAACGTCACCAACGGCGTGATCGCCAACGTCGCACTCACCCGCGAGGCTTCCCAGTGCGCCAGCGCTTCGGCAAACGCACCATATGCAACCAGCGTGTTCATGCAGCACGCCAGCAACAGCCAGCCCTGCAGCGGAGTCAGTTGCAACGCTTCCAGCGGATGCACCCACGGCGTAAGCAACAGCCCGCAGAACAGATAGATCACCATCATCACCTGCAATGAATTCCACACCGTCAGCAATTGCTTCTGCCCCAGGGCGTAGAACGTCCAGACCGTGGACGCCAGCAACACCAGCAGCACACCCGCCGTGTAGTCAGTCAGCGAGGTGAGCAACTCGGCCAGACGCTGATTGAAAAACAGCCCGAAACCAATCAGCAGCACCAGCAGGCCAATGCCCTGCCCCACGCTGAAGCGTTCCTTGAACACAAACAGGCTGGCGATCAGCAACATGATCGGGCCCATCTGCACTACCAGTTGCGCGGTGCCGGGGCTGAGCAGGTTCAGGCCCATCAAATACAACACGTAGTTGCCCACCAGGCCGAGCACCGCCATCAGTACCAGCCAGCCACCGCGAGGCCCGAGCACCTTGCGGCTCGGCAGGCGTCCGGTGGCGGCCAGGTAAATGAACAGGCACCCGCCGGACACCATCAGCCGATACCAGGTCACCGTGACCGGGTCCATCACCAGCAGCACTTGCTTGAGTTTGATCGGCAGGATTCCCCACAACAACGCGGTCAACAAGGCCAGGAACAGACCGTAAACCCAGCGACCGGATGAAATGTGCATGCGTACCCCAAAGCCAGATGGCAAGAATCGTCATTCTAGGCTCAGCGGCGTCTGGCACACAGGGACAGTTGGCGAGCAGACGCAAATGAAACTGTGTGGGTCGCAGCGATAAATTGGCGATATGCCGTCGATCGGTTGGCCAGGCGCTGTAAGCGGTTCATGCATAAGCTCATTGGATCTTCCCACCTTCAGGAGACCGCCATGTATGGCATGCGCGCCCAGGACATCGCCCCCGCCACGCACTTTCGCAGCGACCGGATGTGTCGGGTAAACGGGGAGTTGTATTTCAGCACCCGGGAAAACACGCTGGAGGGGCCGTTTGAAAACCCGGAGGCGGCTGCGCGGGAGATTGAGGCTTATATTGCGCGGATGCAGCTTTTGAGCGCCAGTCGATAGACCGAGGCGCTGCCTTCGCGAGCAAGTCGGATCGCCGCACCGCCGCTCCCACATTCGACCGTATTCCTATGGGAGAACTCGGTCGAATGTGGGAGCGGCGGTGCGGCGATCCGACTTGCTCGCGAAGGCGATATAACAATCACCACAAGCCCTTAAGGCTTAACGCACCGCTTCAAACAACCCGGTCGCCCCCATCCCGCCACCCACGCACATAGTGACGATGCCGTAACGCAAATTCCGCCGCTGCAATTCCCGCACAAGATGCCCGACCTGACGCGACCCGGTCATGCCGAACGGGTGACCGATGGAAATCGAGCCGCCATTGACGTTGTACTTCTCGTTATCGATCCCCAGCCGGTTGCGGCTGTACAGGCATTGCGAAGCGAATGCCTCGTTGAGCTCCCACAGGTCAATGTCGGCCACCTGCAAACCCTTGGCCTTGAGCAACTTCGGCACCGAGAACACCGGGCCGATGCCCATTTCATCCGGTTCGCAACCTGCCACGGTGAAACCGCGAAAGAACGCCTTCGGCTTCAGTCCCAGTTCCAGCGCTTTCTCCAGGCTCATCACCAGCGTCATCGACGCACCATCGGACAGCTGCGACGAGTTGCCGGCCGTGACCGAACCGTCTTCGGAAAACACCGGTTTCAATCCTGCCAGGCTTTCCAGCGTAGTGTCCGGGCGATTGCAGTCGTCGCGATCGACGATGCCGTCGAGGATTTGCACCTGCCCGGTGGACTTGTCTTCAACGCGGTACTTCACCGCCATCGGCACGATTTCGTCGTCGAACAGCCCGGCGGTCTGCGCCTGAGCGGTACGTTGCTGACTTTGCAGGGCGTACAGGTCCTGTTCTTCGCGGCTGACGTTGTAACGACGGGCAACGATTTCGGCGGTCTGGCCCATAGGGAAGTAGATGCCCGGCACCTGCTCTTTCAGCAGCGGGTTGATCAGGTTGTCGGTGTTGACGCTTTTCATGGTCAGGCTGATGGACTCGACGCCACCGGCGACGATGATGTCGCTGCAACCGGAAGCGATCTGGTTGGCGGCAATGGCAATCGCCTGCAAACCCGATGAGCAGAAACGGTTGAGGGTCATGCCGGCAGTGCCGGTGCCCAGGCGCGACAGCACCGCGACGTTGCGGCCGATGTTGTAGCCTTGGGCGCCTTCGTTGGAGCCGGCACCGACGATGCAATCTTCAACGCTGGCCGGGTCGATGCCCGAGCGTGTCAGCAGTGCATTGACGCAGTGAGCCGCCATGTCGTCCGGACGGGTCTGGTTGAACTTGCCGCGAAAGGACTTGGCCAGGCCGGTCCGCACGCTGTCGACGATCACCACTTCACGCATGGCATACCTCATTGTTGTTATGGGTTGAGAGTGGACCGAGCATAAGTCCACCGGTAACCGGTCGCGACAATCATTCACCCCGCGTATGCGCAGCCATCGGCTCACCCCTTGAGTTTTTTCAGCTTCTTCTCTTGCTTGTCGGACTTTACGAACGCCTCTTCCAGCGCCTGGTTGAGGGTGCGCAAGACCTTGACCCGCGCCCAGCGCTTGTCGTTGGCCTCCACCAGGGTCCAGGGCGAAATCTCGGTACTGGTGCGGTCGACCATGTCGCTAACCGCAGCTCGGTAGGCATCCCACTTTTCCCGATTGCGCCAGTCATCTTCGGTAATCTTGAAGCGCTTGAAGGGAATCTGCTCGCGCTCCTCGAAGCGCTCCATTTGCGTTTCTTTATCGATGGCCAGCCAGAACTTGACCACGATCACCCCGGCGTCGGCGATCTGCTCTTCGAAGTCGTTGATTTCACTGTAGGCGCGCAGCCAGTCCGCCGGGCTGCAAAAGCCTTCGACGCGCTCCACCAGCACCCGGCCATACCAGGAACGGTCAAACACCGTGAATTTGGACCGCGCCGGAATATGCCGCCAGAAACGCCACATGTACGGGTGTGCCCGCTCCTCCTCGGTGGGTGCGGCAATCGGCACGATGCTGTACTGGCGCGGGTCAAGTGCCGCCGCAACCCGGCGTATCGCCCCGCCTTTGCCGGCGGCATCGTTGCCTTCGAACACCGCAATCAAGGCGTGGCGGCGCATGCGTTTGTCGCGCATCAATCCCGATAACCGCGCCTGTTCGGTGATCAGTTGCTCTTCGTAATCGTCCTTGTCCAGATGCAGGGTCAAGTCGAGGCTGTCGAGCAGGTTGACCTGATCGACGCTGCTGGCCAAGGGCGCGGCGCTGACTTTATCCGGGTGAATCGTCGGTCTTTTCAAGGCGCCTTGCAGGCCTTCGAGCAGAATCTTGCCGACCGCCAGGCTCCGATAGCGCGGGTCCATTCCGGCGATCACATGCCACGGTGCGTAGTCACGGCTGGTGCGGCGCAAGATGCGTTCGCCGTATTTCACGAACTTGTCGTAGGTCTGCGATTGCTGCCAGTCCAGCGGGCTGATGCGCCAGCTGTGCAGAGGATCGTCGGCCAGGGCCTTGAGGCGGTCCTTCATTTGCTTTTTCGAGAGGTGAAACCAGAACTTGAAGATCAGCGCGCCTTCGTCACACAACATCTTTTCCAGGCGTTCGGCACCGTTGATGCTCTGATCGAGCCTGGGTTCCTTGATCACGCCATGAACCCGGGCCTGCAGCATCTGGCTGTACCAGTTGCCGAAAAAAATCCCCATGCGCCCCGTGGCCGGGAGCATCCGCCAGTAACGCCAGGCCGGTGGCCGCGCCAGTTCTTCGTCGGTCTGCTGATCGAAGGTGCGCACCTCGATCAGCCGCGGGTCCATCCACTCATTGAGCAGTTTCACCGTCTCGCCCTTGCCGGCACCTTCGATGCCGTTGATCAAAATGATCACCGGAAAACGTTTTTGCTGCTGAAGCTCGAACTGCGCCTCGAGCAGCGCCTCACGCAGCGCCGGCACCTCGGCTTCATAGGTTTCTTTGTCGATGACGTGACCGATTTCAGCAGATTCGAACATGGAGGGCTCCCTTTCCAGATTGTGGCAAGACTAGCGGATTGGGCCATAGCCAGCAGAGAAAAATCCCTGTTTTTCCGGCCTGTGTGGCAAGGCTGTATTCCGCGCCCT
>NZ_BDAG01000020.1 GCF_002091715.1 Pseudomonas migulae NBRC 103157 | reverse complement strand
GATATGGTTAGTGAAACATCGGCAGAACGTATTCAGCGATCTCTTCGATCACGTCGGCAACCGGTCGTTCGCTACGACGCACATGCAGACCAACATGCTGCACACCGGCTTCACGCAATGCCTGAAGCTCATCAATCAACGCCAACCGCCCGCAAATACCGCCGAACCGTACACGTCGCATCGGAGCATGAGGATTGGTCGCCAGGTCCAGGTGAACGAAGCTGATGTAAGGTTTATCCCCACCCACTTCCCTCCAAAGTCCCACCCGACGACGATGTTCATCCGGCGTGCCGGGGTAGGCGAGCCAGCCATCCATATGTTCACCAATCCAGGCAGGTGACTGCTGACCAAGACCTGCCACCAACAATGGCAATGCCTGGTCCAGCTGCGGAAGCAATTGCGCACCTTCCGGCAAACGGCCTACCCCTTGGTCGCGCAGCAATTCCACCGTATCGCGGAAGATCTCTGCGCGCTGATCGTAATCCACACCAAACAACGGATACTCCATCGGCCGATCGCCGCTGGCCACGCCAAGCAGCAAACGCCCGTCGCTCAATTCATCAATACTGTTTGCGGCCTTCAGGGTGAGCCAGGGCTGACGCAATGGCAATACTACCGCCGCCGTACCCAACATGATGTTGTCGGTGATTCCGGCCAGGTATCCAAGGTAGGAAAAGGTTTCGAACACCTGTGCGGCATCGCCGAAGTTCGGATCGTAAACCGGTACATCGCGGACCCACAGCGCGCGGAACCCAGCCTTGTCCGCCAGCCGCGCCATCGCCGCATGTTGCTTCAGGTCTGGAACACCGAAAGGCCGTTCCTCAGCAATTCGCCGCCGCTGACCCTCACTGGACCAATCGTTATCCAGTGGCAACTCCAGGCCAATGGAAAACCCATTGGAGCCCAGTAATCGTTTAAATCGTGAATGCATGAAAAGACTCCCAGACAACAAAATGGAATGACATGCACTCAGTATCCACAGGCCTATCGGCAAGAAAAATGCACGAATGGGAATAACAATCTTGAGCAAAACGCACGAGTCTACACAAAGAGCCAACAGTCGATTTGGCCCTCAAGGACAACCATTAGAGGAAATCGCACTAAAGAGACCGCACGGTTTTTGGTATGGTGCAGCTCGTTTTTTAACGGACTGATTTCAAGCCTGAGGATCGGCGCCCCATTTTAGTCAAAGAGCAGCTAGAGAAATGCCCGAACCAATACCGATCAAGGATCACGAAAAAGAGACACGCCTGGTCAACAAAAGACTGATGGCTTGCGCCCTGTTCGTCGTCGGCATCACCTGCGCACTGGTGGTGCGCATGTACGTGCTGCAAGTGGTCGAGTTTGACTATCACTCGACCATCTCCGAAAACAATCGCGTCCACGTATTGCCGATCACCCCCACGCGCGGGTTGATCTACGACCGCAACGGTGTGGTGCTCGCGGACAATCGCCCCAGCTTCAATCTGACCATCACCCGCGAGCGCGCCTCCGACGTCAAAGAAGAGTTGGATGAGGTGGTCAACCTCCTGCACCTGCCCGCTGAAGACCGGACGCTGTTCGACAAGGCGATGAAGCAGGCACGTCATCCATTCGTGCCCGTCACCCTGTTCTATGAACTCAGTGAAGAGCAAATCGCCGTACTTGCCGTGAACGAATTCCGTCTGCCGGGGATCGATGTCGAGCCGCAATTCGTTCGTCACTACCCGATGGGCGCGCACTTCGCGCATTCGATCGGCTACGTCGGTCGCATCAACGAGAAAGAATCCAAAGCCCTGGATACCGTCGAGTACCGTGGCACTCAATCCATCGGCAAGACCGGGATTGAAAAGTTCTACGAGTCAGAGTTGCACGGCCAGGTCGGTTACGAAGAAGTCGAAACCAACGCTCAGGGCCGCGTTCTGCGAGTGCTCAAACACACCGATCCTATCCCCGGCAAAAACATCGTTCTGAGCCTCGATGTCAAACTTCAGGAAGCCGCCGAAGAAGCCTTGGGTGATCGTCGTGGTTCAGTGGTCGCACTCGATCCATCGACCGGCGAAGTCCTGGCCATGGTCAGCAAACCGAGCTTCGACCCAAACCTGTTCGTGACCGGGATCAGCTTCAAGGAATATGCAGCACTGCACGATTCCATTGACCGGCCGCTGTTCAACCGTGTGCTGCGCGGACTCTACGCGCCAGGCTCGACTATCAAGCCGGAAGTGGCCATCGCCGGTCTTGACGCCGGCGTGGTTACCCCGCAGACCCGCGTCTTCGATCCCGGTTACTACCAACTTCCCGACTTTGATCACAAATACCGCAACTGGAACCACAGCGGCGATGGCTGGGTGGACATGGACGCGGCGATCATGCGCTCCAACGACACCTACTTCTACGATCTGGCGCACAAGCTGGGCATTGATCGCCTGCACGACTACATGGCGATGTTCGGCCTCGGTGAGAAGGTCTCGCTGGACATGTTCGAAGAGTCTGCCGGCCTGATGCCGTCGCAGGCCTGGAAGCGTGCCACGCGCCGCCAGGCATGGTTCCCCGGTGAGACCGTGATCCTCGGCATCGGCCAGGGCTACATGCAGGTTACGCCGTTGCAGCTGGCCCAAGCCACTGCGCTGATCGCCAACAAAGGTGTGTGGAACCGACCTCACCTGGCCAAGACCGTGGACGGTGTTGCGCCAGTGGATGAGCATCCGATGCCCAACATCCTGTTGAAGGACCCGCGTGACTGGGAGCAGGTCAACCACGGCATGCAAATGGTGATGCACGACGCACGCGGGATTGCGCGAGCGGCGGCGCAGGGGGCTCAGTACCGGATCGCCGGCAAGAGTGGTACGGCGCAAGTGGTCGCGATCAAACAGGGCGAGCGCTACAACCGGGCGAAAACCCTGGAGCGTAACCGCGACAACGCCTTGTTTGTCGGTTTCGCTCCGGCCGAGCATCCGAAGATTGTGATCTCGGTGATGATCGAGAACGGTGAGGCCGGGGGGCGTGTCGCCGGCCCGGTGGTGCGGCAGATCATGGACGCCTGGTTACTCGATCAGGACGGTCATCTGAAGCCGCAATACGCCACGCCGAGTAAAGCGCCTGGCGATCCTCACGTTTGACCGTTCAAGGCTTCACAGCACAGGCTCACGAATACTGAGCATGTGCTGGAAGCTTTCGAGGAACACGGTTTCGGCCTGACTCATCTTCTGCTCGCGATTCCACAGCAGCTGGATATCGAAATCCACCACCCCATCTTCCGGCGGTAAACGCCAGAGCAAACCTTGCTCGACATCCCTTCGCACCAGGTGTGTCGGCAAACAGCCAATCCCGTAGCCTGCGCAAATCAAGCGGTAAATTTCTTCGAAACTCGTCGATGAAGCGACGATTTTGCCGGTAAAGCCTTGCTCGTCGCGGAACAGTGTCAGCGGCGAAAGGTTGCCGCCGAGCTGGTCGCTGGTGAAGCTGACGAAGTTCTCCGCCGCGAGCTGTTCCAGTGTCAGGTTTTCTTGCCCGAACAGTCGATGACGCTGGCCACAAAAGTACGCATATCGCTCGCGAAACAGTACTCGTTGCTCCAGCCGCGGCTGCGGCAAGCGGCACAGCCCGACACCAATGGTCGCGGTCTTCTGCAGCAACGAACTGATGATGTTCGAGCTACCCATCACCTCGACTTCCAGCTCGATTTTCGGATGGGTTTCATGGAAGTCGGCGAGGAAGTCATCGTAGTGGCGCGCCTGCACGCCGCTGACGGTGAGGATGCGAATCTTGCCCACCACGTCGTCGTGGCGGCTCTCCACCACCGTGCCCAATCGCGAAATATCGCCATAGATATCCGCCGCAATGCGCAGGACTTCCTCCCCGGTTTCTGTCAGATCGAACCGTCGTCCGCTGCGGGCAATCAACACACATTCCAATTGTTCTTCCAGCCGTTTAAGCGCCTGGCTGACCGCCGACTGCGTTATGTGCAGCCGCGCCGCAGCACGGCTCATGCTGCCTTCCTGGCCGATCACCAAGTAGGTGCGCAACAAGTTCCAGTCGAGGCGATCGTTGAGAAAACGTCGGCCCACCCAAGGGTTCGTGGAGGTCATGCCAACTCCAAGTAGTAGCTGCGCTAATAGTAAAGATAAGAATATGAAAATTGACTAATCCTGGCACGGAAGCGATAAAGCCCACAAGCACCACAGAGTGCAACCATCAACAGCCTTCAGTACCTGCCCAAAACTATAAATACACAGGGTCCTTGCATGCACACCACCGCACAACCGCGACGAGCTGCGGCCGCCGCCTTCATTGGCACGACCATCGAGTTCTACGACTTCTACATTTACGCCACCGCGGCGGCGCTGGTGCTTGGGCAAGTGTTCTTTCCCAGCAGCGACCCCGTAATGAGCACCCTGGCTGCTTTCGGCAGTTTCGCCGTTGGCTTCATTGCGCGCCCAATGGCCGGCATGGTGTTCGGTCACTTGGGTGATCGTCTGGGCCGCAAGAAAATGCTGCTGGTGACCATGGCGCTGATGGGCCTGGCGACTGCCGGCATCGGCCTGCTGCCCAGCTACGCCAGTGTCGGGATCTGGGCGCCGATCGGTCTCATCGTATTGCGCCTGATTCAGGGCATTTCGGTAGGTGGCGAGTGGGGCGGGGCAGTGCTGATGGCCAGCGAGCATGCGCCGGCCAAGCGCAAAACGTTCTACGCTTCGTTCGCCCAGCTCGGCAGTCCTGCGGGTTTGTTGCTGGCCCTGATCGCCTTTCGCCTGGTGACGTCCCTTGAGCCCGAGGACTTCTTGTCCTGGGGCTGGCGTCTGCCGTTTCTCGCCAGTGGTGTGCTGATGATGGTCGGCCTGATGATCCGTTCCGGTGTGCACGAATCGCCGGAATTCGCCAAGGCCCGAGATAACAACGAAACCGCCCAATACCCGGTGAAAGACGTCATCCGCACCTGCTGGCGGCAGATCCTGTTCGCCGCTGCGGCGGTGACCATCGGCTCCGCCGGGTTCTTCTTCACCAACACGTTCATGATCACGTACGTCACCCAATACCAAGGCATCGCGCGCTCGACGATTCTCGATTGCCTGTTTTTGGTGACCATCATTCAACTGCTTTCGCAACCGCTCTGCGCACTGCTCGCCGAGCGCATCGGCGAGGGGCGCTTCCTCAAGCTCGTCGCACTGCTGTGCATGGTCACGCCGTACCCGATGTTTCTGCTGGTGGGTACGCAAAACATTCTGTTGATGACGCTCGGCATCGCCCTGGCGGTGGTGATTCTGTCGGCGTTGTACGCGGTGATCGCCGGCTACATGACTCAGGCGTTTCCAGTGCATCTGCGCTACTCGGGCATTTCCATCGCTTACCAGTTGAGTTGTGCGCTGGCCGGCGGCACCACGCCGCTGATCGGCACGCTGCTGGCGAGCAAGTTTTCCGGAGAGTGGCTGCCGCTGGCGGTGTTCTTCACCTTGCTCTCGGCCCTGTCCCTGATCGGTGTTTGCGGGCTGGCCCGCCTGCGCGCCAACCCGGTCGTCACCCACGCTGCTAAAGAGATGTATTCGTGAGTAAACCTGAACACATCGGCCCGGTTGAGTGGAAGGCTCGTTGCGAACTGGCTGCGCTGTATCGGCTGGTCGCGCACTTTCGCATGACCGACTTGATCGACACCCACATTACCCTGCGGATTCCGGGGCCTGAGCATCACTTTCTGATCAATTGCTACGGGGTGATTTTCGACCGCATGCGAGCCTCGGATCTGGTGCGTATCGATCAGGACGGGCGCATCGTCGATCCGGCTTACGAAGGTCATCGGGTCAACGCCGCCGGCTTCGTCATTCATTCGGCGATCCACATGGCCCGCCCGGATCTCAACTGCGTGATTCACACTCACACCGCCGCCGGCATGGCTGTCGCCGCGCAGAAGCAAGGTTTGCTGCCAATCAGTCAGCACGCGCTGAAGTTCTACGGCAAGTTGGCGTATCACACCTATGAAGGCATCGCGCTGTCGCTGGATGAGCGCGGGCGTTTGATCGACGACCTGGGGCCACACCGGGCGATGATCCTGCGTAACCACGGCTTGCTGGTCGGTGGGTCGGGCGTGGCTCAGGCGTTTCAGGAGATTCACTTTCTTGAGCGTGCCTGTCAGGCGCAGGTCGCCGCGCTGGCCGGCGGTTGCGAATTGCATTACCCGTCCCCGGAAGTCTGCGCGCACACGGCAGAACAGTTTGACCGCGATGAGCAGGACAACATCATCGACCTGGCCTGGGAGGCTGCACTGACCCTGATCGAATCCCAGCGCGAGTCCTATCTGTCATGAACACCGTGGTTTTGCTGTCCCGCGACACCCTGCTGCTCAAGCAGCTGCAAGCCGCGTTTGCCCGCAGCGCGCCGCAACTCACGACCGTGCTGGCGGATGATCCGCTGGCCAGGAATGCGCAGATCGCAGCGTGCTGGTTTCCGTTGCCGGGCAGCCTTGCGGCATTGCCGAATCTGCAAGTGATTCACTCGGTCGCCGCCGGTATCGATCATCTGGAAAACGACCCCTCGTGCCCGGATCTTCCGGTGTGCCGGGTGGTCGACCCCGGCCACCGTCAGGGCATGACCGAGTACGTGCGTTGGGCAGTGATTCACTATCACCGTGGCTTTGATCAGGTGCTGGAACAACAACGGCAACAACACTGGGAGCGGCCGCTGCAACGGGCGGCGGGGCAGTTCAAGGTCGGGGTGATGGGGCTGGGATCGTTGGGTAGCGCCATTTCCCAGGATCTGGCCGCTTCCGGTTATGACGTTCGTGGCTGGGCTCGCGGCAGCAAGGCGTTAACCGGTGTCCAGACGTTTGCCGGTGCGCAAAACCTGAACCCGTTTCTCGATGGCGTGGAGGTGCTGATCAACCTGTTGCCGCTGACTCGGGAAACGCGCGGCATCCTCGGTCAGTCAACGTTCGAGCAGCTTGCCAACGGCGCCGCACTCGTCAATTGCGGACGAGGCGGCCATCTCGATATCGACGACCTCGAACAAGCCCTCAAACGAGGAAAACTGCGCGGCGCGCTACTGGATGTGTTCGAACAGGAACCACTACCGGCCGATCACCGTCTCTGGACAATGCCCGGCGTCACGATAACCCCGCACATGGCTTCGGCAGCTTCCCACGACTGTATTGCCGAGCAAGTAGCGGAGAACTTTCGGCGCTTGAATGCCGATGAACCGTTGTTGAATTGCGCCGACCGATTATTGGGTTATTGAACTTGCAAACTCGCCCATTAGATCAACGGCCGCCAGCGTGATCGAACAGACGCTGGCGTCCGATCACGCCGAACGGCGCTTGCTCGAGCGGTTACGTGCTGGTGAACCGGTGGCGAAGGTGTTGCGTGTCTAGGCGATTACGCACAACCGAACCTGTAGGAGCCGGCTTGCTGGCGATAGCGGTTTGTCAGGCAACATTGATGACGACTGTTCCGACGGCATCGCCAGCAAGCCGGCTACTACAAATCACCGTTTTTCAGCTGGAGTGATTTATGTTGAAGATTAATGGCGAACGCCTGTGGGCGAGTCTGATGGCCATGGCCGAAATCGGCGCCACCGCACGCGGCGGCAGTTGTCGTCTGGCCCTGAGCGATGAAGACAAGGCCGGTCGCGAACTGTTTGCCCACTGGTGCCGCGAAGCCGGCATGACCTTGAGCGTGGACGCTATCGGCAACCTGTTCGCCCGCCGCGCCGGCACTGATCCGGAGGCAGCGCCGGTGATGATGGGCAGCCATCTCGACACCCAGCCTGAGGGCGGACGCTTCGACGGCGTGTACGGCGTACTCGCCGGCCTGGAAGTGGTGCGTTGCCTCAACGACCTCGGCATCCAGACCCGCAAGCCGCTGGACGTGGCGGTGTGGACCAACGAAGAAGGCGCGCGCTTCACCCCGGCGATGTTCGGCTCGGCGGTGTTCACCGGCATCATGCAACTGGACGCGGCGCTGGCGGTGCAAGACATCGATGGCATCAGCGTCGCCGATGAGTTGCAGCGCACCGGTTACGCCGGTGAGCGTCCGTTGGGCGGCGCGGTGGATGCGTATTTTGAAGCGCACATCGAACAAGGCCCGATCCTTGAGGACAACGCCAAAAGCATCGGCGTGGTCAGCGGCGGCCAGGCGATTCGCTGGCTCGACGTGCAGGTCGAAGGCATGGCCGCCCACGCGGGCACCACGCCGATGCCGCTGCGCAAGGACGCCTTGTACGGCGTAGCGCGGATGATTCAGACGATTGAGGGGCTGGCGGCCGATTTCGCGCCGGAAGGCCTGACCACCGTCGGCGAGCTGAGCATCAACAAGTCGTCGCGCAATACCATTCCGGGGCTGGTGAATTTCACCGTCGATCTGCGACATCACCGCGACGAAGCCATCGAGGCGATGGAGCAGCAGGTACGCGCGCGGCTTCAGGCGATTGCCGATGAGCGCGGTCTGAAGCTGACGATTACCCCACACTGGATCAGCGCGGCAACGCCGTTCGATGCCGATTGCGTGGCGGCGGTGCAACAAGCGGTGGATGCGCTGGGCTACGCTCAACAATCGATTGTCAGCGGCGCCGGGCATGACGCGATTCACCTGGCGCGGTTCTGCCCGACGGCGATGGTGTTCATTCCGTGCGTTGGGGGGTTGAGTCATAACGAAGCGGAAGATGTGTTGCCTGAAGATGTGCGGCAGGGTACGGATGTGTTGCTGAACGCCGTGTTGAGCCGCGCTGAAAAAGTGGAATAAACACAATTCCCTGTGGGAGCAGGCTTGCTCGCGAAGGCGGTGCGTCATTCAGCATTGATATCGGCTGACACTCCGCATTCGCGAGCAAGCCCGCTCCCACATTAGAACGCGTCCGGATTCAGGATTTACGTTAACTGACAGGTATCAACCCATGCGCAGTTTTTTTCATCCCGAACAATTGCTTCATCATCCACGCAGCTACTACTCGCGTGGGCAGATGCGTACGCCGCAGGAAGTGCCGGAGCGTGCGCAACGACTGGTGCAGGCATCTCACTCATTGGGCTTTAAAGTCGAGCAACCGGTCGATGCCGGACTTGATCCGCTGTTGGCGGTGCACGGTGCGCCTTACCTGGCGTTTCTGCAGGAAGCGCATCAGCGCTGGAAGGAAATCCCTGAAGATTGGGGCGATGAGGTGATGTCGAACATCTTCGTCCGCGAGCCCAACGCCCTGCGCGGGATTCTGGCTCAGGCGGCCCGGTATCTCGCGGACGGCAGTTGCCCGGTAGGCGAACAGACCTGGCGTTCGGCTTATTGGTCGGCGCAAAGTGCAGTGGCCGGGGCCCGGGCGTTGCTCGATGGCGAGCCGGCGGCCTACGCCTTGTGCCGTCCACCGGGGCATCACGCTCGAGCGGAGGCGGCGGGTGGTTTCTGTTATGTGAACAACGCGGCGGTGGCGGCACAGGTGTTGCGCGGCGGGTTTGATCGAGTCGCAGTGCTCGATACCGATATGCACCACGGACAAGGGATTCAAGAGATTTTCTACGACCGCGACGATGTGCTGTATGTCTCGGTGCATGGCGATCCGACCAACTTCTATCCGGGGGTTGCCGGGTTCGGGGAGGAGCGCGGTGTCGGGGTGGGTGAAGGGTTCAACCTCAACTTGCCGATGGCGCATGGTTCAAGTGAGGCGGATTTTCTTGCACAACTGGACGTGGCGCTGGCAGTGGTGAAGGATTTTGCTGCGCAAGTGCTGGTGCTGTCGTTGGGCTTCGATATTTTCGAGCTGGACCCGCAAAGCAAAGTGGCGGTGACGCGCGAAGGGTTCAAGCGGCTGGGTGAGCGGATCCGCAGCCTTGGGTTGCCGTGTCTGATTGTGCAGGAAGGGGGGTATCACCTGGAGAGTCTTGAGGATAATGCGCGGGCGTTTTTTGTCGGGCCCGAGGTGTGGCGGATCTGAGCCTTGAGTTGCCTGGGAGACCGCTTTCGTGAGCAAGCCCGCTCCCACATTGGGTCGGGGTTGAACACAAGTCTGTGGTTCATACCCAATCGGGTGTGGGAGCGGGCTTGCTCGCGAAGAACGATAACTCGGTGCAGCGGATGAATCCCAAACGCCGTAAGGCACTTGCCATCGCCCTGACGTTAACGTAAAGATTGCGGCAGGGCGCTGAACTTAAAAGAGCGCAGGGCGGACCGATCCGGAGCGCTTGATGACGCTGATAAAAACAACTTCCCCCAAGCTGCACCGCGAAGCCCGGCTGGCCCGGGAAAAACTCCATCTCGAGGGCGAAGTCCCCGATGGCGTGTTGCGGGCAGAAATCGATGCGTCGTGGCGGCGCAGCCTCAGCCATGGCGTGCATTTCAACAGCAAACATGAACTGACGCTGGAATCGAGCGCGAGCCTCGATGTGCTGTTGTCGAGCAATCGCCTGCTGATTGACGCGGCGTTGCCGGCCATCGATTACCTGGCCGAGCGCCAGGGCAAGGAAGGGCTGGTCATCCTCGCCAACTCCGACGCCACCATCCTCGCCGTCGAAGGCCGTGCCGATCGCCTCAAGGGCAGTGGCCTGCAAGACATCACCCTCGGCGCCTGCTGGAGCGAAGCCGCTCGCGGCACCAACGCGCTGGGCACCGCACTGGTGGAAGCCCGGCCGACGATGATCGATTGCGGCGAGCATTACCTCGATCGCCTGACCGATTTCTCCTGCTCCTCTGTGCCGATTTATTGCCCGCAAGGCGACATCCTCGGTGTCCTCGACCTGACCCGAGAAGGCCCGCTCGGCCGCGTTCACGACAGCACCGCGCTGTTGGCCATGGCCGTCAGCCAGATCGAAAGCCGGGTGTTCAACGCCAGTTTCCCCGACCAGATCGTCCTGGCCTTCCACAGCCGTCGGCAATACCTCGAATCCCCTTGGCAGGGCCTGCTGGCGGTGAGCCTCGGCGGGCAGATTCTGGCGGTCAGCGCCCAGGCCTGTCAGTTGCTCCACGCCGAACGCTCGGCGCTGGTCGGCCGCCGTTGCGAAGAGTTTCTCGGCGTCGATGGCTTGCAACTGCTGTCGCGTTTGCATCAGGGCGGCGTCGGCAGTCTGCAGACCGCCAAAGGTGAGTTCTTCTACAAAACCCTGCGCGCGCCGCAGCGCTCGATCAACGTCAGCACACCGCCGCGCAGCACCGCCAAAACCGCTAAACCGCAACCCGATCTCGACGCCCTGGCCGGCAGCAATGTCCGCTATGCCCGGGCCTTGCGTATGGCACGCCAAGGGCTGGCTAACGAATTGCCGGTGCTGCTGCTCGGCGAAACAGGCACCGGCAAGGAAGTCATTGCCCGCGCGTTGCACATGGCCGGCAGTCGTTGCGACAAACCCTTCGTCGCGGTGAACTGCGCGGCGATTCCCGAAGGCCTGATCGAGTCGGAACTGTTCGGCTACCGCGAAGGCGCGTTCACCGGTTCCCGTCGAGGCGGCATGGTCGGGCGTCTGCAACAGGCCCATGGCGGCACGCTGTTCCTCGACGAAATCGGCGACATGCCGCTGGCCTTGCAGGCGCGTCTGCTGCGCGTCTTGCAGGACCGCAAAGTCGCCCCACTGGGCGCTGGCGAAGAACAGGACATCGACGTCGCCCTGATCTGCGCCACCCACCGCGACCTCAAACGCCTGGTGGAAGAAAAACACTTCCGTGAAGATCTTTTCTACCGGGTCAACGGCATCAGCGTGATGTTGCCGGCCCTGCGCGAGCGCGACGATTTCAGCGGGCTGGTCATTCGACTGCTGGCAAAACTCGACGCACCGACCATGGTTTTGCATGACGATCTGAACCGCCTGCTCGCGGGCTATCACTGGCCGGGCAACATCCGCCAACTGGAAATGGTGCTGCGCACCGCGCTGGCCATGCGCGAGCCGGGGGATACAGTGCTCACCGTCGACCACTTGCCCGACAGCATGCTCGACGAACTGAACGCCAGCGAACGCCCCCAGTCGGGCAGTATTCGCGAAAACGAACTGGAGCTGATTCGCCAGTCTCTGGACAGCCATCAGGGCAACGTCTCGGCCGCCGCCGACGCCCTGGGCATCAGCCGCGCGACCCTGTATCGCAAGCTCAAACAGTTGCGCTCGTGATGCTGCGCCTGATCGTTCGGCTGATCGACAGCCAGAACCCCGAAGCCCTCCAAGCGGCATTGCGCTGGCTCTACAGCTTTGTGCGGCCGCATCGTCTGGCGATTGCCGGGCTACTCGGCTTGTCGGTCTGCGCCTCGTTGTTGGTGCTGGTGCAACCCTGGCTGACCAAGCTGTTGATCGACGATGGCTTGCTGGCGCGCAACTTTCCCATGCTGGTGCTGATCGCCGGGCTGATGATCGTCGCCGGGCTGCTCGGCACGGCATTGTCGGGGATCAATCGTTACCTGCACACGCGGTTGTCCGGGCGGATTCTGTTCTCGCTGCGCGACGACCTTTATCGGCATTTGCAAACCCTGTCACCGAGTTTCTACGGGCAACGGCGCATCGGTGATTTGATGTCGCGCCTCGATGGCGATGTTGCCGAGATCCAGCGCTTCGCCGTGGACTCGTTGTTTTCGGCGGTGTCGAGTGTGATCGGCCTGGTGGTCGCGGTGGCGATGCTGCTGACCTTGTCGTGGAAACTCTCGCTGCTGGCGCTGGTGCTGATTCCGCTCGATGTGCTCTGGCTGCGCTGGATGCGACGCAAGGTCGAGCGCGATGTGCGTCAGTTGCGTGAGCGTTCGGCGGACATGTCGTCGTTCATGGTCGAGACGCTGCCGGTGATGAAATTCATTCAGTCGGCCGGTCAGCAACAACGAGAGTCGCGACGACTGGAGGCGTTGGGGCAGGGCTACATGAGTCAGTTGCTGCGCCTGCAAGTCACCGAGTTTTTCACCCAGGCGGTGCCGGGCACGTTGACCTCGCTGTCCCGGGCCTGTGCGTTTTTGATTGGCGGTTACTGGGTGGTGCAAGGGACGTGGCAATTGGGCGCGCTCATCGCGTTTTCCACGTATCTGGGGATGGCGGTCGGGCCGGTTCAGAGTTTGCTCGGGCTCTATGTCGCGATTCAGCGGATGACCGTCAGCCTCGGGCGCGTGATGGAATTGCGTGGTGAAGAACCGACGGTGCTGACCCCCGTTGAACCCAAGCCGATGCCGACTTCCGGCGAACTGCGTTTCGACGATGTGCACTTCAGCCATCCCGGTCGGCCGAGCACCCTGAGCGGCATCGATGCGCGAATTCCCTATGGTTTGAAAGTCGCTCTGAGCGGCGGCTCCGGGGTCGGAAAATCGACGCTGATCGACCTGTTGCAACGGCACCATGATCCGCAGTCCGGCAGGGTACTGCTGGGCGAGGTCGACCTGCGGGAACTGGACTTGTTCCAGTTGCGCCGGCGGATTGCCGTGGTCAGTCAGGACATTGTTTTGTTTCGCGGCAGCCTCGCCGACAACCTGGCCTACGCCGTGCCCGACGCCAGCCGCGAAGCGATTGCCGAAGTGGCGCGGCTGGCGCAACTCGACAGCCTGATCGCCTCATTGCCCGAAGGCCTCGACAGTCCCTTGGGCGAGCGCGGTCAGCAGTTGTCCGGCGGGCAGAAACAGCGCATCGCCATCGCCCGTGCGCTGTTGCAGGACCCGCTGATTCTGGTGCTGGACGAAGCGACCTCGGCGGTGGATGAAGCCACCGAGCGCGAAGTGATCGAGGCCATCGACCGCCTGTTTGCCGGGCGCACGCGCATCCTCATCAGTCATCGCCCTTCAACCCTGGCCGACGCCGATCTGCGCTTCGAATTGCTCGATGGCGTGCTCACTTCGAAAACGGTGCAGCATGAAGTCTGAAGTGCGAATCGGGGTGGTAGACAGCGGTCATTCGGCGGCGCAGCGGGTGCAGGTGATCGCGGGGCGACGCTTCTCGTTGCTGGAGGATGGGCTGGCCGAAAGCGCTTTGCGCGATGATCCGCTGGGCCACGGCAGCGCGGTGATCGAGGCCATCGGTCGGCGGGCTCCTTCGGCGGTGTTCTGCATGGCTCAGGTGTTCGATCAGCGTGGCGTCACCAGCGCCTTGCAGATTGCCACGGCCATCGACTGGCTGGTGGCGCAGGACGTGCGGCTGATCAATCTGAGCCTCGGGTTGCGACAGGATCGCAGCCTCTTGCGCGAGGCATGCGCAGCGGCGGTGGCGCGGGGCATTTTGCTGTGTGCGTCCAGTCCGGCCCAGGGCGAGGGCGTGTTCCCGGCGAATTATCCACAGGTGCTGCGCGTGACCGGCGATGCGCGCTGCGCCGAACAGGAATGGTCGTGGCTCAACAGTGCCCAGGCGGATTTCGCCGCGTGCGTGCACGGGACGTATCCGGGGCAATCCGGCGCCAGTCTGGGCTGCGCGGCGTTGAGTGGGCACATTGCGGGGTTCCTGGTTGCACAGCCCGAGGCGAGCAACGAGCAGGTCATTGACTGGCTGCGGGAAAACGCCCGTTATCGCGGGCCTGAACGGCGTTTCGGCCCATGATTCTGATTCTTGGCGCAGGGCCGGCGGGCGCGGCGGTGGCCCTGGGTTTGCGCCGGCTCGGTTACGCCGTCACGCTGGTCAGCGAGTGGCGACGGTTTGCAGCGCTGGAAGGCGTTTCCATCCGGGTGCTGGAGGCCTTGCGCGGTGCCGGTCTGCATCAAGCGTTGGCGGATGCGGCGTTGCCGTCTCAGCGGCAGGTGTCGTGGAACGGTCAGCAGCATGCGCAAAACATCGAATTTTTGCTGGACCGCCCGAACTTCGATCGAGGCCTTCGTGAAGACTTGCGCCTGGCGGGCGTTGAGTTAATCGAAGGTCGGGTGCTGAGCGTTCAGACCTCAGCTGGCGGACATCGGGTCGAGATTGAAGGGGGCGAAGCGCTGGTCGCCGATTTTCTGGTGGAGGCCCGCGGACGCCAGGCACCGGCGCTCGGCAAAGGCCTGCGTGGCCCGGAGACGGTCAGCCTGCTCAATCGCTGGCAAGGTGTGCCGGGCGACACCGCCAGCGCCGTGGAAAGCCTTGAGGACGGCTGGGCGTGGATGGCGCGGCGAGCGGACGGCCAGTGCTATTGGCAATGGACGGTGGACGTGGCCAGCGTGCACTTGCCGGGCAAGGCGCAGTTGCTCGATTACTGCCGCCAGCGGCGCCAGGGTTCCGCATTGGCGCGTGAGTTCTTTGGTGTAAAACCTGAGATCGACCTTCAGTTGCATGCCCGCAGCAGCACCGCGATTCTGAGCCCGCAGGTGTGTGGCGAACACTGGATTCGGGTCGGCGATGCGGCGATGGCGGTGGATCCGCTGTCGGGCAATGGCATCTTTCAGTCCTTGTCCTCGGCGTTACAGGCGCCGACGGTGATCAATACGCTGTTGCGAAAACCTGACCGGACGGCGTTGGCCCGGCGGTTTCATCAGCAACGGGTGGAACAGTTGTTTTTGCGGTTTGCGCGGATCGGGCGGGATTTTTATGCCGATGAGCGGCGTTGGCCGGATCAGCCATTCTGGCAGGCGCGGCGGCAGTGGCCGGATGCGGAGGTGGCGCATGCCGAGGCGGACTTTTCTTCGTTGAAAATCGAGCGAGCGCCGGTGTTGAAAGAGGGGTTTGTGGATGAGGCTGAGGTGGTGATCACAGTGGATCAGCCGTTGGGGATCTGGCATGTTCAGGGTGTTGAACTGGCGCCTTTGGTGCGGCGGTTGCGCACTGAACCGGCGGAACGAGCTTTAGCCGGGTTGACGATGGAGCAGGGCAGGATGGTTCGCAGTTGGTTGTTGGGGCAAGGGTTCAAACCCTGAAATCTCGGTTGCCTGGCCCGGCCTCTTCGCGGGCAACCCGCTCCCACAGGTTTTTGGGGTGAATCCGCAATCTGCGGCACACACAAATCACGGTGGGAGCGGGCTTGCCCGCGAAGGCGGCCTAAAGAACGATGAAGATCAAAGCTTGATCAACACCGATTTCAATTCGGTGTAATGCTCGATCGCCGCATACCCCATCTCCCGCCCGACTCCCGACATCTTGTACCCGCCAAACGGCAATGCCGGGTCCAGGGCGCTGTGGCAATTGACCCACACCGAACCGGACTTGATCCGCGGGATCATCCGGTGCACCGCCGCCAGATCATTCGACCAGATACTCGCCCCCAGTCCGTACGGACTGTCATTGGCCATGCGCAACGCATCGGCCTCGTCATCAAACGGAATCGCGACCAGCACCGGGCCGAAGATCTCTTCCTGCACCAGTGAATGCTTCTGATCGACATCGACGATCACCGTCGGTTTGACGAAGAATCCCGGCCCGAATTGCTCACCGCCACAGGCGATGGTCGCGCCACTTTCCCGGCCCTTTTCGATGTAGCCGTAAACCCGTTCCTGCTGCCGCGCGGAAATAAGCGGCCCCATCTCCACGCTTGGGTCCAGCCCGTTGCCGAGCTTCATGGCGTTGGCGATGTCGGCGATGTCCGCCACCACATTGTCGAAATGCTTGCGCTGCACATACAGGCGCGAACCGGCGCAGCACACCTGGCCCTGATTGAAGAAAATCGCACTGGCAGCGCCTGCGGCGGCGGTCTTCAGGTCGGCGTCGGCCATGACGATGGTCGGCGATTTACCGCCCAGTTCCAGCGTGACGCGGGTCATGGAATCCATGGCGATCTTGCCGATTTGCTTGCCGACAGCGGTGGAGCCGGTGAAGGTCAGCTTGTCCACCAGCGGGTTATGGGTCAGGGCCGAACCGGCGGTGATGCCGGTGCCGGTGACCACGTTGAACACGCCTTCGGGGTAACCGGCTTCCAGCACCAGTTCGGCGAGTTTCAGCGCGGTCAGCGGGGTTTCGTCGGCAGGCTTGAGCACCACGGTGCAGCCTGTGGCCAGGGCCGGACCGAGTTTCCAGCAGGCCAGCAGCAACGGAAAGTTCCAGGCGACGATGGCGCCAACCACACCCACCGCTTCGCGACGAATGAAACTGTGGAACTGATCGTTGGGCATCAACGGCAACGACACTTCCACGCTGGAACCTTCGATCTTGGTCGCCCAACCGGCCATGTAGCGCAGGAAGTCGATGGACAACTGCACGTCCATCACCTGGGCCACGGCGGCGCTTTTACCGTTGTTCAGGCATTCCAGCTGCGCGAGCAGTTCGGCGTCGCGCTCCATCAGTTCGGCGAGTTTCCACAACAGATTCTGCCGTTCCCGAGGGCGGGTGCGAGTCCAGGTGGAATCATCGAATGCGTGGCGGGCGGCGAGGACCGCGCGGTCAACGTCTTCCGGCGTGGCCCGCGGCACCACGCACAGCACCTCGCCGGTGGCCGGGTTGTGCAGGGGCATGGTCTGGCCGTCGGCGGCCTCGACCCAGTCACCGCCGATAAGCATGCGCGGGGCGCGCTGGATGAACGCCGAGGTGGCGGGAAGCAGGTAAGGGAGCGTCATGGCGAGGCCTCTTGTTGTTCGTGAGAACGAGGCTTTCGCAATGGCTGTGCCAACTGCCCGCAAGGGCCGAATAGCCCTTGGGCGGCGGGCGCTGGAGGAGAGTCGTGGTCGACAGGACCTGACGCTTTGTCGCAAATCGCGACGATGCCTGAGATTCAAGAGACGGTTGTTTCAGCCCGGATCGATGTTGAGGTCCGGGCTTGTTCGGGCAATCTGCGCCTGTTGTCGGAATCAGGCCGTCACGTCGACCTTATTGCGCTCGGACAGCATCTGCGCTTCCGTCGCCTGGGTCATTCGCTCGCCTTTGCTCCACAACTGAGAAGAGAAAAATCCGTTCAGGGTTTCAGCGTTTGGCACCGAACCTTTCTTGAGGAACAGGGCGCCCAGATCGATGGTGCTGGCGAAATTGTCCTTGTTCAGGTTGTACCCGCCCACGTAGCTGCCACCCCATACGGAGTCGGCAGCCACTAAATCGATGGAGGCGTCGCGGTAACTGCTCGCTGCTGCTTTCAGCGAACTGGAGGCATTCAGCAGATTGTTCAGCCGATTCATGTCGGAGGAACTGAGCTGGCCTGAACTGTTGAGGGCCTTGAGGCTTCCATCCGCTTGGAGGGTGAAGCCGAATTTTTTGTCGGCGAGATCCGGGTAGGCGTGGGCCAATGCAGACTGGAACTCTTCGAAAGAGAATTTCAGTGATTGATGGGCGTTTTTGTGACGCTCGGCAACCTGTGGGAAATCAGGCGACTGGGATCGGCCGATCCAGGTCTCGATCGATTCTATGGTCAGACTGGTTGCTGGCGTTTCATCGCTTGGATGGTAAATCGCCGCCGGATTGATGTTGATCGCCGTCTTCTGCAGGTCTTCACTCAGCGTTTTGGCTGTCAATGGTTGGCTGGACTGGCTGAGCTGAGCGGCTGATGGCTGGATAAAGGCAGCGTTTAAAGAAATTGCCATGTCGTCTTCCCTGAACGTTTGGTGTAAGCAGGTTATCGACGCTAAGAGGGAAAGCTTGAATGCTGGAGCCAGCCGTCGAGACGACGAGCAACCGGGTTGCGCCCTTGAGTCCCCCACTTTCGGGGAATAGAATTTTCAGGCTCGGTGGGTGAAATGACGGAGCATTTGCCCGGCACACATCTGGTGTAAGGGAGGTTGCGATGTTTCTTTCAACCCTGGAAATCCAAAACATCATCGAACACAGTTTTCTGCCCGCCGTCTGCACCTGCAACCTGGAAGCGGACCAGTCCCTGACGATCCGGGTCTGTGACTGCATGACTGGCAAAGTGGACCTGATCGCCACCCACGTTCCGGTGTGGACACTGGACAGTCCCCACGCCATCGCCACGCTGGTGGCCGACATGCGCCAGGAAATCGAGGCGCACAAAAGCATTCATCCCACCTATTCGATCTGAATCAGCGTCAAGCCGCACCGTGTAACCGGTGCGGCTCGCGTTGGGCCATCAGGCGGCGATTTTTCGGGAAATCTCCTCGAATGTGTTGCCATCCACGGCAACCAGCAGCTTTCTATCGTCCTTGAGCGTTGCCAGAAAGGTGACTTCGGTTTCTTTCCCGGCCAGCATGAACCCGGCAATCGCGCCGATGGGGCCTAGTAGCATGGCGCCGGCGACCCCGAAGCCGATGGCGTCCTTGATGTTGTTGATCGAGTCCTCGTTGGCGACTTCCACGCTTTTGAACGAGGAGAGTGGCAGGGTGATGCCGGGCCACGGGTGAAGCGACGTTCTCAGGGTGAAAACGCCGTCTGCGTACTCTCCGTCACCCTGCAGAAAGTCCCCCGCGAGGATAGTGATGCTTGCCATGGTGTGACTCCCTGACTGGCAATGGGTGAACACTTATTTCGCCCCCGCGGGGGGCTGTCGTCAATCGTCGGGCGATGAGCTGTTCCGGCCATGGCATCTATGCTTGTCTCAGACTGCAACAACTGTCGCGATATTAGACGCAGGCGCTCTCGATCAGGCAGGGTCAACCGCAGGCAACTTCACGCAACCGTTTGATAAAAAAGGTAATCGGCAAGCTGGCACGCTCCGTGTATTGCTCATCGCAGACGTTTCTCTTGCCTCCGTCTGCGGTGCGCCGCCGGCGGCAGAAACCATAAAAACGATAAGCCACAAAAATAAGAAAGCACCGTGCGAGGTTCGACGTTGATGAAGAGAAAACTCCGATCAGGCCTGAGCGCCAGTCTGTTGGCCGTGGCCGCTTGTGTGGCGTTGCATTCGCCTGACAGCCTGGCAGCCCGCGACGCCCAGACCATCCTCAAGGAAACCTGTCAGGGCTGTCATACCCCCGAAGCCGATAACGCCCTGAGCCGCATCAGTCACCAGCGCAAAACACCGGAAGGCTGGCTGATGAGCATCGCCCGGATGCAGACCATGCACGGTTTGCAGATCAGCGATGACGACCGCCGCACCCTGGTCAAATACCTGGCCGACACCCAGGGCCTGGCGCCGAGCGAGACCGACGGCGTGCGGTATGCGCTGGAACGCCGACTCAATACCGTCGAGAAATTCGACGACCAGACCAGCCAGATGTGCGGCCGCTGCCACTCCGGTGCGCGGGTCGCCCTGCAACGGCGTCCGGCCCAGGAATGGGAGCGTCTGGTGAACTTCCACCTGGGTCAGTGGCCGTCACTCGAATACCAGGCCCTGTCCCGCGACCGCGACTGGTTCGATCTGGCGCGCAAAGAAATGGTGCCGCTGTTGGCCAAGCGTTATCCGCTGGACAACCCGGCCTGGAAAAAATGGCTGGGCACCGCGCCGAAAGCCGAGGCGCTGGTGGGCGACTGGAGCTTCAGCGGCCACTTGCCGGGTAAAGGCGAACTGGCCGGGGTGATGAGCGTAAGCGCCGATGGCGACGACACGTTCAAGGTCAGCGTCAAAGGCCAATACGCCGACGGCACGCCGTTCAACGGTGACGGCAGCGCGATTCTCTACACCGGTTACGAATGGCGCGGCAACGTGACCATCGACGGTGTGACCATGCGTCAGGTGTTCGCCGCCCAAGGCAATGCGATGCAAGGGCGGATGTTCGAAGCCGAGCACGATGAGCGTGGGCTGGACTTCGTCGCCGCCAAGCAGGGCAGCAGTCGTTTGTTGGCGGTGCAGCCTGGTTATCTGAAGGCCGGCGTCGAGACGGAAGTGACCCTGATCGGCAGCGGTCTCACCGGCAAACCGAACTTCGGCAAAGGCGTGGAAGTGGTCGAGGTTGTGGAGCAAAACGCGGATCGCATCAAGGTCAAACTCAAGGCCGCCGCCAATGCCCAGCCGGGCCTGCGCCACGTCACCGTCGGTACGCTGAAAGGCCCGACCCTGTCGGTCTACAGTAAAATTGCCGAAGTCAAAGTCGTGCCCGAGTTCTCGGTGGCGCGGATCGGCGAGGGCGGTGGTTCGACGCCGAAAGTCCAGGGGCGTTTCGACGCGGAAGCCTGGGGCAAGGGCGCCGACGGCAAGCCGTATCGCATCGGCGTGTTCCCGGCGCAGTGGTCGGTCGAAGCCTTCGACGACCGCGCCAAGGAGGACGAAGACGTCAAGTTCGCCGGCACCATGCAGGCTGACAGCGGCGTATTCACACCGGGCGATGCCGGACCGAACCCGCAACGCAAAATGTCCACCAACAATGCCGGCAACCTGAAGGTGATCGCCGCCGTCGACGACGCAGGGAAATCCCTGACCGGCGAAGGCCACATGATCGTCACCGTGCAACGCTGGAACAATCCACCCATTCCGTGAGTTGGCTGAAACCAAAGGCTTCAGACACTTTTTCGGAATGACCGCAGGCCCCGCCAAGCGGGGTTTGCACAGGAGGTTGCAATGGGCGCTATTTTGAATCTGGTTGAGCGGAATCTGCACGAAGTGCACGTCGATGCCGACCGCATGCTGTTTCACATTCCCAGCAGTTCGCTGTTCGCCAGCGATGAGCTGACCGGCACCATCATCGATACGTTGCGCGGTCCCGGCTGTTCGTCGGACGACTTGATCCAGCGTTTGTCTTCACGCTTCAACGGCGAAGAAATCACCGAGACCTTGCGTGAGTTGATGTCCCTGGAACTGGTCAGCGACGGTTCGCCGCTGACCCCGGACATCGGCACCAAACGGGTCGAGCGCACCGCGATCAACACCGTGGTGCTCAACGTCAACACTGGCTGCAACCTGAGTTGCACGTACTGCTACAAGGAAGACCTCGACAAGCCGTCGGCCGGCAAGAAAATGGACGTCGAAACGGCGGTCGCGTCGGTAGAAATGCTACTGCGTGAATCGCCGGATGAAGAGCGCTTTACCGTGGTGTTTTTTGGCGGCGAACCGCTGAGCAATCGCAAGCTGATCGAGTACATGGTCGACTATTGCGAGAAGCGTTTCCGCGAGGCGGGCAAGTTCGTCGAGTTCGTCATGACCACCAACGCCACGCTGCTCACCGAAGAGACCGTGGACTACCTGAATACCCATCGCTTCGGGCTTTCGGTCAGTATCGACGGACCGAAAACCGTGCACGACCGCAACCGCATCACCGTGGGCGGGCAGGGCACCTATGACGTGGTGCGGCGCAAGGCCGAGATGCTGCTGTCGCGTTACAACAGTCGTCCGGTGGGCGCGCGGGTGACCCTGACCACCGGCGTTACCGACGTCGAAACCATCTGGGATCACCTGTTCAATGAACTGGGCTTTGCCGAAGTCGGGTTTGCCCCGGTGACCTCCGGCGACATCAGCACCTTCAACCTGACCAGCGACGAGCTGATCGAAGTCTTCGCCAGCATGAAGAGGCTAGGCCGGCGTTACCTGGAAGCGGCGCTGGAGCACCGCAACATCGGGTTCTCCAACCTGCACCAGCTGATCACCGACATCCACGAAGGCCACAAAAAAGCCCTGCCATGCGGCGCGGGCCTGAAGATGCTGGCGGTGGATCACAAAGGGGAGCTGAACCTGTGCCACCGTTTTACCGGCTCATCGCTGCCGACCTTCGGCAACGTGCACAGCGGTGTGAAACAGGTTGAGCTGAACGACTTCCTGTCCCAGCGCCTCGACCGTACTAACACCGGGTGCGAAGACTGCCAGATCCGCAATCTCTGCTCCGGCGGCTGCTACCACGAGAGCTACGCCCGTTACGGCGACCCGACCCACCCGACCTATCACTACTGCGAACTGATGCGTGACTGGGTCGACTTCGGCATCGAGGTCTACACCCGGATCATGGCCCACAACCCTGCGTTTATCAGCAGCTACATCACTCCGCGCAAGGCTCACTGATATGAAACATCTCAAGGCAATCAATAATAAAGCGTTGAAACTCGATGAGGCCGCGGCCGAAAACCGTATCGAAGAAGTGGTGGCGATGAGCTCTGTTGCGGGCTGTGCCTCGACCACCGACCCGGGTTGGGAAATCGATGCGTTTGGCGGTGTGTCGTCGTTGTGCCAGCCGATGGAAGCCGATCTTTATGGCTGCTCGGACCCTTGCTGGTGGCCGGCCCAGGTGCCGGACATGATGAGCACCTACCCGGACTGGAACAAGGATGCCCAGGCGTCCAACGACAACTGGCGCAACCTTGGCACTGTCTTCCCGAAAGACAAGTGATCGGACAGAGAAGAAGGATTCCAGCATGCACAGCATCAAAGCCTGCGGCCTGGCCGCGTTTGCCGTCCTGAGCGTCTGTTCGTTCAACGTTCTGGCGGATGAAAACACCGCTCTGCAAGACGGTCACGAGTACATGTTGACCACCAATTACCCGAACAACCTGCACGTGATCGACCTGGCCACGGACATCCTGTTCAAGACCTGCAAGATGCCGGACGCCTTCGGTCCGGGCACTGTGCAGTTATCGCCGGATCGCAAGACCGCTTATGTGCTGAACAATCACTACGCGGATGTCTACGGCGTCGAACTGGATAGTTGCAAACAGGTGTTCCACGCCAGCATCACCCAGAAGCCGGGAGAGAAAGCGAAGTCGATGTTCGCCTTCACCCTCAGTCATGACGGCAAGGAGCTGTTCACCATTGCCAACCCGACATTGATGCTCAACGACCGCTACGAGGTGCAGCAGCCTCGGCTGGATGTCTACGCCACCGACGCCGGCATGGACGCCAAACCGGTGCGCAGTTTTCCGGCGCCACGGCAGCTGACCATCATGCAAAGCGGCGACGACGGTACGCTGTACGTGGCCGGGGCGGACATCTACAAGGTTGATGTGAAAACCGGCAAGTTCGACGTGCTGATTCCCAGCCGTCACTGGAAACGGGCCAACTACAGTGCGCCGGATGTGCTCTACGTGTGGAACCAGCAGACCTATCGCCATGACTTCTCGTTGCTCTACACCGCGGCGAAATTCAAGGACAAGAAGCAGGATCCCGCCACCGCCGAGTACCTTTACGGGTTGTTCAGCATCGACCTGAAAACCGGCAAGACCGAAACCACCGACTTCGGTCCTCTGACGGAGATCTACTTCAGCGGCATGCGCTCGCCGAAGGATCCGAACCTGATGTTCGGCGTGCTCAATCGCCTGGCGAAGTACGACATCAAGGAAAAGAAAATGCTGCAGGCGGCGACGCTGGATCATTCCTACTACTGCATTTCCTTCAACAAGGAGGGCAGCAAGATTTACCTGGCCGGGACGTTTAACGATGTGGCGATTTTTGATGCCGACAGCTTGAAACAGGTGGGTAGCATCAAATTGCCGGGTGGGGATATGGCGATTACCACGGCGCAGATATTTGTCCGGTAACGGCCGGCGCCTGCTCTGACGCCATCGCCAGCAAGCCGGCTCCTACAGATTCGGCGTGATCCCTTGTAGGAGTCGGCTTGCTGGCGATGGCGTCTTCAACAACAACCGAGACATTACTGTCCCGGCACCGGACAACTCAAATCCCCCTCCTGACACTTCAAGTAGATCTTGAAAGCCTCAACCCGCGCTTTGGTCAGATCCGTGATGCAATTACTGTAAATCAACGGATAAACACTCCCGCCCTCAACCCCGGACGCGGAGAACTTGCACTCGGCATCCCGAAACCCGATCCACGCCCGCTGCGCGCCGACCAACAGCTTCTTGCTGTCGGGACTGTCCTTCAGGCGTTCGGTGATCTGCTGGTAAAGCGTATTCAATTCCTTGTCCGCCGCTTTGTTCTGCTGCGCCGCACATTGATTCATCGTGGCCTGGTCGGTGGCGTTGTCGCAATCGACGGCCTGGGCAACGGTGCTGAACAGCAACGGCGTCAGCGCCAGGAGAAAGCGTGGAGGCATGGGGTTCTCGCTGTGACAGGAAAAGAAGAGGTGCAGTGTAGCGAAGCCTTATCCCGTTGCGGCCGGAGTATTTGAAGCCTGGAGTAATCGAACTGCATAAGCTTCGATATCCTCGCGCCTGTGCAACTTTTGCAGCCAACGGTCGGGAATGGCCTGCACGCCGTAAAAAGCCCCGGCCAACTGACCGACGATGGCGGCGGTGGTATCGGCGTCATCGCCCAGGTTGGAGGCCGTCAGGATGGCGGCTTCAAAGCTGTCGGTGTGATTAAAACACCACAGCGCCGCTTCCAGCGAGGCAACGCAATAACCGCTGCCACGGATAGCGCTTTCGGGTTTGTCGAAGTAATCGCCGCGTGCGATGGCGGTGACTTTTGGCTCCAGGAGGGTCGTGGCCGGCAAACGGAGTAAATCCGCTTTGGCCGCGCCCTGTAACGCGTGACCTATCAGCTCGGCGAACAATTGGCAGCACTCAACGGCTTCAGGCGCGGCGTGTGTCGTGCGGGAACTGTGAGCGGAGAACTCGCTGATCCGGTTACGGTCGGGGAAGTAATACAGAACCACCGGCACCAGCCGCATCAACGAACCATTCCCTGCGGTGTAGGGATCGGTTGAACCTGCGAAGGGCTCGCCGGTTTGCTGATACCGGGTCAAGGCATCACTGACGGTCATGCCAATGTCGAAGCATTCCCCGGTCGAACTCAGGTAACCCCATTGCCACCAATTGAGGTAGCGACCCATCTGGTCGGCGGCATCGAAGCCGTTTTTGCTCAGCAGGCTTTCGGCCAGGCATAACGCCATCGAGGTGTCATCGGTCCATTGCCCGGGCTTCAGATTGAAAGGGCCGCCGCCCACCATGTCGGTCAAGGGTCTGAACGAGCCGCGTGGCTGGAATTCGACAGTGGTGCCGACGGCATCACCGCAGGCCAGGCCCAGCAGGGCGCCGCGATAACGTTCCGTGAGTGAGGGCTGCATGAATCTTCCTTGTCCGGTCAATGTCGTCCCTGCAAACGGTAGCAGCTCCCATCGGTTGACTCTCGCTCTCAACCGCGAACTTTGGTGCGGATGTGCGGCCGAATATTTCAGACAGGGTTGATTGAGCAGCCCGATTGATACAACTTTAAGGTTGGTCTTGTGGTCTTACAGGCCTACTGTTCAATACAGGAGGTGACTTATGAACCCAGCATCAGATCGCATCGAAAGGAAGATCCTGCTTAAAGCGCCGCGCTCGCAGGTCTGGCGTGTGCTGGCCAACGCCGAAGCGTTCGGGCAGTGGTTTGGCGTGGCACTGGAAGGCAAGCGTTTTGTCGCCGGCGAATGGACTCAGGGGCAGATTACCTACCCCGGTTATGAGCATTTGCTGTGGAACGTCCTGGTAGAGCGAGTCGAGCCGGAACGCGTGTTTTCATTTCGCTGGCACCCGTATGCCGTCGAGCCGGAAGTCGATTACTCCCAGGAACCCACCACGCTGGTGCTGTTCGAGCTTGAAGACATGGATAACGGCACCTTGCTCAAGGTCACCGAGTCCGGTTTCGATCACATTCCCCAGACGCGGCGGCTCAAGGCCTTCCGCATGGACAGCCGGGGCTGGGATGAGCAGATGAACAACATCGAAGAATTTCTGAAGATCAATACCAAGGCCCGCTTGCAGCAGGGCGAGTAATGGCTGCAAGTTGAAAGGCGACTGCAGGCCCCGAAACTCGTAGCTTCCAGGCTCGACACCTGATGCGTCTAAGGGTTTTCGGAAGGGGTGGTATAGCGAATGTCCTACACGCGATGGTAACTATGTCGCCTGTTGCGGATTGGATCCGATGCGTAATCTAGCTTCATCAACCGGAGCACAGGAAGTGCTTCGGGATCAAGGATGATCGGCCATCAGCACGGAACGCTATCGACAGGGAGTCGACATGGTCTTGGGAAAACCCGCTTCGGCGGGTTTTTTTTCGTCTGCTGAAAAGCTCTCTATTTTTTTGGGAGTGAGACTTTGTGGCGAGGGGATTTATCGGAATGCCACACAGGTTCGCTCCCACACTGTCGGCATGCTGATGGTCAATGGCTTACACCAGAGCGCGTGTATGTCGTCTGTTTACGCTTCAACAACGCAGTTACTCTGGATCCATCAACTGAGTCGCAGGATGCACTCAGGATCACGGATGATCGACCATAGGCCTGGATGGCTGCTGACAGGATGTCGCAATGGTCTTGAGAAACCCGCTTAGGCGGGTTTTTTTGTGGGCGATGGAAAGTCCTCGGTGAAGCCGGACACTGGCTGCACCGAGGAATGGATCAGCGTACTGATGCCTGATCGAGCTTCGCCGCAACACGCTCGGTGATTTCCGAGCGTAATTTCAACGACCCGGCAGCCCGTTTCCGCGCGTCCTCCAGCACGCTGGCCGGCGCGGTCTCAGGGCAGCCCGAAGCAAACGGTGGCGCCGGAGCATATTCCAGCTGCAACTGCACTAACTGAGCGGTGTCCTTATCGAACAATTCAGCGGCCAATGTCAGCGCGAAATCGATGCCAGCGGTGATTCCGCCACCGGTCAGCAGATTGCCATCACGCACCACCCGATCCTTCACCGGGATCGCACCCAATGGCGCGAGCAATTCGTGGTACGCCCAGTGAGTGGTCGCGTGTTTGCCCTTGAGCAGGCCCGCGGCGCCCAGCACCAGCGCTCCCGTGCACACCGAAGTGACATAGCGCGCATGGGCCGCCTGAGCCTTGATGAACGCCAGCGTCTCGTCATCCTCCATCAACGGTCCGACACCGCTGCCGCCGGGAATGCAGATCACATCCAGTGCCGGGCAATCGTCGAAGGTAACGGTGGGCTTCAGCACCAGGCCGGTGCTCGCGGTGACGGGCACCAGGTCTTTCCAGATCAGATGCACCTTCACATCCGGGAGCGAGGCCAGCACGTCATAAGGGCCGGTCAGGTCCAGTTGCTGAACCTGCGGGAACAACAGAAAACCGATCTGCAACGTCATGGTGTTTTTCTCGCGAAGTGGGTGGACGGCTTCACTCTAGGCTCGTAGGATTTGGCGCATACGCCAATTACCCCACGAATTACGCCAAACATGCCCAAGACCATTCATGTGCTCGCGTTCGCCAATGTGCAACTGCTCGACGTCACCGGGCCCTTGCAAGTGTTCGCCTCGGCCAACGACATAGCCCGCCATAAAGGTTTGCCGCCGCCTTACGCTCCGACGGTGATCGCCTGCGGCGGCGGGGCGGTGATGTCGTCGGCGGGGTTGGCGTTGTTGGCCGAACCGTTGCCCGGGCAAGGCAGCGACACCTTGATCATTGCCGGCGGCTGGGGCGTTTACGCGGCGGCGGAGGATGCGGCACTGGTGGCGTGGGTGCGTGAGCATGGGGCGGGATGTCGCCGGGTGTCATCGGTGTGCACCGGCGCGTTTTTGCTGGCGGCCAGTGGCTGGCTCGATGGCCGTCGGGTGGTCACGCACTGGACTCGTTGCGAGCAGTTGGCGCAGAGGCACCCACGGCTTCAGGTCGAGCCCAATCCGATTTTCATCAACGACGGCCCGGTGTGGACCTCGGCGGGGGTGACTGCCGGCATTGACCTCGCGCTGGCCATGGTCGAAGAAGACCTGGGGCGCAACATGGCGCTGGAAGTGGCGCAGCAGTTGGTGGTTTTTCTCAAACGTCCGGGCGGCCAGTCGCAGTTCAGCGTGACCCTGTCATTGCAAAAGGAAGGTAGCCGATTCGATGACCTTCATGCCTGGATCAGCGAACACCTCACCATGGATCTGGGTATTCCCACCCTGGCGCTACAGGCCGGCATGAGCGAACGCAGCTTCGTCCGCCACTACCGCGCCGACACCGGCCAGACGCCCGCGCGGGCTATCGAACTGATTCGAGTCGAAACAGCGCGACGCCTGCTCAGCGACACCGGCGTGCCGATCAAACGGGTCGCGGTCCAGTGCGGGTTCGGCAGCGAAGAGACGCTGCGCCGCAGTTTTCTGCGCGCCATGGGCGTGACACCGCAAGCCTATCGCGAGCGGTTTTCGGTCAGCGCTCCAGCAGATCCAGTAATGCCCTGATCGTTGCCTCAGGCGCTTCTTCGGGGATGTTATGCCCGACGCCTGCCAGCACGCGCCGTTCATAGAAACCTGTGAAATGGGCGATGTCTTCGTCGACTTCCGACGCCGGGCCCACACCATCGTCGGCACCGCAGAGGGAGATCGTCGGAACGTTGATTGGCGGTTGCCGGGTCAGTGCCTCTTCAATCGATTCCAGCGCCGGATCACCCGCGACATACATGAAGCGATGGCGATAGGAGTGAATCACGACGGCGACGAAATCCGGGTTATCGAATGCCGATGCGCTGAGCGGGTATCGTTCGGGGCCTTCGGCCCAGGTTGGTGACCACAATTTCCACAGCAACTGGCACAGGGCGCGGCGATTTTCGGTCAGGCCTTCAACGCCGCGCGGGGTGTGGAAGTAGTACTGATACCAGAGCCGATGCTCGGTTTCCGGGTCCAGTGGCCGGGTCGAACGGGGAATGTCCTGAAGGTTGTAACCGTCACCGGTCACCAGGCAACGAACCCGCTCCGGCCACAGCGCCGCGACAATGCACGCCGCCCGCCCGCCCCAGTCGTAACCACAGAGGGCGGATTGTCTGATATTGAGTGCGTCCATCAGGTCCAGCAAATCCTGAGCGAGGGCGGCTTGCTGACCAGAACGCAGGGTATCGGTGCTGTTGAATCGGGTCGGGCCATAGCCGCGCAGATACGGGACGATAACCCGATAGCCTTTTCCGCCAAGGACTGGCGCGATGTCGTCGTAGGCACGGGGCGAGTAGGGGAAGCCGTGAAGCAGGATGACGGGGTCGCCCGTGGTGGGGCCGTGTTGTTCGTAGGCGAGTTTCAGATGCGGAGTCAATACATGGTTGATCAGTGCGTCATTGTTCATCTAACTCTCCAGACAGGTTGCCGGGGTCATTCCTGAACTTCGGTTTCCGCCATCTGATTAAAGTATTTGGAGCGATCCGGCGTAAACGTCACCACCATTCTGGTCCGGGAGCAGGTCAATACCCGTTCTTCGTCCAAATCAACCTCCAGATCTTCCCCGCGCAAACCCTGCCACTGAGCAAGGTATTTGAGCGATCCGTACTTTTCGAGTTTTTTCAGGCTACGGCTGACGCCACCTTTCCAGCCCAGCACCGGCAATTCGCCGGCGCGGCATTGTTGGGCGAGTTCGGGGAAGCGGGCGGCGCGCTGGCGGCCGATTTCCCAGCATTTGATCAGGCCTTTGTCGGGGCCTTCCCACAGTTCATCGCGGTTCAGGCCTGTACGGAGTGGGGTGTCGATGCTGCGGTGGATGCGCTGAGTCATTCGGGTTCCTTGAATTCGGGGGTGTTGGACAGCTCCGCTGTGCCCGTTGACGAGGGATGTTAGGTGGGGATGTGGTGAGTGGCAACAAAGGATTTCCAGAGGGGCTAATGACTTTCTGTGCGTTGGTTATCGGGTTTTGTTTAGTAGTTATAGGCGCCTGGATTGCACAGGGCACCAGGTTTTCAGTCCTTTGGCTGATCCTGTGAGCCTTGTATTTGGCTGATGGCCTCTTCGCGAGCAAGCCCGCTCCCACATTCGATCGCATACTTTCTGAAAGAACCCGGTCGAATGTGGGAGCGGGCTTGCTCGCGAAGGGTGCGACGCGGTCTCACGGTTGCCAGTAATTCTTCTCCCCACTCAATTTTCGGTCCAGAAAACTTGCCGCGCTGATCAGCGCCAGGTGCGTGAGCGCTTGCGGTGTGTTGCCCAGATGCCGCGCATGGCTGTCGAACTCTTCGGCATACAACCCCAGCGGATTGGCGTACCGCAGCAGTTGTTCAAATTCCAGGTGCGCCTTTTCCACCTGGCCGGCCCTGGCCAGGCATTCGACGTACCAGAACGAACACGCGGCGAAGGCGCCTTCAGTGCCGGTGAGGCCGTCGATCTGGCTGTCTTCGTTGCGATAGCGGTAGACCATGCCGTCGCGTACCAGGGTTTTCTGAATGGCTTCGAGGGTCGATAGCCAGCGCGGATCCTTGGCGCTGACGAAGCGCACCAGCGGCATCAGCAACATCGAACCATCCAGTGCGGTACCGCCGATGTGCTGGACGAAATGCCCGCGTTCTTCATTCCAGAAGTTTTCCCAGATGTCGACGTAGATCGCCTGGCGGGTCTGGTCCCAACGGGCAAACGGGGCGGGCAGGGAGCGTTTGGAGGCGAGGCGGATCACCCGGTCCAGCGCCACCCAGCACATCAACCGAGAATGCAGGAAATGGTGCTGCTCGCCACGCATTTCCCAGATGCCGACGTCTTTTTGCTGCCAGGTTTCGCAGACCTGATCGACCACTTCCACCGCGTGATTCCAGCCTTCATGGGAGATGGCGTCGCCGTATTTGTTGACCAGATACACCGCATCCATCAATTCGCCAAAGATATCGAGCTGGACCTGATCGTACGCACCGTTACCGATGCGTACCGGCGTGGCGCCGCCATGGCCGGACAGGTGCGAGAGTTCGGTTTCCGGCAGTTCCTGGCGGCCATCGATGGCGTAGAGAATGTTGAGCTTCATCGGTTTGCCGTGACAGTCGCTGACCCGCCCGCGCAGCCAGCGCATGTAATCGTTGGCTTCCTGGACAAACCCCAGGCGCATGAAGGCATAGACGGTGAACGAGGCGTCGCGGATCCAGGTGTAGCGATAATCCCAGTTGCGTTCACCACCCGGTGTTTCGGGCAGGCCAAACGTGGCTGCGGCCACAATCGCGCCATGTTTGCGTGAGGTCAGTAGCTTCAGCGCAAGGGCCGAGCGGTTGACCATTTCCCGCCACCGACCGCGGTAGTTGGACTGGCCGGTCCAGTCGCGCCAGAACTTCAACGTGCGCTCCATGCACAAGTCTGCAGCCCCTGCCTTGAAGCGGGGATCGCCGAAGCCGCCCAGCAGGAACTGCGCGCCCTGACCCTGTTCCAGGGTGAAGTCAGCCACCGCCGCGTCCCCTTTGACATGCAGCACCTGATCCGAAGACAGGCGCATGGACGGCTGATCGGTTGCCTCGAATACCACGTCCTTTTCGTCCAGCCGCGCACGGGTTCTGGCACGAGCGTAGTCATGCCTCACGGCGCAGCGCATGTGAAATGTCGCTTGGCCGCTGACCACCCGCACTCGACGCATCAGCACCGGCAGATCATCGTCGCTGTCGCCGATCGGCAGCAGGTCGGTGACCTCGACCACCGCGCTGTCGCTGAGCCAGCGGGTTTGCAGCACGTTGGTGTCGGGCAGATAGATCTGTTCGCGGCGGGCGTCGGGCAGGTCCGGCGTCAGTTGGAAAATGCCGGCCTCGGGCGTGTCCAGCAGCGAGCAGAAGATCGACGGGCTGTCGAATTCCGGCCAGCAGAAAAAATCCACGCTGCCTTTGTCGTTGACCAGTGCCGCGCTGCGCATGTCGCCAATGATGCCGTGGGCGTCGATGGCGCTTTGTCGTTCGGGATGATGATCAGTCATTAGCGCGAAACTCCGGATAGAGGCTCTTGCAGCTGTCGATGTAGTCGGAGGCACCGATGGTGAGGGCGACTTGTTGGGCGAGGGAAATCTGCATGTAAGTGAGCGCCTTGCGGTGAGGGCCTGATCAGGTGACTGGTTTGGGCGGCGCAGAGTTCATTTGGCGAAAGGAAATGACCCCATCGCTAGCAAGCCGGCTCCTACAGTAGAAGAAACGCGATTAACTGTAGGAGCCGGCTTGCTGGCGATGGGGCCTTCACATTCAACCAACAATTCGACCCTTTCCCCTTAAGCAGCCTTATGGCAACTTGCAGGCCCTTATCGAGAGCCGAACCATGGCCAACCCCTACCGCGAACTGTTCAAAGCCCCGGGCAGCCGAGCCTTTGTGCTGGCCGGGATGATCGCGCGCATGCCGATTTCCATGACCGGCATCGGCCTGATCACCATGCTCTCCCAGCTGCAAGGTGGTTACGGACTCGCGGGCGCGGTGGCGGCGACGTTTGCTTTAGCCACCGCGTTCTGCGCGCCACAGGTTTCACGCTTGGTGGACCGTTTCGGGCAGCGCCGGATCTTGCCGGTGTCGGCGTTGATCGGCGGCGGGGCGTTGTTGCTGGTGTTGCTGTGCACGCGCTTGCAGGCGCCGCAATGGACGCTGTTCGTGTTTGCCGCGCTGGCCGGTTGCATGCCGAGCATGTCGGCGATGGTGCGGGCGCGCTGGACCGAGGTCTATCGCGGCCAGCCGCAACTGCAAACCGCGTATGCCCTGGAATCGGTGCTCGACGAAGTCTGCTTTATTGTCGGCCCACCGCTGTCGGTGGGCTTGTGCGTGGTGGCGTTCCCCGAGGCGGGGCCGTTGGCGGCCTTGCTGATGCTGGCGATCGGGGTCACGGCGTTTGTCCTGCAACGGGACACCGAGCCGGCGATTCATCCCCATGAAGAACACCATCAGGGCTCGATCATTCGTTCCGGCGAGATTCAGTTGCTGATGCTGTTGATGGTCGCCATGGGCACCATAGTGGGCGTGGTGGATGTGGTCAGCGTGGCGTTTGCGCAGCAACAGGGCCAACCGGCGGCGGCGAGTATTGTGTTGTCGGTATATGCCATCGGCTCATGTCTGGCCGGGCTGGCGTTCGGGGCGTTGCGTTCGAAAGTGCCGTTGCCGCGACTGTTTCTGTACGGCGGGTTGGCGACGGCGGTGACTACGTTACCGTTGCTGCTGGCGAGCAACATTATCGGGCTGTCACTGGCGGTGTTCGTCGCCGGGCTGTTTTTTGCGCCGACGCTGATTGTTGCGATGGCGCTGGTGGAACGGATTGTGCCGCCGGCCAAGCTCACCGAAGGCCTGACCTGGTTGGTCACCGGGTTGAGCATTGGCGTGGCGATTGGCGCGGCGAGTTCGGGTTGGCTGGTGGATATGTTTGGCGCGCGCAGCGGGTTCTGGGTGGCCATCGCCGCCGGCGCCGTCGTGCTCGGGTCTGCAATCCCCACTTATCGCCATCTGAAATAATGCTTTACCTGTAGGAGCCGGCTTGCTGGCGACAGCGATGTATCAGTCACGTCAATGTCGATTGATACGCCGCTATCGCCAGCAAGCCGGCTCCTACAGGGGGCTCTGTACTAATTCCCCTCGGCGCTCATCCGTTCTCTTTACAGACAACTTTTCGAGGTAAGCCCGGTGACCCAGCTGACATTGCTGTGCCTGCCCTATTCAGGCGCGAGCGCCATGGTCTACAGCCGCTGGCGGCGCAAACTGCCGGAGTGGCTCACGTTGCAGCCAGTGGAACTGCCGGGGCGCGGCGCGCGGTTCGGTGAGCCATTGCACACCGACATGCGGCGCCTGGCGTTGCAACTCGCGCACGAACAGAGAGCCACGCTCAAGGCGCCGTATGCGCTGTTCGGCCACAGTCTCGGCGCTTTGCTGGCCTGCGAGATGGCTCATGCCTTTCGCTCGCTGGGTTGCCCGGAGCCGGTGGCGCTGTTCGCTTCAGGCACCGCTGCGCCGACGATGCGGGCAGATTACGACCAGGGTTTTGCCGACCCGAAAACCGATGCCGAGCTGATCGAGCAACTGCGCACCCTCAATGGCACCCGCGAAGAAGTGCTGGCCAATGAAGAGTTGATGAGCCTGACGCTGCCGATCCTGCGCGCAGACTTCCTGCTGTGCGGCCGCTTCGAACCGATCCAGCGTCCGCTTTTGACATGCCCGGTGCACGTGCTTGGCGGCAAGGCTGATCGCGCGACCACCGAGCAACTGATCGGCTGGAGCAAGGAAACTCACGGCAGCTTCTCAGTGGACATGCTGGCCGGCGGTCACTTCTTCATCCATGAACACGAAGCCAAGGTGTTGCGGGTGATCAAGGACCAGCTCGATGTTCACCATCGCCGGCATGTGATGGCCGTCACTGCCTAATACAATCTCAAGATCACCTATATCGAATGTGGGAGCGGGCTTGCTCGCGAAGGCGGTACATCAGTCGACATTAATGTTGACTGATGTACCGCCTTCGCGAGCAAGCCCGCTCCCACATTTTATTTGCAGCAACCTTAGATCCCACGGTTCGCCTCCCCGCTGACACTTATTCTCATTCGCTAATTTTTCCGGTCTGCATTCGTTTTATAGGGACGACGTGCCTTTGTGCTTCCCGCCACTGATCCGGATGCTTAGAAATGAATGCTGAAGACTCCTTGAAACTTGCTCGCCGGTTTATCGGGTTGCCCCTGGAAAAGCGCCAGATGTTCCTTGCGGCCTTGCAAAAGGAAGGTATTGATTTCGCCCGGTTCCCGATTCCTGCCGGCGTCGAGGCCGAGGATCGCCAGGCGTTGTCGTACGCTCAGCAACGCATGTGGTTTCTCTGGCAACTGGACGCGCACAGTGGCGCCTACAACCTGCCGGGCGCGGTGCGTCTGACCGGGCAGTTGAACCGGCCTGCGCTGGAGCAGGCTTTTGTCGGCCTGGTGGATCGTCACGAAACCCTGCGCACGGTGTTCCAGCGTCAGGCCGATGGCAACCTGCGACAAGTGCCGGCCAGCGCACCGCTGATGATCAATCATGTGGACTTCAGCGCGTTGCCGGCCACGGAGCGCGAACGGGCTGTCGCCCAAACGGCCGAGGAACAATCGGTACTGCCCTTCGATTTATCTGTCGGCCCGTTGCTGCGCGTGACGTTGCTCAAGCTCGCCGAACAGGAACACGTCCTGCTGCTGACCCTGCACCACATCGTTTCCGATGGTTGGTCGATGAACGTGCTGATCGATGAATTCATCCGCTGCTACGACGCCTTCGAGGCCGGTGCACAACCGCAACTTGCTCCATTGCCGATCCAGTACAGCGACTACGCGTTGTGGCAACGCCGCTGGCTGGAAGCGGGTGAACAGGCGCGTCAACTGGAGTACTGGCAAGCGCAACTCGGTGACGAACACCCGGTGCTGGAACTGCCCACCGACCACTCGCGCCCGGCGATCCCGAGCTATCGCGGCACCCGCTACGAATTTGCCGTCGACCCCCAACTGGCCGAGCAACTGCGCGCTACCGCGCAAAAACACAACATCACCCTGTTCATGCTGTTGCTCGGTGCGTTCAACGCGCTGCTGCATCGCTACACCGGGCAGACCGACATCCGCGTCGGCGTGCCGATTGCCAACCGCAACCGTGCGGAAATCGAAGGCCTGATCGGCTTCTTCGTCAACACCCAAGTGCTGCGTACCCAGCTCGATGGCCACACCCGCGTCGAGGATTTGCTGCGCGCCATCAAGGAAACCGCCCTCGGTGCCCAGGCCCATCAGGACCTGCCGTTCGAGCGTCTGGTCGAAGCGCTGAAACTGGAACGCAGCCTCAGCCACACGCCGCTGTTCCAGGTGATGTACAACCACCAGCCGCAAGTCGCGGACATGTCCAGCATCAGCACCGCTTCCGGCCTGGTATTGGGTGCGATCGAGTGGGAAGGGCGCACCACGCAGTTCGACCTGACCCTCGACACCTATGAAAAGGGCGGCAAGCTGCACGCCGCGCTGACCTACGCCAGCGACCTGTTCGACGCGCCGACCATCGCGCGTATGGCGCAGCACTGGACGCGCCTGCTGCAGGCGATGGTGGTCGATTCGAATCAGCGGGTCGGCGAGCTGCCGATGCTGGCGGCGGATGAGCAGCAGGTGCTGGTGCACGACTGGAACCGCACCGCCGAAACTTATCCCGTCGAACAATGCGTTCATGAATTGATTCACGCCAGGGCCTTGCTCACACCCGAAGCGCCGGCGCTGGTGTTTGGCGACCGTCAGCTGACTTATGCACAGCTCGATGCGCGCACCAGTCAATTGGCTCATTACCTGCGCGAGCAGGGTGTCGTCCCCGATGTGCTGGTGGGTATCGCCGTCGAGCGTTCGCTGGAAATGGTCATTGGCCTGTTGGCGATTCTCAAGGCCGGCGGCGCCTATGTGCCGCTCGACCCGGAGTGTCCGGCGGAGCGCCTGGCCTACATGATCGAAGACAGCGCGATCGGTGTATTGCTGACCCAAAGCGCTTTGGTTGGCACGCTGCCGACCGAAGGCATCAAGGTCATCGCGCTGGATCAGGACGAGGGCTGGCTGGACGCTTACAGCGAAACCTGCCCGCAGGTGTCGGTGAATCCGCTGAATCTGGCCTACGTGATTTACACCTCCGGCTCCACCGGCAAACCCAAGGGCGCCGGCAACAGCCATGCGGCGCTGGTCAACCGTTTGTGCTGGATGCAACAGGCGTATGGGCTGGACGGCAGCGACTCGGTGTTGCAGAAAACCCCGTTCAGTTTTGATGTGTCGGTCTGGGAATTCTTCTGGCCGTTGATGACCGGCGCCCGTCTGGTGGTGGCGCCGCCGGGCGCGCATCGCGAGCCGGCGCGGTTGATCCGCCTCATCGGCGAGTTCGGCATCAGCACCTTGCACTTTGTGCCGTCGATGCTTCAGGCGTTTATCCACGAACCGGGCGTTGAAGCCTGCACCAGCCTCAAACGCATCGCCTGCAGCGGTGAAGCCCTGCCGCTGGACGCCCAGCTTCAAGTGTTCGCCAAGCTGCCGGGCGCCGGGTTGTACAACTTGTACGGGCCGACCGAAGCGGCCATCGACGTGACGCACTGGACCTGCGTCGACGAAGGCGCCGACAGCGTGCCCATCGGCCGGCCGATTGCCAACCTGCGCACCCATGTTCTGGATGCGCAGTTGCTGCCGGTGCCGGCAGGCGTGGCGGGAGAGTTGTACCTGGGTGGCGCCGGTCTGGCGCGCAGTTATCACCGCCGTCCGGGGCTGACCGCCGAGCGGTTTGTGCCGTGCCCGTTCCATGACGGTGCGCGTCTGTACCGCACCGGCGACCGCGTACGCCAGCGTGCCGATGGGGTGATCGAATACCTCGGCCGTCTCGACCATCAAGTGAAACTGCGCGGGCTGCGTATCGAGTTGGGGGAAATCGAAACCCGCCTGATGCAGCATCCGCAGGTGCGCGAAGCCGTGGTGCTGGTGCAGGGCGGCAAGCATCTGGTTGCGTACCTGGTGCTGGAAAACGCCGAGGCGCAGTGGCCGGAAACCCTCAAGGCCTGGCTGCTGAGCAGCTTGCCGGAATACATGGTGCCGACCTACCTGATGCCATTGGATGCCTTGCCGGTGACCGCCAACGGAAAACTGGACCGCAAGGCCCTGCCGCAACCGGATGCGGCGCCGCAACAAGTGTTCGTCGCGCCGCAAGACGCCATGCAAACGGCGCTGGCGCAGATCTGGCAGGACGTGTTGGGCCTGGAGCGCGTGGGCCTCGAAGACAACTTCTTCGAGCTGGGCGGCGACTCGATCATCTCCATTCAAGTGGTCAGCCGCGCCCGTCAGGCCGGCATCCGTCTCAGCCCACGCGACCTGTTTCAGTACCAGACCGTGCGCAGCCTCGCGCTGGTGGCGGCGTTCGACAACCGCAGTTCCATCGACCAAGGGCCGGTCAGCGGCGAGGCGGTACTGACCCCGGCGCAACATTACTTCTTCGAACAAGCCATCGCGCAGCCGCAACACTGGAACCAATCCTTGTTGTTGACGCCACGCGGGGCGCTGAACCCTGAAGCACTTGAAGCTGCATTGGTCGCGGTGATCAACCATCACGATGCCTTGCGTCTGCGTTTCACCCAAGGAGTCGATGGCTGGCAGCAGCGCCATGGATCTCCGGTCGAAACGGCGGGGTTGTGGCAGCGGCGGGCGTCGTCGACCGAGGTGTTGTCGGCCCTTTGCGACGAAGCGCAACGCAGCCTTGATCTGGCCGACGGGCCGTTGCTGCGCGCTTTGCTGGTCAGTCTCGACGACGGCACGCAACGCCTGTTGCTGGCGGTGCACCATTTGGCGGTGGACGGCGTGTCCTGGCGAGTACTGCTCGAAGACCTCCAGCAGGCTTATGCGCAGTTGGCGAGTGGCGGCGCCGCGACGTTACCTGACAAAACCAGCGCCTACCAAAGCTGGGCCAGTCATCTGCAAGAACATGCCCGCACGCTGAGCGAGCAATTGCCGTATTGGCAGGCGCAACACGCCGATGCCCGCGACCTGCCGTGCGAAAACCCGCTGGGCAGCCTGCAGCATCGCCACGGCCACAAGATCGAGTCGAAGCTCGACACCGGGTTGACGCGGCAATTACTGCAAACGGCGCCGGCGGCCTATCGCACTCAGGTCAATGACTTGCTGCTGACGGCGCTGGCGCGGGTGATCTGCCGCTGGACCGGGCATCACTCGACGCTGATCCAGCTTGAAGGCCATGGCCGTGAAGACCTGTTCGACGACCTCGACCTGACGCGTACCGTGGGCTGGTTCACCAGCCTGTTCCCGGTGCGCCTGCGACCTCAGGCCGACACGGCGAATGCGATCAAGGCGATCAAGGAACAACTGCGCGCCATCCCCGAAAAAGGGCTGGGTCATGGCTTGCTGCGCTACCTCGGCGAGCCGGCCCAGCGGGAGACCTTGCAACGGTTGCCGGCACCACGGATCACCTTCAATTACCTCGGTCAGTTCGACCGCCAGTTCGATGACGATGCGCTGTTTGTACCGGCGCTGGAAAGTGGCGGTCAGGCCCAGGGTGACGATGCGCCGCTGGCCAACTGGCTGACGCTGGAAAGCCAGGTCTATGGCGGTCAACTCTCTTTGCAATGGGGTTTCAGTCGCGACATGTTCGCCGACAGCACCGTGCAGCAACTGGCCGATGCCTACACCGAAGAACTCACCGCGCTGATCGAACACTGCTGCGCCACACCGGCCGGCCAGGTCACGCCGTCGGACTTCCCGCTGGCACGGATCAACCAGGCGCAACTGGACGCACTGCCCGTCGCGGCACCGGCCATCGAGGACATTTATCCGCTGACGCCGATGCAGCAGGGCATGCTGTTCCACACCTTGTATGAGCCACAGGCCGAGGCCTACATCAACCAACTGCGCCTGGATATCCGGGGGCTTGAACTGGCGGCCTTCGGTCGGGCGTGGCAGGCGGCGATCAACCGTCACGACATTCTGCGCAGCAGCTTCCACTGGTCAGGTCTGGAGTGCGCGCATCAGGTGATTCATCGCCAGATCGACCTGCAATTGCAGGTGATCGAAGCGGCCGATATCGACCTCGATGCGCTGGCCGCCGAAGAGCGCAGCCGTGGTTTCGAACTCAGTGCCGCGCCGCTGTTCCGCCTGATGCTGGTACGTCAAGACGGCGACGCCTGGCACCTGATCTACACCAGTCATCACATCCTCATGGATGGCTGGAGCAACGCGCAGTTGCTCGGCGAAGTGATTCAGCATTACGCCGGGCAGACACTGGCCAAACCTCTGGGGCAATACCGCGACTACCTGGGCTGGATTCAGCAGCAGCCACTGGCGGCGGGCGAACAGTTCTGGAAGCAGGCGCTCACCGCCCTCGAAACGCCGACACTGCTGGCGCAAGCCTTGCCGACACCGGTCGAGGGGCGCGGCATGGGCGAGCATCACCTGACGCTGGAAAGCACTGCGATGCAGCGCCTGGCCGAGTTCGCCCGGCAGCAGAAAATCACCCTCAACACCCTGTTGCAGGGCGCGTGGGGTCTGTTGTTGCAGCGCTACACCGGTCAATCGTGCGTGGCGTTCGGTGCGACGATTGCGGGGCGATCCGCACCGTTGCCGGGCATCGAGCAACAGTTGGGCCTGTTCATCAACACCTTGCCGATCATCGCCACGCCACACTCCGTGCAGCCGGTCAGCCAATGGCTCGACGAGCTGCAAGCCTTGAACCTGAGCCTGCGCGAGTTCGAGCATGTACCGCTTTACGACATTCAGGGCTGGGCCGGGCAGCAGGGCAACGCGCTGTTCGACAGTTTGCTGGTGTTTGAAAACTTCCCGGTGGCCGAAGCCCTCAAGCAAGGCGCGCCGGCGGGCCTGGCCTTCGGTGCACTGCGCAATCACGAAATCACCAGCTACCCGCTGACCCTCGGCATCGAAGTCGGCGCCAGCCTGCGTCTGGAATTCAGTTTCGATCAGGCCTTGTTCGGCGCCGCGCAGATCGAGCGGCTGGGCGCGAACCTGCTGCATGTACTGGAGCAATTCGTCGCGCAGCCGCAACAGGTGCTGGGCGCCGTCGGCCTCTTGGACGCGCAGCAAAAAGCCCAGGTGTTGCTCGGCTCGCGTCCCGCCGCGCCGCTGCTGGACAGTCCGTTGCTGGCGCATCAACGTTTCGAGCAGCAAACGGCCCGCACGCCCGATGCGTTGGCCGTGATCGTCGGCGACGAACGCCTGACTTATGCACAGCTCAACGCCCAGGCCAACCAGCTCGCCCATCGCCTGCGCGAGCACGGTGTGGCGCCGGGGCAACGGGTTGGCCTGTCGGTGCGGCGCAATGCGCAGATGATCGTCAGCCTCGTGGCCATCCTCAAGTCCGGCGCCGGTTATGTGCCGCTGGACCCGGACTACCCGGCCGAACGCCTGGCCTACATGATCGAAGACAGCGGGATGGATCTGCTGCTGGCGCAACCGGAACTGCTGGCTGATGTCGCGTTGCCCGATGGCTTGCCGCGTCTGGCGCTGACGGCGGCGTCGCTGGCCGGCTATTCAACGGCCAACCCGGTCAACCTCGCCTGTGCCGAAGACCTCGCCTACCTGATTTACACCTCGGGCTCCACCGGCCGGCCGAAAGGCGTGTGCCTGGCCCACGCCGCGCTGCGCGAGTTTTGCGTGATTGCGGCGGACTATTCGCAACTCAGCGCCGACGACCGCGTGCTGCAATTCGCCACGTTCAGCTTCGACGGCTTTGTCGAGCAGTGCTACCCGCCGCTGTGCGTGGGGGCGGCGCTGGTGTTGCGCGGCGATGAACTGTGGGACACCGACACCTTGTACCGGCAGATCATTGAACAGGGCGTGACCCTGGCGGACTTGCCGGCGGCCTATTGGTACTTGCTGGCCCAGGAATGGGCCGCGCAACCTCAGCGCGACAAAGGTCGGCTGCGTCAGGTCCACGTCGGCGGCGAAGCCATGTCGCTGGAAGGCCTGAAACTCTGGCATGCCGCCGGTCTCGGCGACGTACGCCTGCTCAACACCTACGGGCCGACCGAAGCCACCGTGGTCTCCAGCACTCACCTGTGCACCCTGGCCGACACGCAAAACCTGATCGGCGTGCCGATTGGCCGCGCCTTGCCCGGTCGAGCGCTGTACGTGCTCGACACCGAGGGCCATCTGCTGCCAACCGGTTGCGTGGGTGAGTTGTGCATCGGCGGTGACGCCGGCATTGCCCAGCACTATCACCAGCGTCCGGGGCTGAGTGCCGAACGCTTCATCGCCGATCCGTTTTCCACCACCCCGGGGGCGCGCTTGTATCGCAGCGGCGACCTGGCGCGGTATCGCGGAGACGGTGCGCTGGAGTACCTGGGGCGCATCGATCACCAAGTGAAAATCCGTGGTTTCCGCGTCGAGCTCGGTGAACTGGAAGCGCACCTGCAAGGCTTGCCGATGATCAGCGAAGCGGCAGTGCTGGTGCACGAAGGCGTCGGCGGCAAGCAACTGATCGGCTATGTCGTGCCGACGCAATCCAACGTCGATGCGCGGCCACTCACCGAAACCGTGCGCCACGCCTTGGGCGAGCGCCTGCCGGAGTACATGCTGCCGGCGCAACTGGTGGTGATGAGCGCATTGCCGCTTAACCGCAACGGCAAACTCGACCGCGCCGCGTTACCGGCGCCAGAGGTCTGGGAAGCCGTAGCCGGCAGCGCGCCGCAAGGCGAGCTGGAAATCGAGCTGGCGCAGATCTGGCAGCAGGTGTTGCACGTCACCCGTGTCGATCGCGAAAACAGCTTCTTCGAGTTGGGCGGTCATTCGTTGCTGGCCACGCAGATCGTCTCGCAGATTCGTCAACGCCTGGGCCTGTCGGTGAGTTTGCGCAGCCTGTTCGAATACCCGCGCCTGCAGGATTTCGCCGCTCAGGTACAAGGGCTGCGGCACGACGCCAATGTCTGCGAACGCCCGGCGCTGGTGGCGAACCACTCCGGCGAACGCCAGCCGTTGTCCTTCGCCCAGCAGCGGTTGTGGTTCCTGTGGAACCTGGAACCGGACAGCTCGATGTACAACATGCCCGGCGCCTTGCGTTTGCGTGGGGATCTGAACCTCTCTGCACTGCAGCAGACCTTCGAGATCTTGGTGCAACGCCATGCGGTGTTGCGTACCACATTCGTTGATGAAGACGGTCAGGCCTGGCAACGGGTACACGCCGAACTGCCGTTGAACTTCGTCGCCAGCGACCTGCGGCATTTGCCGGCGCCGGACGTCGAAGCCGCGCAACTGGCCCGTGAAGAAGTCGCCCGGCCGTTCGATTTGCGCAATGGGCCGTTGTTGCGGGTGCGGGTGTTGCAGGTCGCGGATCAGGAGCATGTGCTGCTGCTGACGGTGCACCACATCGCGGCGGATGACTGGTCGTTCCGGATACTGATCAATGAATTCGTCACGCTGTACCCGACCCTCAACCGGGGTGGTGTCGCGCAGTTGCCGGAGCAGGTCGTGCAATACGCCGACTTCGCCACATGGCAGCGTCAGTGGCTGGAGCAGGGCGGCGAGCTGCAACGTCAGCTCGATTACTGGACCGCGCGCCTCGGGCAACCGCAAGCCGTGCTGGAGCTGCCGGGCGACGGCGATCAGCGTCAGTCGCAGGAAGGCGCCAGCCAGCATTTCACCTTGAATTCGACCTTGAGTCAGCAATTGCGCGACTTCGCCCAACAGCGTGGATTGTCGTTGTTCATGGTGCTATTGGCCGGCTTCACCCTGGTGTTGCGTCAGCGCACCGAGGTCAGTCGCGTGCGCATCGGCACCGATATCGCCAACCGAAATCAAGTTGAGCTTGAACAAATGGTCGGCTTCTTCGTTAACCAGTTAGTGCTGCAAGTGGAGGTCGATGCCGACCAGGCTGCCGGGCAACTGTTGCAAGCCTGTCGCCGTGCGGTTCTGGAGGCTTCGGACCATCAGGACCTGCCGTTCGATCGATTGGTGGAAGCGTTGCGTTTGCCACGCCGGGCCGGGCGTTCGCCGTTGTTCGACATCAAGTTGATCTACCAGGAAGGCGTCGGTCGCTTGCCGTCCATGGACGGCCTGCTGGTCGAGGACTTCCCGTCGGGCCGTCAAGCCGCCGAGATCGGCATGGTCGCTGCGTTCTACAACGAGGCCGAACACATTCACCTGAGTGTCGAAACACCCGCCGGGCAGTACTTGCCGAGCACGCTGCAAAGCCTGTTCGAACAAATCGAGGCGGTACTGCAAGCGTTGTTGCGCGCTGACGAGCTGACGGTCAGCCAATTGCTGGACCTGGCCACCGATGTGCAGCGCCGCGCCGATGCGCGCCTGAACGAACAACGCAAGGCGTTGCTGGGCGGGCCCATGGCGATCAAGCGCCGCTCGGCGATGCGTGGCACGCCGGCAGCGCAGACCGCGGCGGACTGATTTATTGCGGCGGCGTCAACCGGGCGTCGCCGTCATCATTTTCTGGAGGGGTTTATGACTGTTTCAACCACCAAGTCCATTCCCAAAATCGGCCGCGGTGCGCGCAAGAGCCTGTCCACCGACCCGACCCGGCTGGTGAGTTTTGCGCCGATGTTCGACGGCGTCAGCATGCCCCTGGTGTGCCGCCCGGCGGTGCCCGGCGTGAGCCTGGTGGAGTGGGCGACGGAGAATCGCGCGCTGATCGAAAGCAAGCTGCTAGAGCACGCAGTGATTCTGTTCCGTGGCTTCCAGGTGGCCGACATTGCCGAGTTCAACCGCTGCGTGGCGGCGATTTCCGACGGCGCCCTGGAATACCTGTTCCGCGCTTCGCCACGAACCCAGATCAGCGGTCAGTTCAAGATCTACAGCTCCACCGACTACCCGGCAGCGGAGAAAATCTTCCCGCACAACGAGCATTCCTATTCGCCGGTGTTCCCGCGTCACTTGTATTTCTACTGCGATACGCCCTCGACCACCGGCGGCGAAACCCCGTTCGGCGACACCCGCGAAATCCTCGCGCGCATCGATCCGGCGGTGCGCGAGGCGTTTCAGCGTAAACGCATCATGTACGTGCGCAACTACGGCGACGGCATGGGGCTGCCATGGCAGACCGTGTTCCAGAGCGAAGATCGCGGCGAAGTCGAAGCCTACTGCGCCAAGATCGGCATTCAGGTCGAGTGGAAGCCGGGCAATCGCCTGCGCACCCGGCAAAACGGCCCGGCGATCGTGCGCCATCCGCTGACCGGCGAGCGCATCTGGTTCAACCACGGCACCTTCTTCAACGCGCTGACCCTGCCGGACAGCATCCGCGACAACCTGCTGCGTGAATTCGGCCCGCTGGACCTGCCACAAAACACCTTCTTCGGCGACGGTTCGGTCATTCCGGATGACGTCATCCGCCACCTGCAAGGCATCTATCGCGACGTGATGGTCGAGTTCGCCTGGGAGAAGGGCGACGTGGTCCTGCTGGACAACATCCTCAGCGTGCATGCGCGCAACGAATTCACTGGCTACAGAAAAATCCTCACGGCCATGGCCATCGCGCAGAAAAGCGCCGACCTGGATCAGGAATAAGGACTCTCGACATGAACACCACCGCCCTCGAACCTTCGGTAGACGTTTTCCAGACTTCGGCCCAGCAAGCCTTCTATTTGCGTGCTCAGGAGCTGGGCGGGCAGAGCTTGTTCGCTGCCCTGACCGTGCCGGTCGCCAAAGTTGTGGAGGCGCAGGCCTTGCGCCTTGCCCTGGATGAATTGGGTCAGCGCCATGAAACCCTGCGCACGGTCTATCGCCGTTTGCCGGGCATGAAGTGGCCGGTACAGAGCTTGTGTGATGAGCTGCCGATGACGCTGCTGGATAACGTGTCTTCGGTGGCTGAAGCCCTGAGCCGCAGCCGTGAAACCCTGGCTGCCGATCCGGCTCGAGTGTTGGTGGTGACGCCCGTGCAAACCGCAGAAGGTCAGCATTTCGTCACGCTGCTGGCGCCGGCCAGCAGCCTCGATGAAGTGTCGCTGCGGGTGCTGTCGATGGAGCTGGCGAGCCTGCTGCGCGGCGAAACGCTGGCCGACAATCAGGACGATTTGCAGTACCTGGATTACACCGCGTGGCAGGAAGAACTGCGCGAGGAAGACATCGGCCATCAAGGCGCGGCGTTCTGGCGCAACCTGCAACAGCAGTTCGCGCAGGCCCATCGTCTGCCTTTCGAAAAAGCGGTTGAGGTGACGCTGGCTCGCCATCAAGCGACGCACGACGACGCGGCATGGCTGGCCGAAGTGCAACGGGTGGCCGACGCTCAAGGTGTCGAAGCGCAGCGTGTGGCGTTGTTGCTGTGGAGTGCGTTTGTGGCGCGCATCGGCAATCAGGAAAAGTTGCTGATGGGCTGGGAAGTGGCCGGGCGCAACGAGCAGACCGACGCGACACTGGGGCGTTTCGCCCGGCGTTTGCCGGTGGCCTTCGACAACCGCAGCAACGAGACCCTGGCGCAAGCGCTGGCCTCGTTTGCTGGCAGCGTCGAGCAATCGCTGTCCTGGCTCGACTGCCTCAACGAGTTTGAACTGAGCGCCGAAGTCGCTACGCCGCTGCGTTATGGCCTGGTGTTTCAGGCCGATGCCGACACGAACATCGAAGTGGACGACGCCAACCCGGAAGTCCTGCGCCTGCGGGTTCAGGGTGAGCACTTGCAGCTGTCGTGCCTGGCCGGCGCAGTGCCCGAGTCGATGCTGGCGGCCTGGCTGGAGCAGTTTGTCGAATTCAGCCGCCAGTTGCTGACTTCGCCTGAGCTGACGTTGGGCCAGGCGACTCAGGTCAACGCGGTACAACTGACCCGTTTGATCGAAGACTTCAACCCGCTGGCCGCCGAGCAGGCACTGCCGCATCGCTACCTGCAAGACCTGTTCAGCGAACAGGCACGCCTGTATCCGCAGCGCATCGCCGTCAGCGTCAATGGCCAACGCCTGAGCTACGCCGAACTGGATGCACGCTCCAACCAAGTCGCCAATACCCTGCGCGCCCAAGGCGTGGCGGCGGACGAAATCGTCGCGGTCTACGGTCAGCGTTCGCTGGAAATCGTCATTGCATTGCTCGGCACGCTCAAGGCCGGCGCCGCTTACCTGCCGCTCGATCCCAACTACCCGATCGACCGTCTGACGTTTATGTTGCGGGACGCCGCTGCGCGTCAGGTCCTGGCCTGCCAGCCGCTACCAGAGGCGTTGCACAGTGAGCGAGTGATTTCGTTGATGGCCGATGCCGAGGTCTGGTCCGCCTCACAAGAACAGCCGACGCCGCTGGGCGATAGCGCGAATCTGGCCTACGTCATTTACACCTCGGGCTCCACCGGCAAACCCAAGGGCGTGATGATCAGTCACGCCAACGCGGTGGCCTCGACCCTCGTACGCAGCGCGTTTTATCGTCAGCCGCTGCGCGCGTTCCTGATGCTCTCGTCGTTTTCGTTCGACAGCTCCGTGGCCGGGGTTTTCTGGGCGTTGGGGCAGGGCGCGACCCTGTGCCTGCCGGACGAAGACAGCTACAAGGACCCGGCGCTGCTGGCGGCGCTGATCCAGCGTGAAGAGATTTCCCACTACCTGACCTTGCCGTCTTACCACGCGCAGATTCTCGAACACCTCGGCGACCATGCCCTGGCGTGCGTGATCGTCGCCGGCGAAGCGTGCAGCAACGCCTTGGTCGCACGACATCGCGAGGCCTTGCCGCAGGTGGCGCTGGTCAACGAATACGGCCCGACGGAAGGCACGGTCTGGTGTTCGGCGTGGGAACTGCCGCTCGGTCAGGATGAAGACACCGTCCCGATCGGCCAGCCGATTGCGGGCATGCGCATTCACGTGCTCGGCCCGGACCTGATGCCGGTGGCCGTGGGTGTCGAAGGTGAACTGTATGTCGGTGGTGACGGCATCGCTCGCGGCTACCTCAAGCGCGCCACGCTGACCGCCGAACGTTTTGTTCCCGACCTGTTTGCAAAACGGGCCGGTCAGCGCCTGTACCGCACCGGCGACCTCGCACGCTACCGCGCCGATGGCGTGCTGGAGTACCTGGGCCGGGTCGATCATCAAGTGAAAATCCGCGGTTTCCGCATCGAGTTGGGCGAGATCGAATCCGCCATGCGCAGCGCGCCCGGCATCGAAGACGCCGCGGTCATCGCCCGTGAAACGCCGACCGGCCCGCAACTGCTGGGCTTCGTGATTTCCCCGGCCAACACCGCCGACATCCGTCTCAACGAATTGCGCAGTCACCTCAACGAAGCGCTGCCCGAGCACATGCAACCTGCGCGCTTGCAGGTGCTGGAACGCTTCCCGCTGATGCCCAACGGCAAACTCAATCGCCAGGCCTTGCTCGACCTTGACGTGCGCCGCAGTGCCTTCGTCGCCCCGCGCACCGACCTGGAAAAAGTCCTGGCGGCGATCTGGGCCGAAGCGCTGCACGTGGAGCGGGTCGGCGTGCACGACAGTTTCTTCGAGCTGGGCGGTCACTCGCTGCTGGCGACGCGGATTCGCGCGCGAATTCAGGAAGAGCTGAACCTGGCGATCCCGCTGAAGCTGTTCTTCGAAGGCGACACCCTGGAACGCCTGGCGGCGCAAATCGAGCAGTTCCGTCAGCACAGTGAACACAAAGAAAACGATGTAGACGCGCTGGAAGCGTTGTTCGACGAAGTGGATGAGGAACACACGCGATGAGTGCTGCACCGGACAGAATGATGACCCTGGCCCAGCGTTTCTGCGGCTTGAGCCTGGACGCGAGGCGTGCCTTGCAAGAAAAGATGCACGCCCAGGGCCTGACCCTGGAGCTGCTGCCGATCCCGCCAAGGGACCCGGCGGTCGACACGTTGCCGGCATCGTATGCGCAGCAGCGTTTGTGGTTTTTGTGGCAGATGCAGCCGCAGGCGACCGCGTACAACCTGACCGGTGCCTTTCGCCTGAGCGGTGAACTCAACCGCGCAGCGCTGGCGCAAACCCTCGCTGCGCTGGTGCAGCGTCATGAAGTGCTGCGCACCACCTTCGTGTTCGATGAGCAGCAGGTGCTGCAAAAAATCCACCCGCAGATGGGCGCGCCGCTGGTCGAGGCCGACGCCGCCGACGCGGCTGAACTGCATCGCCAGATCGCCCTCAACGCCGAGCAGCCATTCGACTTGCAGCACGGTCCGTTGATGCGCTGCCGGTTGATCCGCCTCGACGCGCAGCAGCATGTGCTGGTGCTGACGTTCCATCACATCGTCACCGACGGCGGTTCGCTGCCGATTCTGTTGCAGGAATTCACCCAGCTCTACGCGCAACTCAGTGCCGGACAATCGCCGCAACTGCCGGAGCTGGGCATTCAGTACGCCGATTTTGCCCGCTGGCAGCGCCTGTGGCTGGAAGCCGGCGAGGCCGAGCGCCAGCTTGAGTACTGGCGTGAACAATTGGGTCGCGAGCATCCGCCGCTGAACCTGCCGACCGACCGTCGTCGCCCGGCGATCCCGAGTCAGCAGGGCGCGAGTGTCGAGCTGAACGTGCCGGCGGCCCTGGCGTCTGCTCTGAAAGATCTCGCCCGTCGCGAAGGCTGCACGCTGTTCATGGTGTTGATGGCCGCGTTGCAAACCCTGTTGCATCGCTACAGCGGCGAACGGGACATTCGCGTTGGCGTGCCGATTGCCAACCGTACCCGTCAGGACGTGGAAAACCTGCTGGGCTTTTTCGTCAACACCCAGGTGCTGCGCACCCAACCCTATGCCGATCAGCCATTTCTGCAATTGCTGGCCGAGGTCAAAACCGCGGCACTGGGCGCACAGGCGCATCAGGATCTGCCTTTCGAGCAGTTGGTCGATGGCCTCGACGTCGAGCGCAGCCTGAGCCACACGCCGTTGTTCCAGGTGATGTTCAACCACCAGCGCGATGCTGGCGGCAAACAGCGCTGGGATTTGCCGGGCCTGAGCGTCGAGCCGCTGATCTGGGATGAAAAGACCACCAAGTTCGAGCTGATGCTCGACACCGTGGAGAGCGACGACGGCATTCACGCCTCGTTCGTCTATGCCACCGAATTGTTCAGCGCTTCGACCATCGAGCGTCTGGGGCAACATTGGCTGAACCTCTTGCAGGCGATCTGCGCTGACGGCTCGGTCGCGCTGGCGGACCTGTGCATGCTCGCCCCAAGTGAGCAACACGCGACTTTGCTGGACTGGAACCGCAGCGCCATGTCGGTCGCGCCCCATGAATCGAATACGCTGTGCGCGCATCAACTGATCGAAGCCCAGGCCGCCGCGTACCCGCACAACATCGCGGTGACTTGCGACGGCGTGACCCTCAGCTACGCGCAATTGAACCAACAGGCCAACCGCATCGCCCAGCGTCTGCGCGAACGCGGCGTCGGCCCGGACGTGTTGGTGGGGATCGCGCTGGAACGGTCGCTGGAAATGATCGTCAGCGTGCTGGCGATCCTCAAGGCCGGCGGCGCCTATGTGCCGCTGGACCCGCAATACCCGCAGGACCGTCTGGCCTACATGCTGGCTGACAGCGGCACGCGCCTGTTGCTGACCGATTCTGCGCTGCTGCCGCGACTGCCGTTGTCCGAAGGCATCGAAGCGATTTGCCTCGACCACGCCAGTGACTGGCTGAATGAAGCGTCTGCCGAGAATCTGCCGAACCTGACCCACCCGGAAAACCTGGCGTACGTTATCTACACCTCCGGTTCCACCGGCAAACCCAAGGGGACGCTGCTGCCGCACAGCAACCTGACCCGCCTGTTTAGCACCACCGAACACTGGTTCGGTTTCAACGCGGACGATGTCTGGAGCCTGTTCCATTCCTACGCCTTCGACTTCTCCGTGTGGGAAATCTTTGGCGCGCTGTTCTACGGCGGCAAACTGGTGGTGGTGCCGCACGCCATCAGCCGTTCCCCGGAAGATTTCGCCCGCTTGCTGTGCGATGAGCAGGTCACGGTGCTCAACCAGACACCGTCGGCGTTCCGCCAGTTGATGCCGTTCGCCTGCGCCAATGCCCAGGGCCTGGCCTTGCGTTATGTGGTGTTTGGCGGTGAGGCGCTGGACGTCACGAGCTTGCGTGCGTGGTACGACGCGTTCGACGAGCAACAGCCAGGGTTGATCAACATGTACGGCATCACCGAAACCACCGTGCACGTGACGTACCGGCCGTTGTCCCGCGCCGACCTCGACGGCGCCAACAGTTCGCCGCTGGGCGAGCCGATTGCCGACCTGCGCTGGTACGTGCTCGACCCGCGCCTGAACCCGGTGGCCAAGGGCTGCGTCGGTGAGCTGTACGTCGGCGGTGCCGGACTGGCGCGCGGTTATCACCAGCGCGCCGACCTGACTGCCACGCGGTTTGTCCCGGACTTGTTCGCCGATGAAGTGGGTGCGCGCCTGTATCGCACCGGCGATCTGGCGCGCTATTGCGCCGACGGCAGCATCGAGTACGCCGGGCGTATCGACCATCAAGTGAAGATTCGTGGCTTTCGCATCGAGCTGGGAGAAATTCAGGATCGCTTGCAAAATCACCCGGCCATCGAACAAGCGCTGGTGCTGGCGCCCGAGATCAATGGCAGCCAGCAAGTGGTCGCCTGGTTCACCGTCATCCAGGACGTCGCCGATCTGCGCCAGTCGTTGCGCGAACACCTGCAAGCGGGCCTGCCGGATTACATGGTGCCGGCGCATTTGCTCAAGCTCGATCACTGGCCGCTGACCAGTAACGGCAAACTCGATCGCAACGCGTTGCCCAAGCCTGATGCCGCGTTGGCGCAACAGGTTTACACCGCACCGGCGGACGAGATGCAAGCCGCGCTGGCGACGATCTGGCAAGACGTGCTCAAGCTTGAGCGCGTGGGGATCGACGACAACTTTTTCGAACTGGGCGGCGACTCGATCATCTCGATTCAGGTGGTCAGCCGTGCGCGTCAGGCCGGGATCCGCATCAGCCCGCGCGATCTGTTTCAACACCAGACCGTGCAGAGCCTGGCGAAAGTCGCTCAGCGCAGTGCCGGTCTGGTTATCGATCAGGGACCGGTGCGCGGCGATGTGTTGCTGACGCCGATCCAACACTGGTTTTTCGAGCAAACCATCGAGGCCCGCGATCACTGGAACCAGTCGGTACTGCTGGAACTTCGCGAACCGCTCGACAGCGCCTGCCTGCAACAGGCACTGGCCGCGCTGCTGGAACATCACGACGCGTTGCGCCTGCGATTGCGTCAGGTGGATGGCGTGTGGCAGCAGGCTCAGGCCGAGCACTGGAACAGCGCCGAACTGTTGTGGCAGCGTCAGGCCTCGAACGCCGACGAGCTGCTTGAACACTGCAATGCCGCCCAAGCCAGCCTGAATTTGCACGACGGCCCGCTGTTGCGCGCCTTGCTGGTGGACATGGGCAGGGCCGGTCAGCGCTTGCTGTTGGTGGTGCATCATTTGGTAGTGGACGGCGTGTCCTGGCGTCTGTTGCTCGAAGATTTGCAAACGGTCTACGACCAGGCGCGTCAGGCGCAACCCCTGCGCCTGCCGGCCAAATCCAGCGCCTATCAAGCCTGGGCGGCGCGTTTGAAAATCCATGCGCAAAGCCCTGAACTGGCGAGTCAGGCCGATTACTGGCAGCGCCAATACCACGACGTGGTGGTGGACCTGCCCGCCGATCATCCACAGGGCAGTCTGGCCAGCGAACATGCCGTGAGCGTGGAAACCGTGCTCGACAGCACCTTCACTCGCCAACTGCTGCAAGACGCGCCAGCGGCGTACCGCACGCAGGTCAACGACCTGTTGCTGACGGCGTTGGCGCGGGTGTTGGGTGCCTGGACCGGCCAGCCTTCGACCCTGGTCAAACTGGAAGGTCATGGTCGTGAAGACCTGTTCGACGACATCGACCTGACCCGCACCGTGGGCTGGTTCACCTCGATCTTCCCGGTCAAGTTGACCCCGGTCAGTGATCTGGCCGGGAGCATCAAGGCGGTCAAGGAACAGCTGCGCGCCGTACCGGACAAAGGCATCGGTTTCGGTATCCTGCGGTATCTGGCGCAGGCCGGTCTTGAGGCGTTGCCGCAGCCGCAAATCACCTTCAACTACATGGGCCAGTTCGATGCCAGTTTCGATGAGCAGGCACCGTGGCGTCCGGCCCGGGAAAGCGGTGGTGCCGAGCAAGGTGCTTCGGCCTCGCTAGACCGTGGCCTGAGCATTAATGGTCAGGTCTACGCCGGGCAACTGCGCCTGAGCTGGACCTTCAGCCGCGAAGTGTTTGCCGAGCACACCGTGCAGCGTCTGGCCGAGGCCTATGCTGCCGAGCTGCAACAGCTGATCGAACACTGCCTCAGCGGTGCCGGTGGCCTGACGCCGAGTGATGTGCCGCTGGTCAGCGTCGATCAGGCGCAGCTCGATGCACTGCCGCTGGCGATGCGTGAAATCGAAAACATCTTCCCGCTGTCGCCGATGCAGGAAGGCATGTTGTTCCACAGTTTGTTCGCCCCGGATGCCGGCGCTTACATCCCGCAAATGCGCGTGGACGTGCAGGGCATAGACGTCGAATCGTTCCGCAGCGCCTGGCAACAGACGCTGGAAAACCATGAAGTGCTGCGCGCCGCGTTCTTCAGTGAGAGCAATGGTTCGCGACCGCTGCAAGTGATTCTGGCCCAGGCCACGCTGCCATTGACCGTGCTCGACTGGCGCAATCAAGCGGATCAGGCACTGGCTTTGCACCGTCTGGCCGAAGACGACCGCCTGCGCGGTTTCGACCTGACAGCCGCGCCGTTGCTGCGCCTGACCCTGGTGCAGACCGCGAACGACACCCATCACCTGATCTTCACCAACCACCACATTCTGCTCGACGGCTGGAGCACCTCGCAGCTGTTCGGCGAAGTGTTGCAGCGTTACTCCGGCGTGATGCCGGTGGCGAGCGGCGGTCGTTATCGTGATTACATGACGTGGCTGGGCGGGCGTGATCGCGCTGCGTGCGAAGCGTTCTGGCTGGAGCAGTTGCAGGCGTTCAACGAGCCGACCCGTTTGGCCGGCGCGATGCCGGGACCGGTCGCAGGGCAGGGCGGCGGTCATCGCACCGTTCACCTGAGCCTGGACCGGGCGGCCAGCGAACGCCTGAGCGGGTTTGCCCGTCAGGCCCGCGTGACGCCGAACACCTTGCTGCAAGCGGCGTGGCTGCTGCTGTTGCAGCGCTACACCGGCCAGCGCACGGTGGCGTTCGGCGCCACGGTGTCGGGGCGTCCGAGCGAGTTGCAGGGCATTGAGCAGCAAGTCGGTCTGTTCATCAACACCTTGCCGGTGATCGCCACGCCGCACCCCGAGCGCACGGTCAGCCAATGGGTGGATGAGGTGCAGGCGCTCAATCTCAAATTGCGCGATGTCGAATACACGCCGCTGGCGGATGTACAGCGTTGGGCCGGGCACTCCGGCGAGTCGCTGTTCGACACGCTGCTAGTGTTCGAAAACTACCCGGTCGCCGAGGCACTGGAGGGTGGTAATCCGAGCGTGCTGAAGTTCTCCGGTATCAGCCATCACGATCAGACCAGTTTCCCGCTGGCCATCGCCGCCGAGCTGGGCGAGTGCCTGGACCTGCGTTTCAATTACGACACCGTGCTGTTTACCGCCGAGGCCATCGACGGCCTGAGCAAGCGTCTGGTGGCGTTGCTCGATGCCATGGTGCGCGAACCGCAACTAGCCTTGGGTCGCCTGAGCCTGCTCGACGCTGCGCAGACCGCACAGCAAGTGCAAGGCTTCAACGACACCGCCGTGACCTGGCCCGATGTGCGTCCGGTCCACCTGTGCTTCGAAGCCCAAGTGCTGAAAACCCCGGACGCCCAGGCTTTGGTTTTTGCCGGTCAGACCCTGACGTATCGTCAACTCAATCAACAGGCCAACCGACTGGCGCACTACCTGCGCGCCCAAGGTGTCGGCGCCGAAGTGCTGGTCGGCATTGCCGCCGAACGTTCGCTGGAACTGGTGATCGGTTTGCTCGCGATCATGAAGGCCGGCGGCGCTTATGTGCCGCTGGACCCGGATTACCCGCGCGAGCGCCTGGAGCACATGTTCGAGGACAGCGGCGTGCATGTGCTGCTGACCCAGCGTCATCTGCTGGCGCAATTGCCGATTCCGGCGGGCACCGCGGCGATCTGCCTGGACGACAGCGCTCGGTTAGTCGAAGGCTTGAGCGACGAAAACCTGCCGTGCGTGGTCGAGCTGCAATCGCTGGCCTACATGATTTACACCTCCGGCTCCACGGGTAAACCCAAGGGCGCAGCCAACCGTCACGATGCGTTGTACAACCGCATCGAGTGGATGCAGGGCGCGTACCCGCTGGACGGACGCGACACCGTGCTGCAAAAAACGCCGTTCAGTTTTGACGTGTCGGTGTGGGAGTTTTTCTGGCCGCTGATGGTCGGTGCACGCCTTGCGGTGGCCGAGCCGGGCGCCCATCGCGACCCGGCGCAACTGGTGCGTTTGATCGAGCAGTATCAGGTCAGCACCCTGCATTTCGTGCCGTCGATGTTGCAGGCGTTTGTTCAGGGCGAGGGCTTTGAGCGTTGCGCCAGCCTGCGGCAGATCATGTGCAGCGGTGAGGCACTGTCGGCGGATTTGCAGAACAGCCTGTTCCGCGTGCTGCCCGGCGTCGGTTTGTACAACCTGTACGGGCCGACCGAAGCGGCCATCGACGTGACCCACTGGACGTGCGTCGATGACGGCTCGATCAGCGTGCCGATCGGTTACCCGATCGCCAACCTGGTGACCTACATCCTCGACGACAGCCTGCAACCGCAAGTGGCGGGTTGCGTCGGTGAGCTGTACTTGGGCGGTGTCGGCCTGGCGCGGGGTTACCACCGTCGTCCGGACCTGACGGCCGAGCGTTTTGTCGCCAGCCCGTTCGGCGTGCAGGGCGAGCGCCTGTACCGCACCGGCGACCTGGCGCGTTATCGCGAGGACGGCGTGATCGAATACGTCGGTCGCCTCGATCATCAAGTGAAGATCCGTGGCTTGCGCATCGAGCTGGGTGAGATTGAAGCCTGCCTGCTGGAACATCCGCAGGTGCGCGAGGCGGTGGTGATCGCGCTGGATGTCGGTAAATCCAAGCAACTGGTGGCTTACGTGGTCGGCCAGTCGTTGGCACTCGACGGGCTGAAGCAGCACCTGCGCAATGCGCTGCCCGAGCACATGCAACCGAGCCATGTGTTGGCGCTTGAGCAACTGCCCGTGACGCCGAACGGCAAACTCGATCGCCGCGCCTTGCCACAACCCGATCAGCACGTGCGTGAATACGTCGCACCGCGCAATGCCGTGGAGGCCACGCTGCAAGACGTGTGGCAGGCGTTGTTTGAAGTGCAGGTCGGCATTCAGGACAACTTCTTCGAACTGGGCGGCGACTCCATCGTGTCGATCCAGGCGGTCAGCCGTGCGCGCAAGGCCGGCCTGAGCATTTCGCCGAAACACGTGTTCAGTCACCCGACCATCGCTGAACTGGCGACGGTTGCCCAGGCAGTGGACGCCGTGGAAGCGGCGCCGGTTATTTCTGCACCGGCGCTGAAAATCGAACTGAGCGAAGCGCAGTATCAGGCGCTGCAATTGACGGCGGACGAGGTGGACGACGTTTATCCACTGTCGCCGATGCAGCAGGGCATGCTGTTCCACTCGGTGCAGGACGGCGACTCGGGGCTGTACGTCAACCAGATCGAAGTGGGCGTGCGTGGCGTTGACGGTTCGCGCTTCCGCGAAGCCTGGGCCGACGCCGCGCAGCGTCACGCGATCCTGCGCACCGCGTTCCTGTGGGAGGGCGACAAGGAGCCGCTGCAAGTGGTGTTGCGCAATGCGCCGACGCTGCTGACCGAACTCGACTGGCGCGGTCTGGATAACCAGCCCGAGCGTGTGCGCCAATTGGCCGCTGATGAACGTGAACGTGGCTTCTCGCTGAACCGCGCGCCGTTGTTGCGCTTGCTGCTGGTGCGTCTGGAAGACGACCGTTATCGCCTGATCTGGACCTACCACCACATCCTCATGGACGGTTGGAGTGTGTCTCGCCTGATCGGTGAAGTGCTGCGTCATTACAGTGGCGACGCGCAGGAACCGGTGGCCGCGTATCGCGACTACATCGACTGGCTCGGTCACCAAGCCGTCGAGGCCAGCGAAGCGTTCTGGAAAGACAAGCTCAAGACCCTCGAAGGCGCCACGCACCTGGCCCGCGCATTGCCGGTGAAGGCGCCGCAAGCGGGTTATCACGCGATCTATACGCACCTGAATGCTCAGCAAACCGCGCGTTTGCAGGCGTTTGCCCAGCAACAGCAAGTCACGCTCAACACCCTGGTGCAAGCCGCGTGGCTGCTGTTGTTGCAGCGTTATACCGGCCAGCGCACGGTGACGTTCGGCGCCACGGTGTCGGGCCGACCGGAAACCCTCAACGGTTCGGAGAACATGCTCGGGCTGTTCATCAACACCTTGCCGGTGGTCAACAGCGTGCCGACCGAGACGAGCGTCGGCGACTGGCTGCGCGAGATCCAGGCCTACAACCTCGACATCCGCGACTTCCAGCAAACCCCGCTCAGCGACATTCAACGCTGGGCCGGGCAGGGCGGGCAGTCGCTGTTCGACAGCATCATCGTTTTCGAAAACCAGCCGGTGGACCGCACGTTGCGCGAGTGGAACGGTGATTCCCTGCGTTTCGAAGACGTCTCCGATTTCGGCCTGACCAGCTTCGCCATGGACTTGATGGTCAGCCTCGATGAAGGGCTGCGCATCGAGTACATGCACCCGCTTGATCAGTTCGACCTGGCCACCGTCGAAGTGCTGCGCAGCCACATGGAAAGCCTGATGCAGCGTCTGTGCGACAACGCCGGGCGCGCCGTGGGCGAGATCGGTTTGCTGACGCTGGACCAAGGCCGGCAACTGGACGGCGAGCTGCCGACGCTGGCCGACGACCACGAACGGCCGGTGCACGAGCTGATCCGTGAGCGCGCACGTCTGCAACCGGATCACACCGCGCTGATGCTCAGCTACGCCGACCGCGATGCCGAACACTTGAGTTATGCCGAACTGGATCGTCGTTCCGACGCACTTGCGGTCCACTTGCTGGAGCAGGGCGTGCAGGCCGAAGACGTGGTCGGCGTGTTCATGGAGCGTTCGCTGGAGCTGGTGGTGTCGCTGCTGGCGGTGATGAAGTGCGGCGCCGCGTACGTGCCGCTGGACCCGCAATATCCGCAGGAGCGCCTGCGCTACATGATGGCCGACAGCGACATGCGTTTGCTGCTGACCCAGGAGCGTTTGCGTGACACGGCGCAGCTCAATCCGGGCACGCCGATGGTCGCCGTGGATCGCTTGAACCTCGACGTCGAGGTGTTGGCGCCGCAAAACAACGTACACGCCGAGCAACTGGCGTACCTGATTTACACCTCGGGCTCGACCGGCAAACCGAAGAGCGTCGCTGTGGCTCACGGGCCGTTGAGCATGCACGTGCAGGCGATTGCCGAGCTGTATGAAATGGACCCTGGCAATCGCGAACTGCATTTCATGTCGTTCGCCTTCGACGGTGCCCATGAACGCTGGATCACCGCACTGATCAGCGGCTCGACCCTGGTGGTGCGCGACAACGCCTTGTGGACCGCCGAGCAGACGCTGGCGGTGTTGCACCGTCAGCGCATCACCGTCGCCTGCTTCCCGCCGGCGTACTTGCTGCAACTGGCCGAACACGCCGAGTTGCAGGGCGGCGATCCACCGCCGGTGCGCATCTATTGCTTCGGTGGCGATGCGGTGCCGGACGCCACGTTCGAACGGGTCAAGCACACGCTCAAACCGCAATACCTGGTGAACGGTTACGGCCCGACGGAAACCGTGGTCACGCCGCTGCTGTGGAAAATCGCTGCCGACGGCCACTGCGAGGCGATGTATGCGCCGATTGGCTGCCGCGTCGGCACCCGCAGCCTGCATGTGTTGGACATGGACCTCAATCCGTTGCCGGTGGGCATGGTCGGCGAACTGTACATCGGCGGTCGTGGCGTGGCGCGTGGCTACCACCGTCACCCGTGGCAAACCGCCGAGCGTTTCGTCGCCGACCCGTTCAGCCGCGACGGCGGTCGCTTGTACCGCACCGGCGACCTGGTGCGCCGCCGCGAGGACGGCGTATTCGATTACGTGGGACGCATCGACCATCAGGTCAAAGTGCGCGGCTTCCGCATCGAACTGGGTGAAATCGAAGCTCGTCTGCGTGAGCAGGTCGGAGTAAACGACGCCCTTGTGGTGGTGCGTGACAGTGGCCAGGGTCCGCAACTGGTGGGTTATGTGGTCGCTGCCGAGGACGACGGTCTGGGCCCGCGTTGCCAGGCGGCCTTGCGTGAAAGCCTGCCGGATTACATGGTTCCGACGCAGGTCGTGGTGTTGCCGCGTTTCCCGCTGACACCGAACGGCAAACTCGACCGCAAGGCCTTGCCCGACCCGACCTTCGAGGGGCGCGATTACGTGGCCCCGCGTACGTCGCTGGAGTGGGCGCTGGCCGAGATCTGGCAGCAAGTGCTGGGCGTCGACAAAGTCGGCATCACCGACAATTTCTTTGAGTTGGGCGGCGACTCACTGCGCACCCTCAAGGTGATCTCGAAAGTGCGAGCGCTGAATGAGCCGGGCTTCCAGCTCAAACTGCGCGACATGATGGCCAAACCGACCATCGCCGGGTTGTCCGGCGTCGATGAGCAACCGCTCAAACAGAGCCCTGAACCGCTGCTGCTGTTGAACCAGCCAGTGGACGATCAACCGGCGCTGTTCTGCCTGCACGCGGGGTTCGGCACGGTGTTCGACTACGAGCCTTTGGCCCGTCGACTGGAAGGTCTGCGCACGGTGTACGGTGTGCAATGCCGCATGCTGCTCGACCGTCAGTGGCACGACACTTCGCTGCGGCAAATGGCGGCGGACTACGTCGAAGCGATCCGTCGCAAACAACTGCAAGGCCCGTACCATTTGCTGGGCTGGTCGTTGGGCGGGGCGCTGGCGTTGATGGTTGGCGACCTGCTTGAACAACAGGGCCAGCGTGTGGCGTTCGTCGGTCTGGTGGACAGCTTTGTGCCGACCCAGGCCAACGCTGCCGCCCGTGCAGATGAGTGGCGCGCGGACCTGCGCGAGTTCCTGGGGGCAACGTTGAGCATGGACAGCGACGTGATTGCTCAGGCGTTGAGTGTCGAAACCTCGGGCGATCAGGACGCAGTCGCGCGGATCATTCGCACAGTGATCGACACCGAAGGCGAGCAGGCCAGCGGTTACGCATTGCTGGGGGCCGATGAGTTGGCGCAGACGTTCATGGTCAGCACGCGCTTGAAGGCGCTGTCGCGGCAGGTCGAGACCTTGCCGCTGCCGCACGCCGAACTGTACTGCTGGTGGGCGGATGGCAACCCGACGGCCGAACGCGCGACGCTGGAGCGTCAGCAACCACGGCTGCGCAAAGTGCAAATCGTCGCCGCCTGCCACTTCGATATCCTGCAACGGGAGGAATGCCTGAGCGCCGTGGTGACGGCCCTCGGTCGGGAGGTGGTGGCGCAGGACTGAGGTTTTACCGCGCCAAAACAAGCTCGCCCTAATGAACGGCCCTCGCGGATCGTTTATAGGGCGAGCTTTTTTATTTTTTGGAGACCACCGCCCATGGCACTGCACCCGGACATCGAAGGTTTTCTGGAGCTGGCCGAGTTCGGCCGCCTCACCGGCAAAAGCCTGCCCATGCACGAGCTGGCCCCGGCCGAAGCGCGCCAGCAATTCGAACAAACCTCGCAGCTGCTCGACGCCGCACCAATGGGCGCGCTGACCGTGACCGCCGTCAGCATTCCGGCCCGCGACGGCCACTTGCTGAATGCGCGCCTCTACGCTCGCCCGTCGCTGGGCACTCAGGAACGTCCGGTGCTGCTGTACTTTCACGGCGGCGGCTACGTGGTCGGCAGCCTCGATTCCCACGACACCCTGTGCCGACGATTGGCGCTGGCGGGTGGTTTTACGGTGCTGTCGGCGGATTATCGACTGGCCCCGGAACACCGTTTTCCCACGGCCTACGAAGATGCCGAAGACGTGACACGCTGGCTCGCCACCAACGGCGCCGGTGCTCTGGGCCTGGACGCAAACCGCATCGCATTGGCTGGCGACAGCGTCGGCGGCAGCCTGGTGGCCTCGTTGTCGATCGCCATCGCACAGAATCCGCAAGCCTGGCCGCTGACGCCACGGGTGCAAGTGTTGTTGTACCCGGTGATCGACGCCGTGGAAAAACGCCCGTCCCTCGCACGTTTCGCCGAGGGCTATCTGCTGGAAGCGACCACGTTGGAGTGGTTCTATCAGCAGTACCAACGTAGCGCCGATGATCGTCGTGACTGGCGCTTTTCCCCGTTGTTCGCCGAGACCCTGCAGGGGCTGACACCGACCGTACTGTGGCTGGCCGAATACGATCCGTTGCTGGATGAAGGCCTGGCCTGGGCCGAAAAATTGCGTGCCGCCGGACAACCTGTGGTGCTGGATGTGAAAGCGGGGATGACCCACGACTTCGCACGGATGGGGGAGATGGTTCAGGAAGTGCCGGGGATGCTGGAGCAACTGGCGGGGCAGATCACCGAAAGCCTGAGTTGATGCACTCGCAGCGATCGTTCCGCACTCTCGTGGGCGATCCTATCGCTTGTGACTTTGTAGGAGCGAGCTTGCTCTCGATGGACTTAAGGACGGCGCGTATATCCAGAAAATACGCGTTATCGTTGGCATCCATCGCGAGCAAGCTCGCTCCCACAGGAATCAACTTTTGCTTGAATGACTGGCATTAAAGCTTGGCCCGGCGACGTTCCGAGGAAGAACGATAACGCAGTGCGATTGCCGGACTAATGCACGTCCTCTATCGGATCCAGATGGTCCAATGCCCGATTCACCGTCAACTCCGCCAGCATGATCACCTGCGAAATACCCAGCAGCGAATTGCGCGACGATCCCTGCAAATGATCAGCCAGATCATTGGCCATCACCTCGGCCGAGGCCAGTGATTCACACGCATAGCCCAACAGGGTTTCGATATCGAATTCCGGATTGACGATGAACATCGTGTTCATGGTGCGTGGGGTGGCTTTGATGTCGGCGAATGAAGGTTGGATATCAGGCCTGGGGTTAGTGGAGGAGTCGACGTTTTCATTGGGGGAGGCCGGATCGAGTTCCGGCGGGTTGGGTGTGACCTTGGGCATAGATGGAACTCCTAACGCGAAAAGCAAGGAGCCATCACCCTCGCTACCAAACGAAGGTGGCGGCCATACGCGGGTTGGTAGACCGGTCGCATTAGGACCCCGGCGCCCCCGAGGGAGCCCTGCGCATGGCCCCCATAAATCAGAGCCCTGAGAAAGCGACTGCATAAGGTGAAGCTATGCGCCTAAGCGAAACGGGCTACCAAACCCGACCACTGATTTGCAGTGGCAGGGAAACGATAGAGACCATGCTCATGACGCACAAGCCGGCGGATTCTGGCGTACCTGTAGGCAACGACGCAAGGTGATGTAGCTTTCACGAAGTAACCTGTAGGCCGCTTAAACAAGCTATGCAAAACCGCAGTGGCTGCGCGGTTCCTGCACACGAGGTAAGTGCGAAAAAATATCGAATCAAACCGCTAGTCGCGCATCTGCCAGAGTATTAAATCCACTTTCTTGAGATCGGTAAGCTTGCCGTGCTCGGGTATCAGGTCGTTAAACTGGTTGATCCAATTGACACCCTTGTCGGACGTCAGAAAAGTTTTGTACCAGTTTTCGATATCGGCGTAGCGGAGTTTGGCGTCACGAATCTTGGTGTGAGACGCATAGGATGGAGCCTTCTGGCCAATGTTTTTAAGGACGTGCTGGTCCCATACAGGCTTGTCATCACATAACGTCGCGACCAGTTTGCTGGAAAAAGACGGTTCGTAGCGTCCAGTTACTTCGTACACACGGTCTAGAACGTCACCAAAAGTGGGCTTCGAACCTTTCAACTCCTCCATGAGGTTGTAATAGGTGGAATACCAGGATGCCTGCCGACGCTGGACTCGATAGAACCCGTTATAAGCTCGCTGAAACTCTGCATCCGTCGAGACATTCACCTTCGCCACTTGATCCATCAGTGCCAGGTATTTCTTGATGCCTGGTTTGGCATTGTTAATGGCAGACGTCACATCTGTAACCATGGAATCGATTTCCTTTCAGTGGGTAGCGAGTGCTGAGGTTGGCTTACGTGTGCCCAGTCGCGGGCGGTTACTTGTTATCGTTTTTGCGTGATCGCGCTTTCGCGATCATGTCGTCAAGCTGGCTGATCATCTCATCAACGTCGATTTCTTTGAATTCGCCACACGACGCCGCGATGATCCGTTCGGCAAATTGTGGGCTGTACTCCAGAGGGGAAAAGCCAGGATCGTTCTTGTCGATTGCGGTGTAAATCCACTGGCCGTCAACCTCTTGGCCACACAGGCGTTCTTCTTCCTGTAACCCCAGAATAATCGACTGGAATTCAGCCTCGCTTGGGTGGACCTTTTCCTGCATTACCCGCCGACGCAGATCAGTTGCATTGATCCCCCCGGTCGCGGCCTGAAACACCAGCGCTTTTAACATCTCGATGTTGCTCATTGATGCCTCCTTCATCCGCCTGCCCCGCGGGTGGGGTTCGACGTGCTCAACGTGATTGCCTTGCCAATGAGGAGCATCATGAAATCAAATAGGGTCACTTCCTGTCCCTATCGAAAAAAAATGATAAATCGTGCTCACCGCCGTGATTACTTGCGGCAAATCCTTCTTGCAGCCGGCAAATCGGTCAGTACCGCCTACCTTCACAAGCGACTGGTCGGCTGGGTTTCGCGCAATGGTGATGGAAGTGATGTTCATCACGAAAGAACCACCCGCAGGGACTTGAAGGTGCTGAAAGAACTTCACTACGTCGAATCCGAAGCGGGGGAAGATGACAAGAGGGAGTTGTTCTGGAAAGCGGTTGGCCGAAGCCACTCGCTAGTACTGTCACCTTCAGACGCAATGTCACTCACTTCGATCTTCCAGCACGCCGAACGTTTTGGCCTGCAGTCAGCGACTGAGGAGCTCAAGGGCCTGCGGCACTACGCTGAGCTGGTCATGCAAGACGGCTGCGAACGAAAGCTGGATTTCACTAAGCGTATTACCTCCGGCACCCGATTTACGGTACTGCAGCCTGGTAAGCACAACCCCGAACATCTCAAATGTTTGCAGACAGCCATCATGAAGGACACTCCCTTGGAGGTTGGGTACCTTCCTCGCGATGCCGACGGCGTTGAGTGCATCTACCAACTAAAACCGCTGGGGCTGTCCCACCAGGACTCCAATATTTATCTCTCCGCCTATGTTGTCGAAGAGAAGTGGCTCGGCAAAGAGCCTGATCCTGAATTGCCGCGTGGTAAATACAGCAGCAATGGTCCCAATAAACTTTGCGCGCTGATGCTTCATCGAATCACAAAAGTCGAGCCTGGAAAGCGGAATATCAACGACCCAGAAGGCTACGATGTTCTCTCAGACGAAGCACAGAAAGACCTTGTGAGCGTTTACACGCCCCCGCAATTAACGCGCCTTCTTCTAAGTGACAACCTGTACAACCGGCTTGCTGAAAACCCACTCGAAAAAGACCAGAAGCTGGAGCCATTCGGGAACAAATGGTTGCTGACATGCAAGACTCGCGACTCTCAAGGGCTGCGACTTTTTCTAATGGCGAACGCTGCGGATATAGAAGTATTGGAGCCCATTACCCTGAGGGATCATATCCGGCAGATGCTCATCGCTGCGGTGAGGACGTACCAACAATGAGAAGCAGTGTCTCGACGCTAACAGAAGGGATACATCTGCCGTTCACTGCCGGTAATCACTGCAAATGGGCGGGTCAAGTCAATGCAATACCCAGGGTGTAGGGGAGGGCTGCGGAAATGGCTCCAGCCAGCGGCAAGTTAAGCAGCGGACGTCGCGCGAGTTCAATCGTCAGCGGCACGTTTTCGGTACCTGTTTTCACTCACTCCGCCATTTTGGGCGACGGGGCGGACTCCACCCAAAACTTCGGGAGGACGGACAATTTTCAATAATGGCATTATGATGTCGTTTCGAATGGCAGCTCAGGTAGCCAGTATCTCGTAAACTGCAAAGCCAGCTTTCCCCCGCCGACGCTGATTACCGGCAGCTGCACACCCTCCAACCTCAAGAAGCAAGGACGCTCTATGCGCACTCTATTTAAGCTTTGGCTCGGCGCGACTATCGTTTCGCTGACCCTCTATCTTCCGTTCTATGTGTTCTCCAACAACGCCATCGACGCTGTCGAAGAGCTGACTCCCATTGACCTGATCCCGTTGACCGGGATGAAGGGCCAAGACCCGGAACAACGAGAGAACATGCTGAAAAGGATGGGCATCGATACGTCCATGGAGCTTGAGGATGCCTTGGACGACAATGATCGTTTGTCCAATGTCGATATCGATTACGTGGACACCGACGAAGCCCGGCAGGTCGAGCTGTCCAGTGGTCTCAAACTCGTGGCGGCAACCGCCGATATCGCTGGAGGCAAGCAACTGAAGATCGTTTTCGGCGTCGTGCCGAAGCGCTTTCTGAAAAGTGTCGCTGGCGTTGCAGGAATCGTTGCTTTCCAGATTACCGATGGGAAACATTCACTGGGGATCATCAATGGCGTGTCTGATGAGCTCTATCTGTGGACGTTGTTCGAACCCACCGGAAAGGCAGGCGTCGAGTCCGTCGATCGAATGGTGCAGATGTTCGATGCGCATGTCGCCAGAATCGAAGAAGACAAACGTGCCCGTGAGCAGGACCAAGCTGCGCAGGCGAATGCCCAGCGCTCAACCCAGGCAGTAGACACTCAGGCAGCTGCGCCACAGGCTCGCCAATTCGAGAGCCGCACCGTCGCGGGTAATCCGAGCCCTGAACAGGTCATTATTTTCCAGTGGGAAGGTCAGCCTGCTTATTGTGCGGATGAAGGGGCCGATGGCGCTAATTGCCATGGCGATGGTTCCGCCTTCATTGGGCAGGGGTCTCACAAGGACTATATGGATTCCGGCAGTGCGCTCTGCATTGCAGGTGAGCCGGATTGCAAGCTTCCACAGTATTTCCCGGAAGATGTTCGAGGATAGTCGGCGTAGACGCTCTGGCCAGCAGCGCCCTGGGCGCTGTGTTGGAATCAAGTCGGCTTCTATTGAGCCGCCCCGGTAATACCCATCCCCAAATACAAAACCGGGCCGCAAGCGGCCCGGTGGTGTTCAATATTTAACGAACACAGCAATCAATAATTAGCCCGCAACGTCAACGTCAAATTCCGCGGATCCCCATAGAAGTTAGTCCCCCACGAAGCATCCACGCGATCGTAGTACTTTTTATCAAACAGGTTGTTGCCAGTCAGTGTTGCCGACAGGTTCTCGTTGAACTTGTAGCCCACCTGCGCCGTGGCGATGCCATAGCCGCTTTGTTCGAAGCGCACTTCACGCTGGTACCAGGTCTTGCTGACTACACGCACACCGCCGCCGACGCTGAAGTCTTTGAGCGGGCCGTCGGTGAAGTCGTATTTGGTCCACAGGTTGAAGTTGTGTTTAGGCGTGATGGTGCTGAAGGTGCTGCCTTCATTGTCGTCGGCGGATTTCAACAATTTGGTGCTGGTGAAGGCGTAGCCGGTGACGATGCTCCAGTTGTCGGTCAGGTTGCCGCTCAACTCGGTTTCCCAGCCCTGGCTGCGTGCCTTGCCTTGTGCTTCGTAGCTATTGTTGTCGGAGTTGTATTCGGCGCGGTTTTCGTCGTAGATGCGGAACATCGCGATGCTGGCATTCAGGCGACCGTCGTAGAATTCGCGCTTGAGGCCGATTTCGTATTGCTTGCCTTTGCGCGGTCCGATTGGCGAGTTGTCAGCACCGGCTTCGCTCTGTGGCTTGAACACACCGGTGTAGCTGGCGTAGGCCGACAGTTCCGGGGTCAGCTTGGCGATGATGGCGCCGTAGGGCACGACCTTGCGGTTGATGCTGGTGTGCGCGTCACCGAAGGTGTTGAAGAAGGCGTTGGCGTTTTTCGCGTCGCTTTCATACCAGGTCACGCGGCTGCCGCCGATCACGTCGAGCCAGTCGGTGACGTTGAACTTGGCGCGGGTATAGAGGCCGTACTGGTCGGACTTGGACCAGTTGCCGTTGACCCGCTCATAGTCGTTCTTGGGAATATCGATACTGCCCGGGTTGTAGACGTTGATCGGGAAGTACTCGCCGCCACCGTATTCGAAATCTTTGTCCAGGTGCTGGTACTCGGCACCAACGGTGAACTCGTGTTGGCGATCAGCGAATTCGAACGGCGTGGTCACGAAGCTGTCGACGCCGATGGTCTTGATGTGGGTGTAGTAGTCGTACGCCACGGCCCAGCTGTCGCCATTGGGCTCGACCGCACCGTCGGCCCAGGTGAAGTTTCGCTGTGGCGTTTCTGCGTCGCGGTAGGTGACGGTGGTCTTGAACTGACCGCCGTTATCCAATGCGTGATCGACCTCGGCAAAGGATTCCCAGACTTTCTCGTTCAGGGTGTTCCACTTGGCATCGACGAACGTCGAGCGCGGCACGTCCAGCAACTTGCCGTCGGCAAACGCCGGCAAACCGAACGCCGGGGTGGAATGGTTCTGCTGGTAGGCGCCGCCGACCGACAGGGTGGTGGACGGGTCGAGGTCGAATTCCAGGCGGCCGTACACCATCGGGCGTTCGTTCTGGGCGGAGTCGACGAAGGATTTGTTGTTCTCGTAAGCGGTGATGAAGCGACCGCGCACGGTGCCCTGATCGTTCAACGGGCCGGTGACGTCCACCATCGAGCGGTAGTGATCATAGGAGCCTGCGCCCAGTTCGCCGCCGAGAGCGAATTTGTTCAGGGCGCGCTTGCGCACCACGTTAATGGTGCCGCCAGGTTCGCCAGCGCCTTGATACAGGCCCGACGGACCGCGCAACACTTCGACGCGGTCGTACATCGCGAGGTCGAAGCTGGTGCCCATGTCACCCTGGCCAGTCGGTTGCGATACGCCGTCAACCTGCACCTGGTCGACGAGGAAGCCGCGCATGTAGACGTCGTTCAGGCTGGAGCCGGAGTTGTACGTCTTGATGGTGACGCCGGTGACCTGACGCATCGCGTCTTGCAGGCTGTTCATGTTCTGGTCGTCCATGCGCTGGCGCGTGACGACGGACACCGACTGCGGGATGTCCTTGAGCTTGATGTTGCCCTTGCCGATGCTGACTTCATCGGAGGTGTAGGAATGCGTGCCTTCGGTGGTCGGCCCCGGCGCAACGCCAGAGATCGCGGTCGCGCCCAGTTGCAGCGCACTGGAGTTGCCGGCGACCGGAATCAGCGAAACGGTGTTGCCAGTCAGTTGAAACGTAATGCCGCTCCCCAGCAGCAACGTGTTCAGTGCCTGTTCCGGCTCCAGATTGCCGGAAACCGCCGTCGATTTGAGGCCGTTGACCATGTCCTGGCTGTACAGAATCTGCAGGTCGGTCTGTTGACCCAGTTGCTGTAGCGCGCTGGCCAGCGACTGCGAAGGAACGTTGACGTTCACCGGCGCGGCCTGGACTTCAGACGTGCCCAGCAGCAACAGGGTCAGCAACGCACCCGGTACGACTGTTCGGAATTTCTTTTGCGGCGCGATGGCCAGTGCCAACGGCGCGCGGGACAGGGTAGGGCTTTGCATTGCTCAAATCGCTCCTGAGGTGTGCAGTTTTTTAGTTAATGATAATTATTATTAGACGCGTCACTTCGACGAAACCGGAAAACAAACCCCGAAAAAATCGTCGAGTGATGGGTGTTGCTGCTCTCAGGCGGTTGCCCGCTCGGTCACCACCCGGCCCGATTCCATGCGCACCAGCTGATCGGCCATGTCGAAATAGCGATCGTCGTGGGAGATGACGATGATGGTTTTGCCCAGGCGCTTGAGGTCTGGAAGCAGCTCGGTGTAGAAGATCCGGCGGAAGGTCGGGTCCTGGTCGGCCGCCCATTCGTCGAACACCAGCACCGGCCGTTCTTCCAGCCAGGCATTGACCAATGCCAGGCGTTTACGCTGGCCGGTGGACAGGTCGGTGGTGGTGAAACTGCCGTTCTTGACGCTGACCTTGTGCGCGATTTCCAGGCGTTGCAGGTAGGTGTTGGCGTCTTCGGGAATGTGCTGATCGCCCTGCACCACGTCATCGAACAGGTAGTAGTCGGCAAAAATCGTGGTGAACAGTTGGCGGTAGTCGTCACGGTTCTGCGCATCGATGCTGTCGCCGTTGAGCAGGATTGCACCCTGCTGCGGCGCATACAGGCCGAGCAACAATTTGATCAGCGTGGTCTTGCCGCAACCGTTTTCGCCGACGATGAAAATGATGTCGCCCTGTTCGATGGTCAGGTTCACCGGCCCCAGCCGAAACGCTTCGCTGCCCGGTGCGGCGGGGAAGGCATAGCTGACGTTGTCCAGTTGCAGGCTGTTGACCACGGCCGGTTTTTTGCCAGTGTCGTTGAGCAACAGATGCGGCTCGGGCGAGGAGAACTGGCTCGACAGTTCGGCGATCCGGCGGAAGGCAATCCGCGCGCGGCTGACCACCGGCAAGGTACCGACCAGATGCTCGATGGGGCCTTTCATGTACAGCAGCACCAGGACGAAGCCGCTCATCACCGACTTGTCGGCGCTGGGCCAGAACGATTGCAGGGCCAACGCCAGGCCGATGACCACGAAGAACAGCATCGACCCCAGCGTTTTGGCGATCACGAAGGTATTGATCGAACGCACCTGGGTGTTGCAGATAAAGTCCGCCGTGCCCTGAATGCCCGACGTGAACATGCGCTGGCGGCGCGGACGGTGAATGCGCAGTTCCTTGGCGCCGCCAGCGATGGCGTTGTAGTGCTTCTGCAATTCGTCTTCGGCGTCACGGGCGGCCATGAAGCCCTTGATACCCTTGCCTTGTGCATAGAACTGGATGCCGGTGCCGATGGCGATCGCCAGCACCATCATCAGGAACATCGGCCACGACAGCAGCGCCAGGTAGCCCATGCAGCCGAGGGTCACGGTCAGGGAAATGGCCAGCGGCGCGAAGGCGAATGCGAAGTCGCTGATGGTGTCGACGTCATGGGTCAGCACCGGAATCAGGCGGTGGCTGCGGTAGCGTTCGATCTGTTCGATGGGCGCTGACAGCACCTTTTCACCCAGCTCTTTGCGCAGCTTGGCAATGATGTGCTGGCCGACGTAGTTGGTGCCGATGTCCGAGCAGATCGAACTCGCCAGCGCCAACAGGCAAAGGCCGCCGAACAGGGCGACCACGCCTTGGGTCAGGCCACTTTCCGAATGCAGGGCATTGTTGATTGTGGCCAGCAGCACCGTCACGCTCAGACCGCCCACCATGCCCAGAATGATCGACAGGCTGACCACCAGCCGGAACGGTTTCAGGAGGGTGAACAATTCATGAATTGCACCGCGCGTAGGCTGGGTCATGAGCAGAGGGTTCCTTTGGGTCGTGAGGCAGATACCCAATAGGACGTGTGGTCAGGTGTTTAATTTAGACGGCCACCGACTGGCGGCGGCCGCCGGGGAAGGGCATCAGCCATTGGGAGGCAGATCGCGCACCACGCGAAAACCGATCCAGTCGCCACGGGTTTGCGGATAAATGTTGTTGCGGTTGCCGGAGCGCGAGAACACCGGTGCTTCGCCCCAGTCGTTGCCGCGAATCTGCAGGGCTTCGCAATTGGGTTCGACCCAGGCGCTGCCATCCGTGGGGGCCCCGACGTAATCGGTGTGCTCGCAGTCGGCGATCCACTCGTAGACGTTGCCGTGCATGTCGTACATGCCGAAGGCGTTAGGCGGGAAGCTGCCGGCCGGGGAGGTGTAGCTGTAGCCGTCGGTTGGCCCGTACGTATTGGCATGGGTGGCGATGCTGTACTCGGTGCCTTCATCGAAGGGGAACGGGAACGGTCCCGTTGAGCCGGCACGGGCGGCGTATTCGCGCTGGGCCTCGCTGACGATGTGGTAGTGCTGGCCGGTCTTGATCGACAGCCACGCGACATACGCGCTGACCTCGGCAAAGTTCATGCACACCGCCGGCTGACGCGGGCCCTGTGGATAACGTGGCTTGCTGTTGATGCACTCGCGCCCGGGGCGGGTGTCGCCGTCGGGAAGGGTGATCCCGGTTTCCTTCATGTATTGGTCCCATTCACCGGCGGTGATCTGGTAACGGCTCATGGCGAACGGCTTGGCGAACGTCACTTCGTGCATCGGCCCTTCATCGGGCTCGCGACCGACTTCACCTTCCGGCGTGCCCATGGTGAAGGTCCCGGCGGGCAGCACCACCATTTCCGGGCAGTTGCGGCAATCCTTGAACACCTTGCCCGGCAGCGGCGCGTTGGAAGCCTGGGCAGCGGCAGGCAGCGCACCGCCGAGCAGCGCCAGCAGGGTCAGTGCACCGAGATGTTTGAGTGACGTTCGGGGTCGAATCCCGAGTCTGTGCAGGAGGTTTTTCATGAGCGTTCTCGCTAAAGGGAATCGGTGTGTCAGAGCTTGCTGGCCAACAGCGCCATGACGCGGTCGATGTGCGCCTCGGTGTTGAGCAGGCCCGGGGACAGGCGAATGATCGGGCCGACATCACGGTCGACGGCGTCGCAGACCACGCGCTGGTCCATCAGGAAATTGGCGACTTCCTCGCAGTCCCGGTTCTTGATGCGGAAGAAGGTGAAACCGGCGGAATACTCGGGCGACAACGGCGTGACGAGCTCCACCGACGGGTGCTCCTGCAAGCGCTTTTTCAGGTAGCTGTTGATTTCGTGAATGCGCGCCTGAACCTCGTCCTTGCCCAGGTCCAGATGCAATTTGAACGCTTCGGTCAGCGCCCAGCGGTGTTCAAACGAGTGATAGCCGCCGTAGGTCATCACGGTCGAAAAGGTGGTCGCTTCGGAGAACGTCGGAATGGTCGGCGTGATGTCCTTCATCTCGTCGGAGCGCGCGCAGATGATCCCGGTACCCCGTGGACCGAACATCCACTTGTGGGTGCCGGCGATGAAGTAGTCGCACTGCATGTCCGGGAAATCGAGGTTTTCCACGCCGAAACCGTGGACGCCATCGACCACATAAAGGATGCGATTGTTTTCCTCACGGTCGCGGTTTTTCTCGGCGACCAGTTTGCCGATCTCGCCAATGGGCAATTTCACGCCGCTGCCGGAATGCACCCAGGTCATGCCGAGCACACGGGTCTCGGGCCGAATGTTGCGGGCAATCGAGGCCAGTATTTCATCGGTCGACACCTTGTACGGGTCTTCGAACAATTTGATTTTGCGAACCTGGGTGCCGTCCTTTTGCGTGCGGAATTCAAACACGCTGTTGGCGGCGTAGTGCTCATGTTCGCTGGTGAGGATTTCCTGATCCGGGCGCACATGGATGCCGGCGTAAATCATTGCCAGGCCTTCGGTGGTGCTGCCGGTCAGGGCGATCTGCGAGGGTTTGGCTTTCAGGTAACGGCCGGCCCACACGCGGACTTCTTCTTCGCGGCGTTCGGTTTCGCCACGATGCCAGTCCATGGCCAGGCCCGGGTTTCGGTCGAGGTTGGCGCGGTGCATCTCGATGGCCTCGCGCACGGGACGTGGGTGCGAAGTCACCAGAAAGTTGGCGAAGTGCAGGTAATCGGGGTCCTGATTGAACAACTGGCGAAATTGCGCCCATTTGTCTTTGGGCAGCGGCGCGGGCGTGGCGGCCAGCGCCGGCAGACTGACCGCGGAACTCAGGGGGATGCCGGCCGCGATAACGCCAGCCTGTTTGAGGAAGGTACGACGGTTGGTCATGAATTCGGTTCGCTTGGCAAAGTGAGGATCAGTGTTTGACGACAGGCCGGGAGGACTTCTGTACCTGGTCCCAGACCCGCAGGAAATTGCCGCCCCAGAGCTTGGCAATGTCGGTTTCGGTGTAGCCTCGGCTGATCAGTTCGGCGGTGACGTTGCGTGCCTCGCTCACGTCTTTCCAGCCGTTCAGGCCGCCACCGTCGTTGAAGTCGGAGCTGATGCCGACGTGGTCGATGCCGATTTTCTTCACCGCATAGTCGATGGCGTCGCCGTAATCCTTGAGAGTGGCTTTCGGTTCTTCATCGAGGATGCCGTAGAGCTGGCTGGCGTAGTCGCCGAAGCGTTGTTCCGACCACACGGTGATCACCGGGTCGCCCGGCATCAGTGCCATCTCCAGGCCTTGCAGCGGTTGCAGGTCGAAACGCGCACGCAGGGCGTTGAGTTTGTCCTGGGTGGCCTGGCTCAGGGGCTTGATGTAGGTTGGGAAACCGACGATCTGCACCACGCCGCCGCTGTGCTTGATCAGCTGCATTTCCTGGTCGCTGAGGTTGCGCGGGATGTCCACCAGCGCCCGTGGCGCCGAATGCGAGGCGACCATCGGCGCACGGCTCAACTGGCTGACTTGTTCCAGGGCCTGGGTCGACATTTGCGACACGTCGATGATCACGCCGAGGTCGTTCAGGCGATGTACCGCTTGCTTGCCCAGCTCCGACAGACCGCCCAGGGCGTCACGGGAATCATTGAAAAACGGCAACGGCCGGGACGAATCGGCCCAGGCGTTGTTGCCCACGTAACTGAAGCCGAACATGCGCATCCCTCGGGCGGCCCATTTGTCCAGGGCGTTGACGTCGTTACCCAGCGGGTAGGCGTTGAGCATGCTGATGAACACGGCGAACTTGCCCTCGCCATGCAGGCGCCGGAAGTCGTCCGGGGTGTAGGCAATGGCGACCTGATTGGGGAAGTCGCGCACTAGGGTGCTGATGATTTGGTAGCGGGTTTCCTGCTCGTGACGGGCTTCGTCGATGAACCCGGCGGTCGGGCGGTGCGGGGCGTTGTCGCCGTTCCAGATTTCGGGCCAGCCGAAAATGGTCAGCGCCGCGCCGGACAGGCGACCGCGTGCGGCCTTGACCAGGTCGAACTGGCCGCTGCCGTCCTTGTCGGCCTCGTTTTCGGCGGTGCCGAAATCCATCGGCACGGTGATGTGGCTGTCGAACGAGAGGATGCGCTCTTGCAGTTCATCGGCCTGTTTCATCACCGCGACCGGGTAGCCGGGGTTGTCCTTGAACCAGTAATCCCAGGCCGCAAACCCTGCCGCGCTAGCGATGGCCAGCGCCAGGGGCAGGCCAATGAAAAGAGCCTTTTTCGAACGAGGTTTTGTCATTGCCATCTCAGTCAGGTTCGCCGTCGGGGGTGCAGGCGCGGGGGCCTTTGCTATCTGGGAAGAACGAGTGGCCGGGTGAGAAATTTAGTGATGGTGATCCACTGTAGTAGCGAGCTTGCTCGCGATGGACGTAAACGATTACACGAGTTTTCTGGATGAACGCAGCGCTTTTGAGTCCATCGCGAGCAAGCTCGCTCCTACAGAAAGCTTCTAAATTTGTCGGGGCAACGAACGTTCTAGCTTGGATAAAGCCTGCTCCATGGCTGACACAGGTAGGGCAATGACGATTTCTCGACGATGGTTCCTGGCGGGTCTGGCACTGACCGGCGCCGCCGTGCCTGCGGCGTATTACGGGCATCGCGAACTGACAAGACCGGACCCGACGATTACCCCCGGCGAAGCCACATTTGACGTCGCGGATGTGGCCGGACAACGTCTGGCCAATACGCTGCAAGGCGTCTGGAACATTCGTTTCGAAGGCCGTGACGCCGGGCTCGACGGCTTGCCTCGCGAGGGGCTGCAGGTGTTGCTCGACGTCGGTCACAAGGGCCGTGGTCTCAATGGCTTTCTCGATACCTTTGATGCGCTGCGCGGCGAACCGACGCCGCGCTATCGCGTCCTCGGCGACCTGGCCGGCACGAACACCACCGAGTTGAGCTGGCGCTTGATCGATACCCGATCCCCGACCGGGACGCCGGACTACGAATTCACTTTCAAACTGGACGAAGTCTGGGCCGCCTTCGGCAATGCCGGCAGCGGCACCTTGAGCGGGCGCGTGTTGCGTCTGGATCGTCCGCTGGCCTTGACCGCTCAGGACCATCGTTTCGTCGCGGTCAAGCAAGTGTTCCCCGAGGCGCGGGAGCGCACAGGCCTGGGGCCGGCGTTGCTGGCGTGGCTGATTTCGCCCGAGCACCGCCTGTTCCATCAGCTCTGGCACGCTTCTCGAGACAAATGGCACACCTTGTCCGAAGACAAACGCAACGCCTTGCGCGGTATTGGCTGGCAACCGGGGCTTCGCGACAAGGAGCGCGATGCGCGCGGGCCGCGCAAGGATCGCAACGGCTCGGGCATCGACTTTTTTTTCATGCACCGCCATATGCTCGGCACCGCGCGCTCCTTGCAGGATTTGCCGTCCTGGCAGCAGTTTCCGTTGCCGCAACCGGAGCTGGTGCGCGATCGCCAGGGCTTTGCCCGTTACTTCGACAACCACGACGGCACCGCACTGCCACCGGCCTGGCGCGCCGAAGATGATGACGAGTATTCGCAGTGGGTCGCCGATCTCAAGACTGCCGAGACTTACCACAGCAATTTTCAGGTCTGGGAATCGCGCTACCGTGACCCGCGTTACTTGTCGAAGTTGACCTTGGGGCAGTTCGGTTCCGAGGTCGAGCTGGGCCTACATGACTGGCTGCACATGCGCTGGGCATCGGTGCCCCGCGACCCGTCCAACGGGCAGCCTGTGCCGTTTGCCCGTGACACTGCGGACTTCTCCGCGCGTTGGTTCACAGCGGAAAACGACTTCCTTGGCGACCCGTTTTCCTCCCATGTGAACCCGGTGTTCTGGCATTTCCATGGCTGGATCGATGACCGTCTAGAAGACTGGTTCCGCGCGCACGAGCGCTTTCATCCGGGTGAGGTGAGTCGGTTGGAGGTCCAGGGCGTGCCGTGGTTTGCGCCCGGTCGCTGGGTCGAGATCGACGATCCGTGGCTTGGCCCGAGTACCCATGGCTGCAACACCACGCCGGGGTTGCAGGCGGGCAAGTCGGTGGAAATGGACCCGGAAACCATGAAGCTGGCGCTGCGGATCACCTTTGGCGAAGACGAGAAGAAACTGGAGGATCTGTTCCGCAAAGTGCCGCAACGGCCGTGGTATGCGCGGAATCTGAAGGCCAAGCCGATGACCAGTTAATCAGGGGAACTGCGTTATCGTTCTTCGCGAGCAAGCCCGCTCCCACAATGGACCTGTGCATGCAGGGCTAATGTGGGCGCGGGCTTGCTCGCGAAGGCAGCCTGACAGACACCGCAATCTATAAAACCTGCCACCCACCCCCAAGCGCCTTGTACAACGCAACACTCGCCTGCAACCTCGCCAGACGCAGCTGCACATTCAAATCCTGCGCGGCATACAGCGCGCGCTGGGTTTCCAGCACCGTCAGCAAATCCTCGGCCCCGGCCTGATAGCGGCTTTGCGCAATGTCGAAAGCCGTTTGCGCCTGGTTCAACTCTTCACTCTGCCATTGGCGCTGGGCGTCCAGTCCGCGAATACCGGTCAGGGCTTTTTCCACGTCGGCAAAGCCGTTGATGATTGCGCCACGGTAGGTTTCCAGCAGTTCTTCCTGACGGGCCGTGGCTTTGTCGCGTTCGGCGCCGAGACGGCCGTTGTTGAAAATCGGCGCGACCAATCCGGCGGTGAGGTTGTAGAACGGGCTGCGCAGCACATCGTTGAAGGTATCGGCGCCAGAACCGATCTGGGCGCTCAAGGTCACTGTGGGCAGCATTTTCGCCCGGGCCACGGTCACATCGGCGTGTGCGGCTGCCAACTGCGCTTCGGCGCGAGCGATGTCCGGGCGGCGGTTGAGCAAGTCGCTGGGCACGCCCGCGCCGATGGCCGGCCAATTGAGCTGGTCGAAGCGCTGATCGTCGAGCTTCAACTCCTGAACCGGACGGCCGAGGAGGGCCGCGAGAGTGATCCGCGCTTCGTCGGTTTGTTGCTGCATCAGTGGCAGCTGCCGTTGTTGCGCGGCCACCAGGCTCTTTTGCTGGGCCAACTCCAGGGCGGTGGCCGAGCCTGAGTCGAAGCGGGTTTGTACCAGGCTCAAGACCTTTTGCGCGTTCGCCAGATTGAGCTGCGCGATACGGTGCTGCTCTTGCAGCGACAGGGCTTGCGCATAGGTGCTGGCGACAGCGCTGAGCAGCGTCAATTCCACCGTGTCGCGATCGAATTCACTGGCCCGCAGGCTGAATTGCGCACTGTCGCGGGAGGCGCGCTGGCCGCCCCAGAAATCGATTTCATAACTGGCGCTGAGGCTGGCGTCGAAGTAATCCACGGCCTTGTTGCTGTCGTCGGCGTCCAGTTGGCTGTAGCCGTTGCCGCGCATCAGCTTCTGGCGATTGGCGTTCCCTGCGGCCTTCACTTCCGGTAACAGCGAGCCGCCGGCGATCACGGTGGTGGCCTCTGCTTGGCGCACCCGGGCCAGTGCGGCCGCCAGGTCATAACTGCCGACGCGGGCCTGTTCAATCAGTTGATCGAGCTGCGGGCTGCCAAAGTGCGTCCACCACCGGGCGTTGCTCAACACGGCGTTTTCACTGTGCGCCGAATGCCAGGCGGGCGGCGGCTGCAGGCCACTGTCCTGACGCGGGTCCGGGCTGGCGCACGCACTGAGCAACACGCAGAGGGTCAACAGGCTGAGTGGCGCTTTCATAGATCGATCATTCACTGGTAAGGGCCGTGACCGGGTCGAGCCGGGCAGCTTTGCGAGCCGGCATGAAGCCGAAGACAACACCGGTGACCAAGGCGCAGCCGAAGGCACCGAGTACCGCTATCAAAGAAAACGCGACCGCGACTTCGCTGAGGATCAGCACGCCGCCGACGATCAACGCGAGGGCAATGCCGGCGAGGCCGCCGACCACCGAAAGCATCACCGCTTCGGTGAGGAACTGGCGCAGGATGTCGCGCTGTCGGGCGCCGGTGGCCATGCGGATGCCGATCTCGCGGGTGCGTTCGCGCACGGTCATGAGCATGATGTTCATCACGCCAATCCCGCCCACCAGCAGCGAAATCGCGGCGATCGAACCGAGCATCAGCGACAGGGTATTTTGCGTGCGTGCTTCGGCCTGGATCATTGCTGCGTTGTTGGTCAGCTCGAAATCCTTCTTGCCGTCGTGCAGGCGCAACATCAGCTGTTCGATGGCCATTTCTGTTTCTTTGACCTTGCGCGCATCAGCTGCCGCAATGGCCACGTATTCGGGGTTGTGAGTGCCGAACAGCCGGACGCTGGCGGCGGAATACGGGATGGCGATGCGGTCGTCGCTGTCGGTGTCGCCGGAGCTGGCACCTTTTTCCGCGAGCACGCCGACCACCTGGAACGGCACGTTTTCGATCAGGATGTATTGGCCGATCGGGTTGGCCACGTCCTTGAGCAGTTTGGTCCGCACCTTGTGGCCGATCACCGCGACAGCCGCTGCGTTGCGTTCATCGTCCTGGGTGAAATAGCTGCCTTCCACCACGGGCCAATTGAAGATCGCCGGGAAGTTGGTGTCGTTGCCGCCGACGTAGCTCAAGTGGTCGAGGTTGCCGAAGCGCACCCCGGCTTCCTCGCCGTTGACCGGCATGATGCGCGTCACCTGCGGCAGGCTGCCCACCGCCGCGACGTCATCGAGGGTGATGATGCCCGGCGGCGTTCGCGGGTTCGGGGCCGAGCCGCTGAGGTAAATGATGTTCGAGCCGAACGCGCCCATTTGCGCCATCACCTGACGCTTGCTGCCCTCGCCAACGGCCAGCATCACCACCACTGATGCGACGCCGATGATGATCCCGAGCAGCGTCAGGGCGGTGCGGAACTTGTTGATCCACATCACCCGCCACGCGGCATGCACGGCGTCCACCAGTTCGCCTTTCCAGGCCCCGGTGGCTTCAGCGCCTTCGCTCAGGCGCTTGCGCAGATCGACCGCTTGCAGGGCGCCGGGGTTGGCCGAGGTTTGCACGTCCGGGTTGTCATGGGCGCTGTCGCTGATGATCAACCCGTCGCGGATTTCGATGATGCGTTTGGCCCGGGCCGCGACTTCGCGGTCGTGGGTGATGAGGATGACCACGTGGCCCTGGCTCGCCAGTTCATCGAGCAGGGTCATGACCTCGGCGCCGCTGTGGCTGTCGAGGGCGCCGGTAGGTTCGTCGGCGAGGATGATGTGGCCGCCGTTCATCAAGGCACGGGCGATGGAGACGCGTTGCTGTTGGCCGCCGGAGAGTTGATGCGGGCGGTTGCCGGTGCGCGAGGCCAGGCCGAGGCGGTCGAGCAGGGCGGCGGCGCGGGCGTGGCGTTCGGCAGCCGGCAAGCCTGCGTAGATCGCCGGCATCTCGACGTTTTCCTGGGCCGAGCCGGACGGGATCAGGTGGTAGCCCTGGAACACAAAGCCAAAGGCTTCGCGACGCAGCCAGGCCAGTTCGTCGCTGTCGAGGGCGGCGACGTTTTCCCCGGCGAAACGGTATTCGCCCGAGGTCGGGCGGTCGAGGCAGCCGAGGATATTCATCAGCGTCGATTTGCCGGAACCGGAGGCGCCGACAATCGCCACGAATTCACCGGCATGGATCGACAGGTCGATGCCGCGCAACACGTGAACCTGTGGTGAATCGCCGCCGCCGTAGGATTTGCGGATGTCCTGCAGGTCGATCAGGGGCGTCAGCATTCAGCCGCCACTCCCGTCGGCCGGGCCGATCAACAGGTGATCGCCTTCCTGCAGGCCGTCAAGGATTTGCACCCGCAGGCGATCGCTTATCCCCGTACGCACCTCGCGTTGCTCGATAGCACCGTTTTTGGCCACGACCCGAGCGGTCTGGATGTTCGGTTGCGTACCGCCTTGCAACGCGGCGACGGGCGCGGTGAGCACGCCTTTTGCCTGGTCGGAAACGAAGAACACCTGGGTGGTCATTTCCGCCATCAGCGCGTTATCAGCGTTGTCGACGTCGAGCAACACGGTGTACAGCACCACGCGGGCGCTGCCGCTTTTGCTCGAGCTGGCCGGGCTGCCGCCTCCCTGGCTGGTCTGGTCCAACGGCTTGGGCGGCACCGGCAGAATTTGCCGCACGGTGCTGCTCCAGCGACGCTTGCCGCCGCTGAGTGTGGTGAACCAGGCGGTCATGCCGGGTTTGACGTGACCGATGTCGGCTTCCGAGACTTCGGCCCAGACGGTCATCGGCGACAACTTGGCGATGCGCAGGATCAACGGCGTTTGCTGTTGCGCATTCAGGGTCTGGCCTTCACGGGCATCGAGTGCAACAACGGTGCCGGACATCGGTGCGTAAATGCGCGTGTAGCCGAGCTCGGCCTGATCGCTGCGCAGGCTGGCCTGGGCCTGGCGGATCTGCGCCTGGAACATGTCGATGCGCGCCTGGGTGGCGCGCAGTTCTGCCTGGGCGGTTTGCACGTCTTCTTCGCGGGTGGCACCGCCGGCCTTGAGGTTCTGCTGACGCTGGAATTTTTGCCGGGCCAGTTCGTGTTGCGCCCGCTGTTCCTCGAGTTGGGCCTTGAGGTTTTCAATCGAGAATCGCCCGGCGTCGAGTTTGGCCTGTTGCGTGGACGGATCGATTTCCACCAGCAACTGGCCTTCCTTGATCACATCACCGACGTCCACATGGATCTTCTGGATCTGCCCGGACGCCTGCGCACCGACGTCCACGTAGCGTCGAGGTTGCAGGGTGCCGAGGGCCGTGACGCTGCTTTCGATGTCGCCGCGGCTGACTTGCACAGTGGCGAATTTGTCGCGGCCGGGCGGGATGACCTGCCAGGCAGCCACAGCGATAACGGGGATCAGGCAAAGCGCTACAAGCAGGGCGCGTCGGGTCTGTCGGGGACGTTTCATGCAGGGTTCCGGCCAATGGATATCGGCCCGTCGCTCAGCCTGCGCACGAAATTCGGCAACAGTTGAACGCTGTCGGGAAGCCGACAGAGACGGGGAGCTGTCCTGTAAACGAGGGACGCGGCGAGGAATTTAGCCCTCGACACAAGCCGACACAATCACATTGCGGGAGCGGCTGGGATCATATTCACAACACAAAACGTTGTAGGAGCCGGCTTGCTGGCGATGGACGAAAGTGCGCCGCGTTGATTCAGGCAGAACGCGTTATCGCTAACGACCATCGCCAGCAAGCCGGCTCCTACGGGGGGATCGGGTGCATAAAATAGCCGGTTGCAAGCAGTGAGTTTTAAACAGATCGAAGACTATTTATCGGGCAAATTGAAGCAATACTTTAAATCTATATGAGAATTACTATAAATTACACACTCGAATTGCCACTATCGTGCCACTGCCCATTTCGGCAGTCGTTGCGGTGGCTCAAGGATAGAAACCGCACCCCTGCGGCCGGGAGTCATGGTTGGAAAACTACTATCGCGAGCTGGTGTGTTTCCTCAACGCCAAGCTGGGCAACCGTCAGGTGGCCGAAGATGTGGTGCATGACGCTTATGTGCGGGTCCTGGAACGTTCCAGCGACACGCCGATCGAGCAGCCCCGGGCTTTCCTGTATCGCACCGCGCTGAACCTGGTGATCGACGACCATCGGCGCAATGCCTTGCGTCAGGTCGAATCGCTGGAAGTGCTCGACAACGAAGAGCGCTACTTCACCCCGTCCCCTCACAACTGCCTCGATCACGGCCAGCGCCTGGAGATGCTCCAGCGTGCGTTGGCGGAGTTGCCACGGCTGTGCCGTGAGAGTTTCCTGCTGCGCAAGATTGAAGGCCTGTCACATTCGGAGATCGCCGAACACCTGGGCATTTCCCGCGCGTTGGTGGAAAAGCACATCGTCAATGCGATGAAGCATTGCCGGGTGCGGATGCTGCAATGGGACGCCCACTGAGCGTTTGTTGTTAAATTTTATTTCATTGTCCTCGTTCCTACTCAACAGACGACCTGCTGTGCTCCCAAGGATCGCCAGGTCACTTAGGCTTCCTCCCCTTGTTGAGGGGTTCATCCAGAGGACACTGGAAATGACACAGGCAATTGCATCGCCCATCGTTCACGACCTGATCGGCGTCGGTTTCGGCCCTTCGAACCTGGCGTTGGCCATCGCTCTGCAAGAGCGCGGGCCGAGTCAGGGCGAGCTGGATGTTCTGTTTCTCGACAAGCAGGCGGACTATCGCTGGCACGGCAACACCCTGGTGACCCAGAGCGAATTGCAGATCTCCTTCCTCAAGGACCTGGTGACCCTGCGCAACCCGACCAGCCCGTATTCCTTCGTCAACTACCTCAAGCACCACGGCCGTCTGGTGGACTTCATCAACCTCGGCACCTTCTATCCGTGCCGCATGGAGTACAACGACTACCTGTGCTGGGTCGCCGGGCAGTTTGCCGAACAGAGCCGTTATGGCGAAGAAGTGCTGACCATCGAGCCGGTGTTGCACAACCAGCAGGTCGAAGCGCTGCGTGTGATCTCCCGCGATACCCAGGGCCAGCAACACGTGCGCACTGCCCGTTCGGTGGTGGTCAGCGCCGGTGGTACACCGCGCATTCCCGAAGCGTTCAAGGCGCTGAAGGATGACGGCCGGGTGTTCCACCACTCGCAGTACCTGGCGCAGATGGCCAAGCAGCCATGCGTGAACAATCAACCGATGAGCATTGCGATCATCGGTGGCGGGCAGAGCGCGGCGGAAGCCTTCATCGATCTGAACGACAGCTTCCCGTCGGTGCAGGTGGACATGATCCTGCGCGGTTCGGCGCTGAAGCCGGCGGACGATAGCCCGTTCGTCAACGAAGTGTTCTCGCCGGAATTCACCGACCTGGTGTTCCAGCAGGCGAGCAGCGAGCGTGAGCGTCTGGTCAACGAGTACCACAACACCAACTATTCGGTGGTGGACATTGACCTGATCGAACGCATCTACGGCATCTTCTATCGCCAGAAAGTCTCGGGCATTGCCCGTCATGCCTTCCGTACCCTGACCACTATCGAAAAGGCCACTGCCAACGAGCGCGGCATCGAACTGGCCCTGCGTAACAATGCGACCGGTGAAGTCACGGTCCGTCATTACGACGCCGTGGTACTGGCCACCGGTTATGAACGTCAGATGCACCGCAAACTGTTGGCGCCGCTGGAGCAATACCTCGGTGAATTCGAGGTGGACCGCAACTACAAACTGATCACCGACGAACGCTGCAAGGCCGGCATCTACATGCAGGGCTTCTGCCAGGCGAGCCATGGTTTGAGCGACACCCTGTTGTCGATCCTGCCGATTCGTGCGGATGAGATTGCCGGGTCATTGTATGAGCATGGCAAGAGCCGGGGGCATGGTCGTTCGGTGATGGATTTGTTGTTGGCGACAGCCAGTTAGGATCTTTGGCGCTTGTCAGGCCGCCATCGCCAGCAAGCCGGCTCCCACAGGGGAATGCGATCACCTGTAGGAGCCGGCTTGCTGGCGATAGCGGTCTGAACAACAGCACAAAATATCGAATCCTGAACCCTTCCTGAAGAACCCCGCAATTCCCCAACGACTTGCCAATCCTTCGTTTACTCTCCACAAATCGGGGCGTAAGCTTCGCGCGTTTTCATCAATAGCGGAGACCCACAGTGGGTACTTGTTCGAGTGACAGTAGTCGGCCGGTTCCAGTAACCGGCACATCCTCGGCAAGATAACGCGCACATTTCTTGTGCCGTTGTCTCGCCGAAAAAGCGAGCAGCGGCCTCCCGATCGCGGCCAGTCATGGTCCGTGTCCCGACGTCCTCTCATCGACGCTGAACCGTGCGTGATGTTCGACTTGTTGTCGTCATCGCGGCGCACCGACACGCCTGCTGGAAGGTTTCCCGGCTGACCCTGGGGGAACTGCCATGAACCTGACCTTGCTCAAGGAATTCTTCGCCGGATTCTTGCGTACCCGCCACATCGCCCGACACTTCCGTCGCCTGGCGCTGCTGGAAAACTTCACTGAAACCACGGTCAGCCGCGAGGTGCCGCCGACACTGGCGCAAACCCTGGTGAGCGCCGCCAACAGCGACACCGACCAACTGCTGGACAACCTGAACAGCCACACTGACGGCCTGAGCGAAGCCGAAGCCGATGCATTGCGCGTGCAATTCGGTCTCAACGAAGTCGAGCACGAGCAACCGCTGCCGTGGTGGATTCACCTGTGGCACTGCTACAAAAATCCGTTCAACCTGCTGCTGACATTGCTCGCGGTCATCTCCTGGCTGACCGAAGACATGAAAGCCGCCATAGTGATTTTCTCGATGGTGGTGCTCTCGACACTGCTGCGCTTCTGGCAGGAAACCAAATCCAACCAGGCGGCCGATTCGCTCAAGGCGATGGTCAGCAACACCGCCACGGTGATGCGTCGCGATGCCCTGCGAACCGAAGTGCCGATCAAATTGTTGGTGCCGGGCGATCTGATCGTGCTCTCGGCCGGCGACATGATTCCCGCCGATTGCCGGGTGCTTAACGCCAAGGACCTGTTCGTCAGTCAGGCAGCCATGACCGGTGAATCGATGCCGGTGGAAAAATTCCCTCGCCAGCAGGACAGCGACACGAGCAACCCGCTGGACCTCGACAACATCTTGTTCATGGGCACCAACGTGGTGTCCGGGACCGCGATTGCGGTGACTCTGACCACGGGCAACAGCACCTATTTCGGTGCGCTGGCCCAGCGGGTCGGTGCTACCGACCGCGCGCCGACGTCGTTCCAGACCGGGGTCAACAAAGTCAGCTGGCTGCTGATCCGCTTCATGTTCGTCATGGCGCCGCTGGTGCTGTTCATCAACGGTTTCACCAAAGGCGACTGGACCGAAGCGCTGCTGTTCGCGCTGTCGATTGCCGTGGGTCTGACCCCGGAAATGCTGCCGATGATCGTCACCTCGACGCTGGCGAAAGGTGCGGTGTTCCTGTCGCGCAAAAAAGTCATCGTCAAACGCCTCGACGCGATCCAGAACTTCGGCGCCATGGACGTGCTGTGCACGGACAAGACCGGTACCCTGACCCAGGACAAAATCTTTCTGGCGCGCAACGTCGACGTCTGGGGCAACGACTCCGACGACGTGCTGGAAATGGCCTACCTCAACAGCTACTACCAGACCGGCCTGAAAAACCTGCTGGACGTGGCGGTGCTCGAACACGTCGAAATCCACCGTGAGCTGAAAGTCGGCACGGCGTTTCACAAAGTCGACGAGATCCCGTTCGACTTCACCCGGCGGCGCATGTCGGTGGTGGTTGCCGAGCGCGGTCAACCGCATCTGTTGATCTGCAAAGGTGCGGTGGAAGAGGTGTTGGCGGTGTGCACGCGGGTGCGTCACGGCGAACACGATGAAGCACTGAGCGATGAACTGCTGGCGCAAATTCGTCAGGTCACCGCCTCGTTCAATGCCGAAGGACTTCGCGTAGTGGCGGTTGCCGCGCGGCCAATGATCGAGGGGCGCGACACTTACAGCCTGGCGGATGAGCAGGCCCTGACGCTGATCGGTTACGTGGCGTTTCTCGATCCGCCGAAGGAAAGCACTGCGCCGGCCTTGAAAGCGCTGGCCGCACATGGTGTGGCGGTGAAAGTGCTGACCGGCGACAACGAACTGGTGACCGCGAAGATCTGCCGCGAAGTCGGCCTGGAGCAGCAAGGCCTGCTGATGGGCAACGACATCGAGCGCATGACGGACGCTGAACTGGCGCGGGCGGTGGAGACCACCAACGTCTTCGCCAAACTGACGCCGTCGCACAAGGAACGCATCGTCCGTCTGCTCAAAGGCAACGGCCACGTGGTCGGGTTCATGGGCGATGGCATCAACGACGCCCCAGCCCTGCGCACCGCCGACATCGGTATCTCGGTGGACAGCGCCGTGGACATCGCCAAGGAAGCGGCGGACATCATCCTGCTGGAGAAAAGCCTGATGGTCCTGGAGGAGGGCGTGCTGGAAGGGCGGCGGACCTTCGCCAACATGCTCAAGTACATCAAAATGACCGCGAGTTCGAACTTCGGCAACGTGTTCTCGGTGCTGGTGGCCAGCGCGTTCATCCCGTTCCTGCCGATGCTGCCGATGCACCTGTTGGTGCAGAACCTGCTCTACGACATTTCGCAGATCGCCATCCCGTTCGATAACGTCGATGAAGACATGCTCAAGCAACCCCAGCGCTGGCAGCCGGCGGACGTCGGGCGCTTCATGCTGTTTTTCGGGCCGATCAGTTCGATCTTCGACATCACCACGTTCGCCTTGATGTGGTACGTGTTCGACGCCAATACCCCGGACCATCAAACCCTGTTCCAGTCCGGCTGGTTCGTGGTCGGTCTGCTGACGCAGACGCTGATCGTGCACATGATCCGTACGCCGAAGATTCCGTTCCTGCAAAGCCGTGCGGCCATGCCGCTGATGGTGATGACCGGGATCATCATGGCCGTGGGGATTTTCCTGCCGATGGGACCGCTGGCGCACTACTTCAAACTGCAGGCGCTGCCATCGCTGTACTTCGTGTTCCTGCCGGTGATTCTGCTGGCGTACATGGCGCTGACCCAGGCCGTGAAGGGGTTCTATATCCGCCGGTTCGGCTGGCAGTAATGCCGCAGTACAACAATCTCCTTGTGGGAGCGGGCTTGCTCGCGAATGCGATGTATCAGTCACCATCATCATTGACTGACCCACCGCTTTCGCGAGCAAGCCCGCTCCCACAGGGGGCGTGTGTTTTTCAAAGGATTCATCATGCAAGCACTCAACAACATCAACCTGACCTCGCTGGTCGACACCCTGGTCAGCCTAAGCGCGGCCTTCATCCTCGGTGGCCTGATCGGCTTCGAACGCCAATACCGTCAACGCACCGCCGGCCTGCGCACCAATGTGCTGGTGGCGGTGGGCGCGGCGATTTTCGTCGACATGGCCAACCGCCTCGGCGGCGCCGAAGGGGCGGTGCGGGTGGTCGCCTACGTGGTCTCCGGCATCGGCTTTCTCGGTGCCGGGGTGATCATGCGCGAAGAGGGCAACGTGCGTGGCCTCAACACTGCGGCAACGCTTTGGGCCTCGGCGGCGGTCGGTGCCTGCGCCGGTGCCGACCTGGTCCTTGAAGCCTTGCTCGGTACGCTGTTCGTGCTGGCGGCCAATACCTTGCTGCGGCCGATCGTCAATAACATCAACCGTCAGCCGCTGGATGTGATTTCGGCTGAAGTCACCAACATCGTTTACGTGATCGCCCGACGTTCGCAGCAGAAAGCAGTACTGGCGCTGCTCGAGGCGGAACTCGAACGCAGCAATTACCCGGCGAGCGACGTGGACGTACACGCATTCGGCACCGAGGAAATCGAGGTGGAAGCGACGCTCGCGACGACGTCGGTGGACGGGGATGAACTGGACGCACTGGTGGCGCGGATTTCGACGTCGACGCTGGTGGTGCAGGCGTTCTGGAGCCCGAGTACGACAGAGTAATGGTGCGGAGGGTAAAAGATCGCAGCCTGCGGCAGCGCCTACACGGTACGCCGCAATCCTGTAGGAGCTGCCGCAGGCTGCGATCTTTTGACTTTATTTTCCCCCTCCTGCGTCCTGGATTTTAGGAATAGTCCTACAGAAAGCTCGTTGGCTCTTCCGTAGCCTTGCAGCCTCACGAATCTGAAACCCTCCTGGGGGCCCCGGTTGCCGAACAAAGCGTTACGTATCCTGATTGCCGACGAGCAGCATTTCCAGCGGCTGAGAATCGAGCGCCTGTTCAACCGGCTCGACTATTACCGCGTGGCACCGGTTCAAGACCTTGCGGAATTGCTGACGCTGGTCGATTACGGGAGCGAGCCTTTTGATCTGGTGGTCATCAATGCCTCGCTGGCGGGTGAAGCGTTCGATCTGCCCGGTTTCTTCCTCGATAACCCACAGGTTCACCACGCATTGATCTATGACGGCGAGCAGATGAAGTGGCCGTCGATCCCTGCCTGCGGCCAGCAGAAGGTTCAGGTGAGCCTCGCCGCGCTGCCTGATCTGGCGTGCATTCAGCGGTTGATGACAGCGGTTGATCCGCGATTGCCGTTCGTCGGCACTGTCATTTCTGTCAGGTAGTCTGGCGCGGATATCCATGCAACAGTCTTCGCGCAGCCCTACGTACTACCCGGACCTGGTTCATGGGTATTGATTGCTCAATTGTCGTGCCTTTGCACAGGAGTTGCCATGAAGCCAGCGAGATCAGTGGTGGTCGCGGACGACCATCCGGTGGTTTGCGCAGCCGTCAGAATCCTGCTTAGACAGGAGGGGTTTGATCCGATTCACGAGGTATCCAGCGGCAACGAGGTCTTTTCGGCGATTCGTGAGCATCAACCTGATCTGGTGGTGCTGGATCTGATGATGCCCCGTCTCGGCGGGCTGGAAGTACTGGCCCGCATCCAGGCCAGTGATGAGCGATGCCGAGTACTGGTTTTCACCGGCCAGGACCCTCGGTTTTATCAAGACCGTTGCATGCGTGCCGGCGCCAGGGCGTATGTTTCCAAGGCCAACGATTTGCAGCATTTGCACGAAGCGGTACTCGCGGTGATGGCCGGTTACACCTATTTCGCCAAGCTGCCGTCGAGTTCGGTGGCGCTGAGCACAATGCAACGCAGCGAGAATGAGTTGATCGACAATCTCTCCGACCGTGAACTGACCATCCTGCTGTACCTGGCCAAGGGATTGGGCAACAAGGCAATCGCCGAACTCATGAACCTGAGTCCCAAGACCACCAGCACCTACAAGACCCGGCTGAAAGAAAAACTCAACATTGAATCCAATGTTCACCTGAGTCATTTCGCCAAACGCAATCATCTGATCTGAATGAAGACCTTCCGACGTCCGCGTTGCCTGCTACTTCTCGCGCTGCTGGGTTGTCTATGGATATCCAGCGTCTGCGCACAACCGCAAACCCTGACATTGCTGGGACGCTCCACCGTCGACGGCTATGACGTCAAACTCTCGGATGCCGACTCGCGGTTGCTGCGGCAAAAGGGCCGGTTGTTGCTGGCCATCTCGGCGCCGGATTATCCGCCCTTCGACATCACCACCACCGGCACGGATTACGAGGGATTGACGGCTGATTATGCCGGGCTGCTCAAGCAGCTATTGCACGTGGAAATCGATGTTCGCCGCTACAAATCGCGGGGCGAGGCAGTGCGGGCGATCAAGGAAGGCAAGGCTGATCTGCTGGCAACTGCCAATCGTTACGAGGTCGAGGACCCGCAGTTGCGGATGTCCGGCGCCTATGCGGACGATCAACCCGTCGTGCTGACCCGCACGGATTCGGCTGCGCCGCTCGACCCTGACCTGGCCGGCAAACGGCTGGCGATGCTCTACCACTATTTGCCCGAGCAGCACGTGCGGGCGTTTTATCCCAAGGCGGATGTCGAGCTGTTTCCCTCGACGCTTGAAGCAGTGGGGGCCGTAGCGTTCCGTCAGGCGGACGCTGTCCTCAGCGATGCCATCAGCGCCAACTACCTGATCAGCAAAAACTACCTCAACAATGTTCAACTGGCCGATTTTGCGCTTCTGGAGTCCGGGCGTTTCGCGTTCGCCATGAGCCGCGACAATCTTCAGCTGCAACGCATCGTCAACCGGGCGCTGACGGCGATCCCGACCAATGAACGGATGAACATCCTGCGTCGATGGGGCGGCAGCGGGACCTCCATCGCAGGTACTCAGGCCCCGCTCTTCAGCGTGCTCGAGCAACGCTGGATCGACGATCATCCGCGCGTGCGAGTGGCGATCAACGAAAACCTCATGCCGATTTCCTTTCGCGACAGTGAGGGTAAGTACCGGGGCATCAGCATTGATGTGTTGGCAAAAATCAGTCTGCGCACAGGCCTGAAGTTCGACATTCAACCCATCCGGTCAGTGGCTGAAATGCTGGAATGGATCAAGACCGGACAGATCGATCTGGTCGCCGGGATAAGCCCCAGCATCGAACGTGAAACCGAGTTGCGCTTTACCCGACCGTTTTTGACCAGCCCTAATGTGCTGGTGACACGTATTGAGCCGGGCAGTCCCCGAACACTGGATGACATGGCGGGGAAAACGCTGGCCATCACCCAGGGCAACAGTGCCGGTGAATTCATTCGTCAGCACTTTCCGCACATTGAACTGGTCAATGCGTCATTGACGGCGCAAGCGATGGAACTGGTTGCCCAAGGCAAGGCTGACGGCGGCATCAACTCGCTGATCGGCGCGAGGGTCATGATTTCCCGGCAGTATCGGGACCAGTTGCAGGTGACCAGCACCGTCGGCACCGACCCGGCCCGTGCCACCCTGGCGACCGGTCGTGAGGCGGTGCTGCTGCATTCGATTCTGGACAAGGCGCTGCTCAGCATTCCACCGGAAGAAATCGATGAAATGACGGGCTACTGGCGCAATGACCTGATGGTCGAGCCAAGCTTCTGGCTGGGCCATCGCCGGGACATTTTCCAGGCCTTTGCCGCCGCCGGCGCCTTGTTGTTGCTGGCGCTGGCCTGGATCGCCTGGCAACGTCGACAGATTCGCCTGCGTCAGCAATTGCTCAGTCAGTTGCAGGACGCCAAGGACGCCGCGGACGACGCCAACCGTGCGAAAACCACGTTTCTGGCAACCATGAGCCATGAAATCCGCACGCCGATGAATGCGCTGCTAGGCATGCTTGAACTGGCATTGAAACGAGCGGATGAAGGCGTTATTGACCGCCCGGCCATCGAAGTGGCGTCCAGTGCCGGCCAACAATTGCTGGCGTTGATTGGCGACATTCTGGACATCGCGCGTATCGAGTCCGGGCATTTGTCCCTGACACCGGAACGGGCCAATTTGCGCTCGCTGGTCGAGTCGGTATGCCGGGTTTTTGAAGGTCTGGCGCGGCAGAAAAACCTGGAGTGGCGTGTCGAACTGGGCGATCAAAGCGATTGCGATGTGTTGATCGACCCCACGCGCTTCAAGCAGGTGCTGTCCAATTTGCTGGGCAACGCGATCAAGTTTACCGGCGAAGGCGAAGTGAGCCTGACGCTGCGGGTCGAACCTGGCGTGGCGGGGCATCTGGCGGTCAGCGTGCGCATTGCAGACACCGGCATTGGCATCAGCGCACTCGATCAGCAGCGACTGTTCAGTTCGTTCGTGCAGGCCGGTAACAATCCGCATTCAGGCCGGCAAGGTTCCGGGCTGGGGTTAGTGATCAGCCGGACTTTATGCGAAATGATGGGCGGGCGGTTGCTCCTCGAAAGCACGCTTGGACGTGGTACGCGGATCGATGTCTGCCTCGAACTGCCCCTGTTGCCTGCGCTGCCCTCCTGCGTTGTGTCCGAAGACAAAGGGCTGCCGCAGACGCGTCCGCTGACGATTCTGGTGGTCGATGACTACTCGGCCAATCGTCTGTTGATGTCTCGGCAGCTGGGCTATCTGGGGCATAGCGTGATGGTCGCCGAAGAGGGGCGGCAAGGGTTGGAGCGGTGGCGCGAATTTCAATTCGATGTGGTCATGACCGATTGCAACATGCCGGTGCTCAACGGGTATGAGTTGACGGGGGCGATACGCGATGAAGAGCGTGCGCAAGGATTGCCGCCAACGCTGATTCTGGGGTTGACCGCCAATGCGCAGCCCGATGAGAAGGCCCGTTGCCTGGAGGCGGGCATGGACGACTGCCTGTTCAAACCGATCGGCCTGCCGGATCTGAGTGCCTGGTTGGCCTCGAAATTTACCGGCGGCCAGGAATCGACCACCGAAGCACCTTCAAACACCGAGATCGATCTGAGCGGTCTGCTGCAATACGTCGGCGGCGATCATGAATTGATCACGCAATTGCTACGCGACGTGGTCATGACCAATCGCACGGATCGCGATGAACTGCTCGAGGCGCATGCGAGCGGCGAGCAGCAGGTGCTTTACACGCTCGCGCACCGTATCAAGGGCGGGGCGTTGATGGTTCGGGCGGTCAGCCTGATCGAGTGTTGCGAGGCACTGGAGTGTGCGTGCAGGGAAGGCCATGCTGCGCAGATCGACGTCGCGGTCGACCAGTTGCAACAGGCCATGATGCGGCTGGACCAAAGCCTGGCGCAGGGTTGACGGTCAATCCCAGTGCGGCGCGATGCCTTTGGGGCTGGTCAGGCGCTGGCCGCGATCAAGACCGGCGATCAGCGCCATGTCGGCGTCGCTCAGGGTCAGGTCGCAGGCTTTCAGATTGCTTTGCAGGTTGGTGCGTTTGGTGGACGAAGGAATCACCGCGTAACCGAGTTGCATCGCCCAGGCCAGCGTCACTTGCGCGGGCGTTGCTTGCAGGCGATCGGCGATCTGCTGGATGACCGGGTCTTTCAGTACTTCGCCATACGCCAGGGTCATGTAGGAAGTGATCTGTATGCCCTGGCTTTGTGCGAACTCGACGACCTTGCGGTTTTGCAGGTACGGGTGCAGTTCGATCTGGTTGGTCGCGATGTGTTCGGCACCAATGGCGGCAATCGCCTGTTTCATCAGGTCGACGGTGAAGTTGGAAACGCCGATCTGGCGGGTCAGACCGAGCTGTCTGGCTTCGAGCAGGGCGCCCATGAATTCCTCGACCGGCACCTGGTCTTCCGGCGACGGCCAGTGAATCAGGGTCAGGTCCAGGTAGTCGATTTGCAGTTTTTGCAGGCTCTCCTTGAGGCTGTCGATCAAGCGATCCTTGGCGAAGTTGGCGATCCAGATCTTGCTGGTGATGAACAGCTCTTCACGGGCGATGCCACTGGCCGCGATGGCCTCGCCGACCTCGGCTTCGTTCTCGTAGATCTGCGCGGTATCGATGACCCGATAGCCCAGCGCCAGGCCGGTGCTCACCGAATCGATGACCACCTGGCCTTGCAAGCGAAACGTACCGAGACCGAATGCGGGAATAGACATCTATGACTCCAGGGTTTGCAGTGGGAATGGGCACGAGTATCCGCGTGCGCATCCTTGAGAAAAACCGCTGGTGGGGCAAAGCAATGTTTACCGCAAGTCATGAATCGAGGGGAGTCTGGGGGATTGATGGTGGTGGATCTGGCCACATCGCGAGCAAGCCCGCTCCCACATTTGATCTGCAGTGAATACAAATTTTGTGTCCGACACAGATCAAATGTGGGAGCGGGCTTGCTCGCGAAGACCACGACTCGGTCTGAAGACTTACCCCCGCGCCTCAAGAATCATGCAAGTCGTCGACCCCGTCGCATACAACCGCCCATCCACATCGTAAATCCGCCCCTCGGCCAGCGCCGTCGAGCGTCCCAGATGGACAATCTTGCCCTCGGCCCGCACCGGTCCACTGGCGCCGGTCAACGCACGAACATAGCTGATGCGCAGATCCAGCGTCGTATACCCCTGGCCCTTTTTCAGCTGCGTGTGAATGGCGCAACCCATGCACGAATCCAGCAAGGTCGCCGCATAGCCGCCATGTACGCTGCCCAGCGGGTTGTAATGCCGCGAATCCGGCGTGCCCTGAAAGATAAACAGCCCGGCCGACCATTCGATGGGGATGAAATCCATCAGCGTGCCAATGGGCGGCGAGGGCAGTTCACCGTTGCCGATGCCGTCGAAAAATTCGCTGGGTGACAGCGCGCTGACCTCGGCCATCGACAGACTGCCGGGAGCAGCCAGACGGGCGCGCATGGCATCTTCCTGAGCAATCCATTGGGCGAGGGTGGCTTCTCGGTTAGGGCTTTGCATGATCATGTCCTCGGACGAGCGCAGATATTATGGTTGTAATCTGCGCTGATATTATGTCCGAAATAAAAACTCTGCCAGCCCCGTGTGTCGAGTCCTTCACGCAATATCGCTGTGACTGAATTCCTCCCCCAGAAAGTCGATCAACGCCCGCACTGACGGCAGCAATCCACGGCGCGACGGAAAGATCGCGTGGACGATCCCGCACTTGGGCGCCCAGCCCGGCACCAGTTCCACCAAGCGTCCGGCGGCGATGTCATCGCGTACCACCACGCAGGGCAGGTGCGCGACGCCGATGCCCGCGAGCACCGCGTGACGCAAGGCTAGCAGGTCATCGGTGACCATGCGCGGCGCGTGCCGGATCAGCGCGCTGGCGCCGTTCGCGCCGAACAACTCCCACTGGTATTCACGTTGCGCAGCCCCCCAATGCACGCTGGGCAAACCGCTGAGGTCGGCCGGGGAGGCGGGCTTCGACAAACGCTCGGCAAAGGCCGGGCTGCCCACCAGGCATTGGGTGCTGTTACCCAGCACCTTCATCACCATGTCGGTGTTTTCCAGCGGTGGAAAACGTACGCGCAGGGCAATGTCGAAGCCCTCGTGGATCAGGTCGACCCGGCGATTGGTGCTCTCGATGAACAACTCCACCAGCGGGTACTTGAGCATGTAGCGGGTCAGCATCGGCCCGACCCAGGAATTGAGCAGCGCGGTCGGGCAACTGATGCGCACCAGGCCCTGGGGTTCGGAGCGGTTGCGTTCGATCAGTTCGGCGGCGCTTTCCGCTTCGACGCGCATGGCCAGACAGCGCTGGTAATAGGCCTGGCCGATTTCGGTCAGCGAACAATGGCGGCTGGTGCGATGCAACAAGCGCACGCCGAGGCGCTCTTCAAGTTCTGCGATGCGCCGGCTGAGCTTCGATTTGGGCATGTCCAGTGCCCGCCCGGCTGGGGCGAAACCCTGATGTTCCACCACTTGGGTGAAGTAGTAGAGGGTGTTGAGGTCTTCCACCATCGTTCTCCATATAGAACGCTAAGGCTGATTTTTGCAGTCTAGCGCACCAAAGGGTTCGCTTTTAAGCTTTGTTCATCGCGTCAAACCACAGATTTGGAGGCAGCATGAAAAACATCATCGGCATCTACACCAGCCCACGGACCCATTGGGTCGGCGACGGTTTTCCGGTTCGTACGCTGTTTTCCTACGACAACCTGGGCAAACACATCAGCCCGTTTTTGCTGCTGGATCACGCCGGTCCGGCTGAATTCACCCCGACCACCGAGCGTCGTGGCGTTGGTCAGCATCCGCACCGCGGCTTCGAAACCGTGACTATCGTTTACAAAGGCGAACTGGAGCACCGCGACTCCACCGGCAGCGGCGGCAAGATCGGCCCGGGCGATGTGCAATGGATGACCGCCGCTTCGGGAATCCTCCACGAAGAATTCCATTCCGAAGGTTTCGCCAAAACCGGTGGCACCCTGGAAATGGTCCAGCTGTGGGTCAACCTGCCAGCCAAAGACAAAATGGCCGACGCCGGGTACCAGACGATTCTCGATGGCGACATCCCGAGCATCCCGCTCAAGGACAAGGCGGGCAGCCTGCGTCTGATCGCCGGCGAGTTCGACGGCCACACCGGTCCTGCGCGGACATTCACCCCGGTCGACGTCTGGGACCTGCGCCTCAACGGCGGCAAGTTGCTGACCCTCGATCTGCATGAAGGTCGCAATACCGCGTTGGTCGTGCTGCGCGGCACGGTTCAGGTCAACGGCCTGGAGCTGGTGCGCGAGGGGCAACTGGCGTTGTTCGAACGAAATGGCAACCAGATCAGCCTGGAAGGCAATAACGATGCAGTGGTGTTGCTGCTCAGCGGCGAGCCGATCGACGAGCCGATCGTCGGCCACGGTCCGTTCGTGATGAACAGCGAGCAAGAAATTCACCAGGCTTTTGCTGACTTCCAGTCCGGCCGGTTTGGCCAGATGCACGGTTGAAACACGGATATACGGTTACACCGCGCAAGGCATGACTGACTACGCTTGTCTGGCCGCGTCTGAACGATCAAACAAAACACCCGTTCGCCGAACTGTTCGGCATCGATTAAAAGCGAGGATTACCCCATGACTACTTCTTACAAGCGTCTCGACAAGGATAACGCCGCCGTTCTGTTGGTGGATCATCAGGCGGGCCTGCTGTCTCTGGTGCGGGACATCGATCCGGACCGTTTCAAGAACAACGTGCTGGCCCTGGCCGACCTGGCCAAGTACTTCAAATTGCCGACGATCCTCACCACCAGTTTCGAAACCGGCCCCAACGGTCCGCTGGTGCCTGAACTCAAGGCGCTGTTCCCGGACGCGCCATACATCGCCCGTCCTGGCCAGATCAATGCCTGGGACAACGAAGATTTCGTCAAGGCGATCAAGGCCACCGGCAAGAAGCAACTGATCATCGCCGGCGTGGTGACCGAGGTGTGCGTGGCATTCCCGGCGCTGTCGGCCCTGGCGGAAGGCTTTGAGGTGTTCGTGGTGACCGACGCTTCCGGCACGTTCAACGAGCTGACCCGCCAATCGGCCTGGGACCGCATGTCGTCCTCCGGTGCGCAATTGATGACCTGGTTCGGCCTGGCCTGTGAACTGCACCGCGACTGGCGCAACGACGTGGAAGGCCTGGCGACGCTGTTCTCCAACCACATCCCGGACTACCGCAATTTGATGACCAGCTACAACACGCTGACCAACAGCAAATAATCACTGAAATACATCGCCCCTTGCAGGAGCCGGCTTGCTGGCGATAGCGGTCTCACAATCACGCAACAGGTGACTGTCTGACCGCCATCGCCAGCAAGCCGGTTCCTACAGTGTTTTGTGTTGTTCTCAGACCTGCGTTTGCTCCTACACTGTGCCCATTCGTACATGGCTGGAGTTGCTTGATGCTGTCATTGCTTACCAACCACCCGCTGGTCAGCGCCCTGATCCTGATCCTCATCGACCTGGGCCTGTGGCGCCTGATCAGTGCCAGCGGCAGCAACTGGAAACTGGTGGTGCGGGTGCTTATTTTTTCGCTGTTCAGCATCCTGTTGTTCAACGAAGGTTTGAACCCGTTGGAACCCGCGCCCTGGGCCGACAATGTGCCGCTGCACCTGGCAGCGACCGGTTTGCAGATTGGCTGGTGGCTGTTCGGCGCACGGACCCTGACAGTGCTGATCGGTGCGGTGATGATGCAGCGGGTCGGGCACACCGGACGCTTGCTCCAGGATTTGCTCGGCGCGGTGATTTTCCTGATCGCGATCATCGCGGCGCTGGCCTACGTGCTCGACCTGCCGGTCAAAGGCGTGCTGGCCACCTCCGGTGCGTTGGCAATCATTGTAGGCCTGGCGTTGCAAAGCACCCTCAGTGACGTGTTCTCCGGGATCGTCCTCAACACCACCAAACCCTACCAACTGGATGACTGGATCTCCATCGACGGCACCGAAGGCCGGGTCACCGATATCGACTGGCGCGCCACGCGCCTGCAAACCGCCCAGGGCAGTATGGCGGTGATCCCCAACTCGCTGGCGGCCAAGGCCAAGATCATCAACTTCAGCCGGCCGAGCGACATGTTCGGCGTCTCGATCAGCCTGCAAGTCAGCCCGCACGTACGACCGCAAACGGTCATCGATGCATTGGAACGGGCGATGGAGGGTTGCCGTTATCTGTTGAGCAAACCGGCGCCGAGCGTTTCACTGAAAGGTTCGAGTGCTACCGGCGTGGAATACGAAATCAGCGGCTTTGTGGTCTCGATGGATCAGAAACGCATGGTGCGCAATCTGCTGTTCGACCTCGCGTTCCGGCACTTGCAGGCGTCGGGTGTGAGCCTGTTGTCCAACGTCGAATCGAATGCACCGGTGGGTCTGTCACGCCCAAGGGCGTTGCTGGAAAGTTCGGCCATCTTCTCGACCCTGCGCCAGGAAGAGAAAGAAACTTTCAGCCAGCACATGACCCTGCAAACCTTCCGTCCCGGGGAAATGATCCTGCCGGCGGGGGAGGTCAGCGATCATTTGTTCATCATCGAATCCGGCGTGGTGTCGGTGGCGCTGAGTCGCGCCGGGGTCAAGTTCGAGTCCGGACGCATGGGGCCGGGCGAGGTGATCGGCGAGGGCGGAATTCTGTCGGACACGGCGCTGCCGGCGGACTTCACCGCCAAGACGGCCTGCAGTTTGTACCGGATCGAGAAGGACTACCTCAAACCGTGCCTGGATGCGCGGCACGACATTGGTGAAGCGATGAAGGCGCTGCTGGATTTCCGCTTGCACAAGGCGCAGTCGTTGACCCAGGAAGCGCCGAAGGTGGTGGAGAAGAAGGGGTTTTTGCAGTGGTTACGGAGTCGGGCTTAGCGGTTTGTAGTGAATGGCCGCTGCGCGGTTCGCGAGCAAGTCCGCTCCCACAGTTGATCTCCAGTGAACCGAAAATTTGCGTTCGACACAGATCCATTGTGGGCGCGGGCTTGCTCGCGATGGCGGCTGCAGGCTCACCGCATGATTCAGATCAGAAATCCAAAGTCGCCGACACCTTCAACGTCCTGGGCGTCCCCTGCGTCAGGTACCCGCCGTTCGCCGACGCCCAATACGCCTTGTTCGCCACGTTCTCCAGATTGGCCCGCAAGGTGATTTCCTTCTCATCAAGCCTGAACGCATACCGCGACCCCACATCAAAGCGGTTCCACGCCGGAATGCTCTGGGTGTTGGCGGCATTCAAATATTGCCCGCCCGTGCGCAGCATCCGCGCACTGAGCGCCGCACCTTCAATCCCCGGCACGTCCCAATCCGCCCCGACATTGAGTTGAAAACGCGGTACGCCGACGGCGCGGTTGCCGTCGTTGACGCCGTTGGTGCTGCCTTCGATTTCGGTTTTCATCAGCGTCGCGCCGCTCAGCAGACGCAGGCCGTCGAGGGGTTCACCGTAGATGTTCAGCTCCACGCCCTTGTTCTGTTGCTGGCCATCGACACGGAAGATCCCGTTCTGCGTATAGCTCGACGGCTGTTCGATGCGGTACACCCCCAGGCTCGCACCATAAGTGTCCATGTCAAGACGCACGCCGGCTTCGATTTGCTTGCTGCGCACCGGGGCGAAGGTTTCGTCGCGGTTGATCGCGCTGGTCGGCGGTGTCGGGCCCTTGGCCAGGCCTTCGATGCGGTTGGCGTAAAACGAAACGTGTTCCCACGGCTTGATCACCAGGCCATAGACCGGCGTGGTGATCGACTCTTCATAGCTTGATGTGCGCGCGCCGGTGGTGGTGTTCCAGCCGTCGACGTTCAGTGTCTGGCGGCGTACGCCCAGGGTCAGCAACACGCGATCATCGATGAAACCCAGCGTGTCGGACACCGCCGCGCTACGCAGGGTGTTTTTGCCGACGATGCGCGGATCATCAATGTCGCTGCCGAATGAAGTGGCTCGTGGACGCGGTTTATCGGTGACGTCGTAGAGGTTGGTGCTGTAGCGCCCGGCGGTGGCAATCGTTTCGAACGCCGAGCGCTGCTGGCCCCAAATGCCTGCCAGACCGAGGTTGAGCTGGTGGCTGATCGGGCCGGTATTCAGATGCCCATTGAGGCCGGCCATCAGGCTCTGGTTATCCTCGTCGTGCGGCGAGTAAAGCATGCCGCCACGGGCGGCGCCGTTGAGGTTGGTGACGGTCAGCGACGAATACACGCCGTTTTCCCGGGTGTGTTTGGCGCCGCCGGAAACGTAGGCGGTCCAGCTGTCGCTGAGGTCATATTCGGCGCGGGCCATGCCGAAGGTGTCTTCCAGTTGCGAGTAGCTCCAGCTCTGCGCATAGCCGGCATTGGCGTCCGGCACCTTGGGGGCTTTCTGCAAGGACGAGTCGACGTACACCACCGAACGACCCTGATTGATCACTTGTTTCTGGTAGCCCAGGTCGGTCGACACACGCAGGCGATCGCCGCGATAGTCCAGGCCGAGGCTGATCAGCGACGAGCGCTGGTCCTCATCGTCGACCGCGGTGTCGCCTTCGCGTTGCAACAGGTTGATCCGCGCGCCGAAGCGGTTGTCTTCGCCAAAGCGCTGGCCCAGGTCGAGGTGCCCGCCGACCCGGCCATCGGCGCTGTAATCGAGGGTGACGCTGCGGGTCGGCACATCATTGGCGCGTTTGGGTTGCAGGTTGACGCCGCCGCCAATCCCGCTGCCGCTGGGCGTGACGCCGTTGACGAAAGCGTTCGGCCCCTTGAACAACTCGACCCGTTCCAGCGCTTCGGTGGCGATGATCTGTCGCGGCAAAACGCCGTACAGGCCGTTATAGGAAATGTCATCGGACGCCAGCGGCAAACCACGAATCATGAACACCTGGGAAAAGTTGCCGAAACCGGCGGACTGACGCACCGAGGCATCGTTGAGCAACACATCGCCGACGGTTTGGGCCTGTTGGTCGGCGATGGTTTTGGCGGTGTAGCTGGTGACGCTGAACGGCAGGTCTTTCAGCGCCTGATTGCCGAGCATGCCGACCTGCGCCACTTTGGCGATCTGGCCGCCGCCGTAGGTGTCAGCGTTGTCGTCACGCATCGCGCTGACGTTGGTGGCGCCCAGTTCCAGCGCGCCGTCGACGGCCAATTGCGGCGCTATGGTGTAACCGTTCCCGCCCGTGCTGATCAGCTCGAAACCACTGCCTTCAAGCAGTTGTGCGAAGCCCGATTGCACGCTGTAGTTGCCCTGCAAACCCGGACTCTGGCGATCGCCCAGTTGTGCCGGATCGAATGACAGCGGCACCCCGACCGCCACGGCAAATTGCGCCAGCGTCTGGCTGAGCAACCCCGGCCCGATGTTGACGTTGCGGCTGGCACTTTCATTGACACTGTCGGCGGCCTGACTGGTGAAGGGCAGCAACGCGGTAAAGGCCAGGGCAATGCTCAGGCTCAAGGCCTTGAGCGGGAAATCGGCGGGGCGTTGCAGTGGCGTTGAAGTCATTCGGCGTTCCTGTCGAGCGCGTGGAATTGAAGAGGTCTATCCACACACCGAACGAAACGCAGAAAGGTATCAGGGGGCAGTGAAAATAATTTATAGCGCCGTCAGACCCGCGGTTCGACCGACATCCAATACCGGGTCAGGCTGCTGATTTTCAGCGGCAACGTATCGCTGAGCAGGCGCAGGCTGGCGTCGGTATCGCGCAGGGAAAACGCCCCCGACACCCGCAGACCCGCGACATCGGCATGACAGCGCAACACGCCGGGGCGGTAGCGGCTCAATTCACCGAGCAATTCATCCAGGCGCATATTGTTGGCCAGCAACATGCCCTTGTCCCAGGCCAGCGCACGGGTGTCGAATCGTTCCAGTGAGTCGAACCGGTCGAGCTTGAAGCTCTGGCGTTCACCGGCCTTGAGCGTGGCGCTCTGGGAAAGCAACAGCGGCGTGACCTCCACGAGCCCTTCGAGCACGGACACCTGGCTTCGCGAGCCGTGGATCCGCACGCAAAACCGGGCACCTGGCGCACGGGCAACGCATTGCGGGGTTTCAACGATAAACGGCCGTGCACCCGGATCACTCGCGGCGTTGATCAACACTTCGCCCTCCAGCAACATGACGCGTCGCTCATGCCCGTTGAAGGCAATGTTGACGGCACTTTCCGTGTTGAGCAGCAGCTCGCTGCCGTCGGGCAATTGCAGGCGTTTCTGTTCGCCCACGGCGGTACGCTGATCGGCGGTCCATTGCTGCCAGGGCATATGTTGCGAGGCGAAGCCCAAAGGGCCGGCCATCAGGAACAGTCCCATGCGCGTGAGGGTCTGGCGACGGCTGAGGCCTTCTTTGCGCGACGCCCGTTGCAGGGTCTGGAGGGCGAGGTTGGCCGGTACGCTGCGAAATTCGCCGAGCAGCGCTTCGGCCCGCAGCCAGGCCTGGGCATGCTCGGCGCTGCGATTGCGCCAATGGGCAATGGCCTGATGGTCGGACGGCGTTGCGGTCCCCGAATGCAGCTGCACCAGCCAGTCGGCGGCTTCGCCGAGAATCTGCGGGTTGATCATCGACGAATTCATCAGGCGACACTCAGGCAGGCAATGAACGCGGCACGCATGTGCCGTTTGACGGTGATCAGCGACACACTCAGTCGCTCGGCGATCTGCGCGTAAGTCAGCCCTTCGATCTGCGACAGCATGAAGGTGTCGCGAGTGACCGTCGGCAATTCGCGCAACAACGCTTCGATGCGCATCAGGGTTTCGAGAATCAGCAGGCGGGTTTCCGGCGACGGGACCTCGGCGAGCGGCAGTTGAGCGATGGTTTCCAGATAGGCGCGCTCGATGTCCTGACGTCGCCAGCGATCGATCACCAGGCCCTTGGCGATGTGCGTCAGCAAGGCACGGGGCTCGCTGCCCAAGGGTTTGACGACTTGCCGGGTCAACAGGCGCAGGAACGTATCGTGGGCCAGATCGGCCGCGTCGCAGCGGTTGCCGAGTTTTCGATGCAACCATCCCTGAAGCCAACCGTGGTGTTCGCTATAGAGGGTATGGATTTGCTGGTTCGAAGGCTGGTCGGCTGACGACATAGGGGACAGATACTCGTTTCGGGCGTCCTGGCCTGATTGCAATTAAGAATTGATCGCATTCTAGTGGCGCGGACCAAGTACTGGCAATCAGCCTGACAGACTATTTTTCGTACCCTGTAGGAGCCGGCTTGCTGGCGATAGCATCACCCTGGTCATCCATTTGCTCCGAGTTGCCCGCATCGCCAGCAAGCCGGCTCCTACAAGGGATCGTCAGTGGCCTCCTCGACTTCTGGAGTATTGGCTATTTGAGTAGTGGGTCTGCGGGATTAACTTAGCTCCATCCCCACTTGCTACTGGAGTCCGCCATGAAACCTCGTATCGATTTCTACACCGCTTCCCCTGATGCACTGAAAGCGATGATCGCGCTGGAAACCGCCGTCTCGAAGCTGCCACTGGAAAAAAACCTGATCGAACTGGTCAAGCTGCGTGCGTCGCAAATCAATGGCTGTGCCTTCTGCATCGACATGCACACCGCCGATGCCATCAAGGGCGGGGAAACACCGCGTCGCCTGTTCGCTGTAACGGCCTGGCGCGAGGCGCCGTTCTTCAGCGATCGCGAACGCGCTGCGCTGCTGTGGACCGAATCCTTGACTCAACTGAGCCTGACCCACGCCCCGGACGAAGATTACGACGTGGTCGCTGCACAGTTCAGCCCCAAGGAAATGGTCGACCTGACCGTGGCGATTTCTACCATCAACAGCTGGAATCGCCTGGCGGTAGGCTTCCGTAAAATGCCTCAGGCCTGATCAGTGAGCATCAGCTGACGGCGCGGCCGGTGGTTGCACCTTGCGCATCAAGGGCACCATCGCCGTGGCGATGACGAAGCAGACCCCGATCATCAAAAATGCGTCGCCGTAGGTTTGTGTCTGTGCTTCGCGATAGGTCAGCAGCCATAGCTGATGCAGGCTGGCGGTGACACCGGTGTCACCGCTCTGGCCGAGGGCGGCGAAGTTGTTGCCGACCTGGGACAGCCACTGGTTCAGCGCCTCGTTGGTGCTGTTGAGGTTTTCCGCCAGGCGGGTGAAGTGCAGATTGGTCCGGTCATTGAGGATCGTTGCGCAGGCGGCGATGCCAATGGCGCCCCCCAGGTTTCGCATCAAGTTGAACAATCCCGACGCATGTTTGAGCCGGGCGGGCGCCAGTCCGCCGAGGGTCAACGTCACTGCGGGCGGCACCGCCAGTTGCTGGGCAATCCCGCGCAGGGCCTGCGGCAACATTAACTCCTTGGCCCCCCAGTCATGGGTGATCGGGCTGAAATCCCACATCGACAACGCGAACAAGCCAAGGCCGGTCATCATGATCCAGCGTAGATCGATGCGGTTGGCCAGAAAGGCGTACAGCGGAATCGCCATGATCTGGAACACCCCGGTGGAAAAAACCGCCAGACCAATGTCCAGCGCGCCGTAGCCACGTACTCGGCCAAGAAACAGCGGCGTCAGGTAAATGGTGGCGAACAGGCCGATCCCGGTGACGAACGAGAAGAAACAACCGAGGGCGAAGTTGCGGTCTTTCAGGGCGCGCAAATCGACAATCGGATTGGCCACATGCAAGGTTCGGCCGATGAACGCCAGGCCCGCCAGGCCACTGATCCATGCGGTGGTCAGAATCGTGCGGTCACTGAACCAGTTCCAGCGCGGGCCTTCTTCGAGGGTGTATTCCAGGCAGCCGAGAAACAACGCCAAAAACACCATGCTGAGGTAGTCGGCGCCCTTGAGCAGCGACAGTTCCGGCTGATCGATTTTCACCAGCATCGGCACCGCCACCGCGACGAAAATCCCCGGCACCAGGTTGATGTAGAACAGCCAGTGCCAGGAGGAAACGTCGGTGATCCAGCCGCCGATCACCGGGCCCAGTGTCGGCGCCAGTGACGCCACTGCACCGATGGTCGCGGCGGCGATCACCCGTTGTTTGCCGGTGAAGAAAAAGAACGCGGTGGTGAACACCAGCGGGATCATCGAGCCGCCGAGAAACCCTTGCAGGGCGCGGAAGGCGATCATGCTCTGGATGTTCCAGGCCGCGCCGCAGAGCAGGCTGGCCAGGGTGAAACCCACCGCGGATGCGCAGAACAGCCAGCGGGTCGAGAACACGCGCGAGAGCCAGCCGGACAGCGGAATCACGATGATTTCGGCGATCAAGTAGCTGGTCTGCACCCAGGCGGTTTCGTCAGTGCCTGCCGACAGCCCGCCGCCGATATCGCGCAACGAGGCCGAAACGATCTGGATATCCAGCAGCGCAATGAACATGCCCATGCACATGGTGGCGAAGGCAAAGACCTTGGTCGCCGTCGCCATGCTGGCGGCGTTGAACGGTTGCGCAGGGGCGGCGAGGGCGCGGCTCATGGCGCGCTGGCCACGGCTGGGGTTTCAGGCTCCTTGCGCGTATCCACTTCAGCGGTCACTGAAAGGCCCGGACGCAAATGACCGAGCACGCCATCGGCTGGATCGAGCACGATCCGCACCGGCACTCGTTGCACGATCTTGGTGAAGTTGCCGGTGGCGTTTTCCGGTGGCAACACGCTGAACTGCGAGCCACTGGCTGGCGCGAGACTGTCCAGATGACCGTGGAATGCCTGGCCCGAGAGCACGTCGGCATGAATGACCACCCGTTGGCCCGGAATCATGCGCGCCAGTTGGTCTTCCTTGAAGTTGGCATCGACCCACAGCCCGCTCGCCGGCACCACCGATAACTGTTGCGAACCGGCCTGTGCATACGCGCCGACCCGCGCCCGGCGGTTGCCGATCACGCCATCGATGGGGGCGCGCAGTTCGGTGTAACCGACGTTCAGTTGCGCCAGATCACGCTCGGCGCGGGCCTGCATCAGCGCGGCGCGAGCTTGTTGTTTCTGCGTGGCGATCACGTTCAACTGACGTTGCGCGGCCAGCAGTTCGGCCTGGGCCCGGGCACTGAGTGCCTGGGCGGTCTTGAAGGTGGCGTTGGCGCGTTGAGCGCTTTCGACCGAGACAGCGTTGCTGCCGACCAGTTTTTTGTAGCGCGCATCGTCATCCCGGGAGCGGGCGGTCTCGGCACCGGCGGCATCGATCCCGGCGCGGGCCTGACCGATCACGGCCTGTTGCAGTTGTTCCGTGGCATCGAGGTTGGCGAGCAAGGCTTCTTCTGCGGCGACCGCACCTTCGGCCTTGGCCAGGTTGGCGCGGTAGTCGCGGGCGTCGAGGCGGATCAGCACATCACCGGCCTTCACTTTCTGGTTGTCGGTGACCAGCACTTCTTCGATGTAACCCGCGACCTTCGGCCCGATCACCGTCACGTCGCCACCGATGTAGGCATCGTCGGTTTCTTCGATGAAGCGGCCGGCGGTCCACCAATGGGCTGCGTAGAAACCCGCAAACACCAGAGCGGCAATGGCCAGAGTCAGCAAGATCAGGCGCTTGAGCAGGGGAGGCTTTGGAGTGGTCACCGGGACAGCCAGGTCGGGCTCAACGTGAGGCATGCTGGTCATAGAGGATTACCTGTAGGAAACCGCATTTAATTACGAGCGTAATATGACGCATGTCATATTTAGTGGCAATTTATTTTTGTCGCCGGTCGTCAGGTAATTATTTCAGCCACGCACCGGGGGTGATGCCCGTCATGTCCTTGAAGAAAGCGATGAAGGCGCTGTCGCTGGCAAACCCCAGTTCGAACGCGCTGTAACCGATGTTTCGTCCGGTGGCGAGCAATTCGACGGCGCGCATCAACCGCCACTGTTGGCGCCATTGCTGATAGCTCATGCCGGTTTCTCGCTGGAAGATTCGGCCGATGGTGCGGCCGCTGGCGCCGATCTGCGCTTCCAGAACCTGAAGTTCGGGTGGCAACTGATCGAGCGATGCGAGCAGGGGCGCCAGGCGTTTGTCCCAAGGCAACGGCAGCAGCATCGGTTGTTGAGCGGCATCGCGAATTTCGCTGAGGCACAGGCCCAGCAGGTGAACGAATTTACCGTGCTGCCAATCGGTGTCGAAGTCGGCGAGGGCGATCGGCTCCAGCACCGCGCGCAGTAGCGGGCTGACCTCAATCACACAGACCTGTTGCGGGAGCTCGGCGCACAAGGCGGGTGTCAGGTAAATCGAGCGGTAGTCGACGCTCTGCTGCATCACTGCGCGGTGCGCCACCCCGGACGGAATCCACGCGGCGCGGGAGGGTGGCAGCAGGCATAACTGCTGCGCCAGGGTAATTCGGGTGCAGCCTTTTCGGGTGAACAGCAGCTGGCCACGTTGATGCTGATGCACGTCTGAATCGTGATCGCCAAGGGTCGCGGCGATACCGATGACGGGGGCCGTGTAGCGGTCGGGGTCGAATCGGGCGCGGGCATCGAGCCAAGCCATGGTTTGTCCGATTTCATCGATTAGTTGTCAGGATTTTGATAGTACGTCAGTCACGGCTAATTAAGCTGCTCGCCAGTTTTTCCTGAAGAGTGAAGCCGTGATGAATTCCAGAAGCCTGCTGGTGTTGGCTATTGCCTTGCTGATGTTTGCGCAGATCGCCCAAACCCTTTACAGCCCGGCGTTGGCAGACATTGGCCAGGCGTTCATCGTCACTGCGCAAGAGACTGCGCAGATGCTGTCGGTGTATTTCCTGGCCTTCGCATTCGGCGTGGTGGTCTGGGGCCGGATGTGCGATCGCCTCGGACGTCGACCGTCAATGCTCGCTGGTCTGGCGTTGTACGCCGGTGCATCCACGCTGGCGCTGAACGTCCGCACATTCGATGCATTGTTGATGGCGCAAGCACTGGCCGCGTTCGGTGCGGCAGTGGGCTCGGTGGTGACGCAAACCGTCCTGCGTGACCGCTTCAAGGGTGCGGAGCTGGCGCAAGTATTTTCGGCAATGGGCATCGCCCTGGCGGCGAGCCCGGCGATTGGATTGTTCACCGGGGCGAGCCTGGTGGAAGGTTTCGGTTATCGAGGTGTGGTGGCGTGCCTGTTGCTGTTGTCCTCGGCGTTATGGCTCTGGTGCCTGCGCGTCTTGCCCGAAACACGACCGCCACCTGTAGCAACGCCAGCCCTGTTCGAGACGCTGTGGCAAATGCTCGGCGACCGCGATATCTGGCGTTCGGCGCTGCTGGTGGCGCTTTTCAACGTTGCTCTGTTCAGCTACTACAGCCTCGGTCCTTTCGCGTTTCAGCGATTGGGCCTGAGTGCGCAGTGGTTTGGTTACAGCGGGGTCATTCTGGCGTTGGGTTCCGGTCTTGGCGCCTGGCTTAACAAGCGGCTGCTGCATCGAGGTGTGAGCGGCCCGCAGCTGATTCAGGTGGCAACGACGCTGCAACTGGTCGGGGGCGGTGGCGTATTGCTGTTTGCAGAAAGCCCTTTGTTTGTGTTGCCGATGCTGTTGGTGGTGCTGGCGTTCGGCATGGCCATCCCGAACGTTCTCGGCTCGGCACTGGCCGGTTACGGGGATCGGCTGGGCACGGCGGGTGCGTTGTTTGGTTTGCTGTATTACCTGTTGATTGGTGGCGGGCTGATGCTGGCAGGCTGGGCACAGGCGTTGGGTGAAACCTTGATGGTGTGCGGTGCGCTGGCGATGCTGCTGGCGACGGCATCACCTCGGTCATCCAGTTGCACCGAGTTGCCTGCATCGCCAGCAAGCCGGCTCCTGCAGGGTGAGTTGATTCTCGCGTCTCGCAGACGGTGCGCCTGCATCGCAAGAATCTGTACTTGAAGCTGAGCGTCGGCTCGCGGTCGGAGTTGTTTCGCTGTTGTAGGAGCCGGCTTGCTGGCGATGGCATCACCTCGGTCATCCAGTTGCACCGAGTTGCCTGCATCGCCAGCAAGCCGGCTCCTACGGGGTGAGTTGATTCTCGCGTCTCGCAGACGGTGCGCCTGCATCGCAAGAATCTGTACTTGAAGCTGAGCGTCGGCTCGCGATCGGAGTTGTTTCGCTGTTGTAGGAGCCGGCTTGCTGGCGACGGCATCACCTCGGTCATCCAGTTGCACCGAGTTGCCTGCATCGCCAGCAAGCCGGCTCCTGCAGGACGGTGTTAGTCCTCGCGTTTTACTACCAATGTGAGGATGTCGTAACTGGCAACCAGTTCGCCCAGCTGGTTGGTGACTTCCACATCCCACGCCACCACGCCCTGTGGAATGCCCTGCGGGCTCTTTTTGCCCTGATCGATTTTGCGTTTGCAGGTCAGGCGCGCCTGGATGGTGTCGCCGATGCCCACCGGGTTGATGAAGCGCAACGTATCCAGGCCATAGTTGGCCAATACTGGACCCGGTGCTGGCGACACGAACAGACCGGCCGCCGCGGACAGCACAAAGTAGCCATGGGCGATGCGTTTGCCGAATTGCGATTCCTTGGCCGCGATCTCGTCGAAGTGCATGTAGAAATGATCGCCGGACAGGCAACCGAAGTTCACCAGATCAGCCTCGGTCACGGTACGACGGTGGGTCAGCAGCGACTCACCGATCTGCAAGTCCTGGAAGAACCGGCGGAACGGATGCACGTCGGTTTCGATGACCTTGGCGCCCCGCACGTATTCGCCGGTAACGGCGGCCAGCATGGTCGGGGAACCTTGCACCGCAGCGCGTTGCAGGTAGTGCTTCACCGCGCGCAAACCACCGAGTTCCTCACCGCCGCCGGCGCGACCCGGGCCACCATGTTTGAGTTGTGGCAGGGGCGAGCCGTGGCCGGTGGATTCGGCAGCGGATTCACGATCCAGCACCAGTAGGCGACCGTGCCAGGCTGCCGCGACCGGGATGGCTTTGGCGGCAATCTGCGGGTCCTTGGTGATCAAGCTCGCCACCAGACTGCCTTTGCCGCGAGCGGCCAGAACCAGTGCTTCATCCAGATCGTCATAGGCCATCAAGGTGCTGACCGGACCGAACGCTTCGATGTCGTGGGCGCCACCCTCGGCGTGCGGGTCGCGGGCCTGCAACAGGGTCGGCGCGAAGAACGCACCCTGGCTGACGTTCTCGCCACGCGGTTCAAAACCGTCGCGGGCGCCGAACAGCATATCGCTGCTTTGCAGCAAGCTTTCCAGGCGTTCGGCGACGTCTTTTTGCTGGTCGTGAGAGGCCAGCGCACCCATGCGCACACCTTCCACCGACGGGTCGCCGACCACGACTTTCTTCAGCCGATCGCGCAAACGGCTGGCGACCGCATCGATGTGTCTGGCCGGCACGATCGCACGGCGGATGGCGGTGCATTTCTGCCCGGCCTTGGTGGTCATTTCCCGGGCGACTTCCTTGATGAACAGCTCGAATTCTTCATCGTCCGGCGTGACATCCGGGGCGAGGATCGCGCAGTTCAGCGAGTCGGCCTCGGCGTTGAACGGCACCGAATGACGGATCAGGTTCGGGTTGACCCGCAGCTTGGCCGCGGTGTCGGCGGAACCGGTGAACGTCACCACGTCCTGGCCTTGCAGGCGGTCGAGCAAATCACCGGTGCTGCCGATGATCAATTGCAGGCTGCCCGCCGGCAGCAAACCGGATTCGTCCATCAGGCGTACCACGGCTTCGGTCAGGTAGCTGGTGGCGCTGGCCGGCTTGACGATGCATGGCATGCCGGCGAGAAAGCTTGGCGCGAACTTTTCCAGCATGCCCCAGATAGGGAAGTTGAAGGCGTTGATGTGCACCGCCAGGCCGCCGCGTGGCACCAGGATATGCGTGCCGGCGAAGGTCCCCAGTTTGCTCAGCTGCATCGCCGGGCCTTCATGGACGATGTTGCCCGAGGGCAGCTCCCGCGAGCCGAGGCTGGCGTAGGTGAACAGCGTGCTGTTGCCTCCTTCGATATCGATCCAGCTGTCGGCGCGGGTCGCGCCGCTGTGGTGGGAAATCGCGTACAGCTGTTCCTTGCGCTCGCTCAGGTACAAGGCCAATGCCTTGAGACGCTGGGCGCGCTGCTGGAAATCCAGCGCCATCAACCCGCTGACGCCCTGGAGGCGACCGTGCTCGATGGCTTCGGCGAAGTCCGGACGCTCTTCGTGGGTGCGCGCAATCTCGTGGCCGTCGATGGCGCTGCGCAGCACCTGGGCACCGTGTTGGCCGATCCAGCGACCGGCGATGAAACTTTGCAGGGTAGGGGCGTGAGGCATCACGATTCCTCCAGGTTGTGAAAGGTGTTGGCGCGGCCGCGACCGCGCCTTTCAGGGATTACCAAAGCGCCACGGTGTAACCGACGATCAGGCGGTTTTCATCGAGGGCGGTGTTCAAGCCATTGCCGGAACGGAAAGTCACGTTGCGCCAGCGCAGGCTGACGTCCTTGAACGGGCCGCTCTGGATCACGTAACTGATGTCGGTGTCGCGCTCCCATTCACGGCCGTTGTCGACGGCACCGGCCTTGACGTGGCGACCGTCGGTGTAGCGGGTCATGAAGGTCAGGCCGGGGATGCCTTGCGCCGCGAAGTCATAGTCGTAACGCAGCTGCCAGGAGTCCTCGTCGGCGCGGGTGTAGGTGTTGTAGGTCACCAGGTTGACCACGTACGGATCGCCGCCGTTGAGGAACGGAAAGGCACTGTCGCCGGACAACTGCTGGTACGTGGCACTGACTTTGTGGGCACCGTGGGACACGGTGAACATGCTGTTGAAATTGCGGTTGTCGATACGCCCGGCCCGCTCTGCGCCGTCGCCCCGGCTGTCGAAATAGCGCAGGTCGCTGCGCAGGTTGAAACCATTGCCCAGCGGCTGGGTATGCACCAGCCCGACGAATTGCTGGCGATAAATCTGCTCAAGCTTGCCGTAGTAGTAGCTCAGGTTCAGTTGCGGACTGAACGCGTAGCTGCCACCGGCGAAGTCGAAGTGGTCGCTGCTGGCGGCGCCATAGCCGATGTCATCGTTGCTTGAGGAGTCCCGTAGATTGGCCTTGGTCAGGCGCCCGGTATTCAGTGTCAGACCGCTGATTTCCTGGCTGGTCAGCAAGCCGCCCTCAAAGGTCGAACCCAGCAGACGGGTGTCGTTGTAGGTCGCCACCGGCAACAAGGGTTGCAGGGTGCCGAGCTTCAATACGCTTTTCGACACTCGCAGCTTGCCGGTCAGCCCCAGCTCGCTGAACTCGTCCGCAGGCTCATGGCTGTTCCGGCCGAAGGGCAGCAGCCCGGTGCCACGGCGGTCCGGGCTGGAATCGAGTTTCAACCCCAGTTCCCCCAGCGCGTCGAGACCGAAGCCGAAGGTGCCGTCGGTGAACCCGGACTCGATGCGCGCGGTGAACCCCTGCGCCCATTCTTCAGCCTTGGATTGCGGCGCGTTGTCCTGACGGAAATCGCGATTGATGTAGTGGTTGCGCATTTCAATACGGGCCTTGCTGTCGTCGATGAAGTCGGCCAAGGCGCTGGGTGCGACCATGGGCAGACTCAATGCGGCGGCTAGCGAAAACAGTGATTCGTAGGGTGCGGGCTTCATTATTTTTATTCCCTGGCATCAGTCGGTCGTTGTTAGTGCTTGCTGGCGCCGGAGGCACCGATACCCGTCATCGAACGGATGAACTGCGCCAGGTAACGGCCGCGCTCAAGGGCCGCTCGCGGCGAGGTGTCGGTGACCGAAAACAGCCAGGCACTGAAGAACGCCAGGCTCATGGAAAACAGCGCCGGGTTGGAGTAGGGGAACAGCGCCTTGTCGTGATGCAGCACGTTGACCCACACCGCCGGGCTCAGCACCAGCAGGACAATCGCCGAGACCAGGCCTGCCAGGCTGCCGGTGACCGCGCCGCGAGTGGTCAGGCCTTTCCAGTACATCGAGAGGAACAGCACCGGGAAATTCACCGACGCGGCGATGGCCAGCACCAGGCCGGAGAGGAAGGCAATGTTCTGCGACTCGAACAGCAAACCGAGGATGATCGCCAGCACGCCGATGCACAGCGTGGCGATTCGCGAGACGCGAATTTCCTGCTGCTCGGTAGCCTGTCCTTTGCGCATCACACAGGCGTACAAATCGTGGGACACCGCCGAGGCGCCGGACAACGCCAAACCGGCGACCACCGCCAGAATGGTGGCGAAGGCGACCGCCGAGATGAAGCCGAGAAACAGGTTGCCGCCCACGGCTTGCGCCAGGTGCACGGCGATCATGTTGCCGCCGCCGATGATCGCACCGTTGGCGTCGCGGAACGCTGGATCGGTGCCGACCATCACGATGGCGCCGAAGCCGACGATGATCAGCAGCAGGTAGAAGTAACCGATAAAACCGGTGGCGTAGAACACGCTTTTACGCGCTTCCCTGGCATCGCTGACGGTGAAGAAACGCATCAGGATATGCGGCAGGCCGGCGGTGCCGAACATCATGCCCAGGCCCAGCGAGATCGCATCGATCGGGTTCGACAGCAAACCACCGGGGGCCATGATCGCGTTGCCCTTGGCATGCACGGCAGTGGCGCCGGCGAACATCGCTTCGGTGCTGAAGCCGAAATGCTTGAGCACCATGAACGCCATGAAGGTGGTGCCGAACAGCAGCATCACAGCCTTGATGATCTGCACCCAGGTGGTGGCGAGCATGCCGCCGAAGGTGACGTAGAACACCATCAACACGCCGACCAGCATCACCGCGTAGAGGTAGTCGATGCCGAACAGCAACTCGATCAGTTTGCCGGCGCCGACCATCTGCGCCACCAGGTACATCAGCGCCACGGTCAGGGTGCCGAAGGCCGAGGTCAGGCGCACCGGGGTTTGTTCGAGGCGATAGGAAACCACGTCGGCGAACGTATATTTGCCGAGGTTGCGCAGGCGTTCGGCGATCAGGAACAGAATGATCGGCCAGCCCGCCAACACACCCAGTGCGTAGAGCAAACCGTCGTAGCCGTTGAGGAACATCATCGCCGAGATGCCGAGGAAGGACGCCGCGGAGATCATGTCACCGGCAATCGCCAGGCCGTTCTGGAAACCGGTCATGCCACCACCCGCGGTGTAGAAATCGCTGGCGGAACGGGTGCGCAACGCGGCCCAGCGCGTCACGCCGAGGGTGAACAGCACGAACACCAGGAACATGCCGATGGCGTTCCAGTTCAGTGGGCGGGACGCGCCGTCGGCCGCTGCCGCAAAGTCAGCGACGAAGGCCAGAGGCAGCAGGAGCAATGCAAAAAGACGGCTCATCGGGCGCACTCCTGTTTCAGTTTTTCGTTGAGTGGGTCGATGACGTTGTTGGCGCGATAGACGTAGAAACCGGTCAGCGCAAAGGCCAGCACCACGATCACCACGCCGACCAGCATGCCCACGGAGGTCACGCCACCGCTCAGGGATTGGCCGAGGGTGCTGGGGGAGAACGCCACCAGCAACACGAAGCCGAAATAGATCACCAGCATGATCAGCGACAGCGACCAGTACAGGTTTTGTTTGCGACGAACCAGCTGGATGAAGTCGGGGTGCTGGCGGATGAGTTCTATGTCCGTGGGTGTCATGGCGCGCTCTCTGTTGTTGTTTTTGTTGTGTTGCGGAACGTGATGTTGCTGGAACCGGTTTTCTGTAGGAGCCGGCTTGCTGGCGATGGCGGCCCGATTTCCACCGGTGATCTCAAAGGCCTGATCGCCAGCAAGCCGGCTCCTACAAGGGGTGTGGTGATCTTCAGCGTTGGTCGAAATCCGGGATTAAGGGGTGTGGCGAGCTTCAGAGTTGGTCGAAATCCAGGATGACTTTGTCGCTGACCGGATACGCCTGGCACGACAGGACATAACCGGCCGCCACTTCGTAATCTTCCAGGGCGTGGTTGCTGTCCATTTCCACTTCGCCTTCGATGACCTTGCACTTGCAGGTCGAGCACACGCCGGCCTTGCACGAGTAGGGCAATTCGGCGCCTTGGGCGTTGCCGGCGTCGAGGATGCTCTGGCTGTTGCGTGGCAGGTCGAAGGCGAGGGCGCGGCCGTCGCTGATGACGGTGATCTGGCTGACGGCGGTATCCACCTGGCGAGCAGCCTCCCGCGCTTCGCGTTTTTGCTGGCTGCCGGCGGCGGCGAACAGTTCGAAATGGATCCGTTCAGCGGGCATGCCATTGGCTTTCAGGCTGTCGCGCACGGTTTCGGTCATTTCCTGCGGGCCGCAGATGAACGCTGCATCGAGGGCTTTGACGTCGAGCCAGCGGGTGAACAGTTGCTCGCATTTCTCGGCGTTGATCCGCCCGTTGTACAGGTCGACATCCTGCTGCTCGCGACTGAACACGAAGATCAGGTTCAGACGCTGCAAGTAACGGTTTTTCAGGTCTTCGAGCTGTTCACGAAACAGCGCGCCGGAACTCGAACGGTTGCCATAAATCAGGGTCACGCGGCTGTGCGGTTCGGTTTGCAGGGTGGTCTTGATGATCGACAGGATCGGCGTAATGCCGCTGCCTGCTGCAACCGCCAGGTAGTCGCCATGGCGAGCCGGATCGAGTTCGACATGGAAATGCCCGGCTGGCGGCATCACTTCCAGGCTGTGTCCGGCTTTCAATTGCTCGTTGGCAAACGCTGAGAAACGCCCGCCCGCAACACGCTTGATGGCGACGCGCAGTTCGCCGTCATTGACGCCGGTGCAGATCGAATACGAACGACGCACTTCTTCGCCATCCATCTGCGTGCGCATCACCAGGTGCTGGCCCTGGGTGAAATGAAAACTGTCTTGCAGGTGCTGCGGAATCTCGAAGGCGATGGACACCGCGTCACGGGTCTCGGCGCGTACGTCCTTGATGGTCAGGCTGTGAAATTTACTCATTATTGTTCTCCAGCTGGGACGGCCGATCGCCGCTCAGATGCACTTGAAATAATCGAATGGCTCGCGGCAATCGACGCAGCGGTACAACGCCTTGCACGCCGTGGAGCCGAACTCGCTGAGCACTTCGGTGTGCGCGCTGCCGCATTGCGGGCAGACGATCACCGGGCTTTCGCCGAGCAGGCTGCGTTTGCTCGTGCTGCCCTCGGGCGGCGCAATGCCGTAGGCGCGCAGGCGTTCACGGCCGCTGTCGGTGATCCAGTCGGTGGTCCAGGCCGGGGTCAATTTGCGTTCCAGTTGCGGCGCCCGGAAACCGGCGAGTTCCAGCGCGTCGCGGATATCGCTTTCGATCACTTCGGTGGCGGGGCAGCCCGAGTAGGTCGGCGTGACCACCACGTGCAAGTGACCGGCCTGCCAATCGAGATCGCGCACGATGCCGAGGTCGACCACGCTGACCACCGGCACTTCCGGGTCCATGACTTGCGCCAAAGTCGCCCACGCGGCAGCCAGGTCGGTCGGTTGGGCCGGCCGGGCGCCGAGGTCGCTGGCGATCAGCTCACCAGGTTGCATCGGGGTACGCTCGTGGCAGAAATTGCATTTCCGCCAACAGGATGCCGAGGTGTTCGGTGTGCAGCCCCTTACGTGCATTCAGGTAGAAATAGCTCGGTGCGGCGGGAACGGGCAGGGTGGCGCTGGCGAAAATCTCGTTGACCTTGGCTTGCCAGGCAGCCGCGACTTGCGCGGTGTCTGGAGTGATGCCGGCTGCGTGCAAACGTTGTTCGCTGTCATCGGCGCTGGTCAGTTCGACGGTGAAGCGCCAGACCTCAGGGATTGCCGCGAGCATGCGCTTGTGGCTTTCCTCGGTGCCGTCACCCAGACGCTCGACCCACTCGCCGGAGCGACGCAGGTGATAGGTGACTTCCTTCACCGCTTTGGCGGCGATCCCGGCGATGCGTTCGTCGCTGGACTGGCTCAGGCCGCTGAGTACCTGAAGGTGCCAGGCGTCGTAGAGAAATTGCTTGAGGATGGTCACCGCGTAATCGCCGTTGGGTTGTTCCACCAGCAGCAGATTGCGATAGGCGCGTTCATCGCGGCGGAACGCCAGGTGATCGGCGTCGCGGCCGTCGTCCAGCAGTTCGGCGGCGTATTCCAGCCAGTTGCGTGCCTGGCCGACGAGGTCGAGGCCGACATTCATCAACGCCAGTTCTTCTTCCAGCGCCGGGGCCTTGCCGCACCATTGGCACAGGCGCTGGCCCTGGATCAGGGCGCTGTCGCCGAGGCGCAGCAGGTATTCGATCAGATCAGTCTGGTTGTTCATGGTCGACCTCACATGTGCCCGACTTCGGCCGGCAGCTCGTAGAAGCTGGCGTGGCGGTAGACCTTGTCGTCCGAGGGGTCGAACAGTGGGGCTTTTTCATCCGGCGACGACGCGGTGATCAGCGCTGACGGCACCACCCACAGGCTCACGCCTTCGCTGCGACGGGTGTACAACTCGCGCGCGTTTTCGATGGCCATGGTGGTGTCGGCGGCGTGCACACTGCCGACATGCTTGTGGTTGAGGCCGTGCTTGCTGCGCACGAAGACTTCGAAAAGGGTCCATTCGGACATTTCAGTTACTCCACATCTGTTCGGTTTTTGCTGGCGGGGCTGAAGATCAAAAGATCGCAGCCTTCGCCAGCTCCTGCATGGGATCACCGGCTCCTGTAGGAGCTGGCGCAGCCTGCGATCTTTTGGCGGTATGGCAGCCGCCGAAGATCAAGATCAAAAGATCGTCAAACGTGCCGAGTCAGGCGGCGTTCTTCTTGTGTTTTTTTCGAGCGTGGGCGACGGCGGCTTCGCGGACCCAGGCGCCGTCTTCAATCGCCTTGCGGCGAGTGGCGACGCGTTCCTGGTTGCACGGGCCGTTGCCCTTGAGCACTTCGTAGAATTCGCTCCACTGGATTTCGCCGAAGTCGTAGTGACCGCGCTCGGCGTTCCACTTCAGGTCCGGGTCGGGGCAGGTGCAACCGAGCAATTCGAGTTGCGGGATAGTCTGGTCAATGAAGCGCTGGCGCAGTTCGTCGTTGCTCTGGCGTTTGATTTTCCAGGCCATCGATTGCGCGCTGTTCGGCGAGTGTTCGTCGCTTGGGCCGAACATCATCAGTGACGGCCACCACAGGCGATTGATTGCGTCCTGGACCATGTCTTTTTGCGCCTGATTGCCGTGGCGCATCATGGTCAGGAGGATTTCGTAGCCCTGGCGCTGGTGGAAACTTTCTTCCTTGCAGATGCGCACCATGGCCCGGGAGTAGGGGCCATACGAAGTGCGCTGCAATACGACCTGGTTGACGATCGCAGCACCATCCACCAGCCAGCCCACCGCGCCCATGTCGGCCCAGTTCAAGGTCGGGTAATTGAAGATGCTTGAGTACTTGGCCTTGCCGCTGTGCAGCTTGGCGATTTCCTCGTCGCGGTCGGCGCCGAGGGTTTCCATGGCGCTGTACAGGTACAGGCCGTGGCCGGCTTCGTCCTGAATCTTGGCCATCAGTTGCAGTTTGCGTTTGAGCGATGGCGCGCGGGTGACCCAGTTGCCTTCGGGCAGCATGCCGACGATTTCGGAGTGGGCGTGCTGGGAGATCTGGCGGATCAGGGTTTGGCGATAGGCGTCAGGCATCCAGTTTTTAGCTTCGATCTTGATTTCTGAATCGATTTTTTCCTGGAAGGCACGTTCCTGTTCGGACATTTCCGACAGGTCTTTGATGCGCTTTACGCCGGTTTCTACGAGCTGTGCGTACATGGGGGTCTCCCGCCTTGAATCTGAATCGAGGGCATGGAGAACTTTATAAGCGATACAGAATTTAATATCAAACAGAAAATATCGTGTCGTATAGTTTTTTGTATCGCTTCCGACGTAGGGGTAGTCCCGGTTTCTGGACAGTCTGGTGGCACCTTAGTAGCATCCGCCGCTTACCGGCTGATCGGCTCGGTGTCGGTGACAGCATTTCAAGGAGTGGGCATGCAGGATTTCACCTTCGGCAAGTTCAAGATTCATTTCCAAATCGAGCAAGGGGTGGTGATCAGCAACACGCCGGGCCGTCGTGTGGCCTGGATCAGAACGAAGGAGGGCGATGATCTCCGCCTGGATTATGCTTTTGAAGATTTCCATTTACGCAAAGGTCATGAGGTTTACGTGATCTACGCCGCAAGTTCACACAAGGAAGGCATGTACCCCGTACTTCTGCGCAATCACAATCTTTCCCTCAGTTTCGACTTGGAATCGAGTGATTTTCTCTACCAGGAATTGATCCCGACTATGCGCGGCAACGGGTGGATTTTGGCGGTCCTGTTGATCCCGTGGCCGTTTATATACTTGCTGTCTGGCCAGGTGTGGGGAGGGATTGCGCTGCCGCTGATCTATTTAATGACAGTGGGAAAGCGCGACGACAAGCGCAAAAAACGACTGGTGCCGGAGCTGGATAACCACATCTACATGCTGGACAGGCGCGCCACTGCCAGATACGTCGTCACCAGAGCGCTCTCGCGCAATCTATGACGGCGAGGCTCTGACACCCTCATCGTGGTCCGAATGCCCCCTT
>NZ_BDAG01000019.1 GCF_002091715.1 Pseudomonas migulae NBRC 103157 | reverse complement strand
ACGCTTGGCTTCGCTGACGAACGGATTACGCTCGTCCCACGCATAACCGGCCAGGATCGAGCTGATCATGCGGCGAATGTCCTCCGAGCCGCCCTCGTGATAAATCACGTCCTGGAACGTCCCGGCGTACCAGCCTTCGACATAGCAACGGAAGGTGTCGACGCCGCGTTTGAGCGGGTCGGCGAACTCGGTCTGCCAGTCGACGCTTTCCCCTTGCAATTGACGGTGCAGAACCCCGGCGGCCATGCTCGCCGAGCGCATGGCGATGGTCACGCCGGAGGAGAACACCGGGTCGAGGAACTCCGCCGCGTTGCCCAGCAGTGCAAAACCAGGACCGTGCAGGGTTTTGACGTTGGCGGAATACCCGCCGATGGTGCGCGCCGGCGTATCCCACACCGCGTTGCTCAGCACGCCGGCCAGGCCCGGGGTTTCAGCGATGAACCCGCGCAGGCATTCGTCCAGGTTGTCCATGCGGCCTTCATAGTGCTCGGCTGCCGCGACAACACCCACCGAGCAACGGCCGTTGCTGAACGGAATGGTCCAGAACCAGATATCGCGCTGGGTCGGGTGGGTGGTGATGAGGATCTTTTCCCGTTCGAATGTCGGGTTGTCGATATGGTCTTCGATGTGAGTGAACACGGCTTGGCGCACTGGAAAATTCGACGGTGCTTCAAGGTCGAGCAAGCGCGGCAGAACTCGACCGTAACCGCTGGCGTCGAGCATGAAGTCGGCTTCGATAGCGTATTCGCTGCCGTCTTCACGACGTACGCCGAGCTGCGGTTTCGCCCGTTCGACATCGACGCTGACGATGGCTTCGCCATAGCGGATTTCGACGCCCTGCAGCGCGGCCTGATCGGCCAGCAGTTTGTCGAAGTCGGCGCGCTGAACCTGGAAGGTAGTCGGCTTGCCCTGGCTGAACGTTTCGCCAAAATCGAAAGCGCTATAGCGTTCGCCCCAGGCAAACGCTGCACCGTTTTTCAACTGGAAACCGGCGGCGTTGACGGCATCGAGCATGCCCGCTTCCTCGACGAAATCCAGGCAGTGCGACAGCAGGCTTTCGCCGATGGAGAACCTTGGGAAATGCTGGCGCTCGATCACCAGAACGTCATGCCCTTTGCGCTTGAGCAGTGCGGCGGCAATGGCGCCCGATGGGCCAGCGCCGATGATCACTACCTGACGACGTTCCATTTCAACGGTTGGCATGGGGGCTCCTTGCCGAGACGGCAGCTTTCAAGGGGATTCGATGCATGCCGACCAATGCCGGCAGCAGTGTTGCGATCAGGCCCATCAACATCAGCGCAAAGTACAGCGGCGGGCTGATGAGCTGTTGTTGCAGCAGCAGGTTGAGAAAGACGATCTCGCTCAAGCCGCGAATGTTCAGCAGCACACTTTCGCGCCAGCGACTGGCACCGGCAAACGAGGCGCCGGCCCAGCCGAGTCCCAGCCAGTTGCCCAGCAGTTTGCTGGCAATCGGCAACAGCAACAGCGCGGCCAGTTGCGCCCAGCTCAGGCTGTCCATGGCGCTGTGGACATTGATCTGCACGATGCCGAACGTGAGGATCAGCGGGATCGCGATCCAGGTCTGCAAGCGATTCATCCAGATCGCCTGCACCGGCAACACCAGCGGCACCTTCAGCGCGGCCATGCACAGCAAATAGCCGATGCCGACAATCAGCGCATTGAGTCTGTAGTGCTCGGCCACCACCAGCAGCGCAAAGAAACACCCGCTGTAGAGCCGTGGCTGGCGCAGGCCGGTCACCCACAGCAGCAAGGGCACGCAGGCGCAGGCCAAGGGCAGCAGCAGACTGCTCAGGTGCAGGCTCCCCTGAGCGATGGCAAACAGCGTCCAGCACGTGAGGTCGATCAGGATCGCCGTCTGCACCAGTCGCCGGGTGGCAGTGGTCGGGTAACCGATATGCCGCAAGTACAGGTACAACACCGGGATCGCGGTGATGGCGAACAATAGACCCACTGCCAACGAGCTGATCCATGGCTGCGGGGGCAGCCACCAGATCGCCGTGGCGAGGCCGCAGGCAAACGGCACGCAGAAACTCGGCAGGGCGATTTTCAGGCTCTGGCGATCGAGTCGCAGATCGATCACGTCGCTGAGGATATAGCCCAGCAACAGCGCGAAACTCAGGCTGTAGAGGTTTTTCAGCCAGATCGGTGCGACCAGCGTCGCGCCGCTCAATTGCCAGTGGGGTTCGATCCAGAAATACATCAGTAACGGCAAGCCGACGGTGGCCAGCAACAACTGGCTGACGATCGGGATCAGGCCGAAATGACGACCGACCCGCGTGGCCATGGCGAACAGCGCCAGGGCCATCGCCCAGAACAGCACGACCATCACGCTGCCGACTCCGCGACGCTGGTCGCATGCACTTGTCGCCCTGCCCACGGCGCGAGCAGAAAGCTGAACGCCAGGCCCAGGCTCACCGACAGTCCGAAGTTACTCACTGCCGGCGTGCTGGACACCGCCAGTAAACCGAACGACAGCCAGGTGGTCAGCGCCGCCAGCAAGGTGCCCAGCAGGCTCACGGAGGCGCCGCCGACCTGTTCGCGCATGAGGATCGCGTAATCGACGCTGATCGCCGTCACCAGCAGCAGGCCGAACAGGCTGAACAACGTCAGCGGATGTCCGAGCCAGCCAAGACTGGCAAGGCTGCACAGCGCCGCCAGCAGCGGCAGCGAAACGATGCGCAACGCGCCGCCGAGGCCGAACGGCAGAATCAGCACCAGCACGATCAGCACGCAAGAGGCGAGTTTCAGTTCAGCGGCGCTGATCTGCGTCTGGGCAAACACGTTGTTCAATTCGCCCAGGCGATCCACCAGTTCCACGCCTGGCAAATCCCGCGCCTGGACCCGCAGCAGTGCAGGGTTGTTCAGCCCTTGCAGGCTGACCATCGCCGCCACGCCATCCTCGGTCGGGCCCAGCCACAGTGTGCGCCAGGGTTCGGCCAACGGTCCGGCCAGCGCGCTGTCGATGTCTTCGACCGGCAATGCCTGCAACGTCGCCAGCTCGGTTTTCAGCGCTTCAAGTGGTACGCCGACATCGAGCAGCGGTTGCCAGAACTGCGGCAACTTGTTCAGCGCTTCGCGCACTTTGTGTTGTTCGTGGGGCTGGCTGACCAGTTGATTGAGCGACAGATAGCCCTGGAGTTTGTCCAGATTGACCAACTGATCCAGGCGCTCGCTCAATGCGGTTTGGCGTTCGAGCAATGCTTGCTGATTGGCGGCCCGCACCAGGAAGAACTGGCTGGTGGGTTGGTAACCGGTGATGCGCGCAATGGTCTGGGCTTCGTCCGTCAATTGCTGCGGCGCGCCGACCCATTGGCGAATGTCGTTTTTGCTGTCGAGCTGCAACAGTCCACCGACGCAGAAGGCAATCAGCAAGGCCAGCAGCACTGGCGTTCGCGCAATTCTGAGCAGCGCTTCACGACGATCCAGCAAATACTCGGACACCCGCAGCGGCCATTGCGCCGGGCGTAAATCCGCCCCTTTGAGCAGCGCGGGCAGCAGGCACACGGCCGACAGGTAGGCGCCGAGCAGGCCGGCGGTGGAGAACACGGCGATCTGGGTCAGGGCCGGGAACGGCGTCCAGGCCAGCGCCAGGTAACCGATGCAACTGGTGATCAGGCTCAGCGTCAGGCCCGGCAACGTCAGGCGCAACGCCGGCCAGCTGTGCCAGGGTTTCAGGCTCCAGCTCTTGGACAAATAGTGCAGGGGGTAATCGACCGCGACGCCGATCAGGCTGGAGCCGAGCACCAGCGTCATCACGTGCATATGGCCGAACAGCGCCACACACGCCACCGCGCCGAACAGCATGCCCACCAGCACCGGGACGAACGCCAGCAGCACCCGCCAGCGGCGGAAGGCCAGTAACAACAGCAACAGAATGCCGACGGTGGCGCCGCCACCGACCCAGGTCATTTCCCGGGTGGCTTGTTGCTGACCGGCCGCTGCATAGAGCAAACCACTGGCGGCCAGCAGTTGCACGTCACTCTGAGCTGCTTCTTCGCGGCTGTGCTTGAGCAGATCAGCCACTTGCAGCGGCAGGTTCATGTCAAAGGCATTGCCGGTGGTGCGTGCCCGCAACAACACCCAGCTCTTGCCGTCGGCATCGGCAACCAGCGCACCGCTGCCGATGTCCAGTTGCACCGAACCGTGTTGCGGCTGGCTGTTCTGGATGCGCCCGGTCAGGCCCAGCCAGTCATCCTGGCTCGGCACCAGGCTGAAACCGGTGAACGGGTCGAACAGTGCCTGCACCCGTTGCTGGATAAAGGCGTCGGGATGCTCGATCAGTTGCTGTCGATCCGTTGCCGACAGCATCGCCAACCGGCCTTGCAGCAATTGCGTACGCAGCGCCGGCAAGTCGGCTTGCAGAGTCCATTGGACCTTTTCGAACAAACCGCTGGCCTGCCACTGCTCGCCCAGTTTCTGCGCCATGGCGACGGCTTGTTGACGATCCTTGTGACCGACCAACACCAGCATTTCGCGGTTCAGCGGTTCTTGCATGCGTTGTTCGGCGCGCAGTTCCAGCGCGTCCGGTGCCGTGCCCGGCACCAGTTCCATCAGGTTGGCCGACAGCGGTGCGCCGTCACGCCATTGCCAACCGGCGAGCGCGAGCACTGCCAGCAGCAGGATCAGAAACAGGCGTGGAAGCGTGCGTTCACTCGGCAAAGTCATGTTGCTCCGCATCGCTCAACGGTTGGCCGCTGGTGCTGTCCTGCATGCGCAACAGGGTGCTGTCGCCCTGGGTTTCCAGCAGTTCGATGCTGTGCACCAATTCGCCGCCGGTGATATTGATCTGATTGAACACCTGCTTGAGCAGCAGCGAACGCGGGGTCAGTGTCAGTTTCCAGTTCTGCGCCTCGCCGCTCAGCGACAGTTCGAAGTCCCGTTGCAACCCGCTGCTGTCACCTTGCAGCACGGCGAGGAACAAGCGGTTCTGTTCGGCGCCGGCACTCTTGCCGGGCAGCGTCTGCCAACCATTGGCATCACGCCGGGCAATGCCTTTGGCGGTGATGCGGTAATCCTGTTGCAGCGGCGTTTTCAGCAGCCAGAGCAGGCCGTGGTTTTTCGCAAGAACGAAGGCGCCCTTGCTGGTCAACGGCTGGGGCAGGGCGCGCAGGTGTTTTTCCTGGATGAAATTGCCGTGAATCACATCGGGTTTGGCCAGTTGATCGCTGAGCTGTTGCAGATCGAAGGCGTTGGCGAGGCCCGGAATACTTAGCAGCACACACAACACTGCAGGAGCGAGCTTGCTCGCGAAAAGCCTGAGAGCGCCGCGGGGTGTCAGGTGCCCAGCGTTATCGTTAACGACCATCGCTGCGGTGCGGCGATCCGACAAGCCCGCTCCCACAGGGGAGCGGCGGAGGCAGAAAATCATGGCAGGGCTCTCTCGACGGCGTCGGTGAAAATCTTGGGTGAGGCCAGCTGCATTTCGCGGCTGCTCATGTCGACGGCCACCTGCACGGAACTGGCGCGGGTCAAGCGTTCACCGGTTTCCAGGTCGCTGATCAGGTAGTTGATCTTCAACCGGTGTTCCCACTCCACCAGGTTCGCCCGCACATTCAATTTCTGGCCGAACACAGCACCGCGCACGTAGCGCAATTGCAGGTCGATCACCGGCCAGGCGTAACCCGACGCAACCATGGCGTCGTAGTTGTGGCCGATCCTGTCCAGCAGCGCACAACGAGCGATTTCCAGGTATTTGACGTAATGGCCGTGCCAGACGACGTTCATGGTGTCGACGTCAAAGAACGGCACGAGGATTTCCGTATCGGTGTGAAGCACTCCCTTGCTACGCATGCAGCCTCCAGTGTTGCTCGGCAATCCGTTTCAGGCACAGGCGCAATTCGCCTTCCAGTGCGCGGTCTTCGATGACCGGCGGGAAGTCCTTGGCCAGCTCTGCGTGCATGGCGGCGAGGGCAGGTGGCAACGGACGGGCATCTTCAGCTTTGCTGCGCAGCCACACACCTTGATTGGCGGCCAGCAGGGTAGCGGCGGCGACCTGCTCGGTCAGCTCCAGCACGCGGATCGCATCGCGGGCGGCGATGGTGCCCATGCTCACCTTGTCCTGGTTGTGGCATTCGGTGGAGCGCGAGAACACGCTGGCCGGCATGGTGTTTTTCAGGGCTTCGGCGGTCCAGGCGCTGGTGCCGATCTGCACGGCTTTGAAGCCGTGGTTGAGCATCGCGCGATCCGCCGTGGCGCCGGACAGATTGCTCGGCAAACCATGGTTGTAGCGCTCGTCCACCAGCAATGCGAGTTGACGGTCGAGCAAGTCGGCCACGTTGGCCACCAGGTTTTTCAGGCTGTCCATGGCGAACGCGATGTGGCCGCCGTAGAAATGCCCGCCGTGCAGTACACGCTCGGCTTCGGCGTCGATGATCGGGTTGTCGTTGGCGCTGTTGAGCTCGATCTCGATGAACGAGCGCAGCCAGTTCAGGCTGTCGGCCAGGACGCCGAGCACGTGGGGCGCGCAGCGCAGGGAATAACGGTCTTGCAGGCGATGCAGCGGCGCGGTCGGTGCGTCGATCGCCAGGTCCTTGCGCAGCCACGCGGCGACTTGCATCTGCCCCGGATGCGGCTTGGCGGCGAACAGGCGTTCGTCGAAGTGCTCCGGATTGCCTTGCAGCGCGACCACGTTCAGCGCAGTGATGCGGGTGGCCAGTTGCAGCAGGTAATCGGCGCGGGCGTAGGCCAGGCAGGCGAGACCGGTCATCACGGCGGTGCCGTTCATCAGTGCCAGTGCTTCTTTAGGACGCAGTACCAGCGGCTCCCAACCGAGTTCGCGGTGCACGTCCGCGGCCTGGCGGCGTTCGCCGCGGAACATCACTTCGCGTTCGCCGGACAAGGTCGCGGCCACATACGAAAGCGGGGTCAGATCACCACTGGCGCCCACCGAACCCTCTTCCGGGATCAGCGGCAGGATGTCGTGTTCGAGGAATGCTTGCAGGCGTTCCAGCAGTTCCACGCGCACCCCGGACACCCCGTGACACAGCGACTGCAAACGCGCTGCGAGCACCGCGCGTGTGGCCTGGGCGTCGAGCAGTTTGCCCAGCCCGCAACCGTGAAACGTGTACAGATGACGGGGCAGCGCCTCGACGTGATGCAACGGCACAGCGACCACGCAGGAATCGCCGTAACCGGTGGTCACGCCATAGATCACGCCTTCCTTGTCCAGCAGGGAGTCGAGGAATCGCGCGCCTTTGGCGATGCGTTCGCGGTACGCAGGATCATCCTGCAACTGCGTCGGCACCTGACGGTTGGCCAGGGCCAGCACGTCTTCGATGCGCAAAGGGAGTTCGCCGAAGGTTACCGGCTCAAGCGTTGGCGTCGTCATCGGTCTTCCAGAAAGGGTAAAAGTTGAACCATTGTTGAGGCGCTTCAAGGCAATAGTGACCCAGGCGTTCGGCGTAGCGGGTGGCCCACTGATGAATGACCTGTTCGCGGTCGCTGCGTTTCCAGGTGATCGCATCGGCGAACGGTTCGAGGGTCAGTCGATAATCGCCGTCGGGTTTCTTCAGGCACAGCAGCAGGTTGACCGGGCATTTCAACAGCCCCGCCAGCAGCCACGGCCCTTGCGGAAACTTTGCCGGATGGCCAAGGAAATCCACGGTCACGCTGCGCCCGCCATGCAACGGTACGCGATCACCGGCAATCGCCAGCCACTCGCCGCGCTCCAGGCGCTCGTGCAGTTGCAGCATGATCACCGGGTCCAGTTCGCTGACCTGAATCAGCCGCAGATTGGTCGCCCCGGCTTCGCCGAGCAAACGGTTGAACTGCTCGGCGTGCTTGGTGTGCACCAGCACGTTCATCGTGACCTTTTCGCCGATCTCCGCCAGCGCACGGCACACCTCGAGATTGCCCAGATGCGCGCCCACCAGCAGCTGCCCGCGGCTGCCGCGCAACTGATTGCGCAGCAAGGCCGGGTCGATGATTTCGATCTGCTCGATGCTCAGCTTGCCGTTCCACACATCGAGTTTGTCGAGCATCGAATCGGCGAAGGCCATGAACTGGCCGAACACGCGCCAGTGAGTCGGGCGCAGTTCGTTGCGGCCGCTCCAGTCGGCGAGGCGTTGCTGGTACTGCCAGGCGCTGTGGCGGGCACTGCGACCGAACAGAAAAAAGTACAGGACAATGCCGTACAACAGCGGGCTCAACAGTCGGCGACCGAGAACCTTGGCGCCGAACGCGGTGAGCTTCATCAGCCAGAAACTGCCGCGCTCCTGGCGGTCGGCCCAGTGTTCTTTGTCTGCGTTGATGCTCATGCCCGCCACCTTCGCCAGAGGATCACCGGCGCTCGCAGCAACATGCCGAAGAACAGCCGGGTGTGCATGCTCGAAATCAGCACATTGTCGTGGAACATACGGAAGTGTGAGACGCCGTCCAGCGGGTAGTGCACCTTGGTCGGCAGCCATTGCATCGGCTGATTGCGCCAGGCCAGGCGCACCAGAATGTCCGAGTCGAAGTCCATGCGCTTGCCGATCTTCGCCGAGTCGATCAGCGCCAGGGTCGGTGGCAATGGATAAACGCGAAAGCCGCACATGGAGTCGCGAATCTGCAGCGACAGGGTGTTGATCCAGACCATCACGTGCGTCAGGTAACGGGCATACAGGCGACCTTTCGGGACGCTGGCGTCGTATTGCGGATAGCCGCAGATCACCGCGCGCGGATGGGCGCGTGATTGTTCGATGAAGGTCGCGATATCTTGCAGGTCATGCTGACCGTCGGCGTCTACCTGCAGGGCATGGCTGAAGCCCAGGCGCGAGGCTTCGCGCAGGCCGGTCATGACCGCGCCGCCCTTGCCCAGGTTCGCGGCGAGGCGGATCAGGTAAACCATCTCGCGCCGGGCCAGTTGATCGAGTACCGCCGCGCAGGATTGATCACTGGCGTCATCCACCAGAATGCAGGGCAAGTTGCTTGCGATCACTGCGTCGACCACGGTAGTGATCGCGGTTTCGTGGTTGTAGACCGGGATGATTGCGCAGGGGTTATACATCTTGGGTATCGCCTGTAAGACCGAGACGCCTGCATCGCGTGCAAGCCCGTTCCCACACCGTATTTGTGTACGACGCCGCCCACCTGTGGGAGCGGGCTTGCTCGCGATTGAGTGCGCAGCACTCACCAAACTTATGCATCACCCGAAGCCTCCAGCAAAATCCGCCCGCTGGAACAGGTGGCGGTCTCGTTGCGGTACGCGAAGTACAATTTGCTGCGCACCGGATCGAAGCGCAGGTGCAACTGGACTTCATCGCCCGGGCGCACCAGTTGCTGGAACTTCAGCACTTCCATGCCGGCGAATTTTTCCGGCAGGCTCATCAATTGCTGGCCAAGGTGCAACGCCCACTCCACCTGCACCACGCCGGGCAGAACCGGCGCCTGGGGGAAGTGGCCGCTGAAGTAAGCGAGGTCCGGTGGTATCGCCAGTTGCAGGCTCCACTCGCCATCGGTTTCGACCTGCTCCAGCACTTGCGGTGCTTTCGGGCGCGGCGCCAGCAGCAAGGCTTCCACGTCGGCCTGAGGCAGTTTGCCTTGAGTGTTGAACGGCAGTTGCCGCAGCAAACGCCAGCGTCGTGGCAGGGCGAGGGCTTCGCAATGCTGGCTGAGGTGCTGGCGCAGTTCCTGAGTGAGGGTGCGTCGCCCCTGATTGCGCAAGGCATGCAAACCCGATTCGCTCAGCACCAGCAACGCACCCAGCGAAGCGCGATTCTCCTGAACCACGCCGAGGCGTGCTTGCTCGACCCACTCGTGGGCCATCAGCGCCTGCTCCAGCATCGGCAGCGAGATTCGTTTTTCTTCCAGTTTGACGATCCGGTCCAGCCGCCCGAGCAGTTCGAAGCGGCCGTCGGCGGCGATTCGCGCCGCATCTGCAGTGTGTTCAATATGACCGGGCGGCAGATACGGCGACGCAATGAGCAGCGCGCCGTCGCTGTCCTGGCTCAATTCGATGCCGGCAAAGGCTTGCCAGAGATCGTTGCCCTGACGCCAGGCGATGCCACCGGTTTCCGAGCTGCCAAGGATTTCCGTCGGCCACTGTTGCAGCCGTTGTTGCAGGCTTAACGCCGCCTCGGCCGGCAACGCACCGCCGGAGGAAAATACCCGGCGAACCGCGCTCAGCGCCGGCCAGTCAAGGTTGTCGCCCATGCGCTTGAGCAGCGCGGGGCTGGCGACCCATGCAAAGGCCGGGTGTTCGCGGCTGGCGCGTTGCAAATCTTCCGGAAAGGCCAGTTGCTTGCGCACGAACGAGCGTCCGGCACACAGCGGCCACAACACCCGGAACAGCAGGCCGTAGATGTGCTGGGTGGCAACGCTACCGATGAGGCACGCCTCGCCCAGATCGGCACCCCAGAGTTGCTCCAGCGCTTCGACTTCATTGGCCAGTTGGCGCAGGGTCTTGTCGATGCGCTTGGGCTCGCCGCTGGAGCCGGAGGTGCACAGGCTCAGTGAGCAGCGATCCAGGTCCAGGGCCGCGGCGGTCAGTGGCGCATGGCGATAGTCGCTCAGGTGCACGTCGTCGGCCTGATCCGTCAGCCACAGATCGACTTCGCCGGACCAGCGCTGGCGCGTTTGCGGTTGCAGGTCGGCAGGCAGCAGCACGCTGACCCCGGCGCGCCAGGCGCCCAGCAGGGCAATCGCCAGCTCGGCGGCGTCCTCAAGGTGCACGGCGATGCGCCGCGCACCCTGGGCTTGCAGGCCGGCGGCCAGGCTCAGGGCCTGTTCGCACAAGTGTGCGTGATTCAGCACCGGATCGGCCGTCACGGCGCGTTCCGGTTGAGCCTTGAGCAACAGGTGCTCAAGTTTTATCCAATTCATGGGTGGCCTCGTACCCGTTGTCGTATAAGCCATTCAATGGCAAACATCAGGCCGATCAATCCATAGGAAATCAGGCCGGTGTACAACATCCACCAACTCAGCGGCGCCCAGAGAGTCAGGGCGGCGGCGCACAAACCGTTGCAAAGAAAAAACACACACCAGGCAATGGTGACCTGGCGGGTATAGCGAATCGCCTTGGCCGGCAAGCGTGGTTCCCGCAGCCGGGCCAGGCGTTCGATCATCGGCGGGCCGTATTTCAGGCTCAACCCGAACAGCACCAGCATGAAGCCGCTGATCAGCACGGGGTACCAGCGCAGCATGGCGGGGCTGTCGAACAGGGCCAGCAACAGGCAAAACACGATGGCGACGATTGCCATCCACAGGCTTCCCGGCCGGCGCACGCCCGTCAGCGCCCGGGCCAGCCACAGGCTGCCCAGCAGCAGACCGAACTGCCACGGGGCAAAATGCTCCATGCCGAAATACACCGCGAAGGGGTACAGCAGGCCTGCCAGCAGCAGGCCAAGGCCGATCAGTCGGCTCATGCGGCGGGTTGAACCAGGCGGTAGACCGCCTCGACCACGTCGCTGACGGTACGCACCGTCTTGAATTCTTCAGCGGCGATTTTCTTGCCGGTCTGGCGCTTGATGTGGTCGATCAGGTCAACCGCGTCAATGCTGTCGATTTCCAGGTCCTGATACAGGTTGGAGTCGAGGCTCACGCGCTCGGGGTCCAGCTCGAAGAGTTCGACCAAGGCATCGCGCAGGGTGTTGAAAATGTCATCACGAGTTTGCATGGTCCGGTCTCAAGCTGCCTGTTTTGCGGTGACGAACGCCGCAAGGCTCGCCACGTTACTGAAGTGATTGCGGGTGTCCTTGGCGTCGGCGTCGATTTTGATGCCGTACTTTTTCTGGATCGCCAGACCGAGCTCCAGGGCGTCGACGGAGTCCAGGCCCAGGCCTTCGCCGAAGAGCTTCTGGTCGTCGCCGATGTCTTGCGCACTGATGTCTTCGAGGCCGAGGGCTTCGATGATCAGTTCTTTGATTTCACGGTGTAGTTCGCTCATCTTCGGCGAGCTCCTTAATAAAGTAGTGGTGCAAGTATTCATTGAGCTTGCGCGAGGCTTGAGGAGCGGGACCCTGTGCAGCGAAGGCCTGTGGGTCTATATCGGCCCCGACCCGGAAACTGAAGTGCACGCGACGTTTTGGGATCCGATACCAGGGCTCGGCCTTGGTCAATGTGGTCGGGCTGACCTTGATGATCACCGGGGTGAGGATTTTCGCACCGCGCAGTGCGATCGACGCCGCACCCCGATGAAAGGAGGGCGTTTCACCGGGCTGGGTGCGGGTGCCCTCCGGAAAAATGATCAGGGTCTGGCCGCTTTTCAGTGCGTCGGCCGCGGCATCGAGCATGTCCATGCTGCCGTCGTTGCTGATGTATTCGGTGCGGCGTAGCGGGCCGCGGGTAAAGGGGTTTTCCCAGAGGCTGCTTTTGACCACGCAGTTGGAATGGCGCACCAGGCCGATCAGGAACACCACATCGATCAGCGACGGGTGATTGGCGATGATCATCTGCCCGGGTCGGCCGAGCTTTTCCGCGCCATCAATGTCGTAGGTCAGCACGCCGGTGCGGGCCATGAATCGGACGAAAAACCAGAAACAGCGGCTGACGGTTTGCCGTGCCCGCAGGCGATGCGTCTGCGCATTGCCGGGGAGGCAGCTGAGCACCGGGAAAACCACCAGGCGCAGGCACAGCCCGCCCAGTCCGAAGAGGGTGAAGCTTGCGGCGGTGGCCAGCAAACGCCAGTAATAGGCGTCGCGGTTTTTTTCGCTTACAGGTTGCGTTGCCAGGTCCATACACGATTTTTCCAGGCATGTTGGCAGGTGGTCTGCTGGCCGAGCAGGGTACGCAAGAGATTCAAGGCATGGGGCCAGTGAGCTTTGGACAACTCATCCGAAGTGCTGTTCAGGGACAGCTGCCAGTTGTTGCCGGGCGTGAGCAACAAACCCACCGCGTACGGGAAGGGCACGTCGTCGATCCAGGCCGAATAGGCTTCGGGCGGCTGCTCTTCGGTGACCACCAGCAGAACTGCCGGCGCCCCTTCGGCAAGCAGTGCCGCCGCCTCTAGCATGCCGTGTTCAAGGCCATCGCCGGCCGCAGCCAGGGCGGTCATTTCGCTGGTTTCGCCGCGCATGATCGACCACAGGCCGATGACTGCGTTATGCACAGACAGGCTGAACTGGGTCGGTGACAATGGCTGATCGGCGGCCAGGTCGCTGAGGATATCGAAGGTGCGTGGGGTTTCGCCGTGGCGGGAAATAAAGACCAACGGTAGGTCAGGGCGACCATCGGCCAACGGCCAGCCAACACTGAACGCCATCCGCGCCAGACGGCTGAGCCGCCGCCGCTGCATGGCCGGCAGGAACGAGACGTCGGGGGCGGCATCGCAGCTTGGCAGCGCGACCGGTTGTCGGCTCCAGGCCTGCCAATCGTCCACGCTTTCGAGCCCAGGGGCCCACGCGCGCCATTGGGCGATGTTGAAGTTGATCACAGGCATTCATCCCGCCCCTGCGGGCTTTCTTGACGCGGCGAGTCGAAAAAAACAGCGGTTCACCTGATGTGATGCTGAGCGCCGAGTGGCGCGCATTATCCCGGTGCGGCGAGCGCGTAGCAAATGCTGGTTACATTTTGCCCAACGAAATGTACCGATTGGTTCGTGGGTGGGTGTCGTTTGGCCATTATCCATGTCGAATCGCGACTGTCTGTCGGCTCCGGGAGCATCTTTGATGGGCGAGATGACGGCTTTTTCAGTGAGCGTTCGCACCTGACTGCGTAGTCCCTGTGCCGGCGAGGTAGCTAAGCGACGCCGTGGACTACTACACTCGGTCATTCTTTGATACACGGAGGTTTTGACATGCGGCGCGTGGTATTCAATCAGAAAGGCGGCGTAGGCAAATCCAGCATTGCCTGCAATCTGGCGGCCGTCAGTGCCAGCGAGGGCTATCGCACCCTGTTGGTGGATCTCGACGCTCAGGCCAATTCGACCCAGTACCTCACCGGGCTCACCGGTAATGACATTCCGATGGGTATTGCCGACTTCTTCAAGCAGACGCTGTCTTCGGGCCCGTTCTCTAAGAAAAACCAGGTCGACATCTACGAAACCCCATTCGACAACCTCCACGTCATCACCGCCACTGCCGAGCTGGCCGACTTGCAGCCCAAGCTCGAGGCGAAACACAAGATCAACAAGCTGCGCAAACTGCTCGAGGAGCTCGACGGCGACTACGATCGAATCTACCTCGATACCCCGCCAGCGCTGAACTTCTATGCGGTTTCAGCCTTGATTGCCGCTGATCGGGTGCTGATTCCCTTCGACTGCGACAGCTTTTCGCGTCAGGCCCTTTACGGCCTGCTGGCGGAAATCGAAGAATTGAAGGACGACCACAACGAAGGGCTGGAGGTCGAGGGTATCGTCGTCAACCAGTTCCAGGCCCGTGCGAGCCTGCCCCAGCAAATCCTCGATGAACTGATTGCCGAAGGTTTGCCGGTGTTGCCGGTGTATTTGGGAAGTTCGGTGCGCATGCGCGAATCGCACCAGGCCAATACGCCGCTGATCCATCTTGATCCACGGCACAAGTTGACCCAGCAATTCGTCGAGCTGCACAGCCTGCTCGAAAGCGCCTGATTCCCGGAGACAACACCGAGCTCCTGTGGGAGCGGCGGTGCGACGATTCGACGTGCTCGCGATGAGGTCCTTACATTCAACATTGATGTTGACTGAATGTCCGCCATCGCGAGCAAGCCCGCTCCCACTATGGATCGCGGTGTTTTAAATTCCCTGGCTACGCAACCAGCTCATCAACTGCGGCAACGGGAAGGCACCGCTTTGGCGCGCCACTTCCCGGCCGTTCTTGAACAGAATCAGACTTGGAATCGAGCGAATTCCCAGCTGCGCCGACAACTGCTGATTAGCCTCGCTGTCCAGTTTCGCCAGCCTGCACTTGCCTGCCAACTGACCGGCCGCCTGCTCAAACACCGGCGCAAACGACTTGCACGGCCCGCACCAGTCCGCCCACACGTCCACCAGCAACGGCAGATCGCCCTTGATCTGACTGGCGTAGTCACCTTGTTTCAATTCGAACGGCTTGCTCAGCAAGACCTCGGCCTTGCAGCGGCCACATTTCGGGTGGTCGCCGAGGCGCTCGGCGGGAATGCGGTTGAGGCCGTTGCAGTGGGGGCAGGGGATGAGGAGTGGGTCGGACATAATCGGGCTCTGAATAAATGGGTAATCCATGACGCTGATCTGGAGTCGAATACAGCTTTTATCAAGCAGGAAAAGATTTTAGTGGGGCGCTGCGATGTCGCAAATGCTCACATATTTCAGGCTTTCAGTTTGGGTTCCGTGGCTACGCTGGAGGCAGCCACAACCACCCCTGATGAGGAATTCGCTTTTGTCTTTTACCACGTGCTACTTTTGTTGCACTCATCGAGAAGCCGATATCTTTAAATTGTCGGATAGGAGTGATCCCGTGTCCGTGACATCGAAAATCCGCCGTCAAGGTGGTGCTGCCGTTATTACTCTCCCGCCTACACTACTGAAGCTTTTGCACTTGGAGGTAGGGGCGCAGTTGGAGCTTGACGTGGTCGATGGGGAGTTGATCGCTCGTCCGGTCAGACAACCACTTCGTAAACGCTACAGCCTCGCCGAATTGCTTGAAGGTTCTGAAGAATTAGCCGAGCTGAACGCGCAGACAGCATTTGCACGAGAGGGCGATCCAGTCGGCCGGGAGCTGGGCTGATGGTTAGGCGGCAAGCCCCGCAGCGGGGTGATGTCTACTGGATTGATCCAAATCCGGTTGCGGGCCGGGAGATGATGAACCGGCATCGCTTCGTGGTGATTACGCCCAGGGAAATAAACTCGCTCGGAGTGAGCATGACCGTGCCGATAACCAGTGGTGGGAGCTTTAGCCGAAACTCTGGTTTGGCAGTCATCGTCTCCGGCCACGAAACGAATGGCGTCGCGGTTTGTAATCAGGTGCACAGTTTTGATATTGAACAGCGTGTTCGGGACGGCTCAGCCAAATTCATTGAGCGACTCGATGAGATCACGATGGCCGACATCGTTGCCAGAGTCGTTAGTGCCATCGATCCGCTGGAATGATCCACCTCAGGAAGAACAACTGATCTCCAAATGCTTCCCCCACTCAGGCGGTCGCTCGGCGTAGCTCTCCATCCCCGGCTGCTCCTCGAACGGATTGCTCAGCACCGCATGCAGCCGGCGAACCTCTGAATAGTCGCCGCTTTCCGCTGCATCGATGGCTTTCTGCGCCAGGTAATTGCGCAGGATGTAGAGCGGGTTGACCGCGTGCATCCGCTGGCGGCGCTGTTCCTGATCAACTTCACCTTCGCGAGCAACACGGGCGACATAGCGCTCAGCCCAGGCATCGAAGCCCTTGATGTCGACGAAATCGTCGCGCAATCGGCCAACGGCCAGCTCCGGTGATTCATCACCGAGGCGGCGGAAGAACAGGCTGTAATCGACGCCGCTGTTCTGCATCAGTTGCAGCAGATGCTCCAGCAGTTTCTGGTCATCGTCTTCAGCAGTGGTGAAACCGAGGCGGCGGCGCATCAGGTCCAGGTAATGGGCCTGGAACAGCGGCAGGTACAGACCCAGGGTTTCGCGCAGGGCCTCGACGCTGATGAACGGCGTCAGGGCTTGGGCCAAAGCGCTGAGGTTCCACTGGCCGATGGGCACCTGGTTGCTGAAGGAGTACCGGCCTTGGTCATCTGAGTGATTGCAGATGAAATTGGCGTCGAAGTCATCGAGGAAAGCGAACGGGCCGAAATCGAAGGTGATGCCGAGGATCGACATGTTGTCGGTGTTCATCACGCCGTGGCAGAAACCATAGGCCTGCCATTTGGCGATGAGCTCGGCATTGCGCTCGACGATTTCGCGGAACATCGCCAGGTACGGTTCGGGCTGCTCAAGGCATTCGGGGAAGTGCATGGCCAGCACGTGTTCGCCGAGTTCTTTCTGCTTCTCGGGGCGCTTGGTGTAGTAGAAATATTCGAAATGCCCGAAGCGCACATGGCTCGGCGCCAGGCGCAGGACCATGGCTGCGCGCTCCTGTTTTTCGCGCCACACCGGCGTGTCGGAGCCGATCACGCACAACGCGCGAGTGGTCGGGATGTTCAGCGCATGCAAGGCTTCGGAGGCGAGAAACTCGCGGATCGAGGACCGCAGCACTGCGCGTCCATCGCCCATGCGCGAGAAAGGCGTCTGGCCGGCACCCTTGAGGTGCAGGTCCCAATGCTCGCCGGCCTCGTTGTAGACCTCGCCCAGCAACAGGCCTCGACCATCGCCCAACTGTGGGTTGTAGGAACCGAACTGATGACCGGAATAGACCATTGCTCGAGGCACTGCATCGGCCCAGAGCTTGTGGCCGCTGAACAGTTCGGCAAACTCCGGGGTTTCGGCCACAGCCGGATCAAGGTCGAGCAACGCCATGGCGGCAGGGCTCGCGACCACGAGGCGCGGGTTGTCGATGGGCTCGGGCAGCACGTGGGCGGAAAACGTATCGCCCAAGCGATCGAAGCGGTTATCGAAGGTCAGTTCGTCGAGGGCTTTCACCGGCCATCTCCAGCAGAATGTCCGAGCATTCTGCTAGGGATAGAGTCGTTAGTCGAGTTTGGCGGGCGGCGGCTCTTGCGGTGTTTTGCCATCAACCAGCGGCACGATGGTTTTGGCTTCCGGTTCGATCGGCACCATTTTGTATTCCTGGCCGTGCAGGTTCTTCAGGTAAACCTCCATCTGCCGGAACGAAATGTTGATGTGCTGTTTCTTGAACTCGCGGTTGATGAAGCGGTTGACCTCATCGAGCACCGGGTTGCGGTCGCCAAGGTCGCGCACATGCATGCGCAGCTCGTGGTCGAGGGTGCTTTCGCCGAAGTTCAGGAAGTAGACGTGCGGTTCCGGGTCTTTCAGCACGCGCGGGTTGTCCCGTGCGGCTTTGAGCAACAGTTCTTTCACCAGGTCCAGGTCCGAACCGTAATCGACGCCGAGCTTCAAGGTCACCCGGGTGATGGTGTCGGTCAGGGACCAGTTGATCAGTTGCCCGGTAATGAATGTCTTGTTCGGGACGATGATGTCCTTGCGGTCGAAGTCGGTGATGGTCGTGGCGCGGATGCGGATCTTGCTGACAGTGCCCGACAGGTTGCCGATGGTGATGGTGTCGCCGATCCGCACCGGGCGCTCGAACAGGATCATGATGCCGGAGATGAAGTTCGCAAAGATCTCCTGCATCCCGAAACCAAGTCCCACCGAAAGCGCTGCCACCAGCCACTGCAACTTGTCCCAGCTCACGCCGAGCGTGGACAGGGTCGAGACGAAACCGATGCCGGCGATCACGTAAGACAGCAACGTGGTCGTGGCGTAGGCGCTGCCCTGCGCAAGGTTCAGCTTCGACAGTACGAACACTTCCAGCAGCCCTGGCAAGTTGCGTGCAAGGGCGAAGGTGATGCCGATGATGATCAGCGCGCCGAGCATGTCGCCGATGCTGATCGGCACCATGCTCATGTTGGCGCCGGTGCCGCTGGTGTACTCGTAGAGGGTGATGTTGTCGAGGTAGGAGAACACCGAAATCAGGTCGGACCAGACCCAGTACAGCGCAGCGATGAAGCCGCCGAGCAGCGCCAGACGAATCAGGCGCAACGACTGCTCGTTGACCTTCTCGATGTCCAGGGTCGGTTCTTCGATCACTGTTTCGCCATCGCCGGCCTCTTTCGTCGCCTGACGCTTGGCCAGGGCGCGCTGGTAGGCGAGACGACGTGCCGCAACGCTCAGGCCACGGACGAACGTGGCTTCGATCACCAGCCAGAACATCAGCAGGTAAAGCGTATTGATCAAGCGGTCGCTGAGTTTGAGTGCGGTGTAGTAGTAGCCGAAGCATACCGCTACGAACAACGCGACAGGCAGGACAGTAAACAGTACCCCGACCGCTTTGCGGAACAATGAGGCGTTTTCGTGCGCCGGGCTGCTGATCAGCAATCGGCTGAGCAGCCAGGCCATCAAGGCATAGCAGATCAGTACGACCGGCATGCCCAGCACATCATCGGCCAGCGCCGCCGGTTGCAGCTCGGCAACCGCCACTACCGCGACCAGCGCCATGACCACCAGCCCGAGACGACGGATCCAGCTTTGGAGGAATTCGACCTGAGGCTTTTCCCAGCGGAAGTGCAGTTCGGCCACGCCGCCCGGCGCGAGGATCCGGTAAGCGGTGTAGAACACCAGCCAGGCCTGGGCCATTTGCAACAATGCCGAGCCCATGTTGGCGTTCTGCCCGCGGGCGTCGATCTGCAAGGCAAGGCCGCACAAGGCCAGGCCCAGCGAAACCGGCAATGCCAACAGAATATTGATCAGAATCGCCTGCGGTGTGTGCAACTGGCTGTCACGCTTGAAGTGGCCGATGTCCTGGTGAACCTTGTTCAGTCGGGCATACAGGCTTTTGCGTCGCCACAGCAGGGCGCCGATCAGCAGCACCAACGGCAGAAACAGCAGCGGTCGCTGTGTCAGGCCGTCAGTCAATTCACTCACGCTCGACGCCAGCGGCAGGGTCGTCACCTGGCGTTGCAGGCGTTCCGGCACGCCGCGCATCCATTCAAGATCGAGCGGCTTGTTGCTCGGAATCCAGAACATCTGCTCATCGAGGGTCGCCCGCAGGCTTTGCGCGGTGCTGAGCAGCTGCTTCTGATTGAGTTGCAGCGTGATCGATTCGTTAAGCACCGCGCTGAGTTCGCGGTTCAGCCGCTCCAGCAGGTCGGCGCGGGTGGTGGCCAGTTCCAGCAGGCTTTTGCGCAATTGCGGGGTGACTTGCTCGGGAGGTTGGGTCGAGAGCAGGTTGTCGACGTAGGCCGCCGGGTTGCTGAGCAATTCCCGTTGCTGGCTGACTTCGAACTGATACAGGCGGATGTCGGCAATCTGGTCGGCCAGGTCACGGTCGAGCTTGAGGTGCGGCAGGCCCTGTTTCTGTTTGTACAGAATCTTCGACAGCAGCAGGCTGCCCTTGAGCACGTTGATTTGCTCGTCCAGGGCCGAATCGCTCTGGGTCACGTTGTCCAGCTGCTGCCTGGTTTGCAGGTTCTGCTGGGTGACGACGTTCAAGCGGTCAGTGCTTTTGAGCAGGTAGTCGGAAAGCTTCAGATTGGCGGCGCTTTCGGTGGCCAGCAGGGCGCTGCTGCCGGACTTCTGAGCTTCGATGGACTGCTGCGTTACCGTCTCCTGAGACTGGGCCAGGCGCTTCTGGTTGATCAGGGTTTGCAGCTCCTGGATTTCCCGGTCCAGGCGATCGGTTTTTTCTGTCAGCAAGTCATGCTGGCTATTGCCCAGGTCCTGCAACTGGTTGTTGCCGGCCAGTTCCTGGCGGCGCAGCGGGATCAGCGCGTTCAGTGCCGCCAGCTCGGCGTTGAGCAGATCACGCTGTTCGCTGCTCAAGGTCTTGCCGTTGTCCTTGCCAGTCTTGAGGATGTTATTGATCTGCTGGATGCGCGTCTGGCTGCTGGAAATTTCAGCCTGGGCGCGCTCGGGCCGGGTCTGGGCGGTAATGACCAGGCTGTTCGCTTCGGCGAGGGCTTTTTGCAGGTCGCTTTGCTGGGTCGAGCGCTCGGTGAGCATCTGCTCCAGCTGCTGAATGGACTCTTTGGCATAGCGTTGCGCCACCGGCGGCAGGCTGGTGGCCTTGAGGCGAGTCAGTTCGCGCTGGTTCTCGATGTTCTGTTTGGGCGCGGTGGCGAGCTGCTGCTTGAGAGCGGTCAGCTTCTGCTCGTAATCACGCTTGTTATCGAGTTGGGTCAGCGTAGCTTGCAGGAGGGTCTGCAGGGCTTTCTGATCGGCTTCCGGCAGTTTGCGCTCGGCGATCTTGTCCAGGCTCGCCTGCACGGCTTCGCTGGACGGCGGTTCGGCCGCTTGCAACGGACCGACAGAAAGACTCAAGCCCAGCAGGGCCATGATGAAAAAGGTGCGCAGGGTTGACATAGAGACCGATCGAAAACGAGACGAAGTGTGGAGTTTAGAGGAAGAGTCCCGGACCCGGGCGACTTCCTTCGGGGAATCTGACGCCCACTTTGCCGATCTTGTTCCCTTCCATGACCGCGACGGTCCAGATGGTGTTGTTCCACTCCACCTGGTCACCCACGACTGGCGCACCGCCCACTTTGTGAGCAATGAAACTGGCCAGCGTCATGTCCGGATCGATGCCTTCGACTTTCAGCCCGTACAGGGCAGCAACCGCCGCCAGCTGGGCATCTCCTTCGAGTACGAAGTCACCGAAGAAGCGCAAATCGAGGCCCCGTTGAGGCGCCTGGCTAAACAGTTTTCCAAGGGCCGGCAGGTTGTGTTCGTGGCCGATTACGCAGAGCAAATCATCGACTTCGAGCACCGTACTACCCGACGGATGGAGCAGTTGCTGGCCGCGAAACAGTGCAGCGATGCGTGTGCCTTCGGGCATTTTCAGTTCGCGAAGGGGCGAACCGATGCACCATTTTTCAGCACCGAGGCGATAAACGAACAGCTCCCACTCGCTGGTGACATGCACTTCCAGGGCTGAGCGCGAGATCGGCGCAGGTTCCGGTGGCACCGTCACCTTTAACAGTTTGGCGATCCACGGCAGGCTCGTCCCTTGTACCAGCAACGACACCAGCACAATAAAGAAGGCGAGGTTGAAGTAGAGCTGGGCGTTGGGCAGGCCGGCCATCAGCGGGAACACCGCCAGAATGATCGGGACCGCGCCGCGCAGGCCGACCCAGGAAATAAAGGCTTTTTCTCGACCGTGGAAGGCCTTGAAGGGCAGCAGGCCGACCAGCACCGACAGCGGCCGTGCAAACAGGATCATCCACAGCGCCAGGCCTAGCGCGGGCAGGGCAATCGGCAGCAAGTCGTGCGGCGTAACCAACAGACCCAGCACCAGGAACATGCCGATCTGCGCCAGCCAGGCCATGCCGTCGAGCATGTGCAAGATGCCGTGACGGCTGCGCACCGGACGGTTGCCGATCACCAGGCCGCACAGGTAAACCGCGAGGAAGCCGCTGCCGTGCAGGGCGTTGGTCAGGGCGAACACCACCAGACCGCCGGCAATCACCAGAATCGGATAAAGGCCTGTGGCCAGATTGATCCGGTTGACCAGTTGCAGCATCAGCCAGCCGCCACCCAGGCCGATCACGCCGCCGATGCCGAACTCGCGCACCAGATGCACCAGCAGGTTCCAGTGCAGGCCGGTTTCGCCGCTGGCGAGCATGTCGATCAGGGTGACGGTGAGGAACACCGCCATCGGATCGTTGCTGCCGGATTCGATCTCGAGGCTGGCGGTGACCCGTTCGTTCAGGCCCTTGCCGCCGAGCAGCGAGAACACCGCCGCGGCATCCGTGGAGCCGACGATGGCACCGATCAGCAGGCCTTGAATCAGGTTCAGGTTGAACAGCCACGCCGCGGCCATGCCGGTCAGCCCGGTGGTGATCAGCACGCCGACGGTGGCCAGCGACAGTGCCGGCCATAACGCCACGCGGAAACTCGACACCCGGGTTCGCAAACCACCGTCGAGCAGGATGACCGCCAATGCGAGGTTGCCGACCAGATAGGCCGTTGGGTAGTTATCGAAAATAATGCCGCCGCCGTCGACGCCGGCCGCCATGCCCACGGCCAGGATAATCACCAGAATCGGGATGCCGAGGCGGGACGAAAGTGAGCTCACCAGAATGCTCGCACCTACCAGCAACGCGCCGATCAAGAACAGGCTGTTGATGGTTGTCGCATTCAAAGGCAATACTCCAGAAAGCTGAAAGGCGGGCACAAACTGACCATGCAGTCTGCGTGCCAGCGATTCTAACCTGTTGAAATGTGATGCTGTCAAAAAGCTTTTGCAGATCAAAAGCCCGACACATGATCCGTCTACACGCGATCCCTTGTAGGAGCCGGCTTGCTGGCGATGGCGTCTGTGACATCGCCATCGCCAGCAAGCCGGCTCCTACAGATCGGGGGATGTTCCGGATCGACGTATCACGAGCATCTGGTGTTAGCGGGTCAGAGACTAAACCGTCCAACCATTGTGTTCAGGTCCACTGCCAATCGCGACAGTTCGTTGCTCGCCGCGCTCGTCTGATTGGCCCCGGTCGCCGATTGCACCGACAGATCACGAATGTTCACCAGGTTGCGATCCACTTCCCGAGCGACCTGCGCCTGCTCTTCAGCCGCGCTGGCGATGACCAGGTTGCGTTCGTTGATTTCGACGATGGCGCTGTTGATGGTGTCCAGCGACATCCCCGCGCCGCGAGCAATGTTCAAGGTCGATTCGGCGCGCTCGGTGCTGTTGCGCATCGAATCCACTGCGTGTTCGGTGCCGCTTTGAATGCTGCCGATCATCCGTTCGATTTCACTGGTCGACTGCTGGGTGCGATGCGCCAGGGCGCGGACCTCATCCGCCACCACCGCAAAACCACGACCGGCTTCACCGGCGCGCGCAGCTTCGATCGCCGCGTTCAACGCCAGCAGGTTGGTCTGGTCGGCCAGGCCGCGGATCACGTCCAGCACCTTGCCGATGTCACGGGATTCATTCGCCAGGTCGCCAATCAGCGTGGCAGTGCTTTGCACATCGGCGCTCATGCGTTCGATGGCGCTGACGGTTTCCTGAACCAGGTCACGGCCGTCGCCCGCCGACGTGGTGGCGTTCTTCGAGGCTTCGGACGTGCTCACCGCGTTGCGTGCCACTTCTTCCACGGCGCTGGTCATTTCGTTGACCGCGGTGGCGGCCTGTTCGATCTCGTTGTTCTGCTGGGTCAGGCCTCGGGCGCTTTCGTCGGTGACGCTGTTGAGCTCCTCGGCGGCAGAGGCCAGCTGCGTGGCCGAGCCGGAAATCCGCTGCAGGGTGTCGCGCAGCTTGTCTTGCATCTTCGACATGGCCAGCAGCAAACGACCGGCTTCGTCTTCGCCGTCAACGGTGATCGGGCGAGTCAGGTTGCCTTCGGCGATTTCTTCGGCAGCGCTCAAGGCATTCGCGATCGGCTTGGTGATGCTGTTGGTCAGCAACCAGGCAAACAACACGGTCAGGCCGGTGGCGATGACCAGCAAGGTGATCACCAGATTGAAGGACATCGAATACTGGTCACCTGCATTGCGATCTGTTTTGTCGATCTGCAGGGTATTGATTTCAAGCAACTTCGCGAGGGCTGCGTTGACTTCTTCAGAGTTGGCGAGCAACTCGGTGTTCAACATCTTGCGCAGGTCGTCGATCTGATTGTTGCGCGAGAACGTCTTCATCCGCTCTTCGAGTTGGCGATACTGCGCCAGCAATTGCACGTACTTATCATAGGCAGCGCGTTCTTCCGGGCCATCGATCAGTTGCTCGTAGACTTTCTGGGCATCGCGGATCTGCTGGTTGCGCAGGTCGAACAGTTCCATGGTTTTCTGCTGAACATCAGGTTCGCGGTTGACCAGCAAACGATAGGACAGGACCCGAAGACGCAAGGTCAGCTGTGTGAACTCATCCAGGCTTTTGATGCTCGGTACGCTCATGGATGCGATGTCTTCACCGGCACCGCGAATCTTGCTCATCTGGTTCAAGGCAAACACACCCAGAACCAGCATCAAACCGCCAATCAGGGCGAAGCCGAGGAACGCCCGCGGTGCGATATTCATATTACGAAGGGACATGGTGTTTACCGAAATGAGCGCAGCCGTGCGGCGCTGGGACTGACGTATGAATGACTTATCGGTCATACGACTAAAGTCTTGAGTGCCTGTGCGTATTTGTCGCAGTAAGACCATTACCTGTAGGAGCGAGCTTGCTCGCGAAGGACGTTAACGTTAACGCGTGCGGTCTGGATAAACGCGTTGTCTGGACGTCTTTCGCGAGCAAGTTCGCTCCTGCAGGGGGATCTTTGTTTTGTTGGCGACGAAGTGCAGGAACCAGATCCGTCAATCACAGTCTTTAAAGTTCGCGAGGAAGGTCGCCCGCCAGGAAAATCAAGGCCTTGCGCCCCAATAACCCTGGCATCCGTGGTGACTTTTCTTTATCGTACGCGCCCTTTGAAAAAGCTTGGAAAATCAAAATGTTGGAAGCATCCCTAAGTCAATTGGAACAGCTGGTCAGCGACCTTGTTCAACAGAACCAGACCCTGAGCGCAGAACTGGCCCAGGCCAAGGATGAAAACGAAAGCCTGCAACTGAGCCTGATGGAACAGGAAGAGAAACAAGGCGCCACCGCCGCCCGCATTCAGGCCCTGGTTGAACGCGTCAGCGCCGGCCCGGTCAGCGCATGAGTTATGGCGCCGCAGGGGTAAAAGTCGTCTCGATCCTGGGGGAGGACTATTCGATCAAGGCGCCGGCCGGGGAAGAGCAAACCCTGCTGGACGCCGCAATGATGTTGAAAGCCGCTTTGGCAGACACCAAACGAAAGTACCCGACGCTGATCGGTGACCGCTTGCTGGTGCTGGCCGCGATGAATCTGTGCTCTCAGCAGATCGAAATGCAAAAGCAACACAAGCTCGAACTCGACCGTTACCAAGAGCAAGTCAGCGCCACGGTTGAAGTGATCTCCAAGACAATCAATCAGGCCTGATCGGCTTTGCGCACAACCAAAGAATAGGTTGTCGATTGCGTTGTATACAATCGGCACGGCTGTTGCAGTGTTTCAGCCTCTTATTCTTTGGGGGTGCTCCATGCAGTTCTGGCGACGCAGTATTCAATGGCAGTTGATCCTCAGTATGGGCACCGCCCTGCTGGTCAGTATTCTGATCGTGGTTGGCATTTATACCCTCGTGGTCAACCGCCTCGCCCAGCGTTATCTGGTCGAACAAGCGCTGCCGTCGAGCATCGAAGCGATGCGCAACGACATCGAGCGCATCCTCGTGCAACCCCTCACCGCCGCCAAGGACATCGCCAGCAACAGCATGGTGCGTGACTGGCTGGCCGGCGGCGAAAATGCTGCCCAGACCGCCGCGTTCGTGGAGTATCTGGAAGGCATCCGCGCCGAACACAAAGCCTTTACCGCGCTGATCGTCGGTACGGCTTCAAACCACTATTTCACTGAAAAAGGTCTGGACCGGAGCCTCAGCCGTTCCAACCCCAAAGACGCCTGGTTCTACACGTTCCTCGACAGCAACCAACCGCGCACCCTCAATATCGACAATGACACCGCGACCGGAGAATTGGCGCTGTTCATCGACCTCAAGGTCGAGCAGACCGGCAAAGTCGTGGGCGTTGCGGGCCTTGGGTTGAGTATGAAAGAGCTGTCGGAGCTGATCCACAACTTCAACTTTGGTGAGCGCGGCAAGGTCTATCTCGTGCGTTCCGACGGTCTGATCCAGGTTCATCCCGAGGCGCAATTCAGCGGCAAGCGCACACTGGCCGAGCAGATCGGCGCACCGGCTGCGCAAACCGTCATGGGTCAAAAAGTTGCCACCAACAGTAGCTTCGTGCGCGACGGCGAAGATTATCTGGCGTTGAGCCTGCCGCTGCGGGATCTGGGTTGGACCCTGGTGGCCGAAGTGCCACAGTCGCAGATCTACGCCGAAGCCCGTCGCGCCATGTGGATGAGTAGCGGCATCGGCCTGGTGGTGGCGCTGGTGTGCCTGTTGCTGGTGGTGTTGCTGGCCCGTGGCCTGGTGCGTCCGATTCGTCAGGTAACAGCGGCGCTGGTAGCCATCGGTAGCGGTGGTGGAGATTTGACCCACAGGTTAGATTCCAGCCGTGCCGATGAGCTGGGTGACCTGGCCCGTGGCTTCAATCGATTCCTCGACAGTCAGCGCGAGATGATCGGCGAAGTGCTGACCACCAGCGAGCGCTTGCGCACGGCTGTCGGTCAAGTGGCGCGGGTGGTGGACAACACCGCTGAACGTTCCGGCCGCCAGCAGGAAATGACCGACATGGTCGCCACCGCCGTTCACGAGATGGGCCTGACCGTGCAGGAAATCGCGCAGAACGCCGGCAACGCGGCGGTTGCTTCGCAAAATGCTCGCGATGAGGCGATGCAGGCGCGGGAAGTGGTCGGTGGTTCGATCCGGCATATAGAAAGCATGTCCGATGAAATTGGCCACGCCGCTAGTGCGGTAGGCGAGTTGGCCAATCAGGTGGCGTCCATCGATCAGGTGCTGGCCGTGATTCGCGGGATTTCCGAGCAGACCAACTTGCTGGCATTGAACGCGGCCATCGAAGCGGCGCGGGCCGGGGACATGGGCCGTGGATTTGCGGTGGTGGCGGATGAAGTCCGGACGCTGGCCCGACGCACACAGTCGTCCACCGACGAGATTCAGCAGATGATCGGCAGCCTCAAGCAAGGCGCGGAGAATGCGGTGACGTCGATGCACACCGGGCAAGCGGCGACTGGCACCGGGGTTGAATCGAGCCAGCGCACCGGGGCGTCGTTGACGGCGATTACCGGGCAGGTCGAGCGCATCAGCGATATGAATCATCAAGTGGCGACCGCGACGGAAGAGCAGTCGGCGGTGACGGAAGAGATCAACCGCAATGTGCAGGGGATTTCAGATCTGGCCCGGGCGACGGCAGGCGAAGTGAGAGCATGCCGTGAGGACTGTCAGACGCTGCAGCGGTTGGCGGATGATCTGGCGCGGCAGATGGGTGGGTTTCGGTTGAGCTGATAAATGCGTCGCTCGTGCTGACGCCATCGCGGGCAAGCTCGCTCCCACAGGGACCAGTGTTGTTAACAGCGAATGTGTTCAACACAGAGATCCTGTGGGAGCGGGCTTGCCCGCGATTGGATTTCAGCAGCACTACAAGTGCTTTAGTTAAAACCACTTATCCTGCATCCCAAGACAAACATCATCCCGCGCCTCAAGAAGCGCCAATTCATGGTGGCAACCCGGCACTTCCCACGTCAGGAAATACCGCGCCGCCTGCAGTTTGCCTTTATAGAAGTTCACATCCGCCGCATTCCCCTTGGCCAACCCCTCCTCGGCACGAATCGCCTGCTCCAGCCAGCGCCAGCCAATCACCATGTGCCCGAACACTTTCAGGTACAGCGCCGAGTTCGCCAGGCTGCTGTTGACCTTGCCTTGCCCCAGATCGGTCAGCAAGCCAATGGTCACTGTCTGCAAGCGCGCTACCAGTTTCTCCAGTGGTTCACGCAACGGGGTTAACGATTCGTATGCATGAGCGCGCTCGGCAGTATCGGCGATCAGACGGATCAACTGCTTGAGCCCCGCACCTCCGTTCTGCGCCAGTTTGCGCCCCAACAGGTCGAGCGACTGAATGCCGTGGGTGCCTTCATGAATTGGGTTCAGACGGTTGTCGCGGTAGTACTGCTCCACCGGATACTCACGGGTGTAACCGTGACCGCCGAGAATCTGGATCGCCAGTTCGTTGGCCTTCAGGCAAAACTCCGAGGGCCAGGACTTGACGATCGGCGTCAGTAAATCCAGCAGCTCATGCGCCTGTTGGCGCTCGGCTTCGGTCGCCAGTGTCGTGGTGTCGTCGAACAATCGCGCCGCGTACAGCCCAAGGTCGAACGAGCCTTCGACGTAGGCTTTTTGCGTCAGCAACATGCGTTTCACGTCGGCATGTTGAATGATCGCCACCGGCGCGGTGTTCGGGTCCTTGCTGTCTGGCACGCGGCCCTGTGGACGCTCGCGCGCGTACTCCAGCGAATACAGGTAACCGGCGTAACCGAGCATCACCGCGCCCATGCCGACGCCGATCCGCGCCTCGTTCATCATCTGGAACATGTAGCTCAAACCGTGGTGCGGCTTGCCCACCAGATAGCCGACGCACTCGCCGTTGTCGCCGAAGTTCAGCGCCGTGGAGGTGGTGCCGCGCCAGCCCATCTTGTGGAACAGACCGGCCAGCAACACGTCATTGCGCTTGCCCAGGCTGCCGTCATCGTTGACCAGGAACTTGGGCACGATAAACAGCGAAATGCCCTTCACCCCGGCCGGTGCGTCCGGCAACTTGGCCAGCACCATGTGCACGATGTTTTCCGACAGCGGGTGATCGCCGCCGGAGATGAAAATCTTGTTGCCCTTCAGGCGATAAGTACCGTCAGACGCCGGCTCCGCGCGCGTACGAATATCCGACAGCGACGAACCGGCATGGGGTTCGGTCAGCGCCATGGTGCCGAAAAAGCGGCCGTCGATCATCGGTTGCAGGAAGCGTTGTTTCTGCTCAGCCGTGCCGAAGCTTTCGATCAGGTTCGCCGCGCCCATGGTCAGGAACGGGTACGAGGTCGACGCCGCGTTGGCTGACTGAAAATGCGCGAAGCAGGCCTGGGACAACAGCGTAGGAAGTTGCATGCCGCCGGCGTCGAAACTGCGCGCGGCGTTGAGGAAGCCAGCTTCGAGAAAGGCATCCACCGCCGGTTTGACTTCCGGAATCAGAATCGCCTGACCATCCTCGTAGCGTGGCTCGTTCTCGTCACCCTTGCGGTTGTGCGGGGCGAAGAACTTCTCGGCAATGCTGCGAGCGGTGCCGATGGCAGCATCGAAGGTTTCGCGGTTGTGCTCGGCGAAACGCTCACGCTGGGTCAGGCCTTCGGCATCGAGGACTTCGTACAGCTCGAAAGCCAGATTGCGGGAACTGAGCAACGTCTCGGACATGGCGGCCTACCTTTTTTTGGAATGGGCCGAGTCTAGGCGTGGGAATAGAGGCTGAACAGGATGATTGATGTCGGTGATGCACAGGCCAAACACGAACCTTGTAGGAGCCGGCTTGCTGGCGATGGCGGTGCATCAGAGCCACCGCAGTGCATTGATCGCCAGCAAGCCGGCTCCTGCAAGGCAAAAAAATGGGCGCCGGTAAGGGCGCCCATTTTGTGTCGCTTTACGAATCGGTGATTAGCCGATCGTCATCAAGCTCGCATTACCACCCGCCGCCGCGGTGTTAACACTCAGCGCACGCTCGATCACCAGACGTTCCAGCGCAATGTTGGTCTCGCCCTGGGACAACCCATGGACCCCGACAATCGCCCCGGCACGCTTGGCCACTTGCTGACACACCGCACGCAGCTGGTCGGAATGGCCGTGATGCAGAACTGCATCAAACACCACTTCGTCCTTGTTCCAGTCGGCAACCCGTTTGATCTTCGCCTGAACTTCCTTCGGCAGACGTGCGAACAGTGCCTTGGTCAAGTCAGCTTCCGGCCATACGGCCGAACCGCCGACGGCCAATACCGCCGCCAGTTGCGTCAGCAGATCGCCTTCGACTTCCGCCAGGCACAGCACGTGTTCACGCGGCAGGATGGCGTAGCTGTTGCGTTCGCCGGTCGGGCCCGCCAGAACACGGGTGATCCCGCTTTGCGATTGCGCCGCGAACTGCGCGCACAGGGCGCTCAGGTCGCTGAACTTGTTGCTGTCGGCCCAGGCTTGCAGCGCGGTCAACGGTTTGCTCATGGCGTCACGCAGACGAACATCCGGTGCAGTGACGGCGTCGCCGCGAGCGAAGGATTGTTCGATTGCATCGGTAGGACGTGTCGACAGCAGGCGGTACAGGTACAACGGACCACCGGCTTTCGGGCCGGTGCCCGACAGGCCTTCGCCACCGAACGGTTGCACGCCGACCACGGCGCCAACGATGTTGCGGTTCACGTAGACGTTACCGGCATTGACGTTGTCGATCACCTTGGCGATGGTCTCGTCGATGCGGGTGTGCACGCCCAGGGTCAGGCCATAACCGGAAGCGTTGATCTGGCCGATCAACTGGTCGATGTCCTTGCGCTTGTAGCGAACCACGTGCAGCACCGGACCGAAGATCTCGCGTTGCAGTTCGTCAAAGCTTTCCAGTTCGATCAGCGTTGGCATCACGAAGGTGCCGCGTTTGACTTCTTCGCTGTTGGCAATCGCCACCTGATACACATTGCGACCTTTGTCACGCATGGCCTGGATGTGCTTCTCGATGCCAGCCTTGGCTTCGGCGTCGATCACCGGGCCGATGTCTACGGACAGGCGCTCCGGGTTGCCGAGTCGGCATTCAGCCATGGCGCCCTTGAGCATTTCGATGACGCGGTCTGCGGAATCTTCCTGCAAGCAAAGTACACGCAGAGCCGAGCAACGTTGACCGGCGCTGTCGAAGGCCGACGACACCACGTCGATCACGACTTGTTCGGTCAGTGCCGAGGAGTCGACGATCATCGCGTTCTGGCCGCCCGTTTCAGCGATCAGCGGAATCGGACGACCCTGTGCATCCAGGCGACCGGCGACGTTGCGTTGCAGCAAGCGAGCAACTTCGGTGGAACCGGTGAACATCACGCCTTTGACCCGGTCGTCGCCGACCAGACGGGCGCCGACGGTTTCGCCACGGCCCGGCAGCAGTTGCAGCACGCCTTCCGGAATCCCGGCTTCGAGCATCAGGCGCACGGCTTGAGCCGCGACCAGCGGGGTTTGCTCCGCAGGCTTGGCCAATACCGGGTTACCGGCGGCCAGTGCTGCAGCGACCTGGCCGCTGAAGATCGCCAGCGGGAAGTTCCAAGGGCTGATGCAGACCACCGGGCCCAGCGGGCGGTGGGCGTCGTTGGTGAAATCGTTGCGCGCCTGCACGGCGTAATAACGCAGGAAGTCCACGGCTTCACGCACTTCGGCGATGGCGTTGGCGAAGGTCTTGCCGGCTTCGCGAGCCAACAGGCCCATCAGCGGCTGGATCTCGCCTTCCATCAAATCGGCGGCACGTTCCAGAATCGCGGCGCGTTCGGCGGGCGGGGTGGCCTGCCAGATCGGCGCAGCGTTGAGGGCGCACTGGATCGCGTTGTCGACGTCTTCGACGGTGGCTTCCTGTACGTGGCCGACCACGTCGCGCAAGTCGGACGGGTTCAATACCGGTGCAGGCGTTTCAGTGCTGGAGACGCAACCGAGCATCGGCGCGGCTTTCCAGTGGTTATGAGCAGTGGCCAGCAAAGCACACGACAGCGAAGCCAGACGATGTTCGTTGGCCATGTCGATGCCGCTGGAGTTGGCGCGCTCGGCACCATAAAGATCACGCGGCAGCGGAATACGCGGGTGCGGCAGGCCGAAGCCGCCTTCCAGCGTCGCCATCTGCTCGATGCTGGCCACTGGATCGGCCACCAGCTCCTGAATCGAAATGGACTGGTCGGCGATCCGGTTAACGAACGAGGTGTTCGCGCCGTTTTCCAGCAGGCGACGCACCAGGTACGCCAACAGTGTTTCGTGAGTGCCGACCGGAGCGTACACGCGGCACGGACGGTTCAGCTTGCCTTCGGAAACTTTACCTACAACCTGTTCGTACAGCGGTTCACCCATGCCGTGCAGGCACTGGAACTCGTACTGACCCGGGTAATAGTTCTGACCGGCAATGTGGTAAATGGCCGACAGGGTGTGGGCGTTGTGCGTGGCGAACTGCGGGTAGATGACTTCCGGCACCGACAGCAGTTTGCGTGCGCAGGCGATGTAGGAAACGTCGGTGTACACCTTGCGGGTGTAGACCGGATAGCCTTCCAGGCCTTCGACCTGGGCGCGCTTGATTTCGCTATCCCAGTACGCGCCTTTTACCAGTCGGATCATCAGGCGATGACGGCTGCGACGCGCCAGGTCGATTACGTAATCGATCACATACGGGCAACGCTTCTGATAGGCCTGGATCACGAAACCGATGCCGTTCCAGCCGGTCAATTGCGGCTCGAAGCACAGGCGCTCCAGCAGATCCAGCGACAGCTCGAGGCGGTCGGCTTCTTCGGCGTCGATGTTCAGGCCGATGTCGTATTGCTTGGCCAGCAGGGTCAGCGACAACAGGCGCGGGTACAACTCGTCCATCACGCGCTCGTACTGCGCACGGCTGTAACGCGGGTGCAGTGCCGAGAGCTTGATGGAAATGCCCGGGCCTTCATAAATCCCACGACCGTGGGACGCTTTGCCGATCGAGTGGATGGCTTGTTCATACGAGGCCAGGTACTTCTGGGCGTCGTGCTCGGTGAGTGCGGCTTCACCCAGCATGTCGTAGGAATAGCGGAAGCCTTTGGCTTCGAACTTGCTCGCGTTGGCCAGGGCTTCGGCGATGGTTTCGCCGGTGACGAACTGCTCGCCCATCAGGCGCATGGCCATGTCGACGCCCTTGCGGATCATCGGCTCGCCGCTCTTGCCGATGATGCGGCTCAGGGAAGAAGTCAGGCCCGCTTCATTATGGGTGGCGACCAGTTTTCCGGTCAGCAGCAGACCCCAGGTGGCGGCGTTGACGAACAGCGACGGGCTGTTGCCCAAGTGCGGCTGCCAGTTGCCGGTGCTGATTTTGTCGCGAATCAGTGCGTCGCGAGTGCCTTTGTCCGGGATGCGCAGCAGCGCTTCGGCCAGGCACATCAGCGCCACGCCTTCCTGGGACGACAGGGAAAATTCCTGCAACAGGCCTTGAACAATCCCGGCTCGGCCGCCGGCGCTCTTCTGATTGCGCAGTTTTTCGGCAATCGAGGCAGCCAGCTTGTTGGTGGCTTCGGCCATGGCGACCGGCAAGCGAGCCTGTTCGATCAGCATTGGCACCACTTCCGGCTCAGGACGACGGTAAGCAGCGGTGATCGAAGCGCGCAGTACCGATTGCGGCAGGATGCTTTCGGCGAACTCGAGGAAGCACTGGTGCGCGTGGTCGACATGGACTTCGCCACTGTCGTCAGCTTCTTTGGCGGTCAGGCCGTTCAGCTCGGTCAGGGTTGCACCACCCTCGAGTTTTTCCAGGTAATTGAAAATTGCCTGCTTGATCAGCCAGTGCGGCGTGCGATCAATCGAGGTCGCGGCGGCCTTTAGGCGCTCGCGGGTCGGGTCATCAAGTTTGACCCCAAGGGTGGTGGTAGCCATATTTTTATCCTCATGTTTGCCACGACCGCGTGGCATCAGCTGGCGGCAAGATTAGCTGGGCAATCTTTGAGGTGCAACCGGGTGCAACCCTTTTTTTGTCGGAATAATAAGCAGCTCGTCAGGAATTAAATTCCGGTACGGACGTACCGCACTTGCTTGGTGCTTTTAATTCTAGCAACGGTCGTTGACTGCGCTAAAAGGAAGCAAAAACCGCCTTTTTTCGGGAAAATCCGACTGGGTGCAACTTATTCTCGAGAAATGGGTTGCACCTTATTTGCTTTGTTGAATAGCATTCGCGGCCAAGGTGCAACCGGTCAAAAAGACAGGTGTACCGGCTGATGGCTTTCCTGGGGAAACATCAGTCATAAATGCGCGGGATCCACAATCGTCTGCCAAACGTCGTCGTTTGCGAGCGGTTAACAAAAACCGCCGCTACATAAAAACAAAGCCAGGGCGTAACTTAATGAGCGTAAGCAATCCAACCCTGATCACGTTCGTGATCTACATCGCAGCAATGGTGCTGATCGGCTTCATGGCCTATCGCTCCACCAACAACCTTTCTGACTACATTCTGGGCGGTCGCAGCCTGGGCAGCGTCGTGACTGCATTGTCCGCCGGCGCCTCCGACATGAGCGGCTGGTTGTTGATGGGCCTGCCGGGCGCTATCTACATGTCCGGCCTGTCCGAAAGCTGGATCGCCATCGGCCTGATCATCGGTGCTTACCTGAACTGGCTGTTCGTCGCCGGCCGTCTGCGCGTGCAGACCGAGCACAACGGTGATGCGCTGACTCTACCGGATTACTTCTCCAGCCGTTTCGAAGACAAAAGCGGCCTGCTGCGGATCATCTCCGCGGTTGTGATCCTGGTGTTCTTCACCATCTACTGCGCTTCCGGCATCGTGGCTGGTGCCCGTCTGTTCGAAAGCACCTTCGGCATGTCCTACGAGACAGCGCTGTGGGCCGGTGCTGCGGCGACAATTGCCTACACCTTCGTCGGCGGTTTCCTGGCCGTCAGCTGGACTGACACCGTACAAGCCACGCTGATGATCTTCGCCCTGTTGCTGACGCCGATCATCGTGCTGCTGGCCACCGGTGGCGTTGACACCACGTTCCTGGCCATCGAAGCGCAAGACGCCAGCAACTTCGACATGCTTAAAAACACCACCTTCATCGGCATCATCTCGCTGATGGGCTGGGGCTTGGGTTACTTCGGCCAGCCGCACATCCTGGCGCGTTTCATGGCCGCGGATTCGGTCAAGTCGATCGCCAACGCTCGCCGTATCTCCATGACCTGGATGATCCTGTGCCTGGGCGGCACTGTCGCTGTAGGCTTCTTTGGTATCGCGTACTTCTCGGCCCACCCTGAACTGGCCGGTCCTGTGACCGAAAACCACGAGCGCGTGTTCATCGAGCTGGCGAAAATCCTGTTCAACCCGTGGGTTGCCGGTGTACTGCTGTCGGCCATTCTGGCTGCCGTGATGAGTACGTTGAGCTGCCAGCTGCTGGTGTGCTCGAGCGCCCTGACCGAAGACTTCTACAAGACTTTCCTGCGTAAATCCGCTTCCCAGGTTGAGCTGGTCTGGGTCGGCCGCGCCATGGTGCTGCTGGTTGCCCTGGTCGCCATCGCTCTGGCGGCTAACCCGAACAACCGTGTACTGGGTCTGGTCAGCTACGCCTGGGCCGGTTTCGGTGCTGCGTTCGGTCCGGTCGTCCTGATCTCCGTGATCTGGAAAGACATGACCCGTAACGGCGCATTGGCCGGTATTCTGGTCGGCGCGATCACCGTGATCGTGTGGAAACACTTCGAACTGCTGGGTCTGTACGAAATCATCCCTGGTTTCATTTTCGCCAGCCTGGCGATCTACATCGTCAGCAAACTGGGCAACCCGACTGCCGGCATGCTTCATCGCTTTGCCGCTGCCGAGGCTGATTTCCGCCTGAACAAGTGATCGGGATGAGCTGAGGCTCTGACCTTTCGCCGAACATGAAAACGGCCCGCTTCCTTTGGAGGCGGGCCGTTTTTTTTGGTCTTCCGGATGGGGATGAAGCTTCGCAGACCCCTTGTGGGAGCGGGCTTGCTCGCTAAAGCGGTCTGTCAGTCGGCATCACCGTTGAATGATTGACCGCTTTCGCGAGCAAGCCCGCTCCCACAGTGGGGCGGTGGCGCTTCCGAAGGTAATGTCTGTAGCCAAACACACCGATTTTCGAAGGAAAAATCTCTAAAAAAACACGATAAATCTGAGTTTCCTGTCCCTTCGTCAGCACCCCTTGTCGCTCATGCAGAATCGCCCGCCTTCATTCTGCAGAGACACATCGGATGTTCGCTCTCGCCAATCAACCGCGCTTCACGCTGACCGTCGACGGCAACCAGAATGGACTCAAGGTGCTTGAGTTCACCGGCAAGGAAGCCATCAGCCAGCCTTACCGTTTTGATCTGGAACTGGTCAGCGAGCGACCGGACATTGAGCTTGAAAGCCTCCTGCATCGTCAGGCTTTTCTGAGTTTTGATGCGCAAGGTTGCGGTGTTCACGGTCAGATATTTCGGGTTGGTCAGGGCGATTCCGGCCAGCGTCTGACGCATTACCAGGTCAGCCTTGGCCCACGTCTGACCTACCTTGACCGGCGCATCAATCAGCGAATCTTCCAGCGTAAAAGCGTGCCGGCGATCATTGCGCAAATCCTTGAGGACCATGGCATTCAGGGCGACGCGTTCAGGTTTCAGCTCGGCCGCGAGTACCCTGATCGCGAGTATTGCGTGCAATACGCGGAAAGCGATCTGGCGTTCATCCAGCGCCTGTGCGCCGAGATCGGCATTCACTACCACTTTCAACACAGCCTCGATGGCCATCTGCTGGTGTTCGGTGATGACCAGACGGTTTTTCCGCTGATCGCCGAACCGACGCTTTACTTGCCTGACACCGGCATGGCGGCAGATGCGCCAGCGATCAATTGCTTCAACGTACGACTGGAAACCCGCACCACGGCGGTAGCCCGTCGCGACTACGACTTCCATAAACCGCGACTGCAACTTGAAAGCCGAATCGACAACGGACACCTGCCGGCCCTTGAGGATTACCACTTTCCTGGCCAGTTCACGGATCGCGAGTACGGCGGGGCGCTGGCTCAGCGAGCGCTTGAACGGCACAACGCGGACTACCGTCAGGCTGAAGGGCGGGGCGATGAGTCTGCTTTGGTCAGCGGGCATTTCCTGCACCTGGCCGAGCATCCGCGTCAGGCATGGAATGACCTGTGGCTGATCACCCAAATCGAACACCATGGCCGTCAGCCGCAAGTGCTGGAAGAGATGGCCGGCAGCAACCCGGAAGATGTCCAAGGCTATCGCAATGCCTTTCTGGCTACGCCGTGGGATGTTTCGTTTCGCCCGGCTCAGATCGCCAAACCCTCGTTCACCGGTTATCAAACGGCTGTCGTCACGGGCCCGGGTGACAGCGAGATCCACTGCGACGAGCACGGCCGCGTCAAAGTTCAGTTCGCCTGGGATCGTGACGGCAAGCGCAACGAACATTCCAGTTGCTGGCTGCGCGTCGCCACGGGTTGGGCGCATGACGGCTGCGGCATCGCACTGATTCCTCGGGTCGGCATGGAAGTATTGGTGGGGTTCCTTGATGCCGACGTCGATAAACCGATGGTCATGGGCTGCGTGCCCAATGGTGCGAACTCGGTACCACTGAATCTGCCCGCCGACAAAACCCGCAGCATTTTCCGCAGCCACAGCAGTCCCGGAGGCGGCGGTTACAGCGAATTGCGCATCGAGGATCGTAAAGGCGCCGAGGAAATCTACCTGCGGGCCCAGCGAAACTGGACTCAGCATGTGCTGCAAGACATGCACGTTCAGGTCGGCAACCAGCGCAGTGCGGTTGTTGGTGCAAACGATACCCTGCATGTTCACGGTGATCGATCCATCACCGCCACCCACCAGACTTTCAAAGCGAGCGGACAATTCCACGCAAGCGCCGGCGAGCAAATCGTCATCGACGGTGGTGTCAGCGTCACGCTTCAGGCGGGCGGACACTGGATCAACATGGGGCCCGCCGGAATTTTCAGCAGCGTTCCGATTGGACTCGGTGGTGCACCGATGCCGGTAATGGGCGCGTCGAGCAGCCAAAGACAACTCGCCGCACTCAGCGTCGCACAGATTCTGAGCCTCAAAAGCGACGCGCCGTTCTGCGAGGAATGCGCGCGTTGCAAGGAGGGTGTCTGTGCAGCCTGATCGCTTGTCGCCTCGCGAATGGCTGGAGCGCCAACCGCTGAAACCTTCGGAACAACTGTTTGCGATCTTCAGCAATGCAAGCTCCGCAGAACCCTTGAAGGCCTGGCAGCGATCGTCCGCCGCTCAAGCGCCCCGTCCGATCTGGGCAGACACCGACTATGCCGAGTGGGAACCGGTCATGCCCTATGTCGGAATCGTCGCGGCGGGCAGTGAGTTTCTGGAGTGGGCGGCCACGACCGAGTCTTGCGACTGGGGTTGGCTCGCGGTGTCTTCTTCGACTCTGGACGTGCTGGTCGAGCATTTGCGCAGCCTTACGCAAGTGCTTTTGCCTAATGGCAGCGCGGTGTTTTTCCGTTTCTGGGATGGGCGTTATTTACTGCCGATTCTGCAGTCTGTCGAGGTCGACGTCGCTGAACTGCTGCCCGTAATGGGGCGTTGCCTGATCAATGGCCAACCACTCGAAGTCGGTGGCGCCGCGCTGAAAAGCTCCAGGGTTTTTCCATGGTGGGAAGTCTCCGAAACGCTGCTGGAACATCTCGCTGAACAGTCAAGCACCACTCGGGTGAACAACTTGCTCAAGTGGCTGAGCGAGGGCCGTCCTGATCTTTTCGAGGCGTTTTCCGACAGTGTTTTGCGGCACAAGGTAGCGATCTTTCTGGAAGAGCCGGGCCTGCCGCCAGCACCGAAATCAGCCTTGGTGGACTACCTGATAACGGAGCTGGGCTGATGGATCAGATCGTACGGATCGAGCAGGAGCTCGACGGTTTCAAAGACACCTTGACGCTCTATCGCGAACAACTTGGCAACTGGTTCAACCGTACTGCAGACCAGGTTAGCCGGGCTGCGGACATGCCCTCGCTGATGGGCGTGGAACGGCAGATCAAACTCGGCAATACCACCAGGTCGGTAAGCAGTGGCGATGACGATTTTATTTCCAGTGTTGCTCAGTGTCCTGAGAGTGGAATTCTGGAGATAGAGAGCAAGTTCGAGTCGGTTTATGACATTGCGCTGGGGAACATCGATGTTGATGTGATTGCCGTTGATGGGGGCGAAAAGACGACGATCACGCTTGATGAACATGGCAAGGGAGTGTTCGAAGGTAAGCCCGGCAAGTTCTACCGCGTTCATGTCCAGAGTGAAGTGACCCCGAAGCAAGTTGAGGCGCTTTTCTCCTCTTACGACGGCCTGACCCAACAGCTGGAAGACTGGCTGCGCAACGAGTGGAAAGGATTCAAACCGCAGTGGCCGCAATCGGCTTTTGCCGCGGCGGGTAACGGGATGCTCGCCGGAAGTTGGGCCGCAATCATCGGCGTGTGGGACAGCATCAACCTGCTGTCGGACGTACTCCAGGATCCCGGCGAGTTCGTTGAACGATTGGGTAGCGGTGCTGATGAGCTGGCCAAGCTGGCAAAAACTGCGCCGGACGTGATGGCAAAAGTCCAACTGCTGGCCAGTGATGAAGCGGCACTGTGTTTGTTGCTACGCACCGCCAGTCTCTGGTTGGAGATGCTGCCGCCCAGCGAGATCGCCGGTAAAACTGCCGAAGCTGTATCAACAGTAGTCGTGCAACTGCTCATCGACATTCTGATCGGGATCGTCTTGACCTTCGCTGGCGCGGGGGCTGGCATTGCTTATCTGGGTATGCGTTTTGCCAACTATGGCGCCCGCATCGTCAGCGCCGTGCAGGGATTCGTCAAAGCGATTTTCACACTTATCAACAGCTTCATGTCCTACGTCGATCGCTACAAAAAGGTCGCCGCACGGGGTGTCGCGGCCGGTCTGAAAAACGGTCAGATGCAATTGCGTTGGGACGCCAAACGCAACACCACGCTCAAACAAAACGAACACCACGAAGACGTCCCGGTTCAAGCGAAAAATCCCAACGGCGACCCCGCCGATTCCGCCGATAAAACCGCCACCAACAAATGCCCGGTGTCGATGGTCACCGGCGAAGAACTGTTGACCCTCACTGACGGCTCGCTGGATGGCGTCCTGTCCTTCGACTTCACCCGGCTCTATCGCACCAGCGCCGTCGAGATCGATTGCGGGCTTGGTTTCGGCTGGAGTCACAGCCTCGCGCACCGGTTGGAAATCGATGGCGACAACGTCATCTGGATCGACCACGAAAACCGCCGCACCTCCTTTCCACTGCCGACTATCGAGCGGCCGGCCATCCACAACAGCCTCTCGCGCGCGGCGATTTTCCTGGGTGACGAACCCGAAGAAATGATCCTCGCCCAGGCCGGCGATGACACGCGTTTCTATCACTTCATCAACGGTCGACTGACAACGATCAGCGACGGATACGACAACCGACTGCACGTCACGCGCGATCGCCAGGAGCGCATCAAACGCCTCGATAACGGCGCTGGCCGAGCCCTACTGTTGCGCTATGAGCGCAGCCATCTGGTCGTCGTTGATTATCAGGTTTTTGTGCCGTCCGAGACCCTCGATGAGGGTTGGCACACCGAACAGACGCTGATCAGTTACCGCTACAACGAGCGCCGGCAACTGATCGAGGCCACCAACGCTGTCGGCGAAAGCGAGCGTTACGACTACGACGATCAGCACGTCGTCCTGCAACGGCAACTGGCCGGTGGGGCGAGTTTCTTCTGGGAGTGGGAAAGGTCCGGCAAGGCTGCGCGATGCGTCCGACATTGGGCGTCGTTCGCGCAGATGGATGCGCGGTATGTCTGGGATGACGAGGGCAGCGTCACCGTCCAGAACATCGACGGCAGCGAAGAGGTTTATCAGCACGACGACCGTGCGCGACTGGTGCGCAAGGTCGAGCTGAATGGCGGCGAACACCTCAAGGCCTACGACGATAAAGGTCGATTGATTGCCGAGCAGGATCCCCTCGGCGCCGTCACCGAATACCACTACGACGAAGTCGGACGGCTGGTCGCGCTGATTCCGCCGGAAGACGAACCCACTTCCTACGAGTATCGCAACGGTTTCCTGCATGCGCAGTCCCGCGGCAACGCCGTGTGGACGTATCGGCGCAATGCCCAGGGTGACGTCACCGAAGCGACCGATCCTGACGGCCATGTCACCCATTATCACTACGATGAAAAAGGGCAGTTGCTGTCGATCCGGTATCCGGATAGTAGCCGCCAGGCTTTCGTCTGGAACGGTTTGGGTCAACTGGTTGAAGAAACCTTGCCGGACGGTGGTCAGCGGCGGTTTGCCTACGACGCGTTGGGGCGGCGGATTACGGGGCAGGACGAACACGGCGCCGTCACCCGTTACGAATGGGATGCTGTCGGACGACTGATCCAGACGACGCTTCCTACAGGTGCCACTCGCGCCTTCAGCTACAACGCCTACGGAAAAATCACCGCCGAACGCGACGAGCTCGGCCGCGTCACGCGCTACGAGTACCTCGACGATCTGCACCTGGTCAGCCGCCGCATCAATGCCGACGGCACCCAGCTGAAGTATCGCTACGACAATACGCAGCTGTTACTCACAGAAATCGAAAACGAATCCGGCGAAAAATATCGCCTGGACTACACGCCGAACGGCTTGATCCGACAAGAAAGCGGATTCGATGGCCAGCGCACGGCGTATGCCTATGACCTCAACGGCCATCTGCTGGAGAAAACCGAGTTCGGCGATGACGGTTCGCAGCGGTTTACCGCTTATGAACGGGATTCGGCAGGGCGGTTGCTGGTCAAGACGCTGCCCGATGGCATCAAGGTCGAGTACCGCTACGACAGCCTCGGCCGACTGATCAGCGTCGATGACGGCCACGACCACCCGCTGGAGTTCGAGTATGACCCACAGGATCGCCTGATCACCGAGCACCAAGGCTGGGGCACCTTGCGCTATGGCTACGACGCCTGTGGCCAACTCAACCGCCTGCGCCTGCCGGACGGCAGCAAACTCGACTACCACCACGAAAAGGGCGGCGCACTGGCCGCCATCGACCTCAACGGCGCGCGGCTCACCACCCACCAATTTGCCTTCGGTCGCGAGCAGCAACGCCAACAAGGCCAACTCACCAGCCAGTACCACTACGACGAACAAGGTCGGTTGCAAGCCCACGCGATCAACCAGTCAAACCGACCGCTGTACATGCGCCACTACAGCTACGCGGTCAACGGCAACCTGGCGACCATCGCTGATAGCCGTCACGGCCAGCGCAGCTATTACTACGACGCGCTCAACTGCCTGACTCGCGTACGCCACACCCGCGACGACCCACCGGAAACCTTCGCCCACGACCCGGCCGGCAACTTGCTGATGCAGGATCGCCCGGGTGTGGCGACCGTTAAAGGTAATCGCCTGCTGATGCAGGGTGACCGGCATTACGACTACGACGCCTTCGGAAATCTCATACGCGAGCGGCGCGGTACCGGGCAAAAGCTCGTCACCGAATACCGTTACGACTGCCAGCATCGGCTGATCGGTGTCACATTGCCGGATGGACGCTGCGCGAGTTACCGCTACGACGCCTTCGGCCGTCGCATCGCCAAAACCGTCGACGGCCACACCACCGAATTCTTCTGGCAAGGCGACAACCTCGTCGCAGAAAGCAGCCGCGAGCACTACCGCAGCTACGTCTACGAACCGGGCACATTCCGCCCATTGGCCATGCTCGACGGCAAAGGCCCGCGCAAGGCTTGCCCGTTTTACTACCAGCTCGATCACCTCGGTACACCGCAGGAACTGACGGATTTTGGTGGCGAGATTGTCTGGTCGGCGAAGTACAACGCCTACGGAAAAGTCACGCACTTGGCGTTTGGCGGGGGAGAACAGCTCAATCAACCGCTGCGGTTTCAGGGACAGTACTTTGATGTCGAGAGCGGTCTGCACTACAACCGTCATCGGTACTATGATCCGGAGGTGGGGCGGTACCTGACGCCGGATCCGGTGAAGCTGGCGGGTGGGCTGAATCAGTATCGCTACGCGCTGAATCCGACGGGGTGGGTTGATCCGTTGGGGTTGAGCGGGAATTGCCCGCAGTCGAATAAGCCTGGTTGTGGGGCGCCGGATGATACGACTGGCGCTAGGGTTGATGAGGGTGAGCCGCCGCTGCCGAAAATGACGGCTGAGCAACGGCGGGCGAGGATTGATGAGTTGGCTGAGGCGAATGCCAAGGGGCGGGTAATTAAAATGGAGAAGAAGTACAAGATGCACACTGTGCAAAAGCACAGTTCAGAGATACCTGATGCGGCACTCAAGCAGAGGGCTATAAATGGAGCGAATCCTAAGACGGGACGAGTGCCAGTACCACCAAGAGGAAATTTAAGCTCCCAGTTCAGTAACTGGAGAGTTCATCTAAATGCGTTGAACAAAGCTATGACGAGGGAGCGTCTAGGGCTGGATCCACATACAGGCAGGGATCACAACAATGACCCGGTAGTGAGGATGGAGTTGCCTGGTGCAGGTCGCGGTTATCGACCCAACAAAAAGGATAAACAAAACCCTACGTTGAATGAGAACTTTGATTGGTTTGAAGTTAAGTTTGATCAGGATAAGGTGGGTCGTCCTTATACGGGTTTTCCAACGGAGAGAAAATGATGTTGCGAGATCCGTTTGTTGACGAGGCTTTTGAACCGAACCTGATGTGGTTTGTCGGTGTGTTTAATGTCTATGATCGGGAAGAGACTCGTGGTGAAGAACTGAGTGTTTTTGATCCTGATAACCAGTTTGATAGAAGGGTCCTTATCGTTAAGTATAGTTTGAAGCTGGGGTGTCTGTCGTACAGGCACAAATTTGTGTTGTTTGAGTTCTTGGCCGAAAAACTACGAGATCGCAGTTATGACTTTAAAAACTTATTCGATATTGATGATGTTTATGACTCGAGCTGGCCTCGAGCTGAGTGGTACTCGCTGAAAGATGCCCGTGGATTCTTTGAAGATATATATAAGCTGGCAAGCGAAGAATGGAAAGACGACCTTCATAAAGCCAGCCTCGAAGATCAATCAACCTGGTGAGGCTTTCGATCTCCGACTCAGATAAATTTTATGACCGCTTCGCGCTCAATTCGCGGGCAAGCCACGCTCCCACAGGATTGAAGTCGTTCCCGTTTTTTGTGGCTTGACTCGGTCCTGTGGGAGCGTGGCTTGCCCGCGAAGGCGGTCTTACAGGCAGCGAAATTTCTGGGCAAAGTCGTCGGAAGTTTCCTTCAAGTTGTAGCGGTTTCCATGAACTGGTGCGCATCGGGCCACATCGATAGTCTCTAGCGGTCACTGCAAATTCAGTGACAGGGTGTGGAAGCCCTTCTATCGTTAGGCGCGTCAAGCGCCACCAGTTCGGCGTTTTCTATCGTCTGTGTTTTATGGTGGCTGTGCGCGGGGCGCTTTCGAGTGCGCCGAGTGCCTAACGTCTCGGTCTTCCACACCTGCGTACAGCCGCCACCCATTATGTGGAAGTGATTTGTTGGCGGTTCCAATTCATACGTTAGGAATCAGACTGATGACAACAATTACCCCCGATCCACCCTACGAAAAACCAGCCCCTCCACCCAAAAGCCGCTTCATGGCGCTCACCAGCAACTGCGATGACATGCCCACCTTGTTCGTCGATACCCTCGCACCGCTCGACGTTTTATACGACGCGGCCAGCTTTCGAATCCGTGCCGTCACCCAAGTCATGGAAAACCTGTCGATGCGTGGCTCGATCGAGTGTCAGTCCTTCATCCTCAGTGACTTTGCCTTGCTCTGCGCCATTCCGTTGCGGGACGGGTGTGATGTGCTGGATGTGTTGGGGCGGCGATTGAAGGCACGGCGTTCGGAGTAGCGGCGGGAAGCTGTTGTGGCGAGGGGGTAACCCCCCTCGCCACAGGGTTTGTGGGGTGTCGCTGCCCGCTCAGCCGCGAAGCCCTGACGTTCGCCTCGGTACAAGGTAAACTTCCCGGCCTTCGCAGGAGCAATCATGAATTATCGTCACGCCTTCCATGCCGGCAATCACGCCGATGTGTTCAAACACCTGACCTTGACCCGCCTCATCGCCCTGATGTCGCGCAAGGAGCAGCCGTTTGCCTATCTCGACACTCACGCCGGCATTGGTCTGTATGACCTGCAGGGTGATCAGGCGAGCCGCACCGGGGAGTACCTGGAAGGCATCGCGCGGTTGTGGGATCAGCCGGACCTGCCGGCGTTGACCGCCGATTACATGAAGGTTTTGCATGACATGAACCCGGATGGCCAGTTGCGCTATTACCCGGGTTCGCCCGAGTTGGCGCGGCGTCTGACGCGGCCGCAGGATCGGGTGATGCTCAACGAGAAGCACCCCGAAGACGGTGTGTTGCTCAAGGACAATATGGCGGGTGATCGTCGGGTGAAGGTGCACTTGGGCGAAGGCTGGCATGTGCCGCGTGCGATGTTGCCGGTGCAGGAGAAGCGGGCGGTGATGTTGATCGATCCGCCGTTTGAACAGCTGGATGAAATGCAGCGCTGTGCGGCGGCGCTGAAAGAGGCGGTCGGGCGGATGCGTCAAACTGTGGCGGCGATCTGGTACCCGGTGAAGGACCAGCGCATGTTGCGGCGTTTCTATCAGGATCTGGCCGGGTCGGGCGCGCCGAAGTTGTTGCGGTTGGAGTTGCTGGTGCATCCGCTGGACACGCCGAACAGTCTGAACGGTTCCGGTTTGGCGATTGCGAATCCGCCGTGGGGGCTGGAAGAGGAATTGCGTGAGTTGCTGCCGTGGTTGTCCAAGAAGCTTGGGCAGACCCAGGGTGGGTGGCAGATGGATTGGTTGATTGCTGAGAGTTGATGGCTGATCAGATGGATTGATGGCGTCTGATCGGACGCATTCGCGGGCAAGCCTTGCTCCCACAGGACTTGGCGTCAAACGCAATATCATGACCGGCGCAAAACTTTGTAGGAGCCGGCTTGCTGGCGAAGGCGGCCGGGAGGTCATCGCTGAACCTCCCGCCGCTATCGTCAGCAAGCCGGCTCCTACAGGGGATCTGTGTCAGGTCAGATCGGGCAGGTCACGCCGGTGCCGCCGATGCCGCAATACCCTTCAGGGTTTTTTGCCAGGTATTGCTGGTGATACGCCTCGGCGAAGTAGAACGTCGGCGCCTCTTCGATTTCGGTAGTGATGGTGCCTTTACCCGCCTTGGTCAGTTCGGCCTGGAACACTTGCTTGCTGTGCTTGGCGGCTGCCAGCTGAGTCGGGTTGGTGGCGTAGATCACCGAGCGGTACTGAGTGCCGATGTCATTGCCCTGACGCATGCCCTGGGTCGGGTTGTGCAATTCCCAGAACATTTTCAGCAGCTCTTCGTAGCTGACTTTCGCCGGCTCGTAGACCACCAATACCACCTCACTGTGTCCGGTCAGGCCCGAGCAGACTTCTTCATACGTCGGGTTCGGCGTGAAGCCGCCGGCGTAACCCACCGCCGTACTCACCACACCTTCGCGCTGCCAGAACTTGCGTTCCGCACCCCAGAAGCAACCCAGACCGAAGATCGCGAAATCCACGTCCATGGCAAACGGGCCCAGCAGGGGGGCGTCGTGGACGAAGTGTTTTTCCGGCACGGTCATCGGGGTTTCACGGCCAGGCAGAGCTTGTTCTTTGGTAGGGAGCACGTTTTTGTTCACCAGAATTTCCGAGCGCAGAACCATGATCAGTCCCCTCAGTCAGGTTGAAATGTAAGTAGTCAGACCACCAGTTTGCCCAATACCGCCCTGATACGCACTACCCAATGTGGGAGCGGGCTTGCTCGCGAAGGCGGTGTGTCAGATAACGCAGTTGGTGACTGACCCACCGCCTTCGCGAGCAAGCCAGCTTCCACGGGATCTAGTGCGGTAGGGCGGTCAGGCGATTGGGCCGCGCGGGTAGCGTTTGAGCTTTTCGATCAGCTCGGAGCCCGGAATCGGTCGGTCGAACAGGTAGCCCTGGCCGACGTCGCAGCGGTGGCGGCGCAGGAAGGCCAACTGCTCGGCCGTCTCGATGCCTTCAGCCACGACCTTGATTTTCAGGTTGTGGGCCATGGCGATCACCGCGGAGGTGATTTCCATGTCGTCCTGGTTGTCCGGGATTTCGTGAATGAAGCTTCGATCGATCTTAATGATGTCGATCGGGAATTTTTTCAAGTAACTGAGCGACGAGTAACCGGTGCCGAAGTCGTCCATGGCCAGGGTCAGGCCCAGGCGCTTGAGCTGGTCGAGCTGCAAGTGGGTGTCTTCGGTGGCTTCCAGCAGCAGGCCTTCGGTCAGTTCCAGCTCCAGCAGGTTCGGCGGCAGCGCTTCTTCCTTGAGGATGTTGGCGATCGACGACACCAGGTCGGGGTCGGAAAACTGCTTGGGTGACAGGTTGATCGCCACTTGCAGATTGCCCAGGCCGGCGGCGGTCAGGTCTTTGCTCATGCGGCACGCCTGGCGCGCGATCCATTTGCCGATCGGAATGATCAGCCCGGTTTCTTCGGCGACGCTGATGAACTGGTCCGGACGGATCATGCCTTTTTCCGGGTGGTTCCAGCGCAGCAGCGCTTCCATGCCGAGCAGGCGACCGCTGCGCAGGCAGAGCTTGGGCTGGTAGAACACGTCCAGCTCGTTCTGGGTCAGGGCGCGGCGCAGGTTGTTCTCGACGAACAGTTTGTAACTGGCTTCGGCATTCAGCGCTTCGGTGAATACCTGGACCTGGTGCTTGCCGTTGGCCTTGGCCTTGTGCAGCGCGAGCCCGGCGTTACGCATCAGGGTTTGCGGATCGCGGCCGTGCAGCGGCGCGCAGGCCAGGCCCACGGACCCGGTGACGCTGATCAGTTGGTTGTCGACGAACATCGGTTTATCGAGGGTCGCCAGCAGTTGATTGGCGACTTGCTGGCCCATCGCGAGGTCGGTGTCGTCCAGCAGCACGGCGAATTCGTTACTGGCGAAACGCGCCAGGCTGCCGCTTGGGATCAGGCTGTTGCGCAGGCGCCGCGCCAGGCTGATCAGCAGCTTGTCACCGGTCTGGTGGCCGAGGCTGTCGTTGATCCGCTTGAAGTTGTCGATGTCCACCAGCAACAGGCTGATCGGCGTATCGCTGTCTCGGGCGAAGCGTTCATCGAGGTTGCGGATGAACGCCGGACGGTTGCCGAGGTTGGTCAGGTTGTCGGTGTAGGCCAGGCGCTCGATGCGCTGCTGGGCGAGCTTGGTGTGGGTGATGTCTTCGTAGATGCCGATGTAATGCGTCAGCTCTCGGTTGTCGCCATACACCTTGGAGATCGACAACTGGCCCCAGTAGGGTTCGAGGTTTTTGCGCCGGCTCTTGAATTCGCCCTGCCAGCTGTTGCTCTTGGCCAATGATGAGGGCGCGTCGAACAGCAGTTCGCTGAGGTTTTCCAGGGCCGGCAGTTCCGACAGCCGCTGGCCGTGGACTTCTTCGGTGCTGTACTGGGTGATCGCGGTGAAGCTCGGGTTGACGTATTCCACCACGCCGTCGCAGTTGACCAGCAAAAAGGCGTTTGCACTTTGCTCGACCGCACGCTGGAACAGGTGCAGGGCGCTGGTGGCGGTGCGGCGGTTGTGGTTGTTGATGACTTGGGCGAACTGGTCGGCGAGCTCGCCAGCGAAGGCAATTTCGTCGGACTGCCAGGCGCGGGTCGCACCCGTTTGTTCAAGGCAGAGCACGCCGACCACCTGACCATCGACGCGAATGCTGGCGTCGAGCATCGCGTTCACGTCGCGCGGGCGCAGGCTCTCGGCCATTTCCCGGGTGCGCGGGTCACGAATCGCATTGTGGGCATCGATCGCTCGGCTACCGTGCAGCGCGTCCATGTAATCGGGGAAACCGCTGATGTCGATCGGCTCCGGCAGGGCGTATTCCTGTGTGGCGCGGTGATACGCCGAGATCGGCGCCAGCATCGAACCGTCGAGGTTCCACAGGCTGGCGCAGTCGATTTCGTAGATGTCACAGGCACTGCGGGTGATCAGTTCAGCGGCTTCTTGCAGCGAATTGCCGGTGCTGTAGCGCTGGCGGGTCAGCAACAGGATCAGGTCTTGCTGGGCGCGCACGCGATCCAGGTGCAGGAGTTGCTCCTGTTGGGCGCGCTGATTAAGTTCAAGGGCGATCTGCAGACGCGAGTTCTGGGTTTCCAGGTCCAGCGCCGGCAGCAGCGGTTCGCCCTCGAACAGACCGTCGACCACCAGCAGGTAGCCGCGCAGCAGGTGCCGATTGTGTTGTTTGTAGGCTTCACCCATTTCCAGCAGGCTCAACGTGCCGGCGGCGGTGTGGAGGGTGTAGCGGATCAGGTAATGCGGGCACTCGGTGAGTTGCTGCTGGATGGCGTCATGCAGCTGATAGCGCGCTTCGGGCTCCATCAGGCTGGCGTAGGGCGAGCCGACCAGGGCACAGAGCTCCACCGCCGGCAAGCCGAACTGTCGCTCGCAATTGGGATCGAGAAACAGCAGCGCCCAGCTTGGTTCGTTCAGCCGTTCGAAACGCAGCATGCCGAGCCGCGAGGGCACAGGCAACTGTGTCACTACCTCGGCCACCATACGGCTGGCGGCATCGGGTTGGCTCTTCATATGGAGGGAAACTCGCTTCGAATGTGCTGATCGCGCCGGGCTCTCGCCCTCTTTACTGTTGCCTGCGGCAAGGTTGCATCATTGCGACACTGACTGACAAGAGACATGAAGGCCAAGTGCTATAAGAATATGTCGGCAGACGGAAACATTTCTTCAGTTATGACTGAAAACTAACGTGCCTGGCTGGAAAAAGTATTGCGGTTGATCGCCAGCAAGTCGGCTCCTGCAGGGGCGTGGCAATTCTCGATTTACGGAACGACACCGAACCTGTAGGAGCCTGGCTTGCGGGCGATGGCGGCCTGAAGAGCAGCGCAGGATTTGGTGATCAACGCAGCGTAATATTCGTTGCCTGCAAAAATTTGCCTTCCCGGTCGTGATAACTGATGCGAATCCGCTCTGGCTCTACGATCAGATGGGCAAAGTTGTCCTGGCTGATCACCTCGCTGGTCAGTTCATGCTGATAATCTCCCGCCGCTGTACGGGCGAGCGGTTGATCGAGGACGAAGGTGGAGGCCTTGGCGTAGGGCAGCAGTTTGCTGTTGCACAGCGGCGAGGAGACAATGGTGTGAACCTCGAAATCCGGGTCTTCGCTGTGTGTCAGCCGGCTGGTGAGGGAGCCGTGCACATCGCCAGACACGAAGAAGACGTTCTTGATGCGGTGTGTGCGAACAGTCTCCAGCAACCGCAGGCGTTGTTCCGGAAAGGCTTTCCAGGCGTCATCGCCCAAGCGTTTGCGGTCGGGATAAAACATCACACTGGTGACCACGAATTTGACCCGGGCCGGGCTGTGGATCAGCCAGCTGCACAAGGCTGCTTCCTGCGCTTCGTCGAGGATGCGCCGGTCACCGGCCGACAGATTGCGCCGGGTCCGGCTATCAGTGACAAACCACTCGATATCGCCGTGGGTGAATTGATACCAATAACGTGCCAGGTGCCGATCGATGTTCCCATCTTCAAGCAACTCACAGGCCGGGCTATGACTGGCTTGATATAACTCATAGGCGGCGATGGCATTGTTATAGAGATGGTCGTCGTTTTTGTTTTTATTGACGGGCCAGTTGTCTTCGATTTCATGGTCGTCGAGGATCATGTAAGTCGGTATTCCGGACATTAACTTTGCAATATGAGGCTGGGAAAAAGCGGTGCGGTACTTACTGAGTATTTCTTTGTATTCCCGATCAGGGGCGATGATGTTCAAGTCATCGATGTAAACCTGGTCGCCGGTCATCAACATTGCGTTGATGGGCGTTTCGGCGCGTTGCGCCAGGTGCGTGATGGCGGCAAAGATCCTGTCGCCCATATGCGGGAGCGAAGGCGCGCCGACCGTCATCCGCAGGTAACGGCATGACCCGACGATGTAAGCCCTTGGCGTCGCGGGATTGCTGGGCTGGGTGCTGAAACAGTAGACGTCCCGGGGCCACTGCAGCGGCAGTTCCTGAATCGTCTCCACGGTGTGCACCGGGCTCATGGGGCTGAACCAACCCGCCTGGTATTCATACTCGGTATCGGCGGCGAGGTCGTTGAGGGCAAGGACATCGCACATGTCATGCGCGTTTGTCAGTCGTGTGAAAGTGCCTTTGGACCAAGGCGTGTCACCGCTGCGTCGATAACGTATTCCACCAAATACCAAAGCATCTTTCTGTAATTCACCACGCAAAAAAATGCGGGCGTGATGAGGTGTAGTGTGGCCAATGATCGGGCCGACTGTAGGTTTAAACATATTCGAATCCATTCGAAGTTGTACTAACTAAGCAAGTAGGCTGACTAAACTTTACGTCAGTTGTATGTGTCACTAAGCCTAGCGGCGTTCCGGCAAGAAAAATGGTGCCGAAGTGGATTCGAATTGTGGGTGAACTCATCCGCGAACGTAGGAAAGAGACTTTCTTCAAGGCAAAAAAAGCCCCGCCAAATTGGCGGGGTTGAGGTACGAGCGTGGCGCTCGGAAAACGTGGAACGCGACGGGCCCTCCGGTGAAGGAGGGCCGGCCGGTGTTACAGCAGGATAGTGCGGATGTCCGCCAGCAGGCTGCTCAGGCGCTGGGTGAAGCGTGCAGCAGCGGCGCCGTTGATCACACGGTGATCGTAGGACAGCGACAGTGGCAGCATCAGTTTCGGCTGGAAGGCTTTGCCGTCCCAGACTGGCTGAATGGTTGCCTTGGAAACACCGAGGATCGCCACTTCCGGCGCGTTGACGATCGGCGTGAAGCCGGTGCCGCCAATGTGGCCGAGGCTGGAAATGGTGAAGCAGGCGCCTTGCATGTCGTCAGCGGTGAGCTTCTTGTCGCGGGCCTTGGCGGCCAGCGCAGCGGCTTCGGCTGCCAGTTGCAGCAGGCTCTTCTGATCGACGTTCTTGATGACCGGTACCAGCAGGCCTTCAGGAGTGTCGACGGCGAAGCCGATGTTCACGTATTTCTTGCGGATGATCGCCTTGCCGCTTGGTGCCAGCGAACTGTTGAAGTCCGGCAGTTCCTTGAGCAGGTGCGCGCAGGACTTGAGCAGCAGCGGCAGGATGGTCAGCTTGACGCCGGCCTTCTCTGCAACGGCTTTCTGAGCGATACGGAACGCTTCCAGCTCGGTGATATCAGCCGAATCGAACTGAGTCACGTGCGGGATGTTCAGCCAGCTGCGGTGCAGGCTCGACGCACCGATTTGCATCAGGCGCGTCATCGGCACTTCTTCGGTTTCACCGAAGCGGCTGAAGTCCACGACCGGAATCGGCGGGATGCCCGCGCCGCCGGTTGCGCCTGCAGCCGCGGCCGGTGCTTCCTTGGCCTTCTGCATCATGGCTTTGACGTAAACCTGCACGTCTTCTTTCAGGATGCGACCGTGCGGACCGCTGGCACCGACGGCGCTCAGCTCGACGCCGAACTCGCGAGCCAGTTGGCGTACCGCCGGGCCTGCGTGAACCTTCGCGCCTGGCTTGGCCGGTGCAGCAGCCGGTGCGGCCGGTGCCGGAGCAGCAGGCGCAGCGGCGGCCGGGGCAGGAGCGCTCGGTGCAGCAGCGGCAGGAGCCGGGGCAGCCGCAGGGGCAGCGCCTTTGACTTTCAGTTTCAGGATCAGGTCGCCAGTACCGACTTCGTCATCCAGCTTGATGGAAACGCTTTCCACCACGCCAGCGGCAGGCGATGGGATTTCCATGCTTGCCTTGTCGGACTCCAGAGTGATCAGTGACTGGTCGGCGGTGACGGTGTCGCCTGCCTTGACCAGCACTTCGATGATCTTGGCCTTGCCCGACGAGCCGATGTCCGGGACGTGAATGTCCTGAACGCTGTCGGCAACCGGTGCAGCCGGGGCTGCAGCGGCAGGCGCCGGAGCAGCGGCCGCAGGTGCAGCAGCCTGTGCTGGCGCGGCAGCAGGGGCCGCAGCACCCGCTACTTCCAGATCCAGGATCAGGTCGCCGGTACCGACTTCGTCGTTGAGCTTGACGCTGATGCTCTTGACCACGCCAGCGGCAGGCGATGGGATTTCCATGCTGGCCTTGTCCGATTCCAGGGTGATCAGTGACTGATCAGCAGCGACGGTGTCGCCAACCTTGACCTGGATTTCGATGATCTGGGCCTTGCCCGCCGAACCGATGTCCGGCACGTGCACTTGCTGAACCGAAGCGGCAGCAGGCGCAGCAGCTGGAGCAGGAGCGGCGGCAGGTGCAGCGGCCGGTTTCGCTTCAGCCTTGGCGGCAGGCGCAGCGGCAGCCGCTGGGGCCGCAGCAGCGGCACCTTCGACTTCCAGCTCCAGCAGTTCGTCGCCTTCTTTCAGGCGATCGCCCAGCTTCACTTTCAGGCTCTTGATGATACCGGCCTTCGGCGCAGGCACTTCCATGCTCGCCTTGTCCGATTCCAGCGTCAGGATGCTCTGGTCGGCTTCGATACGGTCGCCGACCTTCACAAACAGTTCAATTACTTCACCTTCACCGCTGCCGATGTCAGGTACGCGAATGAGTTCGCTCACAGAATCTCTCCTCAGCAGTCCAGTGGGTTGCGTTTTTCCGGGTTGATACCGAACTTGACGATGGCTTCAGCCACCACCTTGGGTTCGATATCGCCACGGTCAGCCAGTGCTTCCAGGGCTGCCAACACCACGAAATGACGATCGACTTCGAAGAAGTGACGCAGCTTCTTGCGGCTGTCACTGCGGCCGAAACCGTCGGTGCCCAGGACTTTGAATTCCTTGGACGGGACCCACTGACGAATTTGCTCGGCGAACAGCTTCATGTAGTCGGTAGAGGCGATGACCGGACCTTTACGGCCGTTCAGGCACTCTTCGACGTAGCTCAGCTTAGGCTTCTGGCCCGGGTGCAGACGGTTGGTGCGCTCGACGGCCAGGCCATCGCGACGCAGTTCGTTGAAGCTGGTAACGCTCCACACGTCGGCGCCCACGTTGAACTGCTCGCGCAGGATCTTCGCCGCTTCACGGACTTCACGCAGGATGGTGCCGGAGCCCATCAGCTGAACGTGGTGCGCCGCTTCGCGGACGTCTTCCTCGAGCAAGTACATGCCCTTGATGATGCCTTCTTCCACACCGGCCGGCATGGCTGGCTGCTGGTAGGATTCGTTCATCACGGTGATGTAGTAGAAAACGTCCTGCTGCTCTTCGGTCATCTTCTTCATGCCGTCCTGAATGATCACCGCCAGCTCGTAGCCGTAGGTTGGATCAAAGGTGCGGCAGTTCGGGATGGTGGCAGCCAGGATGTGGCTGTGACCGTCTTCGTGTTGCAGGCCTTCGCCGTTCAGCGTGGTCCGGCCGGCGGTGCCGCCGATCAGGAAACCACGGGTACGGCTGTCGCCGGCAGCCCAGGCCAGGTCGCCGATACGCTGGAAGCCGAACATCGAGTAGAAGATGTAGAACGGCAGCATTGGCTGGTTGTGGCTGGAGTACGAAGTACCGGCAGCGATGAAGGAGCTCATGGCGCCCGCTTCGTTGATGCCTTCTTCGAGGATCTGGCCCTTCTTGTCTTCCTTGTAGAACATCACCTGGTCTTTATCGACTGGCTCGTAGAGCTGGCCGACGGAGGAGTAGATGCCCAACTGACGGAACATGCCTTCCATACCGAAGGTACGGGCTTCGTCCGGGATGATCGGAACGATGCGCGGGCCGATTTCCTTGTCCTTGACCAGCTGCGCGAGGATCCGCACGAACGCCATGGTGGTGGAAATTTCACGGTCGCCCGAACCGTCGAGAATCGCCTTGAGCGTATCCAGCGATGGCGTCGGTACGCTGAAGCTCTGCGCGCGGCGCTGTGGCACGAAGCCGCCCAGTGCAGTGCGGCGCTCGCTCAGGTAGCGGGCTTCGGCGCTGTTTGGCTCTGGCTTGAAGAACGGCAGGTTTTCCAGCTCGTCGTCTTTGACCGGGATGTCGAAACGATCACGGAACAACTTCAGGCTGTCGACGTCGACTTTCTTGGTGTTGTGCGCAGTGTTTTTCGCTTCGCCGGCACCGGTGCCATAACCTTTGATGGTCTTGGCCAGGATGACGGTTGGTTGTTCTTTGTGGTTGACCGCTTCGTGGTACGCCGCGTAGACCTTGTATGGGTCGTGGCCGCCACGGTTGAGTTTCCAGATCTCGTCGTCGGACAGATCGGCAACCATCGCCTTGAGTTCTGGCGAGTTGAAGAAGTGTTCACGCACGAACGCGCCGTCTTTGGCTTTGTAGTTCTGGTACTCGCCGTCGATGACTTCGTCCATGCGGCGTTGCAGGATACCGTCGACGTCCTTGGCCAGCAGTGGGTCCCAGAAACGGCCCCAGATGACTTTGGTCACGTTCCACTGAGCACCGCGGAATACGCCTTCGAGTTCCTGGATGATCTTGCCGTTGCCGCGAACCGGGCCGTCGAGGCGCTGCAGGTTGCAGTTGATGACGAAGATCAGGTTGTCGAGCTTCTCGCGGCCAGCCAGCGAGATCGCGCCCAGGGATTCCGGCTCGTCGCACTCGCCGTCGCCAAGGAAGCACCAGACTTTCTGCTTGCCTTCCGGAATGAAACCACGGGCTTCCAGGTACTTCATGAAGCGTGCCTGGTAGATCGCCTGGATCGGGCCCAGACCCATGGATACGGTCGGGAACTGCCAGAAATCAGGCATCAGCCAAGGGTGCGGGTAGGACGACAGGCCCTGACCGTCCACTTCCTGGCGGAAGTTGTTCATCTGGTCTTCGGTGATGCGGCCTTCCATGAACGCGCGGGCGTAAACGCCTGGCGAAGTGTGACCCTGGAAGTAGATCAGGTCGCCGCCGTGTTCGTCGGTCGGGGCCTGGAAGAAATAGTTGAAGCCGATGTCGTACAGGGTTGCGCTGGAGGCGAAGCTGGAGATGTGACCGCCCAGGTCAGAATCTTTCAGGTTCGTACGCATCACCATGGCCATCGCGTTCCAGCGTACCAGCGAGCGAATGCGGCGTTCCATGAACAGGTCGCCAGGCATGCGTGCTTCGTGGGTAACGGGAATGGTGTTGCGGTATGGCGTGGTGATGGCGTAAGGCAATTGCGAACCGCTGCGGGTTGCGAGTTCGCCCATACGGGTCATCAGATAGTGAGCACGGTCTTCGCCTTCTTTGTCGAGAACCGATTCCAGGGCGTCCAGCCATTCCTGGGTTTCGACGGGATCGAGGTCTTGCATGGCTTGCTCCAGGGCGGAAAGGCTTCCAGAATCGGTTGCCTGAGTTTGCGACTGGCCTTGTGGGCAGACGATATAAATTCTTGGATTGCCGAGAGGTAGGTTCCGGCGGCGTGTAGTTTTACTACAAATCATCGGGCATTTCAGCTATCCGAATGTATATACGAGTAGTAAAACTACAGATGAGCGGCTTGTGGCCTCCAGCTGCGTTGTGAGAATAATCGTTAAGGTTGGTCTTTTGCCAACCGAAAAAGGTGAAAGCTTGATGCTGTCTGCCAAAAATAAAGAAAATTCAGCTATTTCTAACCTTTGTTCGACAGTCGATCACGTAGTGCGATTTGAAAATTCACTACATGCAGCCCTCTACACGCCGATCAAGGATAGACCATGAGCCTCCCTTCGCTTGCCGAACTGCCCGGCATTCTGTTGCCGTTTGTCACCCGTGCCGAACAGTCGTTCCGTGCGGCCGTCGAGGCGCTCGATGATGATCATGGCCTGTCCGGCTGGACGCCTGAACGCTGGGCGCAATTCGCCCGCGTCACCGCCGCCAGCGACTTCGTGATTGAACAGAGCGTTCGTGACCCGTTGATGTTGCTGGCGCTGGTGCAGTCCGGCGAACTGGATCGCGGTTTTGCCCCCGGCGAGTTGTGCGCGCAGATTGCGGCGGCGGTGAATGCCGCGGAGACCGAAGACGAACTCGGTCGCGCCCTGCGTCGCCAGCGCGCACGCCATCAAGTGCGGATCATCTGGCGTGACCTGACTCGTCAGGCCGACCTCATCCAGACCTGCCGCGACCTCTCGGACATGGCCGATGCCAGCATCGATCAGGCTTATCAGTGGTTGTACTCACGCCATTGCCAGCAGTTCGGCGTGCCGACCGGTCGGCGCAGCGGCGAGCCGCAGCAGATGGTCATCCTCGGCATGGGCAAGCTCGGCGCGGTCGAGCTCAATCTGTCGTCGGACATCGACCTGATCTTCGCCTACCCCGAGGGCGGCGAAACCGTCGGGGTGAAACGCTCGCTGGATAATCAGGAATTCTTCATCCGTCTCGGCCAGCGCCTGATCAAGGCACTGGACCCGATGACCGTCGACGGTTTTGTGTTCCGCGTCGACATGCGCCTGCGACCTTACGGTTCGGCCGGTGCGTTGGTGCTGAGCTTCAACGCGCTGGAGCAGTATTACCAGGATCAGGGCCGTGACTGGGAGCGCTACGCGATGATCAAGTCGCGGGTGGTGGCCGGCGATCAGGTGGCGGGCGCGCAACTGCAAGAGATGCTGCGCCCGTTCGTCTACCGGCGTTACCTGGACTTTTCCGCCATCGAAGCGCTGCGCACGATGAAGCAGTTGATCCAGCAGGAAGTCCGGCGCAAGGGCATGGCCGACAACATCAAGCTCGGCTCCGGCGGCATCCGCGAAGTCGAGTTCATCGCCCAGGCGTTTCAGTTGATCCACGGCGGCCGCGACCTGAGCCTGCAACAACGTCCACTATTAAAAGTACTGAGCACGCTGGAAGGTCAGGGTTACCTGCCGCCGGCGGTGATCAGCGAACTGCGCGAAGGCTACGAATTCCTGCGTTACACGGAGCACGCCATTCAGGCGATTGCCGACCGCCAGACCCAGATGTTGCCGGACGGTGCGCAGGATCAGGCGCGTATTGCCTATATGTTGGGCTTCGCCGATTGGGACGCCTTTCATGAGCAGCTGATGTATTGGCGCGGTCGCGTTGCGTGGCACTTCGGTCAGGTGATCGCCGATCCCGACGAAGAGGACGGGGCTGAAAGCGAAGTGGTGGTCGGCGGTGAATGGCTGCCACTGTGGGAAGAAGCGCAGGACGAAGAGGCCGCTTGTCGGCAGTTGGAGGAGGGCGGTTTCGTCGATGCCACCAAAGCCCTGAAAGCCTTGGCCAGCCTGCGCAGCAGCCCGCAATTGCGCGCGATGCAGCGTTTGGGGCGCGAACGCCTCGATGCCTTTATTCCACGGTTGCTGGCGCAGGCGGTCGAGCACGCCAACCCGGATCTGGTGCTGGAGCGCGTACTGCCGCTGGTTGAAGCGGTGGCCCGGAGGTCCGCGTACCTGGTGCTGCTGACCGAAAACCCCGGTGCGCTGCGACGTTTGCTGACCTTGTGCGCCGCGAGCCCGTGGATAGCCGAACAGATCACCCGCTTCCCGCTGTTGCTCGACGAATTGCTCAACGAGGGCCGGCTGTTCAAGCCGCCCCTGGCGCCGGAACTGGCGGCGGAGTTGCGCGAGCGCCTGACGCGGATTCCCGAAGACGACCTCGAACAGCAAATGGAAGCCCTGCGCCATTTCAAACTGGCGCACCGCCTGCGCGTCGCCGCGTCGGAAATCGCCGGCAGCCTGCCGCTGATGAAAGTCAGCGATTACCTGACCTGGCTCGCCGAAGCGATCCTCGAACAAGTGCTGGCCCTGGCCTGGCGCCAGACCGTGGCCAAATACGGTACGCCGCAACGCACCGACGGCACCTTGTGCGATCCTGGCTTCATCATTGTCGGTTACGGAAAAGTCGGCGGTCTGGAACTGGGGCATGGTTCGGATCTGGACCTGGTGTTCATTCACGATGGCGATCCGCAGGCGGAAACCGACGGGCTGAAGCCTATCGACGGTGCGCAATTCTTTACTCGGCTGGGCCAGCGGATCATTCACTTGCTCACGGCCCAGACCAACTCCGGTCAGCTGTATGAAGTGGACATGCGCCTGCGGCCCTCCGGTGCTTCCGGTCTGTTGGTGAGTTCGCTCGGCGCGTTTGCCCGTTATCAGGAAAACGAAGCCTGGACCTGGGAACATCAGGCGCTGGTACGGGCGCGGGTGCTGGTGGGCAGTCCGGACGTCGGCCAGGCGTTCGAGAAGGTTCGCGCAGCGATTTTGGGCAAGCCCCGTGATTTGCCGACCTTGCGTCAGGAGGTCAGCGAGATGCGCGCCAAGATGCGCGACAACCTCGGCAGCAAGAGCACCGCAGCCGGCACCGGGGCGAATGCCTTCGAGGCCACGGCGCCGTTCGATCTCAAGCAGGACGCCGGAGGTATCGTCGATATTGAATTTATGGTGCAATACGCGGCCTTGGCGTGGTCCGAAACACACCCGCCATTGCTGCGCTGGACCGACAATATCCGGATTCTGGAAGAGCTGGAACACGAAGGGCTGATGCCCGCCGAAGACGCCAGCCTGTTGCGCGAGGCCTATAAAGCCTACCGCTCCGCCGCGCACCGGCAGGCCTTGCAGAAGGACGCCGGGGTGATACCGGGCGACCAGTTCGTGGACGAACGACTGCAGGTGTTGCGGATCTGGCGCGAGCTGGGGTTAAGCTGAAACCGGACAGTGGCAGCACCGAATACCCCTGTAGGAGCAAGCTTGCTCGCGATGGCGGAGTGTCAGTCACCTCCAATGCTGGATGTGATGGCCTCATCGCGAGCAAGCTTGCTCCTACAGGTGATCTGCGTTGTTTTGTAAATTGAGGCAGCTAAGCTGCACCGCACTGGATGTGCACCAATACCCAATGTGGGAGCGAACTCCCACAGTAGATCTGCAGTGTTTTGTAGAATTCTCGAGGCGGGGAGGCGTATGCCTCCCCGGTTCGTTTTTGGAAACCACATGAAAATTCTGATCGTTGGGCCCAGTTGGGTCGGTGACATGGTGATGGCGCAGACACTGTTTCAGTGTCTCAAGCAACGCCACCCGCAGTGCGAAATCGACGTGCTGGCCCCCGAGTGGAGCCGGCCGATTCTTGAGCGCATGCCCGAAGTTCGCCAGGCCTTGAGCTTTCCGCTTGGCCACGGTGCCCTGGAGTTGGCAACGCGTCGGCGCATCGGCAAATCCCTGGCCGGCCAGTACGACCAGGCGATCCTGCTGCCCAATTCCCTGAAGTCGGCGTTGGTTCCGTTCTTCGCCGGCATCCCGAAGCGCACCGGCTGGCGTGGCGAATTCCGCTACGGTCTGCTCAATGACGTGCGCACGCTGGACAAAGAACGTTACCCGCTGATGATCGAGCGTTTCATGGCCCTGGCTTACGAGCCTGGCGTCGAACTGCCGAAACCGTATCCGCGGCCGACCTTGCAGATCGATCCGGTGTCTCGCGAAGCGGCGCTGGCCAAATTCGGTCTGGCCCTCGACCGTCCGGTGTTGGCGCTGTGCCCCGGTGCCGAGTTTGGCGAGTCCAAGCGCTGGCCGTCCGAGCATTACGCCAAGGTCGCCGAAGCGAAGATTCGCGAAGGCTGGCAAGTCTGGCTGTTTGGTTCGAAGAACGATCACGCCGTGGGCGAAGATATCCGCGCGCGGTTGATTCCCGGCCTGCGCGAAGAGTCGGTGAACCTCAGTGGCGGCACGTCCCTGGCCGAGGCTATCGACCTGATGTCCTGCGCGGATTCGGTGGTGTCCAACGATTCCGGCCTGATGCACGTCGCCGCGGCGCTGAATCGCCCGTTGGTGGCAGTGTACGGCTCGACGTCGCCGGGCTTCACGCCGCCGCTGGCCGAGCACGTCGAGATCGTGCGCCTGGGCATCGAATGCAGCCCGTGCTTCGATCGCACGTGCCGCTTCGGTCATTACAACTGCCTGCGCCAGCTGATGCCGCAAGCAGTGAACGAAGCCTTGCAGCGGTTGCAGGGCACTGTGGTCGAGGTCAAATAGTTTGCGGGTTCTGCTGATCAAGACTTCTTCGCTGGGCGACGTGATTCATGCGTTGCCGGCGTTGACCGACGCGGCCCGGGCGATTCCCGGCATCACGTTCGACTGGGTGGTGGAAGAGGGTTTCGCCGAGATCCCGACCTGGCACCCGGCCGTGGGCAAAGTGATCCCGGTGGCGATCCGTCGCTGGCGCAAGAACATCTGGCAGACCATCAAGAGTGGCGAGTGGAAGCGCTTCAAGCAAAGCCTTCGCGCCACGAAATATGATCTGGTGATTGACGCACAGGGCCTGTTGAAAAGCGCCTTGCTGACCCGCTACGTCAAGGCGCCGGTGGCGGGCCTCGATAAAGGTTCGGCACGGGAGCCGATCGCCGCGCGTTTCTACGATCGACGGCTGGCGGTTGCCCGTGGCCAGCACGCGGTCGAGCGAGTGCGCCAGTTGTTCGCCATCGCGTTGGGCTACGACTTGCCCAAAGGCCTGGGCGACTACGGCCTGAACATCGAGCGCCTGGTGGAACTGCCGCGCAAGAACCCTTACGTGCTGTTCCTGCACGGCACCACGTGGGACACCAAACACTGGCCCGAAGCCTATTGGCGCGAGCTGGCCGAGCGTGTCGGCTATCTGGGCGTCGGCGTGAAACTGGCGTGGGGCAATCCGGCGGAGAAAGCCCGGGCCGAGCGCATCGCCAAGGACATGCGGCACGTCGAAGTGCTGCCCAAACTGAATCTGGCGGGCATCGGCAAAGTGCTGGCCGGCGCGCAGGCGTGCGTGGCGGTGGACACCGGTCTTGGTCACCTTGCCGCAGCACTCGACGTGCCGACGCTGTCGCTGTTCGGCCCGACCAACCCGGGCCTGACTGGCGCCTACGGTAAGGCGCAGATCCACATGGCCAGCGATTTCCCCTGTGCACCGTGCCTGCAGAAGAAATGCACCTATCAACCGACGGCCGAAGATGCCCGTCGGTTCGACCTGAAACGCGAGTGGCCGCTGTGCTTCACGCGTCTGAATCCCGAGCGTGTCGCGACCCGACTGAGCACGTTGTTACTGGCTGAGGAGCTGCGCTGATGCAATTGGCATTCGTCTTGTACAAGTACTTTCCATTCGGGGGCTTGCAGCGCGATTTCATGCGCATCGCCCTGGAATGTCAGCGGCGCGGCCATCAGATTCGCGTCTACACGCTGATCTGGGAGGGCGATATTCCGCCGGGTTTCGAAGTGTTGGTGGCGCCGGTCAAGGCGTTCTTCAATCATCGCCGCAACGAGAAGCTCAGCGAGTGGATGGAAGCCGATCTGGCCAAGCGCCCGGTGGATCGTCTGATCGGCTTCAACAAGATGCCGGGTCTGGACGTCTACTACGCTGCTGACGGCTGTTTCGAAGACAAGGCGCAAAACCTGCGCAACTCGCTGTACCGCCGCTGGGGCCGCTACCGCCACTTCGCCGAGTACGAGCGCGCGGTGTTCGCCAGGGACGCCAAGACTGAAGTGTTGATGATCTCCGAAGTCCAGCAGCCGCTGTTCATCAAGCATTACGACACGCCGCTGGAGCGCTTCCATTTGCTGCCTCCGGGCATCTCTCAGGACCGTCGCGCGCCGGCCAATGCCGCCGAGATTCGTGCCGAATTCCGACGTGAGTTCAACCTGAAAGACGATGACCTGTTGCTGGTACAGATCGGCTCCGGGTTCAAGACCAAGGGTGTGGATCGCAGTCTCAAGGCGCTGGCCGCGTTGCCCGCCGATCTGAAGAAACGCACCCGGCTGTTTGTAATTGGCCAGGATGACCCCAAATTGTTCCAGATGCAGAGCGCCACGCTGGGGCTCGGCGATAACGTGACGTTCCTCAAGGGGCGTAGCGATATCCCGCGTTTTCTGCTCGGGGCCGATCTGTTGATCCACCCGGCGTACAACGAAAACACCGGGACCGTGTTGCTCGAAGCGCTGGTGGCCGGGTTGCCGGTGCTGGTGAGCGCGGTCTGCGGTTATGCCCATTACATCGCTGAGGCCGACGCTGGCCTGGTGCTGGATGAACCCTTCGATCAGGCGCAACTGACGCAATACCTGACCGGTATGTTGAACGACGCTCAAGCACGGGCGGCCTGGAGCCGCAACGGTCTGGCCTTCGCCGAGACGGCCGACCTCTACAGCATGCCGCAACACGCGGCCGATGTGATTCTGGCGGAGCACGCTTAATGAAGTTGATGCTGGCTGAACCGTTCAAGAGCCTTTGGGCCGGACGCGATCCATTCGCCGAGGTCGAAGGGCTTCAAGGCGAGGTGTACCGCGAGCTGGAAGCTCGTCGCACGTTGCGCACCGAGGTGAACGGCAACGGGTTTTTCGTGAAGATCCACCGTGGCATTGGCTGGGGCGAGATCTTCAAGAACCTGCTGACCGCCAAGCTGCCGGTGCTTGGCGCGGGTCAGGAATGGAAAGCCATTCAACGCCTGCAGGAAGTCGGCGTGCCGACCATGACGGCGGTGGCCTACGGCGAGAAGGGCAGCAACCCGGCGGACCAGCATTCGTTCATCGTCACCGAAGAACTGGCGCCGACCGTCAGCCTCGAAGACTTCAGCATCGACTGGGTCAAGAATCCGCCGGAACCAACACTCAAGCGTGCGCTGATCGCCGAAGTCGCGCGCATGACCGGCATGATGCACCGCGCCGGGGTCAACCACCGCGACTGCTACATCTGCCACTTTCTGCTGCACACCGACAAGCCGGTGACGGCTGATGACTTCAAGCTCTCGGTGATCGACCTGCACCGCGCCCAGACCCGCCCGGCGATCACCCGTCGCTGGCGCAACAAGGATCTGGCGGCGCTGTACTTTTCGGCGCTGGACATCGGCCTGACCCGACGCGACAAGCTGCGTTTCCTCAAGGGTTATTTCCAGCAACCCCTGCGCCAGATCCTCGGCGAAGAAGCCGGGTTGCTCGCCTGGCTCGAGGGCAAGGCCAACAAACTCTACGACCGTAAACAGCGATACGGGGATGCGCTCTGATGTCGGGCTGGAAACTGGAACCTGCTTACAGCGACCTGGCCGACGATTTCGGCAGCCTTGAAGCAGTGTTTTCCCTCGAGGGCGAGCAGTTGACCCGCGACCCGTTGTCCGAGGTCGTCCGCGTCCAGCGCAATGGCGTCAACTATTACGTCAAGCGCTACGTGGGTGCTGGCAAGGGCTTGCGCCGCTACCTGGGCAAGCCGCGGGTGAAGATGGAATGGCAGAACCTCAAGCGCTTTGCCAAGTGGGGCATTCCCACGGCGCAAGTGGTGGCCTGGGGTCTTGAGCGGCGCGGTGCAGCCTACGCTCGCGGGGCGATGATCACCCGTGAACTGCCCAATACAGAAGACCTCAATGCCCTGGCCGAGCGGCGCGACCCGAAATTGAAGGACCGCGCCTGGGTCGATCACATCAGTCGACAGCTGGCCGGTTACACCCGGACCATGCACGACAATCGCTTCACCCATAATGATTTGAAGTGGCGCAACCTGCTGGTCGACGATCAGGCGCGACTGTTCCTGATCGACTGCCCCAACGGTGATTTCTGGAGCGGCTTCTGGCTCAAGTACCGCATCACCAAGGATCTGGCATGTCTGGACAAGGTCGCCAAGTATCACCTGTCGGCCACCCAGCGCCTGCGCTTTTACCTGCAATACCGCCAACGGACACGGCTCAATGCGGCCGATAAAAAACGGATCCGGCACGTGGTGAGATTTTTCGAGGGGCGCGAATGACTGATTTTCTGGCCGCTGAAGACCGTGCGCTTTTAGAGCGTCATGGCCTCGGCACCTTCGATGCACTGTGGGCCCGGCAGCTTGAGGCTGTGGATGAGCCCAACACCGCGCGCGGTGGCTGGAGCAGCGTGTTTCGGCTGGATCTTGAAGGTCACGGCTTCTACCTCAAGCGCCAAAGCAACTACCAGATGCGCACTCTGCACGCACCCTTTGGCGAGCCGAGTTTTGCCCGCGAGTTTCGCAACATCAGCCGTTATGAAAAGCTCGGCATTCCGGCGTTGAAAGCGGCGTTTTTCGGTGAGCGCAAGGTCGACGGCGAAGTCCGGGCGGTTTTGCTGACCCGCGCGCTGGACGGCTGGGATGACCTGGATTCGCTGTTGCAGCGCTGGTCGGATCTGAGCCCGGCGCAGCACTCGGCGATTTTGCAGGCGTGCGGGCAACTGGCTCGGCGCCTGCACGGCGCGCGTCAGGTTCACGGCTGCTTCTACCCCAAGCACATTTTTCTCCAGGCCACCGGCGACGGTTACATGGCCCAGCTGATCGACCTGGAAAAGACCCGGCCCCTGCTGTTCGGTCAGCGTGATCGAATCAAGGATCTGGAGCCGTTGACGCGGCGTTCGCCCCAGTGGAACGACGCGCAATTGCGCGAGTTGTTGGCCACCTACCTGGATCAACCGCAGGACAGTTCGCTGATCGACAGCTGGCTGACGCGATTGACCGCGCGGCGCAGCTACAAGAGGTCGACCTGATGCGTTTGTCCGAACTGAAAGAGGCGGGTCGCCAACCGCGCCTGCCACTGAGCATCTCGCTGGCCGATGCCGCCGGGCCAGCCGAGTTGCAATTGTTGAGCCTGTTGCGAGTGTTGCCAGGACAGCGCTATGTCGGCGCCGGTGTCTGGCGTGGCCGGCCGGTGTTGGCCAAGTTGTTGGTCGGCAGCAAAGCGGCGCGGCATTTTCAGCGTGAACTGGACGGCGTGCGTTTGCTCGCCGCCCAGGGGCTGACCACACCGCAGCTGTTGGCTGATGGCCTGAAGGACGGCGAGGGTGGCTGGCTGCTGTTCGATTTCCTTGAGGGTGCCGAAAGCCTGGGGGATACCTGGAAACAGGTCGAGCATTTGCCGGTGCTCGCGGATGGGCAAGGGGCTGTGTTGGCCGAGGCGCTGGGCGCGATCGGCCAGATGCACCGCAAAGGGCTGTGGCAGGAAGACCTGCACCTGGATAACCTGCTGCGCCAGGGCGGTCGACTGTATTTGATCGACGGCGCTGGAATCTGCTCTGAAACCCCTGGCCAACCGCTGTCGCGACAGAAAGTCCTGGAAAACCTCGGGGTGTTTTTCGCCCAGTTGCCCAAGTCACTGGAGCCCTTCATCGAAGAGTTGCTGGTGTATTACCTTCTGAGCAATGGCGAACATGCCTTGCCGATGGAAGCATTGCAGAAGCAGATCGACAAGGTGCGCAGTTGGCGCCTCAAGGACTTCCTGATCAAGGTCGGTCGCGAATGCACACTGTTCAGCGTGCAGCGCGGGGCGTTCGGTTTGCGGGCGATTCGCCGCGAGGAAGAAGCGGCGATGCTGCCGGTGCTGGAGCAGGCCGATGCCTTGCTCGATCAGGGCCATCTGTACAAGACCGGCGGCGCGGCGAGTGTCGGCAAAGTCGAGGTGGCGGGTCGTACGCTGGTGATCAAGCGCTACAACATCAAAGGGTTCGCCCACTGGCTCAAACGCTTCTGGCGCCCGAGCCGTGCCTGGCATTCCTGGCGCGAAGGCAATCGATTGGCGTTCCTGGGTATCGCCACGCCGAAACCGTTGGCGGTACTGGAAAAACGTTTCCTCTGGTTGCGCAGCAGGGCTTATCTGGTGACCGAGCATTTGCCGGGGCCGGACATCATCGAACGGTTCGCGCCGTACGTTGACAACGGTGAAGCGCCCGAAGCCGAGCTGGTGGCGCTGGATCATCTGTTTGCGGAGCTGATTCGCGAGCGGATCAGTCACGGCGACTTCAAGGGCCATAACCTGTTCTGGCAAGAGGATCGCTGGGCGCTGATCGATCTGGATGCGATGTGCCAGCACCGCTCGCTCGGCAGCTTTGCCCCGGCGTATGCGCGGGATCGGGCGCGGTTCATGCGTAACTGGCCTGAGAGCAGTGCTTTGTATCAGGTTATTGATCAGCGTTTGCCCAAAGACATCTCTGGCGCTGCCTGAATCGGGTCTTCGACCCTATCGCGAGCAAGCCCGCTCCCACACTGATCCGGGGTGTACGCAGATGATGCGCAAAGCCCGGAAACTGTGGGAGCGGGCTTGCTCGCGAAGAGGCCAAAACAGCCTCCCGAGATTAAGGGACAAGTTCTTATGAAATGTCCTACATGATCTCCAGACCCCATGAACTGTGCCCTGAGTAGTCACGATGCTAGTTTGCCTGACGACCTCGGAGGGCAGATTTTGACTATAAAAGCAGCAGTCATGCTGGGTGTGTGCTCATTGGCGCTCTCCGGCTGCGGAACCGTTCATACGGTCCTGCAAAATGACGAAGACGCGGCGCGCAGCCTGCGAAAGCAGAAAACCTACTGCCAATCCATTCCACGTATCTACAGTGGCCTGGCCTACGATTTCTGTGTATTGAATGCCCCGCCGGATCCCACGGGCTTTCTCGTACCGCTGGTCCTGCTGGATCTGGCGCTGTCGGGTATTGCCGACACGATGTCCTTGCCGTACACGATTTACCGTCAGGCCAGCGACGGCAATCTCACTATTTACTGGCGAGTAGGCCGCGGGTAGCAATTTGCCGTCTCAACAGTTCTTTCTTTTTGAAAACGAAAGTGAATCCGAGGCCGGCATTGGTGCGAAAAAACTGTTACCTCCGACCGGGAAGTTCAGTGACTTCGTCATTTACGTTGACGAGAGCGGCGATCATGGGATGCAAACACTAGATCCAAACTATCCAGTGTTTGTGCTCGCTTTTTTGTGTTTTTCAGAAAAGACACTACTGCGAGAAGGTTATTCCTGCCCTTCAGAAATTTAAATTCAACCATATGGGGCACGATCTGATCGGTCTGCATGAGCTGGAGATTCGAAAAGAGAAAGGAGCGTTCTCAAGCCTGTTCACCTCCCGGCAGCACAAGCATGCCTTTCTCGATGAGTTGACGGGCATCATTGAAGCGAGCAATTTCGTGCTGATCAGTTGTGTGATCGACAAAGCCTCTCTTCGCGAAAAACAAGGTCCTGTTCACAATCCTTATCATGTTGCCCTGGGCTTCTGTCTGGAAACGCTTTATGAATTTTTACAGGAAAAGAATCAGTAAAGTGCGTTGACTCATGTGATTTTCGAGCGTCGAGGGAAACGGGAGGATAACGAGCTTGAATTGGAGTTTCGTCGCATGTGCGATGGCGCGAACAAACTGGGCATTCAGCTGCCGTTCGACATCGTCTTTGCTACCAAACAAGTGAATTCCACGGGGTTACAGCTAGCGGATCTTGTTGCAAGACCCATTGGCATGAGCGTTTTGAGGGCCGGGCAAGAGAATCGTGCCTTTGATGTACTCAAGCGTAAATTCTATTGCAGTGGTGGTCGCTGCCATGTGGGGGAGGGATTCGAAAACTGGGGTTTAAAAATTTTCCCGCCTTCAGAAAGCGAAAAGCCCCGGTGAAACTCACCGAGGCTGCAACGCCGACCGGGATCCCCCAGTCCATTTGCGCAGGAGTCTATGTCGAGAGATCTTCTACTGTCAACGCGCGAGCCGGCTGTATCCGCTAGAGGTTTGCAGCTGCTTTTAAGCTATAATCCCGCCCTTTAGCTGTCTCTCGCCCACTTGCGAGGGCACATTCATTTTGAGGCGCCTTGCGCCTGCATGCAGACTAAAGAGGCTAGACCCCTGTGGCATTGACGATTCTTGGCCTGTCCGGCGCCCTTAGCCATGATCCTTCCGCAGCCTTGTACATCGACGGCAAGCTGGTCGCGGCGGCTGAAGAAGAGCGCTTCGTGCGCGACAAACATGCAAAGAACCGCATGCCTTACGAATCGGCGAAGTTCTGCCTCGAGCAGGCGGGCATCAAGCCGTCCGACGTTGACGTGGTCGCCATTCCGTTCGCGCCGATCAGCCTGTTCGGCAAGGCGCGCTGGCACTACGCCAAGCGTTACTGGTACGCCCCGGACCGCGCACTTGACGCGATCCTGATGGGCAACCGCCGCTACAAGCGCTACCGCAACAAGATCGTCTGGTGCCTCGAGCAACTGGGCTTCGATCCGAAAAAGATCAAGATCGAGCCAGTCGAGCACCATTTGGCTCACGCCTCCAGCGCTTACCACTGCTCCGGTTTCAAAGAGAAAACCGCGATCCTCGGGATCGACGGCAAGGGTGAGTACGCCACGACGTTCTTCGGCTACGGCGAAAACGGCAAGATCCACAAGATCAAGGAATTCTTCGATCCTGACTCCCTCGGCGGCCTGTACGGCGCGATCACCGAGTTCCTCGGTTTCGAGATGCTCGACGGCGAGTTCAAGGTCATGGGCATGGCGCCGTATGGCGATGCCAGCAAGTACGATTTCTCCCGTCTGGCCTCGTTCGAGAACGGCGAGTTGGTGATCAACACCGACTACGCCAACGTCATCGGCCTGCGTCGCTATAAAGAGAAGGGCAAAGGTTTCTACTTCTCGCCGAAGCTGATCGAGTGGCTGGGTCCGAAGCGCGAAGGTGACATCGCCGACGAGCCTTACATCCATTACGCCGCGAGCATGCAAGCGCTGTTCGAGAAGCTGGCGCTTCAGATGATCGACCATTACCTGGGCGACGTGCTCAAGGAAACCGGCAAGCTGGCCTTCGCCGGCGGCTGCGCGTTGAACGTCAAGCTGAACCAGAAAATCATCGCCCGCGACGACGTCAAGGAACTGTTCGTGCAACCTGCGTCCGGCGATGCCGGCACCGCGGTCGGCGCGGCGGCGTATGTGTCTCACGCCCGTGGCGTGCCGGTCGAGAAGATGGAACACGTCTACCTCGGCCCGTCGTACAGCAACGAAGATGTGCTGGCAGCGTGCGCCCGTCACCCGAGCAAACCGGTGTGGCGCAAGCTCGAGAACATGCCGGAAAACATCGCCAAAATCATGGTCGACGGCAATCCGGTGGCCTGGTTCCAGGGCCGCATGGAGTTCGGACCGCGTGCCTTGGGCGGTCGTTCGATCATCGGTTGCCCGAGCGCGACCGGCGTGGCTGACCGCATCAACCACCAGATCAAGTTCCGCGAGCGCTGGAGGCCTTTCTGCCCGTCGATGCTCGACACCGTCGCACCGCAGATGATCAAGATCGATCACCCTGCGCCGTTCATGACCTTCACTTTCGAAGTGGCAGAAGAGTGGAAGACCCGCGTGCCGGAAGTCGTTCATGAAGACGGTACGTCCCGAGCCCAGGTGCTCAAGCGCGAATACAACCCGCGCTACTACGACATGATGAAGGCGCTGGAAGTACTGACAGGCAACGGTGTATCGCTGAACACCTCGCTCAACCGTCGCGGCGAACCGATGATCTGCTCGCCGACGGATGCCCTGAACATGTTCTTCGGTTCCGACCTACAGTATCTGATCATGGAAGATATCCTGGTGGTCAAAGAGGGCGCGGACGCATATGACACGCTCGGCTGAACGCCATGTGCTGCAGTTCTGTCACGGCTATGACGGTCCGTTTCTGGACTGCGCCCGGCAGTACGCCAGTCTGTTCGCGGGGACCGGTTATCGAGTGACCACGGTGTTTCTGACCGGGGTTGCCGATGCCCGAGTCGCCGAGGCCTGTGCCTCCGATGAAGTGCTGTTCATGGAATACAGCTCCAAGGCTATTCGTGGCCTGAAGCTGGGTGCCATCGGCGATCTGCGCAAGATCGCCGCTTCGCGCAATTTCAGTTTTTGCATCGCTCACCGTTTCAAGCCGATCTACATCGCCTTGCTTGGCACGTCGTTACCGGTGATCGGTGTGCATCACGCGTTTGACGACTACAAACGCGGTACTCGCAAACTCTTTGCGAACTTTTTCCGCAAGCGTTTGAGTCTGCTCGGGGTCTCCGATGCCGTGCGCGACGATATGCGCAGCTGCCTGCCGAAATGGCCGGCTGACCGGATTCAGACGCTCTATAACCGCATCAATGTGCAGGCCTTGCAAGACAGTCACGTGTCGGTTCGCGAAGCTCGGGAAACCCTGGGTTTGTCCATGGATGCGTGGATCATCGGCAACGTCGGCAGGCTGCATCCGGACAAGGACCAGACCACGTTGCTGCACGGATTTGCCGCGGCGTTACCGGGTTTGCCGGAGAACAGCCAGTTGGTGATCCTCGGTATCGGTCGGCTGGAGCGCGATCTCAAGGCCATGGCCCGTGAGCTGGGAATCGGCGACCGCGTGCTGTTCCTCGGCCAGGTACCCGAAGCCCGTCGTTATTTCCGTGCCTTCGATGTGTTTGCCTTGAGCTCCGATCACGAACCGTTCGGCATGGTGCTGCTGGAGGCCATGGCCGCCGGCGTGCCATTGCTCGCAACGGCATGCGGCGGTGCGAAGGAAGTGGTCGAGGGTGTGGGCATTCTGTTCCCGCTGGGGGACGCCGAGCGCTTGGCTCAAGGGTTGCAACATCTGGCCGCGATGGATGATCAGCAACGCCGTCAGTGCGCCGAACTGATGCTCGACCGCTTGCGTGAGCGCTTCTCCGACCGCGCGGTGCGCGATGCTTTCTGGCATTTGCCCACCGTCACCGAACTGGCGGCGAGGGGTTGATGCTCAACCGATTTCAAGGATGGCGCGAGCGTGGCTGGTCGGTGATCGACGCCTCGACGTACACCGAGGCCTGGCACCGTTATGGTGGCAGCGTTGCCACTCATCCAATGGTGGTCGAGCGCCTGGCGCAGTTGGCCGATATTCCGGTGCGTTACCTGGCCTGGGCGCCGAATGGCGAAGTCCAGGCTGCGATTGCGACCTGGGGGCGCGACCTTGCCTTGTCCAAGGACGTGCTCAAGCGTAACGGTAAAAAGGGCCTGTTCGACCTCGGCAATGCTGAGTTCATCCTGCCTGCCGCCGCTGATACGCAAGCCCCCCTGCGCCATCGTGCACGTTACTTGTCCGCGCTGAATGAAGGCCGCTTCAGCGGCATCAGGCTGCAGGCAGAACAACTGGCCATGGCGCGCACGCCCGAAGAACTGTCGAAGAAGTTTCGCTATAACCAGCGTCGCGAATTGCGTTTGCTGGAAGAGGCGGGCGGCGCGGTGCGTCCGGTCAGCGAGTTTTCCAGCGGCGAGCTGGCGGCGATCTACTGCGACTTGTTCCAGCGTCGCTGGGGTTTCCCCGCGACCGGTGCCGAGCGCATGGCCGAGGTGATCGAGTTGTTGCGTGACTTGCTGATCGGCTCGGTGATTTTCCTGAACGATGCGCCGATTGCGATTCAACTGGTGTACCGCGTCGAAGCGCCGCAATGGATCAGCGTCGAGTACATCAACGGTGGCGTCGATCCCGAAACCCGTGAATTCAGCCCCGGAAGCGTCTTGAGCTTTCTCAATACTCAAAGCGCCTGGGAGCATGCACGTGCGCTGGACAAGCCGCTGCGCTTTTCCTTCGGTCGCGCCGACCGTGAATACAAGGACCGCTGGTGTAATCCTGTGCCGGTCTTCACCGTATGAGCGAACCCATGAGTCGTAAACAGCAACTGCTCAAGCGCCACCGGCGCAACAAACGCATCGGCCTGCTGATTGCCTTGGTGCTGTTGATTGTCATCGGCGTACTGGTGGCCTGGTGGCTGCCGCTGGTGCTGGCGGTGCTGGGCTGGATCGCTCATGAAGCCTGGTTCGCCGACCATTTGTTTTATTCGCCCAAGGACGATTACGCGTACAGCTTCCCGCCTTATACCCCGCAACCCAAGATTCACCTGGACGGTGAGCGTTTACGCCTGGATGACGGCGTCATGCTGGTGGATGACGCTACGCTGATACTGGCCCTGCGGGTCAAAAGCACCTGGCTGGGACGCTTTATCGACCCGGCTGTCGAGTTGTCCGGTGGTGATAATCCCGATCGGCAAACCTTCGAGCGTGGCGTCAACGGGCTGCGCTACCTCAACCTCAGTGGTCAGGCGCAAGTGCTGTCGCGAGGCGAGTTGCGTCTGCGCGGACGTTTTTGCCGAGTGCTGGGCGAACCCGTGCTCTGGGCGTTCGAACAACCGGATTACCGCCGTCAGCGGGTGATGGTCATCGCCCCTCATGCCGACGACGCCGAACTGGCGGCATACAGTCTGTACAGTCAGGCCGACGAAGCCTGGATCGTCACCCTCACTGCGGGCGAAATCGAAGCAGAACATTATCAGCAGATCGGCTTGAACAAGGTCGAAGCAGCGCGCCTGAAGGGGCGGCTGCGGGCCTGGGACAGCATCGCCGTGCCGCGCTGGGCCGGGGTGCCCGAAGCCCATTGCGTGCAGCTGGGCTATTTCTGCCTGCAGCTCGCGGCGATGCAGGCAACACCGTCCCGGCCAGTGGGTTCGCGGGAAGCGGAGATGGACGACACCCGTTTGTTCCGCCGGTTGAACCCCTTTGCACTGCCGGGTGACGCCGATGGTGCACCGACCTGGAACAACCTGTTGGCCGACCTGCGCGAACTGCTGCTGCGGGCCCGCCCTGAAGTCATTGTGTTGCCGCACCCGACGCTCGATCCGCACCCGGATCACCTATGCGCCCAACAAGCGGTCCTTGAAGCACTGCGGGGCCTGGAGTGGCAGCCGACCACGTTGCTTGGTTATGCCAATCATTTGCATGACAACGATCGCTGGCCCATGGGGGATGCCGGCCATGGCATCGCGCTGCCGCCCGCCTTCGATGCGTCGGTGCCGATGCAGCCTTGCTGCCTTCCGGTTTCCCCGGAACTTCAGCGTGATAAAGCCATGGCGCTGGGGATGATGCATGACCTGCAGCCACGCATGCCATTCAAACGGCGACTGCGTCGGTTGATACAGTGGCTCTTGGCCAGTAGAGTGCCGCCCCTCTATGGCGAGAATGAATTCTTTCGCAAGGCGGTCAGACGCCAGGAACTGTTCTGGCTTCTGAAGCACGGCGAAACACCTGCGAAGCAGAACTGAAGTACAACCCTGCCTAGCATGGCAGCGCTCCCAGCATTGACAGCGAGTAATCCGTGATTAATCCATGCCCGCGTATTTTGTTTCTGATGCCTTATTTCGGCAGCTGGCCTTTCTGGATGCCGTTTTTTCTGGAGAGCTGCCGTTGCAATCCCGACATCGACTGGTTGTTCTTCACGGACTGCGGGGTTCCCGAGAATCTGCCGCCCAACGTGACCATCGAAAGCATGCTGTTCAGCGATTACTGTAGGCTGGTGTCCCAGCGGCTGGGTATCGACTTTGCGCCGACCCAGGCTTACAAACTGTGCGACATCAGGCCTGCGTTCGGACTTATTCATGCCGATCGCCTGGAGGGCTATGATTTCTGGGCATTCGGCGATATCGACCTGGTGTATGGCGACCTGCGCAGTTACTTCACTGCGGATCGGCTCGCCTCATACGACCTGTACTCCACCCACGAGCGGCGAGTGGCCGGGCATCTTTGCCTGATCAGAAACACCGCCCGCAAGCGTGAGTTGTTCAGGCAGATCAAGGACTGGGAAGCGCGGTTCACGGATCAGAAGCATCACGCGCTGGATGAGGGCGCATTCAGTCGAATCTTTCTCTGGCGCAAGAATTTCCCCGATCCCTTGTTCAAGCTGGTGGGCAAGTTCAACCCGTGGCGCCGCCGCAGTGAATTCACCGAGGCCTTCAGTACGCCGGGTGGCTGCATCAAGTGGCATGACGGGACCGATAATTTCCCGCACCAATGGTTTTGGCGCGACGGCCAGCTGACCAATGATCGCGATGGCGATCGCCGGTTTCCGTATTTCCATTTCGTTTGCTGGAAGCGCAACGAGTGGCCACGGTTGCCTCAACCCGATCCGGCGGAGATCAAGCGCCTCGCCGCTGAACCCGCCTGGGTCATCGACGCGACTGGTTTTCACCGGGGAGAGTTATGAGTCAACGGTCAAAGGTTCTGCAGTTGCAGCCTGACTACAATGTCAAAGCCCATGACTTTGCCGACCTGGCAGAGCAGATCGTCAAGGCTTTGCCGGATGATCGCTATGAGGTGACCGCTGCGTTTCTGCGCGGCAAGCCAGGGCCGGGCGAGGCCGTGAGCCGTGCCGCGCGTTCCGTCTATTTCGAGTTTTCCGACAAGTCGCTCAAGGGCATGCGCCTGCGTGCCATGTGGCGGTTGTATCAGTTTTGCCGCAAAGAAAAATTCGATGTGGTGATCTGCAACCGCTTCAAGCCGGTCAACATGATGCTGACGCTCAACCGCTGGTTGAAAGTGCCGCTGTGCATCGGTATCTCCCACGGCTTTGGTGAGTACGACCGGTTCTACCGACGTCGCCAGACCCAGCGCCTGATCGATCGTCACTGGCGTTTTGTCGGGGTGTCGCCGGCGGTCAAACAGTACCTGCTGGACTGTGACTGCGGTTTCACCGATCAAAACACTTACGCCATTACCAATGCGATCGATATCGAACAGGCCGAAGGCTTGCAACACAGCCGCGAACGCGCCCGTGAACTGCTTGGCATCGATCCGTCGGTGCGACTGATCGGCGCGTTGGGCCGGTTGGTGCCGGTCAAGGGGCACACCTATCTGTTGCAGGCGTTCGCAGCTCTCAAGGACAAGTACCCGAACACCCAGTTGGCGATCATCGGTGCCGGCCGCGAAGAGTCGCGCCTGGCCGCCGAGATCGAACGTCTGGGCCTGAGCGGGCGTGCACACCTGCTGGGCTTCAAGGAAAACGCCTTGCAGTACGTTCGCGCCTTTGACATCTGGACCATGCCATCGCTGGCCGAAGGTCTCGGGCTGGCATTGCTCGAAGGCATGAGCGGTCATCTTCCGGTGATCGCCTCCAATGTGCCGGCGATGCTGCCGCTGATCGAGGGCGCAGGTGGTCTGGCGATTACGCCGAAGGATGTGTCGAGCCTGGTCGCAGCGCTGGATACCTACCTCGAGCTACCGGATGACGCGCTCAAGGCCAAGGGCGAACAAGCCTACCGTTATCTCCAGGAACAACACGATATCGAGGTGTTCCGCCAGGAGTACCTGAACCTGATCGACTCCGGCTTGAGCAAGGCCCGCAAGGAACATTCATGAGCGACGCACAACCCATCGTCACGGTCATCATCGCGTCGTATAACCACGGTCGCTATATTGAGGAGAGCATTCTCAGCGTCCTCAACCAGACCTATTCGAACATCGAGTTGCTGGTGGTCGATGATGGCTCCAGCGATGACAGCGTCGAGCGGATCAACGCCTTGCAGGCGCAACACGGCTTTGATTTCCGTGTTCAGCAGAATCAGGGGCTGACCAATACCCTCAACGGTGCCATTGCGCGCGCAAAGGGTAGCCTGATCGTGCCCTTCGGTTCCGATGACATCATGCTGCCCGAGCGCATCGCCACGCAGGTGGCTTACCTGGATGGCAAGCCCGAGGTCGGCATCTGCGCTGGCAACATCGAACTGATCGACGCCGACGGCAAGCCGTACCCGGAGTCGCGTCAGCGCCGCGATGTGCCGTTCCGCCGTCTGGATTTCGATGACATGTTCCTGGAGCGCAAACCCTATCCGCCGGCACCGACCCTGATGATCCGTCGCGAAGCGCTGGATAAGGTCGGCGGATTCGATCCGAACATTCGCCTGGAAGATTTGCTTATCGAGCTGAAGGTGACCCATGCCGGTTACTTCATCGATGGCTTGAACGTGCTGATGGCGCGCTATCGCAAACACGCCACCAACTCCTACAAGAATCACCGCTTCATGATCGACAACATTCTGCGTACCTATGCACTGTTCAGCGATCATCCGCTGTACGAGCACGTGCGCTACAAGTTCCTCAGTTCGATGTTCCTGAAGACCGCCAATCGAGACCGCAAGCTGGCGCGGGAGCTGCTGGCGCAGATACCGTTCAAGGCGTGGAACAAGAAGACCTGGCGTGGCCTGGGACGCTTGTTCTTGCCGTTGGAGAAAGATTGAGCCATGGGCTGGATTCAACGCTATCGGGAAAAACGCGCAAAACGAGCGATCAGAAAGCTACCGAAGTTTGAGCGGGGCATGGCGCGTTTCAAGGCGCAATATCCGGACTACGCCTTTGGCCGTGGCAGCTATGGCTTGCCACAGGTCCATGACTGGAAGGAAGGCTCGACGCTGAGCATTGGTGCGTATTGCTCGATTGCTGAAGGCGTGCAGATTTTTCTCGGTGGCCACCATCGTGCCGATTGGGTCACCACGTTCCCGTTTCCGGTAATGGTTGCACAGGCCGCCCATATCAGCGGTTACAGCGGCACCCACGGCGATGTGAACATCGGCAACGATGTGTGGCTGTGCTCCAACAGCACGATACTTTCAGGTGTGACGGTGGGGGATGGTGCAATCGTTGCCGCGGGTGCGTTGGTGACTCGCGATGTCGAGCCCTACGCGGTCGTCGGTGGCAATCCGGCGCGTTTCCTGCGTTGGCGCTTCCCTGAGGAGCAGCGTCTGCTGCTGCTTCAGAGTGCCTGGTGGAACTGGCCGCAAGCCGAGTTGCACAGTCTGGGTGACAAACTCTGCAGCGATGACATCGAAGGCTTCCTTGCCTACGTGCGTCAGCGTACGCCCGTCTGATCGTTCAAGTTTGACGAGCCGAGCGGGCGAGGGTTTCGGTCATACATGAGCCCGCTCGGGCTGATTGGCTGCCAGTACTTGCCTGTGCAGGTTATCCACCGCGGATTTCGATGCCGTCACGGCGTAACCCTGAAGCAGCGCCTGAAAATGATCTTCGAACAACCAGCGATGATCGACGGTGTAGCGCTGCATATGGCGCAGGTTGCGCTGACGCAGGGACAGGCTCAGTGACGAAGGGTAAAGGCGCAGGTCCGCTACGTCGATAAGGCCGAACTCGCCGTCCTCCAGCACCAGCACGTTACCCAGATGCAGAGACCGGAAATACACCCCCTGCTCGTGCAGTTGCGCCATGAATTTGCCGAATCGCTCGACCAGCGCCTGTCGCACGTCCGGAGCCGTGATCGCTTGCAGGACCTGGCGCAGGGTATTGCCCGGCAGAGGCGTGTAGTGCACGGCGCTGCTGCCGTCCTTGAGGCGGTACAGAGCCAGGATCTGCGGCGTCGGGATGCCCATTCGGCGCAGCCGCTCGCTGTTGATGGCAAAGCGTTCGGAATACGGATCGAAGCTGCCCGAGGTGTACCAGCGGCGACGACGGAACAGCTTGAGGAAACTGCCATCGACCAGGCGCAGGACCTTGGGGCCCAGACCATCTTCCTCGATCACCTGGGCGTTGGCCGTCAGTTTTTCCAGGGCTGCTTGCGCCAGTTGCTTGATCGGCATGGCCAGCAGGCGGCCAGCGCGCTGGTTGATACTCAACGCGGCGATCAGTGCCAGGGGAATCCAAAGCAGGAACCAGTGTTCCTTGGGGCGTGAAATGATCCCGCCGCCTTCGGTCAGGCCCGCACCGATACCGAACACCAGCCAGGTCGAGGCGATGATGAACAGCGGTTGCACTCGATGGCGCCAGCTGCTCAGCAGGCTCCAGGCCTGGAAGAACAGCCACGGGATAAAACCGAAAATACCGACATAGTAGAGAACGCCCAGGGCGAAACTGTGGGGTTCTGCCAGCGTGTAGCCCACGCCAGGATCGACGTTCAGGCTGGCGTCATAGCCATGGCCGATCCAGGGGTGTTCGGCGATTTTTTGCAGGACCATCTTCCAGATTTCGAAACGATAGGAATCGCCTCGTCCGAAAATCATGTTCGAGAAAAGCGCAATCACAGACGCTCCGCCGACGAGCATGATGCCCAGCAAAACGATGGACCGACGGTTCCAGCAGATGAAGCCCAGCCACAGCGCTGCCAGCGTCAGGGCAACCAGCGGTGTCCGGGAGCCGGTGGCGATCACGGCAATGAACATGATCGCCATTGCCGGAATGCTCAACCAGAGTATCTGCGGGCGCTTGCAGGTCATGCTCAGGCTCAGCCAATAGGCGCAGAAGAAACCGAACAAGTGCGAGCTCAACAAGGGATTGTCGAACGCGCCGCCACCAATCAGGCGCCGGCCCGGCTCATAGACGTGGGCAAACGTGTACAGGTTGTAGATCGACGCGATCAGCCCGACTATCGCGGCGCTGAACAGCAGGGGCTGGACGACTTCACTGCGGTAGCGCACCAACAGGTAGCACCCGACAAACAGCATCAGCGTGTGGAGCGGTGGCTTGAACTTGCCGGAAAATCCTTCATCGCCCGGGCTCCAGCTCAGACTCAAGAGCGCCCACCCGGCAAACAGCAGCACCGCAATGAAGATCGGCTCGCGCAGCAACTCTTTGAGTTCGCGCGGACGCAAGCAAAGCGCTATCAGCGCTGGAATGCTGAACAAACCGTAGTAGAGCTTGTGAAGCAGGCTACGGTCCGGCAGGAAGAACAGCGAGCACAGAAGCAAAAGATAGCCGAGTGGAAGCATCCACAGGCAAATGAAATCGAAGACTCGATTGGACGTACTGTTGAAACCACTGAGTTGCATGCTGAGAAATTCAATCCTGAAGTTGATCGGCCATTCCGGTGATGGCTATATGATACCGTTTGCGTCGTCTAACAATAACAGCCTTTATGCGATTGCCAGAACCCTGAGGAAGCTGTGCTAAAGTCAGCGTCCTTTTTATCGACATTCGCGTGATATGACCGACTCCAGTCTCTCCGCAAGCCCCTCGAGCTTGAAAATCTACTTCCGCCTGCTCGGTTATGTCCGGCCGTACATCAGCCTGTTCCTGATCAGCATCGTCGGTTTTCTGATTTTCGCTTCGACGCAGCCAATGCTCGGCTACATCCTCAAGTACTTCGTCGATGGCCTGTCCAATCCCGAGGCGGTGCTGTTTCCCAGCGTCCCCTATCTGCGAGACCTGCAACTGCTGCAAGCCGTGCCGTTGCTGATCATCCTGATCGCTGCCTGGCAGGGGTTGGGATCTTATCTGGGCAACTACTTCCTGGCCAAGGTTTCTCTCGGGCTGGTCCACGACCTGCGAGTACAGCTGTTCAATAACCTGCTGGTTCTGCCCAACCGCTATTTCGACAAGCATAACTCCGGTCACCTGATTTCCCGTATCACCTTTAACGTGACCATGGTCACGGGGGCGGCCACAGATGCGATCAAGGTCGTAATCCGTGAAGGCATGACAGTCATCTTCCTGTTCGCCTCGCTGCTGTTCATGAACTGGCGCCTGACCCTGGTCATGGTCGCGATCCTGCCGCTGATCGCCTTGATGGTCCGTACCGCGAGCAAGAAATTCCGCAAGCAGAGCAAGAAAATCCAGGCGGCCATGGGCGACGTGACGCATGTGGCGTCGGAAACCATCCAGGGCTATCGCGTGGTGCGCAGCTTCGGTGGCGAAGTCTACGAAGAGAAGCGCTTCTTCAATGCCAGCCAGGGCAACACCGACAAGCAATTGCGCATGACCCGTACCGGCGCTATCTATACGCCGTTGCTGCAGTTGGTGATCTACAGCGCCATGGCCGTGCTGATGTTCCTGGTGCTTTTCCTGCGTGGCGATGCGTCCGCCGGTGACATGGTGGCTTACATCACTCTGGCAGGCCTGTTGCCCAAGCCGATCCGTCAATTGTCCGAAGTCAGCTCGACCATCCAAAAAGGCGTGGCGGGTGCCGAAAGTATTTTCGAGCAACTGGACGTTGAGCCGGAAGTCGATACCGGAACCGTCGAGCGCGATGCCGTGACCGGGCGCCTGGATGTGCGGCATCTGAGTTTCACCTACCCTGGCACCGAGCGCCTGGTACTCGACGACATCAGTTTCTCGGTCGAACCCGGGCAAATGGTGGCGCTGGTGGGGCGTTCGGGCAGTGGCAAGTCGACCCTGGCCAACCTGATTCCGCGCTTCTATCACCACGACAAGGGCGAGATCCTGATCGATGGCGTCGAGGTGGAACAGTACAAACTGCTGAACCTGCGCAAGCACATCGCCCAAGTCACCCAGCACGTGACGTTGTTCAGCGATACCGTGGCCAACAACATTGCGTACGGCGATCTGGCCGGGGCGCCCCGTGAAGACATCGAAAAAGCGGCGAAAGACGCTTATGCGATGGACTTTATCGCACAACTGCCCGAGGGCCTGGACACTCAGGTCGGCGAGAACGGCGTATTGCTGTCCGGTGGCCAGCGTCAGCGTCTGGCGATTGCCCGCGCGCTGTTGAAGAATGCGCCTTTGCTGATTCTCGACGAAGCCACCTCGGCCCTCGACACCGAATCGGAGCGGCATATCCAGGCAGCTCTGGATCAGGTGATGAAAGGCCGGACAACCCTGGTGATTGCTCACCGTCTGTCGACTATCGAGAAGGCCGACCTGATTCTGGTCATGGATCAGGGGCGTATCGTCGAGCGCGGCACGCATGCCGAGCTTCTGGCGCAAAACGGCTATTACGCCCGCCTGAACGCCATGGGCCTTGATGCCCCGGCTGAAGATATCGCCTGATCCCTGTCGACGTTCATTTCACATGAACGACTGAAAAAAGTCGCAGTCTGAAGTTTTCGAATTTGCACAGGCTGCGATTTTTTTGCTTTTGGCACCCTCGTTCATGCCATGCGCAAGCCCTGCGCCAACCCTGTGCTAATATCCCGCCCTTGTTCATTTTGTATGTGGGTTGCTCCATGAAGTTGTCCATGCCGCGATTCGATCAAGCCCCTGTATTGGTGGTCGGCGATGTCATGCTCGACCGCTACTGGCATGGCGGTACCTCACGGATTTCCCCTGAGGCGCCGGTACCGGTGGTCAAGGTCGAGCAAATCGAGGACCGCCCGGGCGGTGCCGCTAACGTTGCCCTGAACATTGCCGCCCTCGGTGCGCCGGCCTCGCTGGTCGGTGTGACCGGCGACGACGAAGCTGCCGACAGCCTGGCCAATAGTCTCCAGGGCGCAGGTGTGCGCGCATTGTTTCAGCGCATTGCGCACCAGCCGACCATCGTCAAGTTGCGGGTCATGAGTCGTCACCAGCAGTTGCTGCGTATCGACTTCGAAGAACCCTTTGCCACCGACGCCCTGGCGCTGGGTGAGCAAGTTGACGAGTTGCTTGAAGGCATCAAGGTGCTGGTGCTCTCCGACTACGGCAAAGGCGCGCTGAAAAATCATCAGGTACTGATCCAGGCCGCCCGTGCCCGTGGCATTCCGGTGCTGGCCGATCCCAAGGGCAAGGATTTCTCGATCTACCGGGGAGCGAGCCTGATTACCCCGAACCTCAGCGAATTCGAAACGATCGTCGGCGGTTGTGCCGATGAGCACGAGCTGGTGAGCAAGGGCGCGCAGTTGATGCACGATCTTGACCTCGGCGCGTTGCTGGTGACCCGTGGCGAACACGGTATGACCCTGTTGCGCCCGGATCATCCTGCATTGCACTTGCCCGCCCGTGCGCGGGAAGTGTTCGACGTGACCGGCGCCGGCGACACGGTAATTTCCACCCTGGCGGCTGCGATCGCGGCTGGCGAAGAGTTGCCCCACGCGGTGGCGTTGGCCAACCTGGCGGCGGGTATCGTGGTCGGCAAGCTCGGTACGGCGGCCATCAGCGCTCCGGAGTTGAGGCGTGCCATTCAGCGTGAGGAAGGCTCCGAACGCGGTGTGTTGGGCCTGGAGCAGTTGCTGCTGGCGGTTGACGATGCGCGTGCACACAAAGAGAAGATCGTCTTCACTAACGGTTGTTTCGACATCCTGCATGCGGGTCATGTGACCTACCTCGAGCAGGCACGGGCCCAGGGGGATCGTTTGATCGTCGCGGTCAACGACGATGCATCGGTAAGCCGCCTGAAAGGGCCGGGGCGTCCGATCAACAGCGTTGACCGTCGCATGGCTGTGCTGGCAGGCCTGGGTGCTGTGGATTGGGTGATCAGCTTCCCTGAAGGCACTCCTGAAAACCTGCTGCGCGAGGTCAAGCCGGATGTGCTGGTGAAGGGGGGCGATTACGGGATCGATCAAGTGGTCGGTGCCGATATCGTGACAGCCTACGGCGGTACCGTGAAAGTGCTGGGGCTGGTGGAAAACAGCTCGACAACAGCGATTGTCGAGAAGATCCGCAGCCATTGATGAAATTAGTGATTCCCGTTTCATACTGCGTATGAGCGGGTTTTATCGTGAGGATATAACCGTTCCCGAGGATTTTGGCGGGTATGACCCGATGCGCTTGCCTGCTTTGTCTCGTGGTAAATGATCTATGAAAGTCATGCTCCTGGTGATGGACGAGCAACGTGTGATTCTGGATCGATTGTATGAAATCGTGCAGCAGAACTGCGACGAGTGTGTCGTTTATCGCCTGAGCAAAAAGCAGCAAATGAAGTTGGGTCCATTTCTCGCCTCCGTCAATTACCAGAACTTTGATAGGGTCGTGATTTTCTCCAGGGTCAAACGCCTCGTCCCTCAACTAAGGGTTCTGAAATGTATTCCGGGCCTGGTGTTTCTCGAGCATGACGCTTATCAAAATTACATGCCCGAGAGTAAATACCTGCGGGTTTACTCGCGTCTATACAGTCGTCTTCCAAGCTCGCGCGCGCTGGTTTCCGGGGCTGTCGTTGCGCGTCGGATGCAGGCGGAAAACATTGATGCAGTGTTCGTCTCGAAGGGATATGACGAACAAATGCTGCATAACACCAACAGTGTCCGGGACATTCCGGTGGCTTTTCTGGGCAGTCTGAAAAGTACTGAATACGCGCAGCGCAGGGCGCTACTTGAGTCCCTTTCCCAGCGTACCGGCATGTTGGTGGGCCGCACCAAGTCGGGCGCCGAATATCTCGAAATGCTCAATCGCATCAAGATTTTTGTGAGTGCCGATATCGGCATGAATGAATTCATGATCAAGAACTTTGAAGCGATGGCGTGCGGCTGTGTATTGCTGGCCTGGAGTCAGGGTGAAGAAGACCAATTGCTGGGCTTCCGTGATATGCACAATACGGTTTTCTATCGCTCTGAAGATGAGGCCGTGGAAAAACTCCAGCTGTTGCAGAGTGATCCGTTGCTGACCGCTCGCATTGCCAGTAACGGCCAGGCGTTCGCCGAGAGCCAGTATTCCTTTGCTCGTGTGGGGCGCACACTCGCTGCCGAGATTCAGCGTGAAATGCGTCCCTGGCAGCCGCCTTCAGTATTCACTCGCCTGTGGGTAAAGCTGCGTTACGGTATGCAGGTTCCAGAATAATGGAAAACCAACCGACTCAAGCCCATGAGCCAATGGCGCTGGACGCACTGCCCGGTGGTCATCAGTCTGTTTCTGACGGGCTGCCGCAGGCGCTGAAGGAGTGCCTGCGCAGGGCGCCCCGGGTGCTGCTGGTTGCCAATAATCCAGCCATTACCCGGGACGATTTCCAGGCGCTGAATATCGGCACCGATGATGTCGTCGTCAGCTTCAACAACTGTGTGCTGGCGACGCTGCTTTCCCCACAAAGCGTTAATCTTTTCGTACATGGTTTCAATTCGCCGGACGCCTACTTCTTTGGCCTTCCCTACGGGCCTGAAGTGCAGCGACTTTCCAGACAGAGTGGCGCGCGGTGTTTCACGATGCTGGTGGGATGCACCGGGGCCATGTGCCCCTTGCCAGAGGTGGCGCTCTACTGGGAGCGTATTCCGTTGCCGGCATTGTGGAACTACCCGGTCGATCGGCCAGACGGTAAACGCTATGTCGGACCTTCCACCGGTTTCAATGCGCTGGTGTTGTTTGACTGGCTGCGTGGACAAGCAGGATATGACTACCAACTGCTGACACTGGGTTTCTCCAACGAGGCGGGTAAACGCTGGAGCGGACATGCCTGGGATTATGAGCGGGACTGGTTGCATAAATCAGACGTCATCGTGATACCTCTGCGGCGTCGCCGCTGGTGGCAGAAGTTGTTTCGACACAAGTGAATGTTGACTTGTCGCCGGTTGCCAGCGGGGCGCCGCAAGATGAGCCCGATTATTTTTCAAGGGGTGCTGTCGAGTGTTGAATATTGCGGTGGCTTTTTTTGGTATCCCGAGAAATTCGCAGATCTGCTTTCCTTCCATTCAAGAAAACGTTCTGGCGCTGCTTCCGTCCGACAGCAACGTGAAGTGCTTTTACCACCTGTATAAAATCGACGAAGTGCAGAACTCGCGCTCGGGCGAACAAGGTGAGTTGAAGGCTAACAACTACGAGCCCTTCGAAACCATGACCGGTCGACTGACTTCGACCGAGGGTGTACTGGAGCGCTGGAACTTTGAACAAGTCAAAGCGCTGGGCGATACCTGGGCTGATGATTACGCCTCACTCAGAAACCTGATCTATCAACTCAATTCGCTGCACACCGTCACGACCATGATGGAGTCGTTCAATCCCGATTTCGTCGTCTTCGTGCGGCCGGACATTTGCTTTCACTCACCGCTTCCCGCGTATGTATTCAAGCGTGCCGAAGCCCGACGGCTGATTACCTACATTCCCGACTGGCAGTGGTGGGGCGGGTTGAATGATCGTTTTGCCATTTGTGGTCGTGACACATACGTCGCGTACGGCAAAAGGATCGAGCGCATTTTTGACTTCAGTAAAGCGACGGGAAGGAAGTTGCACTCCGAGCGGCTGCTCAAATTCTCACTGCAACAGGCCGGGGCGAAAATCTGCACTCTGGACACCAAGGCTTCGCGTGTTCGTATCAACGGAGCCTTTGCCGAAGAGTCGTTCTCACCCAAGCGCGGCATGGGCAAGCGCGAGAATCGCTATTTCCATTTTTTTGCGCAGTTGCGCACCTTGATGGACAAGCAACGAGCCGGTTAGGTCGCTCCTGGCTTATTTGCGCAAACTTCCACTGACCAACCGAACCAGGCGCAGGGCCTTGACGCTCAGTTTCTTCAGTCCCCGTCGCGGGGCTTTCGGTGCTTGCAGCCCTTGTTGTGCAACCCAGTCCTTCCAGCGAATGCGTTCCTCGCGGACAGTCCAGCCTTCCTGGATAGCAAAGCTCTCCGCCAGATAAAGTCCACGGGTGCTGGCGGGTAGAAGTTTGTCGCGCTTGAGTGTGTACAACTCGGGGCGCGGGACGCCCTCTTCCAGAGGCATCAAGTACAGGTCCGGCCGCTTGCGGTCCAGGCGGGCCACCAGTTGGTCACCTTCCAGTCGTTCGTCGACATGAAACAGACTCAGGGACTTGGCTTCCTTGGGCACGTCCAGGCGCAAGTCATAGATCAATTGCAGCGACGCTGTCGGCAAATGCACGTAAGCCCGCGGACGCTCGATCAGTTGCATGTTGGCGCAACGCACCGGCCGCGCCGAGCCGGAAAAAGGGGTGAGGCGAAACGGCAAGGCCTCGCGATAGTGCAGCGCAGACGAGTAGGGTGCTGGCAGCCAAGTGTCGTTGAAACGTCCGCCGAGCCAGCCTTCCGGGGTTTCCAGCAGGCACTCTTCGGCAATTTCCTGAATTGCCGTGTGCAGCGGCAGGTTCAGCTCGTGGGCCGGCACGTATCCGGAAATCAGTTTGAGCACCACGTCGCCACGGTCCTGCCGACGCTGGCGTACCAGCACCCAGTAGTCGCGATTCTGCCAATGCAGGGTCAGGCGCACCGAGACCCCGAGGTTGGCCAGCTCAAGTGCGAACCGCTCGTTGTCAGCCACCATCACCGGACGGCGACGCTGCAGGGTCTGGGAAAAATTGAGCGGCATCCCGACGCTCTGGTAGCTCAAGCCTTCGGGAGTCGCTTCGACGAATAACGGCAGGGTCTTGAAGTTGCTCGGGTTCTTTCTAATGAGCGTACGCGGCATGTCGACTCCTGCTTAAGGCCGCGTGGGCGGCATCAGTTGCTACGTAGGACCTGGGCAACGGTCGCGACGTTGTGGGCGAGGTGCAGCGGATTGATGGTCCCGACAATAGCACTGGCCACGCCCGGATGTTCAAACAACAACTCGAAGCTGGCGCGCACCGGGTCCACGCCCGGGCTCAGGCAGACATGACCGCTGGCCAGGGCTTTTTTGACCAGGATGGCTTTGCCGTGTGCAGCAGCATAGTCAATGACCGGCTTCTCGTTCTGTTCGTTCAGATTGTAGGTGACCATCGCGCAATCACCTTGCTCCAGAGCCTTCAAACCACCTTCGACCGTTTTACCGGAGAAACCATAGCCGCGAATCTTGCCTTCGGCCTTGAGCGCGGCGAGGGTCGCGTAGACCTCGCTGTCGTTAAGGATCGCCAGGTCGTTGCCGTCGGAATGCACCAGCACCAGATCGATGAAATCCGTTTCCAGGCGTTGCAGGCTGCGTTCCACCGACAGGCGAGTATGCGCGGCAGTGAAATCATGGCGGGACTGACCGTCGGCAAACTCTTCGCCGACCTTGCTGACAATCACCCAATCCTGACGTTGGCCCCGCAGCAACGGGCCGAGGCGTTCTTCGCTGCGGCCATAGGCCGGCGCGGTGTCGATCAGGTTGATGCCCAGGTCGCGGGCAAGTTTGAGCAGCATGCGCGCTTCGTCATCGTCGGGAATCTGGAAGCCATTGGGGTACTTCACCCCTTGATCGCGACCGAGTTTGACCGTGCCCAGGCCCAGCGGTGAAACCATCAGGCCAGTGCTGCCCAATGGGCGATGCAGATCGTGCAGGGTGGGTTGGCTCATGGCAGCAGTTGCTCCCAGACCGGGACGCCCATCGACGGTTTTGGCAATTCGGGTAGCGGCGCCGGATGGCCCGGCTGGATGCCGTCACGTTGCAAGGCGTTGATGACGCGATCGGCGAAGTCCGGCGCCAAGGCCAGTTTGGTGGGCCAGCCGACCAACAGTCGACCTTCTTCGGCGAGGAACGCGTTGTCCGGACGGGTCAGGCCTGACTGCAGCGGCTCGGCGCGGTCCACGCGCAAGGTCGCCCATTGCACAGTGCTCAGGTCGATCCATGGCAGCAACTGGCCGAGTTCTTTCTGCGCGGTGGCGATTTGCTCGGCGGGCTCGCGGGCAACCCCTTCGGCTTCGGCAATGTCGCCACCCATGTACCAGACCCATTGGCCATCGGCGGCCGGATGGGTAGTGACCGTGATGCGCGGTTTAGTGCCGCCGCCCAGGCAGTGGGCGTACAGTGGTTTGAGGCTCGGGCCTTTGGCGATGATCATGTGCAACGGTCGGCGTTGCATGGCAGGCTGGCTCAGGCCCAATGCTTCTAGCAGCGCCGCGGTGCCGGCACCGGCGCTCAGGACGATGCGCTGGGCGCGGATCTCGCGCCCGTCGATCTTCAGGCCCACCAGAACGCCACCGTCCAGCAGCGGCTCGATGTTCTGACCGGCGAGCAAGCCATCACCCGCCAGATCGGCCAGGCGCTGGATCAGGCTCGGCACGTCGATCACCAGTTCCGCCAGGCGATAGACCTTGCCCTTGAAGCGTTTGTTCTGCAGGGCCGGCGGCAATTGGTCGCCCTTGACCTGGTCGACGCGACCACGCACGGCTTTGCTGGCGAAGAAACTGGTGAGGTTGCCGGCGATCGTGCCGGGAGACCAGAGGTAGTGGGCCTCGGACAGCAGACGCACACCGGACAGGTCCAGTTCGCCGTCGCCGGCCAAGGCTTCACGCCAGCGACGCGGCATGTCGGCGATGGCTTCCGAAGCGCCGGTCAGGGCACCATGCAGCGCGTATTTGGCGCCGCCATGGATGATGCCCTGGGATTTCACGCTCTGCCCGCCACCGAGCGTGGCGTTTTCCACCAGCACGGTCGAAAAACCCTGGCGACGCAGGCGCGCATTCAGCCAGAGGCCGGCGACACCAGCGCCGACAATCAGAACGTCGGTGGAAATAACGGATGGCATGCAGCGACCTCAGTGTTCAAGACGAGGGCGCAGTATACAGACTCGAAGAAGAGGGGATTTGTTGGATCAATCAGGGTGTACGCAAAACCTGTGGGAGCGGGCTTGCTCGCGAAAGCGGTGTGTCAGGCCACAAAGATGTCGACTGACACGGCCTCTTCGCGAGCAAGCCCGCTCCCACAATGAATCGTGTTTCGGCTTCAGTGCCCCGCGGTTTTGGAGAAGAGCTGGATCACCACGACGCCCAGCACAATCAACGCCATCCCCAGCATCGCCGGCACATCCAGCTTCTGCCCGTAGATAAACAGCGCCGCAACGCTGACCATCACGATCCCCATGCCGGCCCACACCGCGTAAGCCACACCCACCGGAACGCTGCGCACCACCAGCGTCAGCATCCAGAAGGCGATGCCGTAACCTACGATCACCAGAATGAGTGGCAGCGGCGTACTGATGCCTTTAACCGCTTTCATCGAAACAGTCGCGATCACTTCGGCGCAGATGGCGATGGCCAGGTAGTAGTAAGCGGTCATGGGTGCATCCTCGTGTGAAGTGTTGCTTTCTGAGGTCGGCATTCTAGTGATTCCCCAGATGCGGTAAAGTCATTACCTATCTGTTTGGGAGATGGGATGGTCATGAACGTTCAATGGAATCTGGAGCAGCTGCGTTTGTTCGTCAGCGTCGCCGAGCAGCGATCGTTTTCTGCCGTGGCGCGGGACCAGCGCAAGGCGCAATCGGCGGTCAGCAGTTCGATTGCGCTGTTGGAAGAGGACTTGGGCGTGAGCCTGTTCGACCGCAGCAGCGGCCGTCAGCCAAAACTCACTGAGGCCGGCAATGCCTTGCTGGATGAGGCGCGAGAAGTGCTGCGTCAATGCGAACGGCTCAATGGTCGGGCGCTGGCCATGATGCGCGGCCAGGAGGCCCGTCTGCGCGTGGCTCAGGATGAGGCGATGCCCTATCAACCGATCATCGAAAGCTTCGAAGCACTTGCCAAGCAATTCCCCAGCCTCGAAGTGCAATTGACCAGCGCAGCCCAGGGCGATGTGGCGCGCAAGCTGGTGGAGCGCCGGGCCGATCTCGGTTTGTTGTTCTATCACGATCAGATTCCCGAGGCGCTCGAACGGCGCGTTCTGGGCAGCGTCGAAATGGTCACGGTGTGCGGTGTCGGGCATCCATTGGCGACGCAGGCTCACGTCGATTGCCAGCAACTGGCGCAGCATCGGCAACTGCTGATGTCGACTCAGTCCAGTGTTTATCCCGGCAGCGAGCCGGCCAGCCCACAGGTCTGGCGTGCCGACAGTTTCTATGTGATGGCCGAATGGCTGATTCGCGGTCTCGGCTGGGCCTGGCTGCCACGGCACGTGGTGCAGTATCCGGCGTATCAGGGGCAGATGATCGAACTGGTCAGCGAATGGACACCGCCGGCGCTGGTAGTGGAACTGGTCTGGCGCCGCGACGAGCCCCTTGGCCCGGCAGCCCGTTGGCTGGCGGAACGTTTTGCCGTGCACTTGCAGGCGATCGGCGAGAAAAGCCGATAAACTCCGCCGCCATGAATAGAACTCTCTACACCGCGCTGTTTTACCTGGGGCTGCCACTGGTAGCGATTCGGCTGTGGCTGCGCTCGCGCAAGGCGCCGGCGTATGCCAAACGCATCGGCGAGCGTTTCTCCCTCGGGCTGCCGGCGATGAAGCCGGGCGGCATCTGGGTGCACGCGGTGTCCGTGGGCGAAAGCATCGCGGCGGCGCCGATGATTCGCGCGTTGCTGCAACGCTATCCGGCGCTGCCGATCACCGTGACCTGCATGACGCCGACTGGGTCTGAACGCATCCAGGCGTTGTTCGCCAGCGAGCCGCGCATCCAGCACTGTTATTTGCCTTACGACTTGCCGTGCGCAGCGGCTCGATTTCTGGATCGGGTCAAGCCAACACTGGCGGTGATCATGGAAACCGAACTCTGGCCCAACCATATTCATCAATGCGCCAAACGTGGGATTCCCGTGGCGCTGGCCAATGCGCGGCTGTCCGAGCGTTCGGCCAAAGGCTATGGCCGCTTCGGCAAGCTGACCCAACCGATGCTCGCCGAGATGAGTCTGTTCGCGGTGCAGACCGAAGCCGAGGCCCAGCGCTTCCGTGATTTGGGTGCCCGTGCAGAAACCGTTGAAGTGACCGGTTCGATCAAGTTCGACCTGACCATCGACCCGCAACTGCTCCAGCGTGCCACCGAGCTGCGCGGGCAATGGCAGGCTCAGGAGCGTCCGGTGTGGATCGCCGCCAGTACTCACGACGGTGAAGATGAAGTGGTGCTGGCGGCGCATCGTCAGTTGCTTGCCGGTCATCCCGATGCGTTGCTGATTCTGGTGCCGCGTCATCCGGAGCGATTCAATTCGGTGTTCGAGTTGTGCAAGCAAGAGGGCTTCGCCACAGTGCGACGTTCCACGGGTGAGCCGGTGACCGCAGGGACTTCAGTGTTGCTCGGCGACACCATGGGCGAGTTGCTGTTTCTGTACGCCCTGGCTGATAGCGCGTTTGTCGGCGGTAGTCTGGTGCCGAACGGTGGCCATAATTTGCTGGAGCCCGCCGCTCTGGCGAAACCGGTACTCAGTGGGCCGCACTTGTTCAACTTCCTCGAGATCGCCGCGCAGTTGCGCAGCGCCGGGGCGTTGCAGGAAGTGGAAGATGCCGAGGGGCTGGCGCTGGCGGTGCAGCGATTGTTCGAATTGCCGCGCGATGCGCAGCGAATGGCGGAGGCGGGGTTGAAAGTGATGCGCACCAATCAGGGCGCGTTGCAGCGTTTGCTGGATGGGTTGGGGCGGTTGCTCAACCGCTAATCTGTAGGCGCCCGGCTTGCCGGCGATAGCGTCTTCGGAATCGCCATCGCCGGCAAGCCGGCTCCTACAATGAATCGCGTCGAGCGGTTTAGTGTGCCGATATCCAATCCCTGTAGGCGCCCGGCTTGCCGGCGAAAGCGTCTTTGAAATCGGCATCGCCGGCAAACCGTGCTCCTACAAGTTTTGCGTCAAGGGCGGGCTTTTAGTTGCTCCGCCGCAGCCTTGGCCAGGTCCGGCGGCAAGAAGTCCTTGTCCGGGTTGTAGTCAGCCTTGAGATAGCGCTTCAGATCCTGCAAATCCCCCGGGTTCAACGTGCCGGCGGCCTGCTTCAGGCGCAGGTTGTCGAGGATGTAGTCGTAGCGGGTGTTGTTGTAATTGCGCACCGAGGTGTACAGCTGACGCTGGGCATCGAGTACATCGACGATGTTGCGCGTGCCCACCTGATAACCGATTTCGGTCGCTTCCACCGCGCTCTGGTTGGAGATGATCGACTGCTTGCGCGCCTGCACCTGTTCCACATCGGTGTTCACCGCGCGGTGCAGGTTGCGGGTGTTTTCCACCACTTGCCGGCGCAGGCCTTCACGCTGTTGTTCAGTCTGGTCCAGGCGTGAGTACGACTCGCGAACCTGGGAGCTGGTCAGGCCGCCGCTGTAGATCGGGATGTTCAGCTGCAAGGCCAGGGTGCGCTGCTCGACAGGGCCGCCATAAGACTGGCCGAAGGCATTCGGGTTGCTGAAACCAAAGGCGTCGTTGTCGCCTTTCTCATATTTGGCGACCGCATCCACCGTTGGCGCGTGGCCAGCCTTGCGCTGCTTGAGGGTTTCTTCAGCGGCGCTGACCGCGTAGTTGCTGGCCAGCAGATTCAGGTTCTGTTTGGCGGCGGTGTCGACCCAGGCCTTGGCATCGTTCGGCGCCGGCGGCAGGATCGGCAAGGTGTGGACGATGCCCTGAATCGAGTTGTACTGACGGTTGGTCAGGGTGATCAACGCTTCAAACGCATCATCCACCTGGCGCTGGGCAACGATCCGGTTGGCCCGTGCCGTGTCGTAACTGGCCTGCGATTGCAGCACGTCGGTCTTGTCCGACAGGCCGACGTCGAAGCGTTCATTGGATTGATCGAGCTGGCGTTTGAACGCCGCTTCCTCTGCCTTGGTCGAGGCCAGGTTGTCCTGGCTGCGCAGCACGTTGAAGTAGTTTTCAGCGGTTTGCAGAATCAGGTTTTGCTCGGTCGCGGAGAGTTGCAGCGCGGCCTGCTCGTTGACGTCCTTGGCGGCCTGATACTGGAACCAGCGATCAGCGCGAAACAGCGGCTGGGCCAGCGTTGCCTGGTAAGAGTTGGCGCTGCGGTTGGCAATGGCCGCTGGTTGATCGATGTCGGTGCGTACATTGGCCACCTGGGCGCCACCCGAGATATTCGGCAGCAGGCCGGCGCGGGCCTGGGGCACGACTTCTTTCTGGGCGCCGTATTGGGCGCGGGCAGCGGCCAGGTCGGCGTTGTTGTCCACCGCTTCCTGATAAACGCTGACCAGATCGGTCTTGGTCGATAAGGGCGCTTCTGCTGCCCAGGCCATTCCATTGGACGCACAAGACACGGCAACGGCCAGTGAGAGTTTGCGCAGCATGAGGCGATCCCTAAAATTACACTGATAATTTGAGCGCCAAAGGTACGGCGCAGCCCGCGTAGCGTCAATGCGCGACATGGCCGTTGCGAGTGTAGTTGCGCATACGTGCGGCAACAATCGTCTGATTACGCCATTCATCATGGTGTTTACTGCGGTGTTGGCGTTCTTTGCCAGTTGTGTCTAGACTGGCCGGGTTCTTGTCGGGGTGCCTTGCTATGAGGCTGAGATCGAATAATTTCGGATCCCGTTGAACCTGATCAGGTTAGCGCCTGCGTAGGGAACAAGATTTCTCGTCACCCGGCGAGTCCTCTTGTGCTTCGTCCGGGATGTTGTTCGACAATCGAACACCCCTCGAGCACTGAGCACAGCACCAACAGCGTTGTCATGGCTGATTGGTCGCGTCCATTCGTTACAGGTTCGCTCCGACAAAATTCCACTGCCTGGATGCTGTCTGGAGAGCCCGTGATGACGATAAAATTAAAAAACACTACGAACCTGAGTGACTCGGCCCAAGTCGATCAACAGTCGGTTCAGCCGTTTACCCGCTCGCAAAAAATCTATGTCCAGGGCTCTCGTCCGGACATCCTCGTGCCGATGCGCGAAATCAGCCTCGACGTGACCCCGACCGACTTCGGCGGCGAGATCAACGCGCCGGTTGTGGTGTACGACACCTCGGGTCCTTACACCGATCCCAATGTCATCATCGACGTACGCAAAGGCCTGGCCGATGTGCGCTCCCCGTGGATCGAATCTCGTGGCGACACCGAGCGTCTGCCAGGCCTGAGCTCCAACTTCGGCCAGGAACGCTTGGCCGATGCCGAGCTGAACAAGCTGCGTTTCGCTCACGTCAACAACCCGCGCCGCGCCAAGGCCGGGGCCAACGTCAGCCAGATGCACTACGCGCGCAAAGGCATCATCACCGCCGAGATGGAATACGTCGCCATCCGCGAAAACATGAAACTCGAAGTGGCCCGCGCCGCCGGCTTGCTGGATCAGCAACATGCCGGTCACAGCTTCGGCGCCAGCGTGCCGAAAATCATCACCCCCGAATTCGTCCGTGACGAGATCGCCCGCGGTCGCGCAATCATTCCGGCCAACATCAACCACACCGAACTGGAACCGATGATCATCGGCCGTAACTTCCTGGTGAAGATCAACGGCAACATCGGCAACAGCGCACTGGGTTCGTCCATCGAAGAAGAAGTGGCCAAACTGACCTGGGGCATTCGCTGGGGTTCGGACACGGTCATGGACCTGTCCACCGGCAAGCACATTCACGAAACCCGCGAGTGGATCATCCGCAACTCGCCGGTGCCGATCGGTACCGTGCCGATTTATCAGGCACTGGAAAAAGTCGGCGGCGCGGCCGAGGACCTGACCTGGGAGCTGTTCCGCGACACGCTGATCGAACAGGCCGAGCAGGGCGTCGACTATTTCACCATCCACGCCGGCGTATTGCTGCGCTACGTGCCGCTGACCGCCAAACGCGTGACGGGCATCGTTTCCCGCGGCGGCTCGATCATGGCCAAGTGGTGTCTGGCGCACCACAAAGAGAACTTCCTCTACACTCATTTCGAAGACATCTGCGAGATCATGAAGGCCTACGACGTCAGCTTCTCGCTGGGCGACGGCCTGCGTCCTGGCTCGATTGCCGATGCCAACGACGCCGCGCAATTCGGTGAGCTGGAAACCCTCGGCGAGCTGACCAAGATTGCCTGGAAGCACGACGTGCAATGCATGATCGAAGGCCCGGGCCACGTGCCGATGCAGTTGATCAAAGAGAACATGGACAAGCAGCTCGAGTGCTGCGACGAGGCGCCGTTCTACACCCTCGGCCCGCTGACCACCGACATCGCGCCGGGCTATGACCACATCACCTCCGGCATCGGTGCGGCGATGATCGGCTGGTTCGGTTGCGCCATGCTTTGCTACGTGACGCCGAAGGAACACTTGGGCCTGCCGAACAAGGATGACGTGAAGACCGGGATCATCACCTACAAGATCGCCGCGCATGCCGCCGATCTGGCGAAGGGACATCCGGGCGCGCAGATTCGTGACAATGCCTTGAGCAAGGCGCGATTCGAATTCCGCTGGGAAGACCAGTTCAACCTCGGCCTCGATCCGGACACCGCCCGTTCGTATCACGATGAAACCCTGCCGAAGGATTCGGCCAAGGTCGCGCATTTCTGCTCCATGTGCGGGCCGAAATTCTGCTCGATGAAAATCACCCAGGAAGTCCGTGAATACGCGGCCAACCAGCGGATCGACACCGTCGACGCCGAAGTCGCCCAGGGATTGGCGGAACAGGCCGAGCGGTTCAAGCAGGAAGGCAGTCAGCTGTACAAGAAGGTTTGATCTGACCTGTGATTGACGGCGCCTGTGCTGCCGTCTTCGCGAGCAAGCCCGCTCCCGCATTGGATCTGTGTCGTTCACAAATCCAATGCGGGAGCGGGCTTGCTCGCGAAGGCGTCAGACCCGGCGCCGAATTTCTCGATGACACACTTATCCCTCTGAGATAACACCCTTGAGCATTCAACCCAGCACCTACTCTCCAGACATCGCGGTGCCGACCGAAAAACGTGTCTTCGGCGGCCGCGATCTGTTTTCCCTGTGGTTTTCCCTCGGCATCGGCCTGATGGTTTTGCAGACCGGCGCTCTGCTCGCGCCAGGCCTGGGCCTGTCCGGCTCGCTGCTGGCGATTTTCCTCGGCACGCTGGTTGGCGTTCTGCTGCTGGCCGCTGTCGGCGTGATCGGCAGCGACACCGGCCTGTCATCCATGGCCGCGCTCAAACTCAGCCTCGGCAAGCGTGGCGCGAGCCTGCCGGCGGTGCTGAACCTGCTGCAACTGATCGGTTGGGGCTCGTTCGAAATCATCGTGATGCGCGACGCTGCCAGCCTGCTCGGCGCCCGCGCGTTCAGCGAAGGCAGTCTGTTCACCAGTCCGCTGCTCTGGACTTTTTTCTTCGGCGCCTTGGCGACCTTGCTGGCCGTCAGCGGTCCGTTGACCTTCGTACGGCAGATCCTGCGCAAGTGGGGCATCTGGCTGTTGCTGGCCGCGTGCATCTGGCTGACCTGGAACCTGTTCGCCAAGGCCGACCTTGCCGCGTTGTGGGCGCAGGCCGGTGACGGTTCGATGCCATTCGCGGTCGGCTTCGACATTGCTATCGCGATGCCGCTGTCGTGGCTGCCGCTGATTGCCGACTACTCGCGTTTCGGCAAGCGTGCGAAGAATGTCTTCGGCGGTACGGCGATTGGCTTCTTTATCGGTAATTTCTGGCTGATGAGCCTGGGCGTGGCCTACACCCTGGCGTTCGCGCCAAGCGGTGAAGTGAATGCCTTGCTGTTGGCATTGGCGGGTGCGGGTCTGGGGATTCCGCTGTTGCTGATTCTGCTCGATGAATCGGAAAATGCGTTTGCCGACATTCACTCGGCGGCCGTTTCCAGCGGGATTCTGTTGCGCTTGAAAGTCGAGCACCTGGCATTGGCCATCGGCGTGGTCTGCACCCTGATCGCCTTGCTGGCGCCACTGGCTCAGTACCAGAACTTCCTGTTGTTGATCGGTTCGGTGTTTGCGCCGCTGTTCGGCGTGGTGCTGGTGGATCACTTCATCTTGCGCAAGCGTTCTGCTCAAGTGGCGTCAGCCGCGTTGCGCTGGCCGGCGTTGCTCGCCTGGTTGGGCGGGGTGAGCACCTATCACTTGCTGGCCAATCTGTATCCGGACATCGGCGCAACCCTGCCGTCGTTGATTCTGGCAGGGCTGCTGCAGCTGGTGCTGGGCCGGGCCTTCAGTTACGGCCGGGAAACAGCTCGGGCTTGAGAATGCCATTGAGGCGTGGGTAAGGGATCTTCAGTTCGACGTGGCCCAGCGCGTAAGGCGCGATGGTGCTCACTTCGTACTTGAGGATCACCCCGCCGTAGGTCAGCGCCACGTTCTGGGTTTTCTGGAACGGCCACTGCTTCACGAACTCCGGTTCCTGATCGAGCTTGGTGCTGATCAGCCAGCTGTTGTGCGCCACCTGCGCCGCTTTCCAGAACGCCTCTTCCTGCCCCGGCACCAGCATGTCGGACAAGGTCAGCACTTTATGCTGCTGGCGCGAGTAGTTGATGAAACTGCGGCCTGGCGTGCCATGCGCGCCGCCGGTGTCCAGGTAGCTGGAAAATTCCACGATCACCAAGCCGTCATGCTGCTCACGTACTTTCGCTTGCAGGTAACTGCTGTAGCGTGGGCCGGCGGTGCGCAAAAACTCATCGCGATAGGCCGCCAGCGTTGGTGCTGCCGGGGCGTCGGGCGAGGTGCGGGTCATTTGCAGCAGGCGTTTTTCGACGATGCCGTCCAGCTGGGGTTCGGCGGGGAAACGCAGGGTATCGATGTTCACCAGCGGGCAGTCGGGAGTTGTGCAGCCCGGCTTCAGCGTTTCTGCGGCATCGCGGGTGGTTTCCAGCGGCGCCCGGTAGTTGGGCTGAAACAGACTCTGGCAAGCGCCCAGGGTCAGGGCGATTGCGGCCACGGAGGCGATTTTAAAAAGCGACATGGGCGTCCTTCATAAAACAGGGAAAGGCGAAAAGTTACCCGCTTCGACTCTCAACGAAGCAGTCAGTTCGCCACTAAGCTAATTAGAGTTGGTTTAGCCGTCACCGTCTATCCCGCTGACGGGAAAGGGGCTGCATCAAACAGCGCGGGCGCGTTAGGATGGCGCGAAGTCGAGGCAGGAGCCTCGGAGCAGATACGAGGATTGCCATGACTGATTTTGCCAACGCCATTCCGACCGCCGTTGAGATCGTTCGGCGCGAAAAGTGCTACGAGGGCTTTTACAAGCTCGACCGTGTGCACTTGCGCCACGAGTTGTTCGCCGGGGGCATGAGCCGCGAAATCAATCGTGAACTGTTTGTTCGTCACGATGCGGTCTGCGTACTGCCGTACGATCCGCAGCGCGATGAAGTGGTGCTGATCGAGCAGTTTCGCGTCGGTGCTATGGGCAAGTTCGATAACCCGTGGCTGGTCGAACTGGTCGCCGGTCTGATCGATAAGGATGAAGTGCCGGAAGAAGTTGCTCACCGCGAGGCGCAGGAGGAAGCTGGGCTTGTATTCGGGGCGCTTTGGCCGATCACCAAATATTTTCCATCGCCGGGCGGCAGCAATGAATTCGTGCACTTGTACCTGGGGCGTTGCGAGACAGCCGGGGTCGGCGGCCTGCATGGGCTGGAGGAAGAAGCAGAAGATATCCGCGTTACGGTCTGGGCGTTCGAAGACGCGCTACAAGCCGTACGCGACGGACGAATTGCCAACGCGCCCAGCATCATTGCATTGCAATGGCTGGCATTGAACCGCGTTGAAGTGAGGGGGTTATGGTCGTAAACAAGTTGCGCGATCGTTATAGGGTGGACCTCGCGGGGCTGCAAGCCTCTTGCGAGGCCAACTACGCGCGCCTGATGCGACTGCTGCCGGACATGCGCAACGAACCGGCGGCGCGGCGCATAGCCGTGACCCACGGCAACCAGATGCTCGGCGTGCTGGCCCTCGAAGTGCTGCAGGTCTGTCCGTACACCACCACCCTGCAAGTGCGTCAGGAACACAGTTTGCCGTGGCTGCCGGTGCCGCAACTGGAAGTTCAGGTCTATCACGACGCCTGCATGGCCGAAGTCGTCAGCGCCGAACATGCTCGACGCTTTCGCGGCATCTATCCTTACCCCAACGCTTCGATGCACCAGCCGGACGAAAAGGCCCAGTTGAATATGTTCCTGGGTGAATGGCTGAGCCACTGTCTGGCGTGTGGACACGAATACGCCGTTGTGCGCTGAGTGTGAACTGCGTCAGGTTCTCGGATTTCCTCTTTCGTTCGTCCCCCAGCATAATCGCGGCATTCCCCTTATCCCGTGTTCAGCCCTGGGAGAACGCCTTGCCGAGCGTATCCACATTGACCACCGCCGATTCGGCGTTGCTGGTGCAACTGTCCGACAGCCATCTGTTTGCCGAGGCCGACGGTACATTGCTGGGCATGAATACGCGCGACAGCCTGCAAAAGGTTATCGAGCTGGTCAGGCTTCAGCACCCCCAGATCGATCTGATCATTGCCAGCGGCGACCTGTCCCAGGATGGGACGCTGGAGTCGTACCAGCAGTTTCGTGACCTGACCCGCCAGCTCGATGCGCCGGCACGCTGGATCCCCGGTAATCACGATGAACCGCGGATCATGGCCGAGGCCGCAGTGCATAGCGCGCTGCTGGAGCCGATGGTGGACATCGGGAACTGGCGCATCACCTTGCTCGACTCGGCGGTACCGGGGTCGGTGCCGGGGTATTTGCAGGATGAGCAGCTGCAACTGCTGGTGCGCTCGCTGAGTGAGGCACCGGAGCGGCATCATCTGGTGTGCTTCCACCATCATCCGGTGTCGATCGGGTGTGCATGGATGGAGCCGATCGGGTTACGTAATCCCGAAGGACTGTTCGCCGTGCTGGATCGATTCCCGCAGGTGCGCGCCGTGCTTTGGGGGCATGTGCATCAGGAAATCGATCAAGCGCGTAATGGTGTGCGCCTGATTGCCTCGCCTTCGACCTGCATTCAGTTCGAGCCGGGCAGTGAGGATTTCAAGGTGGGTGAGCAGGCTCCGGGGTATCGCTGGTTGCGGCTGTTGCCGGATGGGCAGATTGAAACTGGGGTGGAGCGCGTCACCGGGTTCGACTTTCAGATCGATTACGGTTCCAACGGCTACTGACTTATTTGTCTTTCAGTAAGACCGAGTCGTGGCCTTCGCGAGCAAGCCCGATCCCACATTAGATCTTCTGTGGACACAGGATGAGTGTACGGCCGAGATCAAATGTGGGAGCGGGCTTGCTCGCGAAGGCGTCCGCACAGACACCCCAACTCCCTGTAAACTCCGCCTTCTTTACCCGACGCACAGGGAGTTCAAATGTCCGGTTCGATCCTATATATCCACGGTTTCAACAGCGCGCCTTCGTCGAAAAAGGCGACGCAGTTGATCGAAGTGATGGAGCGCCTGGGCTTGAGCGATCACCTGCGCGTTCCGGCCTTGCATCACCATCCGCGAGAGGCCATCGGTCAGCTGGAGCAGGCGATTGCCGAGCTGGGGCGGCCACTGCTGGTCGGCAGCTCACTCGGCGGCTACTATGCGACTCACCTGGCCGAGCGCCATGGCCTCAAGGCCCTGTTGATCAACCCTGCCGTCAGTCCGCACCGGATGTTCGACGGGCACCTGGGGACGCAGAAAAACCTGTATACCGATGAGGCCTGGGAATTGACCCACGACCACGTGACGGCCCTGGCCGAGCTGGAAGTGCCGGCGCCCCGGGACCCGCAGCGTTATCAGGTGTGGTTGCAGACCGGTGATGAAACACTGGATTATCGCCTCGCCCAGCAGTATTACCGGGCCTGTGCCTTGCGCATCCAGGCCGGCGGCGACCATGGCTTCCAGGGTTTTGCCGGGCAATTGCCGGCAATGCTGAGTTTTGCCGGCATCGGCGCAGATTTGTATCAGGCGATTGATTTCACAGCACTGTGATCCATCACCTCTATTTCATAGAACATTTGACGACGAGACCCCATGGCCACTCCCAGCGCTAGCTCTTATAACGCAGACGCCATCGAAGTCCTCTCGGGCCTCGACCCGGTGCGCAAACGCCCCGGCATGTACACCGACACCAGTCGGCCGAACCACCTCGCCCAGGAAGTCATCGACAACAGCGTCGACGAAGCCTTGGCCGGGCACGCGACCTCGGTGCAGGTCATCCTGCACGCCGACCACTCCCTGGAAGTCAGCGATGACGGCCGTGGCATGCCGGTGGACATTCACCCGGAAGAGGGTGTGTCGGGCGTCGAGCTGATCCTCACCAAACTCCACGCGGGCGGCAAGTTTTCCAACAAGAACTACCAGTTCTCCGGCGGTCTGCACGGGGTGGGTATTTCCGTGGTCAACGCCTTGTCGACCGAAGTCCGGGTGCGCGTGAAGCGCGACGGCAACGAATACCAGATGACTTTCGCTGACGGTTACAAGAAAACCGAACTGGAAGTGGTCGGCACCGTCGGCAAGCGCAACACCGGCACCAGCGTATTCTTCGCACCGGACCCGAAGTACTTCGATTCACCAAAATTCTCCATCAGCCGCCTCAAGCACGTGCTCAAGGCCAAGGCCGTTCTGTGCCCGGGGCTGCTGGTCAGTTTTGAAGACAAGGCCACCGGCGAGAAAGTCGAATGGCATTACGAAGACGGTCTGCGCTCCTATCTGGTCGACGCGGTCAGCGAATTCGAACGCCTGCCGGATGAGCCATTCTGCGGCAGCCTGGCCGGTAACAAGGAAGCGGTCGACTGGGCGCTGCTGTGGTTGCCGGAAGGTGGCGACAGCGTGCAGGAAAGCTATGTCAACCTGATCCCGACGGCCCAGGGCGGTACTCACGTCAATGGCTTGCGCCAGGGCTTGCTCGACGCCATGCGCGAATTCTGCGAGTTCCGCAGCCTGCTGCCACGCGGCGTGAAGCTGGCGCCGGAAGACGTCTGGGAGCGTATCGCCTTCGTTCTGTCGATGAAAATGCAGGAACCGCAATTCTCCGGCCAGACCAAAGAGCGTTTGTCGTCCCGTGAAGCGGCCGCGTTCGTGTCCGGTGTGGTCAAAGATGCCTTCAGCCTGTGGCTCAATGCCAATCCGGAAACCGGCATGCTCCTGGCGGAACTGGCGATCAACAACGCCGGCCGTCGCCTGAAGGCCAGCAAGAAGGTCGAGCGCAAACGCATCACCCAAGGTCCGGCGCTGCCGGGCAAGCTCGCCGACTGCGCCGGGCAGGACCCGATGCGTTCCGAGCTGTTCCTGGTGGAAGGTGACTCCGCCGGCGGTTCCGCCAAACAAGCGCGGGACAAAGAGTTTCAAGCGATCCTGCCGTTGCGCGGGAAAATTCTGAACACCTGGGAAGTCGACGGCAGCGAAGTGCTGGCCAGCCAGGAAGTGCACAACATTGCCGTGGCGATCGGTGTCGATCCGGGCGCGGCGGACATGAGCCAGCTGCGTTACGGCAAGATCTGCATCCTCGCCGACGCCGACTCCGACGGTCTGCACATCGCCACGCTGCTGTGCGCTTTGTTCGTCCAGCATTTCCGTCCGTTGGTGGATGCCGGGCACGTTTACGTCGCCATGCCGCCGCTGTACCGCATCGACCTGGGCAAAGAGATTTACTACGCACTCGACGAAGCCGAGCGCGACGGGATCCTCGATCGTCTGGTAGCCGAGAAGAAACGCGGCAAACCGCAGGTCACCCGATTCAAGGGCCTGGGTGAAATGAACCCGCCACAGTTGCGCGAAACCACCATGGACCCGAACACCCGGCGTCTGGTGCAGCTGACCCTCGACGATTTCGAAGCGACTTCGGAAATGATGGACATGTTGCTGGCGAAGAAACGCGCCGGTGATCGCAAATCCTGGCTCGAATCCAAAGGCAACCTGGCCGAGGTTCTTGGCTGATGCGGGTTGGCTTTGCCCTGGCGTGTGCGTTACTTCTGGCCTCTGTTTCGGCGTTTGCCGAACCGGCACCGGAGTTGCGCCTGTTGTCCGAGCATCCCGTGGAGGGCATGCGCGGCGGCAACCTGTCGGGGCTGGCCCTGTGTGGCAAGGATTTGTGGACCATTTCCGATCGCGACGACGATCAGATCTACCGACTCGAGACCGGTGCCACGGTCTGGCAGGCTGAAACCGTGCGCATCGGTGTGCCGCCAGTGCCGGACAGCGGTTTGCCGTGGGGGCTGCGTTCGCGGACCTGGGCTGCATCTTTCATGCGGGGCGGGGATCTGGACTTCGAAGGCATCACCTGTGACAGCGCCGGTAATCGTTACATCGTCAGCGAGTCCCATGCCGCGGTGCTGCAAGTGCCGCCCGTTGGGCCGACGTCCTGGCTGAAGATTTCGCCGATGCTGGTTCGCGAAGCCCGGGCCAGCGGCATGTTGTTGCACTTCAACGCATTGTTCGAAGGCCTGGCGATCAATCCGGCCGGCGATCAGTTGTGGTTGGCCGCCGAACGTGAGCGCCGTGGTCTTCTGTTGATCAAACGTCAGCAAACGGTCTGGGATTGCGACGGCGGCTGTGTGCTGCTGAGTGAGGCCGGGATGGAAATGCAACCGGCGAAATTTCCCAAGGCCAGAGCGGTGTCGCGGGATTTTGCCGATCTGTCATTGTTCAACGGCAAGCTGTTTACCCTTGAGCGCAATGCGTTCGAGATTTGCCGCCGTGATGCGTTGACCGCGAAGGTCGAGCGTTGCTGGTCGTTTGCCGACGAGGCATTGCAGGAGAACCGTCGTTATCCACAGGGTTATGGCCTGACGGAAGCGCTGATCGTCGACGCCGATGGCGCCTGGGTCGGCATCGACAACAACGACGGTGCCCGTTCCGATGGCGAGTACCGCCCGATCGTCTGGCGCTTCGCCGCGCCTGAAGGTGGCTGGAGTGCCAAACCATGACGCCACAAACGCCGGGAAAACGCGCCGGTCGGGTGTTCATGGTGCTGGCCTGGTGCGCAGCGCTATTTCTGGCGACACGGTTTTTCGGTCAATGGGAGGAGCGTCAGCAAAATCCCAATGTCGTCGTCAGCTCGGAACAGGGCGAAGGTTTTATTGAAGTGAAACTGGCCAGCAACACCCAGGGGCACTTCGTCGCCAGCGGCCAGATCAACGGCCAGCCGGTGGATTTCATGCTGGATACCGGGGCAACCGATGTAGCGATCCCGGCAGAAATGGCCGAACGGCTGAAACTTGAACAAGGCTTCGGGGTGACCCTGAGCACCGCCAACGGTCGTACCGAGGGTTATCGAACCCGCGTCGACCGGCTGCAACTGGGCGACATCGTGCTGCGTGATGTGCGCGCCATCGTCGTACCAGGCCTGGATGGCAAGCAAGTGCTGCTCGGTATGAGCGCGCTGAACAAACTTGAATTTACCCAGCGCGGTGGCACCATGCTGCTGCGCCAGACAACGAACCGATGAGGCCCGCATGAGCGACTCCCTTGATCTCAGCCTGGACGGTGTAGAACGCCGGTCACTGGCTGACTTCACCGAAAATGCCTACCTCAACTACTCCATGTACGTGATCATGGACCGTGCCTTGCCGCATATCGGCGACGGCCTGAAACCGGTACAGCGTCGCATCATTTATGCGATGAGCGAGTTGGGGCTGGACGCCGATTCCAAGCACAAGAAATCGGCGCGTACCGTCGGTGACGTGCTCGGCAAGTTCCACCCGCATGGCGATTCGGCCTGCTACGAAGCCATGGTCCTGATGGCCCAGCCGTTCAGCTACCGCTACACGCTGGTCGACGGCCAGGGTAACTGGGGGGCGCCGGATGATCCCAAGTCCTTCGCCGCCATGCGTTACACCGAAGCGCGGCTGTCGCGTTATTCCGAAGTGCTGCTCAGCGAGCTGGGCCAGGGCACAGCGGACTGGGGCCCGAACTTCGACGGCACCCTCGACGAGCCGCTGGTATTGCCGGCACGTTTGCCGAACATCCTGCTCAACGGCACCACCGGCATCGCCGTGGGCATGGCCACCGACGTACCGCCGCACAATCTGCGCGAAGTCGCGACCGCCTGCGTGCGTTTGCTCGATGAGCCGAAAGCCACGGTCGAACAGCTCTGTGAACATATCCAGGGCCCGGATTATCCGACCGAAGCGGAAATCATCACCCCGCGCGCCGACCTGCTGAAAATCTACGAAACCGGTCGCGGTTCGGTGCGCATGCGCGCCGTTTACCATATCGAAGACGGCGACATCATCGTCACCGCGCTGCCGCATCAGGTATCTGGCGCCAAGGTGCTGGAACAGATCGCGGCCATGATGCAGGCCAAGCCGTCGAAGGCCCCGCAGATCGCGGACCTGCGCGACGAGTCCGACCACGAAAACCCGTGCCGGATCGTAATCATTCCGGGCGCGCGCAAGAATTTTGACCACGACGCGCTGATGCAGCACCTGTTCGCCAGTACCGAGCTGGAGTCGAGCTACCGGGTCAACATCAATATCATCGGCCTGGACGGCAAGCCGCAGCTGAAAAACCTGCGAGCATTGCTGGTCGAATGGTTGGAATTCCGCGTACAGACCGTGCGTCGTCGCCTGCAATTCCGCCTCGACAAGGTCGAGCGTCGCCTGCACCTGTTGGACGGTTTGTTGATTGCCTACCTCAACCTGGATGAAGTGATTCATATCATCCGCACTGAGGAACACCCGAAAGCTGCCCTGATCGCGCGTTACGCTCTGAGCGAAATCCAGGCCGAGTACATTCTCGACACCCGTTTGCGTCAGTTGGCGCGACTGGAAGAAATGAAGCTGCGTGCCGAGCAGGATGAACTGCTCAAGGAACAAGCCAAGCTGCAAGCCCTGCTGGGCAGCGAAGCCAAGTTGAAAAAGCTGGTGCGCACCGAGCTGATCAAAGACGCCGAAACCTACGGCGATGACCGTCGTTCGCCAATCGTCGAGCGCGCCGAAGCCAAGGCCCTGACCGAACACGATCTGCTGCCGAACGAGAAAGTCAGCGTCGTGTTGTCGGAAAAAGGCTGGGTACGCTCCGCCAAGGGGCACGAAATTGACGCCACCGGGCTTTCCTACAAGGCCGGGGACGGTTTCAAGGCTTTGGCGGCTGGGCGTTCCAACCAGTTTGCGGTGTTTATCGATTCCACCGGCCGCAGCTATTCGGTGGCCGCGCACACGTTGCCATCGGCCCGCGGTCAGGGCGAACCGTTGACCGGTCGTCTGACGCCGCCGCCAGGGGCGAGTTTCGAATGCGTGCTGATGCCGGAAGACGATTCGCTCTACGTGATCGCCTCCGACGCGGGTTACGGTTTCGTGGTCAAGGGTGAGGATTTCCAGGCCAAGAACAAGGCGGGTAAGGCGCTGCTGAGCTTGCCGAACAACTCGAAGGTCATTCTGCCGCGCCCGGTGGCGGATCGTGAGAACAACTGGCTGGCCTCGGTGACCACCGAAGGTCGCCTGCTGATCTTTAAGATCAGCGATCTGCCACAATTAGGTAAAGGTAAAGGTAATAAGATCATCGGTATTTCCGGTGAGCGTGTTGCCAGTCGCGAAGAATATGTCACGGACATCGCTGTACTGCCGGAAGGCGCCACCTTGGTGTTGCAGGCAGGAAAACGTACCTTGTCACTGAAAGCGGACGACCTCGAACACTACAAAGGTGAGCGTGGGCGTCGTGGTAACAAGCTTCCACGAGGCTTCCAGAGGGTAGATGCGCTGCTCGTCGAAAACCTCAATTAGGCGTCCTAGAGCGCTCGATCTGCGATTTAACGCGTAGATCGACGCTTTGCCGCTGGAGTCGGAACGCATATTCACGGATGATATGGCCTTTCCAAGCGCCGGCGTGGCCGAGCGTTCTTCATATTTATTGAGTATCTTCACTGTGGTTAGCCTTGTGGCAACCACCTGGATGGGACGATGACTGCTCTGCGCCTTCCTTTTATTTTGATGCTCGCCGGCGTTCTTGGCCTGGCGGGCTGCAGCACTCACCAACCGGTGTCGCTGTATCAGCTGGACAGCGGAAGTCCGGCTCAGCCTGCGCAAAGCGCGGGCATGGCGGTATTGCTCGGCCCGGTGACGGTCGCCGACTATCTGCAACGTGAAACATTGCTGCAGCGTCAGCCGGATGGCAGCTTGCAGGCTTCGACCGATGGTCGTTGGGCTGGAAGCCTGTCCTCCGACATCGATCAGCTGTTGCTGCGCCAGGTCGCGGGTCATCTGGACAGTCAGCGTGTGGTGCTGGCACCGGCAACGGTCGGCTTCACGCCGGACGTGCAGGTGTTGCTCACCATCACACGCCTGGACTCGGGTGAATCGCAACCGGCGATCCTTGATGCTCAATGGCGTTTGATCGACCGCCGTGGTCAGGTTCGCGATAACCGCATCATTCACTTGCAGGAACAACACACCGGCGGCACTGCCGCGCAGGTTCAGGCTCAGGGGGTGTTGTTGCAGAAACTCGCCGAACAGCTGTCGACCGCGCTCAAGCCACTGGCTAACCAGCCACCGATTGCGGAAGCGCCAAAGAAACCGGCTGCCAAGCCTGCGGCACCGGCGGCCGAACAGGAAAAGCAGCCGAAGATCCCGATGGCTTCGCCGATCCGCACCGATATGGAAGTGTTTCGCTTCTAAGCCCGCACCGATACAACATAAAGCCCGCGATGATGCGGGCTTTGTTGTTTCTGCAGGTTAGAGAGATCCAGTGCTACTGATGGCCCCTTCGCGGGCAAGCCCGCTCCCACAGGTCCCGCGTCGTTCGCGCGATAGGTGTATGACACTAAAACTGTGGGAGCGGGCTTGCCCGCGATGGGGCCGCGACAGGCAACAAAAAAGCCCGCAGACGATCACTCATCTGCGGGCTTCTTCACATCAGGCTTAAGGCTTACGCCCGACGCTCATGCATCCGCGCCAGTTGCCGTTCCAGCATCGACGGATAAGGCTCCATCAACCGCTCTACACAGCACGCACCCTCAGGGCTGGCAATCGGACGGATCCGCGCACGCTGGCGAATCAGCGCGTCGTCACTGATCTTGCGCTCCACCAGCAGCAGATTGCGGCTGTGTTGCGACAGGGCCAGGGCGTCCTGGGCGGTTTCGGTCAGCAGCAGGTCGATCTGGCTCAGGCCGAACAACTCGTCGCCCAGGGTCAGGCCCAGTTGCAATTGCAGGGTGATGCCGCTGTCCGCGACTTCGATCTGCAACTGATGGCCCAGCGCACGCAGCAACTCGCCGCAGCAGATGGCGTTGGTCAGGTAGTCGTCGCCACTGTCTTCGGTGTGGAACACCATCAGCGTGCTGCCATCGTTCAGGCTGTGCAGCTCGCCCTCATAGAGCGACGCGGCCTGGTCGAGGCAGTCGCGATAGCGTTTGAGCAGTTCTTCCAGGCGCGCCCGCGGCAGACGGCGCAGCTGATCCTGAGCACCCAGTTGCACGGCCAGCACCGCGCTGTGTTGCGGCACGTTCGATACCTGCGGTTTGACCACTGGCTTCGGTGCACTCGTTACCGAATCGTCACGCAGGTCGGCAAACGCATCATCGTCATCCTCATCTTCTACGGTGCTGACGATGTGCCGTGGCGCAGGCTTGAGGCCAGCAACAGGCTTGGTTTCATCAAAGCTCGGGTCCCGCAGATTGCGCACTTCGAAGGACGGCTCGTCGGCGGCGTCTTCGTAATCGCTTTCGTCGTACTCGGGTTCCGGCTCAGGTTCTGGCTCGGCCGGCTCCGGCGCAAAGTTGGCGTGCAGCTGGCGAGCCAGGTCGCCGATTTCGTCCTGACGTCCGGTTGCCGGGGTGTATTCATCGATATTGCGCAGCCACACACGCAATTGCAGCAGCGGCGTGGAGATGTGCCGACCCAGGCGCAGGCTCAAGGCCAGCGACAAGGCCAACAGAATCGCACTCAAAATGCCCATGCTCTGCAGGCTGATGGTCATCGGCTGCTGGAACTGATCCATGTCCAGGCTGATGCGCAGTTGCCCGGCGGTCACGTCCTGGAAGGTGATCTTGCTCTGGTACATGCCCTCGGCTTCGCCCAACAGGCTGTGCTTGGGACGCTGACCGGCTTCGGCGAGGATGCGGTTATCCACGCTGTAGATGGCGGCGTGGGCCACCAGCTTGTTCTTGGTCAGGTTGTTGAGCAACACGTTGAGGCTGAGGATGTCGTTGGACACCAACAGCTCCGTGGCGGACGTGGCGGTCTGCGTGGTCAGGCTTTCGCCCAGGGCATCCGCCTGTTCGTGCATGGCCTGCTTGAACTGCAAACCCATCACGCAGGCGTAGATCACCAGGGCCAGAGCGACCAGGATCACGTTATGGCTGGCGATGCGCAATGCAATCGGTACACGGCGGTGGCGCAGTGCACGGAAGATCAGCAGAAAGAAGTTATCGGTTTTAACTGGCGTGGGCCGGTTCACTTGAGCTCGGCTCTTTTGTCCGTGAAGTTGACGCGCAGTATAGCGACAGGCCCTAGACCGTCAAAGCGCTCACGGTGCCCGATGGTCACTGAAAGTGGGTAGAATGCGGTTTTTTTCCACCTGCGGGGGTGCGCCTTGCGCGAAATCGTCCTGATAAACATCACTGGTGAGGACCGTCCAGGTCTGACCGCGGCCATTACCGGCGTTCTGGCCCAGGGTGGTGTGAACATTCTCGACATCGGTCAGGCGGTGATCCACGACACCCTGTCGTTCGGCATCCTGGTTGAAATTCCTGACACCGAGCAAGGCAAGTCCGTGCTCAAGGACATTCTGTTCACGGCTTACAAACTCGACCAGCAGGTGCGTTTCACGCCGGTGTCCGAAGATGATTACCAGCAGTGGGTCGGCAATCAAGGTAAAAAACGCCACATCGTGACGCTATTGACCCGCAAAGTGACTGCCGGGCAATTGCAGGCCGTGAGCTCGATCACCGCCAAATATGGCCTGAACATCGACCACATCGATCGTCTGTCCGGGCGCATGCCACTGGACACGCCGGCCGACAAAGGCAAGGGCTGCATCGAGTTTTCCGTGCGTGGCGAAGCGGCTGATCCGCAAGCGCTGCGGGCCGAATTCCTCAGCGTCGCCCAGGAACTGAACGTCGATATCGCCTTCCAGGAAGATTCGCTGTTCCGCCGCAACCGCCGTCTGGCGGTGTTCGACATGGACTCGACGCTGATTGAAGCCGAAGTCATCGACGAACTGGCCAAGGCCGCGGGTGTGGGTGACCAGGTTTCGGAAATCACCGAGCGGGCGATGGCCGGTGAGCTCGACTTCCGCGCCAGCTTCAAGGAGCGTCTGGCCTTGCTCAAAGGTCTGGACGTCAGCGTGCTGGATTCGATCGGCGCTTCCCTGCGCCTGACCGAAGGCGCCGAAACCCTGTTCGCCGAACTCAAGCGCCTGGGCTACAAGACCGCGATTCTGTCGGGTGGCTTCACTTACTTCGCCAAGCAATTGCAGGCGAAATTGGGTATCGACTACGTGTTCGCCAATGAGCTGGAAGTGGTTGATGGCAAAGTGACTGGCGTGGCGGTCGAGCCGATCGTCGATGCGCAGCGCAAGGCGGATCTGTTGAAGGAGCTGGCGCACAAGGAAGGCTTGCGTCTGGAGCAGACCATTGCGGTCGGCGACGGTGCCAACGATTTGCCGATGCTGGCGATTGCCGGGCTGGGTGTGGCGTTCCGCGCCAAGCCGCTGGTCAAGCAGTCGGCGAAGCAGGCGATTTCCACTCTGGGGCTGGATGGCGTGCTGTACCTGCTGGGCTTTCGGGATCGTGACGGGCAGCTCTGAAATCCCGGTTGTTTGAGCAGGCCTCTTCGCGAGCAAGCCCGCTCCCACATTCGAGCGAGTTCTTCCAGAAGGATTACAGTCGAATGTGGGAGCGGGCTTGCTCGCGATGGGCGCGACACGGTCTTAAGGGGTCACCCTCAAAGCGTCTTCCACAACGAATCAAATTCCTCCTCGTTTCCGACCACGCCGCTCCCCGCGGCGTTTTCGTTTCTGGCAGCCTCCAGCGAGCGATAGGCAAACTGATTGAAACTGTTGGTGCTCGCCACCCGTCGATCCAGCCCGGCCCGGCGCTCCTCGCCGTTGGTGTTGATCAGCACCTTGTTGCCTTCCTCAAAGGGCAGGCGCGGCGCGAGCAAGGTGGCAGGCAGGTCTATCGCACTGATCGCGGGTAGCAGCAGGCCACGCAAGTATTGGCTGTGGTCGTCACGGGTGCGCACCAGTTGCAGGCCGCAAGGCTCAGCGTAGGGCGCGACTTGCTCGATACCCATTTGCGTACCGCCGCCGCGAACCTGGCGGATCCATCGCACCACGGCGATGCTCCAGCCCGACCCCGCCGTATCCTCGATGCCGACCATCTCGCCAGCCTGCAACTCCGCGGGCACTGCACCGGGCCAGGCCAGGCAGTAACCGCCCGGGCTGTGATTGATCACCGGCAAGGCGTAGGTCGGGAAGTGACGGTTACGGTCGGAGTCTTTTTGACTGTCGTCGTTCTGAAGTTGCGGGTATTCGATTTCTTCGTAAGGCAGCAACGCGTCAGCGGTGCCGAGTGGCGCCGCGTCGAAGGCATGGTGCCATTGGTCTTTTTCCCGAAGGGAAATCGCCGTGAACTGCGCGCGGCCGGCACCGGGATGTTTCAGGATCTCGCTGAACGGGCGTTGCCCGCCCAGATAGAAGTGCAGCGCGCTCATGCCTACGCACAAGGTCAAGGTGCCTTGACTGGCCGTGCGCTGGAAACTGCGTTCGACCGCCTGGCCCCAGGCGGCACTCAGGTGTTGCAGCGTATCCAGGCTCAATCCTGCCGGCACGGGCAGTGGCACCGGGCTGTCGGTTTTTTGCAGATGGGCTTCGATGGCTGCGACCAGTGGCAGCGGATCGAGCGCCAGCAGGTTCTTCTGCTGCTCAGGTCGGAATTTCGAGCGGTAACGCGGCCCGATGTCGAGCTCCGGTGCGACGCCAAACAGTCCGTCGGCCGCAGATACCGGCTGCAGCTTGATCAACTTGCTCCACGGCTCCAGCACTTCGGCGAGCCGCGCGATCTGGTTCTGGCGCAGTTGGTTGCATCGCGCAGCGCCCAGCAACAATGCGGCCACGTACGTCTGTTCGATGCTCAGGGTTTGCGTCTGGCTGGCCAGCTCATCGCGCAGGTTCAGGTGCTGGAGCCGATGGGAGCAGGCGATCCGATACAGCAGATGCAGTTCCAGCCACACGCCTTCCGGCACCGGGCAATAGAGCTCGGTGGCGCGGATCAGTGATCCGTTGAGGCAATGGATCGCCCGCTGTAATGCCTGGGCCAGCAGCGGTGCGCGGTCTTTGCTGAAGCGCGGCGAGATGCGCGCGACGATCTGTTTATAGCCAATCGCCAAATGACTTTGCAGCGCCTGGCAGAGGTTGGCGATCTTGCGCGAGCGCTCGTCGAGGACAATCGATTGGTGCAGGAAATGCCGCTCCAGGTGCTTGCAGACGTAATACACCTCGGGCCGTAGTAACTCGAGCAGTTGCAGGCGATTGTCGCTGGGCGTCAGCAGTTGGTTCAGCTCGCTCAAGCCTTGATAGAGCTGGCGAGCGGTTTCGCCGATATTGGCTTTGGGCAGATCGGCGATCCAGCGCTTGAGGTCGCGCGGGGTGGCTTCGCAGAACGACAGGCGCAACTGTGCAGGGATCGGGGCGCGTAGCAGAAGGTGGGGACTGGTCTCATTCATGCCGTGAACAAACTCCAACCGGGAAAATGGGCAGTGAATGACCTGACTGTAGCAGCAATAGCCTGTCGAGGAACCCCTGTCGCCGGCAGCTCCTACGGAAATCTACCGTTTGTCTGTCAGCCGAGTGAGGTTCGGGCGTGCTACTAATCTGACAGACGTGCGACTGGATACGCACGGTCGTACGGCCTGCTGCCTGTGCCGGGCAGGTCTCTCGTAACTTCAAGGAGATGAAGTTTATGTCTAGATACGTAGTGGCAAATCAATGGGGCGGTAGTTCTGCACCCTGGCATCCGGGCGGAGACTGGACGCTAGGCGCGCGGGACAACCAGAAGGTTGTCGCGATCGAGATAAAGTCGAGCGATGGCGGCAAGAGCTTCACCGGCACCATGACGTACTCAGGTGAAGGTCCCATTGGCTTCAAGGCTCAGCGCACGGGCCAGAACCAGTACAACGTTGAAAATCAGTGGGGCGGCAACGACGCTCCATGGCATCCGGGTGGCAAATGGGTCATCGGAGGCCGGGACAATCAGAACGTTGTCGCGTTGAGCGTGACCTCCAGTGATGGAGGGAAAAACCTCAGTGGCACCAATACCTACGCCAACGAAGGACCGATCGGCTTTCGCGGGCAGATAGAGTAGCGGCACCACCGAAATGTCCGACCCCACGAAGACGTTCGTGGGGTTCGGATCAGGGGATCAGGCTTTTGGCAGGCCCATGCCCTGGCCCATCTGCACCGGCGAACCGGCCGCCAGTTCTTCGGCCCACTGCACTTGATCAGGGCCGAACAGCACAACAGCCGTCGAACCCAGCTTGAAACGACCCAGTTCCGCACCTTTTTCCAGATGGATCGGCGCACGGGCCGCTTCGTCGTAGCGGAAGGTTTTCAGCTCGCGCTTCGGTGGCGTCACCAGGCCAGCCCAAACGGTTTCGATCGATGCGACGATCATCGCGCCCACCAGCACCACGGCCATCGGGCCGCGCTCGGTGTCGAAAATGCATGCCACTCGCTCGTTGCGGGCAAACAATTCCGGAACGTTTTCCGCGGTGGTCTGGTTGACCGAGAAAATCCGCCCCGGAATGTAGACCATCTCGCGCAATGTGCCGGCCAGCGGCATGTGCACGCGGTGGTAGTCCTTCGGCGACAGGTAAATGGTCGCGAAATCACCGCCCATGAACGGCGCTGCGTTGGCCGCGTCACCGCCCAGCAACTCCAGCACGCTGAAGCTGTGGCCCTTGGCCTGGAACACGCGACCGTGTTCGATCGGGCCGAGCTGGCTGACCGCGCCGTCGGCCGGGCTGAGGATCGCGCCCGGGGTTTCGTCCAGCGGACGAGCGCCGTCTTTCAACGCTCGGGTGAAGAATGCGTTGAAGTGCTCGTAGGCGGTCAGGTCTTCGACCAGGGCCTGGGACATGTCCACCTGATAACGCTTGGCGAACCACGCGGTGAACGCATTCTTGAACCAGCGCACGCGGCATTCGGCGATGCAGCCGGCCAGTCGCGAGAGCAAGTGGTGGGGCAGCAGGTATTGGCTGAGGATAAACAAACGCTTATTCATTAACTGTCCTTAAAAACCTTAAATCTCTACAGGCGTATCGGGGTGGTTGCCCCATTCGCCCCAGGAGCCGGCGTAGCCTTTGACCCGCGGATAACCGAGGGACTTGGCCACCAGATAGGTGAAGCCAGAACGGTGGTGAGTCTGGCAGTGGGTAATCACTTCTTTGTCTTTGCTGATCCCGAGTTTTTCCAGGATCTGCGGCATGTCGGTGCGGATGCGCAGGTTGCGAGCCGGGTCCATGCCTGCAGTCCATTCGAAATTGACCGCGCCGGGAATGTGCCCGCCCTTGGCCGCGAGGACTTTCTCGCCGGAGTATTCCAGCGGCCCGCGCGCGTCCCAGATCGCCAGGTCGGCGGCGCCGAGACGGCTTTGCAGGTATTCGCGGGTGGCGGTGGGCTCGTCATGCAGAGTCAGCGAAACCGGACCGCCAACCGCGGGCGGGACCTGGATCGACATGGGCGAGCCTTCTGCCAGCCACGCCGTCAGGCCACCGTCGACGTAGTGGTACTTGCTGTGGCCAATGACGTCCAGCAACCAGATAAAGCGCCCGGCCCAACCGCCGCCTTCATCGTCATACACGACGTAGACCGCATCGGGGTTGTGTCCCAGCTCACCGAACAACGCTTCGAGTGCCGCGTGCGGCGGCATCAAGCCTGGTGCAGGCGGCTGGCCGAGTTGCGTGCGTTTCGGATCGACAAAACGCGCGCCGGGAATATGCCCTTCGGCATAGCGGGCGCTGCTGGTCAGGTCCACCAGAATCAGATCGCGGGCGTCGAGACGAGAGAGCAAGTCGCTCGGTTCGATCACCAGCGGCAAGCCAGAGAAGTCAGACATGTGAGGTCTCCAGAGCACAAAGGGGAGGATTGTAGCGGGTCATTGGCCGCGATGGCTAAAGCTGTGCAGGGCTTTCTCGATGCACTGCGCGGTTTTGCCAAAGGCCTGCACGGTGATTTCAGAGAACGGCCCGCCGCCCTGATCGGCCACCACGATCATGATCACGCGGCCGTTGTTGACCAGCGAGCGCAACAGCAGGTGTTCGCCACCGAACTGCGAGCGCAGGCTGGCCGGGAGCAGCGCCGAAAATTGCGCGTTGTTGGCCGGGGTCAGGCGCACCTGCGCCTGTTGCGAAAGCAGGCGTTGCAGCACGGTGCTTTGGCTGACCACGAAATTCAGGCCGGCGGCTTCTTTCGGCAGCCCGGCGATCTGGTGCACGCGCAGATTGGCGTGCGTGCGGTCGGCCATCAGGATCATCACTCGACGCATGCCGCACGCGACCAACGCGTCACGGGCCGAGTTGGTCAGGTGCATGGCATTGGTGAAGCGACTCGGCTCTACCAGCAGCTCGGCGCATTGTTTGCGCCATTTGGCCAGGTCCTCGGCGGTCGGCGCCGGGGCGGGCAGCAGACCGGCGTGAACGCGGTTCATGCCCCAAGGCCAGAGCAGTGCAACCGCCGGGTGCCAGAGGTCTGGCATGGCATGCTGACGCGCACTGTTGGCGGCCTGCTGGTGCAATTGCTGTTGCACCTCCTCCATCGGCATTTGCAGGTAAAGGCTGGTCAGGTACTGCCAGCGTTCACTGTGCGGACTGTCCCAGGCCTGTTGCGCCGACAGCGCCAGACCGTTGGCCAGCAACACGGTATTGGCCGGTTGATTGAGCCAGCGGCGCAATGTCGGATCGTCATCAAGACGGTTCTGCTGGCGCAATGGATGATCGCTGTCGCGCGCGATGCGCAGGACTTTCACCAGTTCCCGTTGCTCGTTGAGCAGCAGCTTGTAACCTTGCTGCACCCAGATCGGCAGGTGCCAGATCTCCACCAGCGCCTGAGCGATTTCCAGCAGGCGAGCGCCAAACAATTGTTTCTCGACGTTGCGCGCCGACTCGCCTTTATGGATGACCCGCAGTTCCCATTCTTCAAGCAACTGCGGATGGGTCAACGCCATGGGCCACAGCGGCGAAAGAAACAGCAGGCTGCCCCAGTGGATGTCCTGCCACAGCCGCGCCAGGCGCGCGGCGAAAAAGCCGTTGGCCTGTTGCGTCGCGTGCAGGCTGATCATCTGCAACTGTCGAAGGGCCACGGGGATTTGCGATTCAGGTACCGCGGGCAGTCGCGCAAGCAGTTCTTCCGTGCGTTTCAACCCGAGGCGATTGATCGCCACCTCAAGGTTTTCCGCAGGCTCGGTCATGCTGCCGTGGGTGTGCCGGTTGGCTTCGCGGATCACGCTCAAGGCCAGGGCGGGGCTGTCCTGCATCAACTCGGCGATATCGCGCAGGGAGCTGCGGTCGTCGCGGATGGCCTTGCAGACACGGTCATGACTGGCTTGCGGAACCGGCAGGCGCACACCATCGAGAAGCTTGACCCAGCCTTCGAGTGTGGTCGGTTTTGGAGTTGGGACGTTCGTTTCGTTAGCCATGTCTGGACGCGATCATCGTCTGCATTACCTATGCCTGGAGCGGGCCAAATTGGCTTTTCGCCTGAACTGGCTATAGTCTGGCGCAGTTTTGCCGATAAGTAGAAGAAGAGATTTTTTAACTTCCGAATATGACCTTGAACCCGACTCAGTAAGTGCTCTCCTACCTATGGCTAAAATAATCGGCATCATCGTCGTATTCGCGAGCGTGCTCGGCGGATACGTGCTTTCCCACGGCAAGATTGCCGCCCTGATTCAACCCTTCGAGGTGTTGATCATCGGTGGCGCGGCCCTTGGTGCATTCCTCCAGGCCAACCCCGGTTACATGACACTGCACGTGCTCAAGAAGTCCTTGAGCATGTTCGGGTCGCGCTTCAATCACGGCTACTATCTTGAAGTGTTGGGGCTGATCTACGAGATCCTCAACAAGAGTCGCCGCGAAGGCATGATGGCCATCGAAGGCGACATCGAAGATGCCGCCGCGAGTCCCATCTTCGCCAAGTACCCATCGGTGCTCAAAGATGAGCGCATGACCGCGTTTATCTGCGATTACCTGCGCATCATGTCCTCCGGCAACATGGCTCCCCATGAGCTGGAAGGCCTGTTCGACATGGAACTCTACAACCTCAAGGAAGACCTCGAACACCCGTCCCACGCGGTGAACGGCATCGCCGACGCCATGCCCGGTTTCGGTATCGTCGCGGCGGTATTGGGTATCGTGGTGACCATGGCATCCCTGGGTGAAGGCGACCAGAAATCCATCGGTCTGCACGTAGGTGCGGCACTGGTCGGTACCTTCTTCGGTATTCTCGCGGCGTACGGTTTCTTCGGTCCGCTGGCGCACTCCCTGGCCCACGATGCCAAGGAAGAACTGAACGTCTACGAAGCCATCAAGGCCTCGCTGGTGGCTTCGGCCTCCGGCATGCCGCCATCGCTGGCGGTAGAGTTCGGGCGCAAGGTTCTGTACCCGGCGCACCGTCCTAGCTTCGCTGAGCTGGAACAAGCGGTTCGTGGTCGTTAAGTCATGGAAAACAACCAGCCGATAATCATCAAGCGCGTCAAGCGCATCGCCGGCGGGCATCACGGGGGCGCCTGGAAAATCGCCTTCGCCGACTTTGCGACGGCGATGATGGCGTTCTTTCTGGTGTTGTGGCTGCTGTCCACCGCAACACCGGAACAGAAACTCGCCATCGCCGGTTACTTCAAGGACCCGGTCGGCTTTTCCGAAAGTGGCACACCTTTCATCATCGACTTGGGCGGCACGCCGACCCTGGCGCCGGAAAACACCCTCAACCCCGAAGTGAAATCCCAGCCGCAGCCGGACAAGGTGACCGTCGACGTCGAGCAGGTCGAAGGCATGGCCGAAATGGTCGAGAAGGAACGCCTTGAACTGTTGCTGCAAGAATTGCAGAACAAGGTTGAAGAGAACCCGCAACTGAAGAAATTCAAGGACCAGATTCTGTTCGAAATCACCCCGGACGGCTTGCGCATCCAGATCGTGGACGCTGAAAACCGCCCGATGTTCGATTCCGGCAGCGCTCGTCTGAAACCGTATTTCGAAGACATCCTGTTGGCCATGGCCGACACCATCAAAGCGGTGCCGAACAAGATCAGCATCAGCGGTCACACCGATGCCAAGCCGTATTCGGGCACTGGCGACTTCGGTAACTGGGAGCTCTCGGCCAACCGTGCCAACGCCGCACGCCGTGCACTGGTGGCCGGCAGCTATCCGGAGCAGCAGATTGCACGAGTGGTCGGTTATGCCTCGTCGGCGTTGTTCGATCGCGAGAACCCGCTCAACCCGGTGAACCGTCGAATCGACATTGTCGTGCTGACCAAGAAAGCCCAGCGTGCCATCGAAGGTTCGCAAGGCGCGGAACCGACTCCGGAGCCGACGCAAGGGCAGGGCGGCCCGGGTGAAGTGCCGACCACGCCAGCTGATCCGAACGCATTGCCAGCCGATAAAGAACCATTGCCGGCCCATGAGCTTCGCGAGCGTTTGAATCTCTTCGATGACCCGGCACCGAAACCGGCTGAACCGCCGAAGCAGTGACCCACAAAAAAGCCGACAGTGATGTCGGCTTTTTTGCTTTGGTTTGCACGGCCCCTTGTAGGAGCCGGCTTGCTGGCGATGGTCGTCAACGATAACGCGTGCTGTCTGAATCAACGCGACGCACTTGCGTCCATCGCCAGCAAG